>NZ_FPCI01000001.1:1298333-1947500 GCF_900116385.1 Pseudoxanthomonas sp. YR558 | reverse complement strand
GCGAGGGCGAAAGCCGTAGTCGATGGGAAGCAGGTTAATATTCCTGCACCTCGCGTGAGTGCGATGGAGGGACGGAGAAGGTTAGGTGTACCCGGCGTTGGTTGTCCGGGGGAAAGGCGGTAGGTTTGGATCTTTGGCAAATCCGGGATCCTTTAAGACCGAGCACCGAGACGAGTCCTTTAGGACGAAGTCACTGATACCACGCTTCCAGGAAAAGCTCCTAAGCTTCAGCTCACGCAGACCGTACCGTAAACCGACACAGGTGGGTAGGATGAGAATTCTCAGGCGCTTGAGAGAACTCGGGTGAAGGAACTAGGCAACATGGCACCGTAACTTCGGGAGAAGGTGCACCCCCTTTGGTGGCCCATGCGGGCTATAGCTGAGGGGGGTCGCAGAAACCAGGCCGCTGCGACTGTTTATCAAAAACACAGCACTCTGCAAACACGAAAGTGGACGTATAGGGTGTGACGCCTGCCCGGTGCTGGAAGGTTAATTGATGGGGTCAGCCGCAAGGCGAAGCTCTTGATCGAAGCCCCAGTAAACGGCGGCCGTAACTATAACGGTCCTAAGGTAGCGAAATTCCTTGTCGGGTAAGTTCCGACCTGCACGAATGGCGTAACGACAGCGGCGCTGTCTCCACCCGAGACTCAGTGAAATTGAAATCGCTGTGAAGATGCAGCGTTCCCGTGGCAAGACGGAAAGACCCCGTGAACCTTTACTATAGCTTTACATTGAACGTTGAGTTCGTCTGTGTAGGATAGGTGGGAGGCTATGAAACCGAGGCGCTAGCTTCGGTGGAGCCAACCTTGAAATACCACCCTGATGTGCTTGACGTTCTAACCTAGGTCCGTAATCCGGATCGGGGACCATGTATGGTGGGTAGTTTGACTGGGGCGGTCTCCTCCCAAAGAGTAACGGAGGAGCTCGAAGGTACGCTCAGCGCGGTCGGACATCGCGCACTGTGTGCAAAGGCATAAGCGTGCTTGACTGCGAGATCGACGGATCAAGCAGGTACGAAAGTAGGACTTAGTGATCCGGTGGTTCTGTATGGAAGGGCCATCGCTCAACGGATAAAAGGTACTCCGGGGATAACAGGCTGATACCGCCCAAGAGTTCATATCGACGGCGGTGTTTGGCACCTCGATGTCGGCTCATCACATCCTGGGGCTGTAGTCGGTCCCAAGGGTATGGCTGTTCGCCATTTAAAGTGGTACGCGAGCTGGGTTCAGAACGTCGTGAGACAGTTCGGTCCCTATCTGCCATGGGCGTTGGAAGTTTGAGAGGGGCTGCTCCTAGTACGAGAGGACCGGAGTGGACGAACCTCTGGTGTTCCGGTTGTCACGCCAGTGGCATTGCCGGGTAGCTATGTTCGGAAGCGATAACCGCTGAAAGCATCTAAGCGGGAAGCGCGCCTCAAGATGAGACTTCCCGGGGCACAAGCCCCCTAAAGGAACCATCAAGACTAGGTGGTTGATAGGTCAGGTGTGTAAGTGGGGCAACCCATTGAGCTAACTGATACTAATGATCCGTGCGGCTTGACCATATAACCTCAAGTGGCCTTGGACTCGACGATATCGTCAGAGAAAATCCAATGCCCGCTACGTCACAAGACCCTATGAGAGATTGGCGCCTTAATCCGTTCCTTGGATGGCGACGCTCCAACCCTCTCCCTGGTGAAATTAGCGCTGTGGTCCCACCCGTTCCCATCCCGAACACGGAAGTGAAACGCAGCCGCGCCGATGGTAGTGTGGCTTAAGCCATGCAAGAGTAGGTCATCGCCAGGGGCTTTACCCCAAAACCCCCAGCTGAAAAGCTGGGGGTTTTTTCTTGCGCGGCTTTCGCCAACAATCGACTTTCATCTCACGTCAGGGGGCGGTGCATGAAGCAGTCTTGGGTTGTCGGCGCATTTCTCTTCGCACTAGGGCAAAGCGCCTTCGCAGCGGAGCAGGTGTCGGCCCACGCTCGCCAGGTGCACGAGGATGCCCTCGTCCTAGATACGCACTTGGATACGCCCGCCAACCTCGGGCGGCCCGGCTGGAACATCGCGGACGATCACGCGAATGAAGGCGATATGTCGCAAGTCGACTTGCCGCGCATGAAGTCAGGGGGGCTGGATGGCGGCTTTTGGGTGATCTATACCGCGCAGGGTGCGAGAGACGAAGCAGGCAAGCGCACCGCGCGTAACCACGGTCTCGCGCGGCTGGTGGCTATTCGCGAGATGCTCGCTTCCCACCCTGATGCCATGGAGCTCGCATTGACGTCGGACGATGCGTTGCGCATCGCGAAGGCCGGCAAGCGCGTGTCATTCATCAGTATGGAGAATGCCGCACCGCTGGCCGCTGATCCGAGTTTGCTGGAGGTCTATCACGGCCTCGGCCTGCGCATGCTCGGCATCACGCATGTGTTGAACAACGATTTCGGCGACTCGTCCACGGATGCGAAGGGGCCTGAGTGGGGCGGCCTGAGTCCCGCCGGTAGAGCGCTGGTGGCCGAGGCGAATCGCCTGGGTATCCTCCTGGACGCATCCCACGCCAGCGACGCAGTGTTCGACCAGTTGCTCGAGGTGTCCCGTGCGCCGATCGTGTTGTCGCATACCAGCGCGGACGCGGTATTCGATCATCCTCGCAACATCGACGACGACCGGATCCGACGCCTCGCCAAGAAGGGCGGTGTCATCCACGTGAACGCGTTCGGTGGCTATCTGGTCAGCATTCCCAAGGTGCCCGAGCGCGAGGCCGCGCTCGATGCGCTCTCGGATAAGTATGGGCCGGAGAGCAGGCTGTCCGTCGAAGCCGCGCCTGTGTATCTTGCCGAGCGCCGGGAGATCGAAGCGCGCTATCCGGTGAGGCGCGCGACGCTGGACGACTACATGTCGCACCTGCTGCACATCATCAAGGTGGCGGGCGTGGATCACGTCGGTGTGGGGGCGGACTGGGATGGCGGCGGTGGCGTGGAGGGAATGGAGGATGTGGGCGCGCTGCCGCTCGTCACGGCGCGTTTGCTCGCCGCGGGCTACGGTGAAGATGATGTCCGAAAGATATGGGGCGAGAACCTGCTCAGGGTGCTCCGCGAAGCGCAGTCGGTGGCGGAGCCCAGCGCGAAGCCCTGACCAGTATTGGCGCCCTGACGGCCCGCCGAAATCCGGCAGGATGTACGTGCGTTCACTCGCGTAGAGAAGGCGCGCCTGTCGCTGGAACAGGAGTTGTTTCCATGGACGAATCGATCACGCCGCGCCGCTTCGTTGAGGCGTTTACGTACGACATCCCGAAGCACTGGTTGCCGGGAAACGAAGTGGTGTCCTCGCTGCTGAATGCCTACACGGTGCTGGTGCCGGCCAATGAAGCGTTTTACATCCGCACGTTGAATGCGTGCCTGCCGCGCATCACGGATGAATCCCTGCGCAAGCGGTGCCAAGCCTTCATCCGTCAGGAAGCCCAGCATGGCGTCGCACACAAGCGCTATTGGGACAATCTGGATGCGCAGGGCTATGCCTACAGAGGCTTCGAGCGGATCGTGGACCGCGCCATCTTCAAGACGATGGATCGCTGGGCGCCGCTATGGCTGCGCGCGTCGCTGGTCAGCTGTGTCGAACACATCAATGCGTACTTGGGTTACGAGTTTCTGTCGCAGGCCATGCTCGAAAGAGCAGATCCGCGAGTGAAGGACTTGATGGAGTGGCATTTCGCGGAAGAGATCGAACATCGTGCGGTCGCCTTCGACCTGCTGCAGGCGATTTCTCCGAGCTATCCGGTGCGGCTTGCGGGTGCGGCGACGACGGCCGCGTTGTTCTACGTGCTGATGACGGGCCTGGCGGTGGCGTTGCTGGTCCAGGATGGCGCGTTCTGGCGCAGGGCCACTCTCCGCCAGGCTGCCGCCCATCTGGGATCGAACCACCACATGGGCCGTCGCACGATCGGGCACTTGTGGGACTACCTCCGCCCCGGGTTCCATCCATCGCAGTTGGGCGGCGACGGCCTCGCTGCTGCCGTTCTCGCGAGGCAGGCGACAGCGCACCCCCCTGTGGTTGTCGCGATGGCGGCAAAAGCTGAATGAACGCCTTCCATCTCCAGGCTGCTTCCGGGCATCAAGGTTCGAATTCGCCAACTATTTGAAAGCCAATGGAAATTTCTGCGCCCCGCGGGTCCCTGGGATTGTTGCACCGGTGGGACAAAGGGAACTTCCCATGTGGTTAGCAGTCGAACCCCCCGACTGCTAACATCCTTGCCCATGAACCAGATCACCTCCACCACCGCCCTGGTCCCCAACAATCTGCCGATCCCCAGCGCCCTGGGTTCGCTCGACGCCTACATCAGCGCCGTGCACCAGATCCCGGTGCTGTCGGTGGAAAACGAGCGTGAGCTCGCCAACCGCTACCGCGAGGATGAAGACCTCGACGCCGCGCGCGAACTGGTGCACTCGCACCTGCGCTTCGTCGTGCATGTCGCCCGTGGCTACAACGGCTACGGCCTGCCGCTCGGCGACCTGATCCAGGAAGGCAACATCGGCCTGATGAAGGCCGTCAAGCGCTTCGACCCCGACATGGGCGTCCGCCTGGTGAGCTTCGCCGTGCACTGGATCCGTGCCGAGATGCACGAGTTCATCCTGAAGAACTGGCGCATCGTGAAGGTCGCCACGACCAAGGCGCAGCGCAAGCTGTTCTTCAACCTGCGCAAGTCCAAGACCCGCCTGGGCTGGATGAACGCGGAAGAAGTCAGCGCGATCGCCAAGGACCTCAATGTGTCCGAGCGCGAAGTGCTTGAGATGGAGTCGCGTTTGTCGGGGCGCGACATCGGCTTCGATGCGCCGTCCGACGAAGACGACGATCACGCGCCGCCGTCGCCGGCCAGCTACCTGGTCGCACGCGATGAGGATCCGTCGCAGGCCTACGAGCGCGCCGACAGCGAAGACAACCAGCTCGAGCTGCTGCGCGAGGGTCTGGCGAATCTCGACGACCGCTCGCGCGACATCATCAAGCGTCGCTGGCTGGATGGCGAAAGCAAGGTGACGCTGCAGGAACTTGCCGACGAGTACGGCATTTCCGCAGAGCGCGTGCGCCAGGTCGAAGCCAATGCGCTGAAGAAGATGAAGGCCCTGTTCGCCGCCTGACACAGGCACCGCAGGCCAAAGACGAGAGGCTCCGCAAGGAGCCTCTTTGCGTTTTGGCGGATTCATCCGCTGCCGAAAGTGTGATCCACTACGCCGCAGTCCGTACCGGACGACGACATCACAGGAGCAGGGCATGCGGTGGGGGAAACAGGGGCGTTGGATCGTGGGGCTGGCTTGGCTCGTCGTGGGCACCTGCGCCATGGCGACGAACGAAGCATGGGCGCGAGGCGCTGATGGAGCGAAGGCGGCGGATGCGCAAGGCCGCATCACCTTCGGGATCGATCGCGAGGAATACGACGCGCAGGCCCGCGCTGCGATGCAGGTGGACCCGATCGTGGCCAAACACCTGGGTGCGATCCGCACGGTGTCGCTGGACGAGCCTGCGAGCATGGACGAACCGGGCCCTGACGTCCTGGTGTTCGACGTGATGGGCAGCCGAGGCAAGGGGCGCGTCACTGCACGCTTCATCACCGTCAGCCCGACCGAGGAAGTCCTGGGCCCCGGCACGCTGGTGATGGCGGATGGCACCACGCACGACATCGACGGAAACGCCGATGCGCTCGCCGCGGAGGCCGAACACGACCACGCGCACGACGATGAAGCGGCGCTCGCGGAAGGCAAGGACATCTTCACCCGGCAAGCGCGCGAGGCCGCGCAGCGGTATCCGCTCGTGCAGGAACACATCGGCCGGATCGACACGTTCACGATGAACGAAGTGGCTACCGGTGCGGCGGCCGGCATGAACGCGTTCGTGTTCGACCTCGTTGGCAGCAAGGGGCGCGGAACGTTGGAGGCCGACTTCATCACCGTCAGCGCCGACACCGAGCGCCTGGGCAAAGGCGTCCTGACCTTGCAGGACGGTCGCCGCCTGCCGTTCGAAGGCGAACCGCGTGGTGTGGAGGAGCCCGAGGACGATGAGGCGGACACGTCGCTGTTCGGCGACATGCAGGACAACATTTTCACCCGCCAGGCGCGTGCCGCGGCGCAACGCTATCCGCTGGTGCAACAGCACATCGGCACGCTGTCGTCGTTCGAACTGGACCTGACGGCCAGCAGCGAAGCGGAAGGCGCGGATGAGTTCGTGTTCGCGCTCGCCGGCGACAAGGGACGCGGCCGCTTGCTGGCCGAGTTCATCACCGTGGATGCGGACACCGAACGTCTCGGCAAGGGCGTGCTGACCTTGGCGGACGGGCGCGAATTCGCGTTCGAAGGCGAGCCGCCGACAGCGAGCGAGCAGGCATCGTCCCGCGCGGACACCGGGCGTGGCGACATTCCCGAGACTTTCGCGCAACAGGACGGAATCTTCGTCCTGCAGGCCAACGCCGCCATGCAGGCGCATCCCGTGGTGAAGCGCCACATCGGCGATATCCGTGAAGCGGCCTTCGATCGTGAAGCGTCGTGGGCGGCGGAAGGCGAGCGCTACATCTTCGATCTGAAAGGCAGCAAGGGTGCCGGCCGGCTGGAGGCCGAATTCATCACCGTGGACGCGGACAGCGAGCGCATCGGTGAGGGTGAACTGGTGATGGCGAACGGGAAGCGGTACCCCCTGGGCGACGAGTAAACCGCGCAAGATCCGGATAGCCGGATCGCCCGTGCGACACCAACATGGCGTCACTTCCACAGGAGTGACGCCATGTCGTTCGTGATCCGGGGCCTGTCCCCCGCCCCTTTCCTGCCGCTGTTCGCGCTCGACGATGCCGCGCTGGCGGCGCGCAACATCCGCCGCGTCGTCGCGGATGCCGACCATGGCTTCCCGTGTCGCGTCACGCTGCAGGATGCGCGCCGGGGAGACGCCCTGTTGCTGCTTCCCTATCTCCACCATGATGTCGCCGGGCCGTATCGCGCCAGCGGTCCGATCTTCGTCAGCGAAGCGGCCCTGAAGGCGTCATCGGTGGAGTTCCGCGACGCGTTGCCGCCTACGTTTCCGCGGCGCCTGCTGTCGCTGCGCGCTTACGACGAAGAGGGCGTGATGCGCGATGCCGAGGTGGTCGAAGGCACCGATGCACTTCCCCACCTGAAACGGCTGCTCGATCTGCCGGGCGTCGCCTACCTGCACGTTCACAACGCGCGTCGCGGCTGCTATGCCTGCCGCGTCGATCCGGTCTGATCTTCGTCTTTACCGAGGATGATCCGCGCGCCGCGCTGGTAGCTCCAGTACGCCCAGAACCAGTTCAGCAGCACGACGAGCCGGTTGCGGAAGCCGATCAGGAAGAACACGTGCGCGGTAAGCCAGAACCACCAGGCGAGCAAGCCGGAGAACTTCAGCCGGCCGAAGTCGACGACCGCGGCCATGCGTCCGATGGTGGCGAGGTTGCCGAAGTCGCGGTAGCGGAAGGCGCCCGGTGACGGACGTCCCGCCAGTCGTGCGCGCAGCACCTTCGCCACGTGCCCGCCCATCTGTTTCGCGGCGGGCGCGACACCCGGCACCGGACGACCGTCGGTGCTGAGGGAGGCCAGGTCGCCGGCCACGAAGATGTCCGGGTGGCCGGGTACGCTCAGGTCGGGCTCCACCGCCACGCGTCCGGCACGGTCCAGCGGCACGCCGAGCGAGCGCGCCAACGGCGATGCAGCGACACCGGCGGCCCATACGACCGTCTTCGCGGGAACGAAGGTATCGCCGAGCCGGTAACCGTCGTCGTCGATGTGGCTCACCGGCGTTCCGGTCGCCACTTCAACGCCGAGCCTTTCGAGCTGCCGGCGCGCCTGCTCCGACAAGGCCTCGGGAAACGATGCCAACACGCGTGGCCCGGCTTCCACCAGGCGCACGCGTGCCTGCGAGGGATCGATATGGCGGAACTCGTTCTTCAGTGTGTGCCGCGCGATCTCGGCCAGCGTGCCCGCGAGCTCGACGCCAGTCGGGCCGCCGCCGACGATGGCGAAGCTGAGCCAGGCCGCGCGTTTCTGCGGATCGCTTTCCGCCTCTGCACGTTCGAAGGCGAGCAGCAGGTGGCGGCGCAGTTGGAGCGCGTCGTCGAGCGTCTTCAAGCCCGGTGCGTGCGCGGCCCATTCGTCGTGACCGAAGTAGGCATGCGTCGCGCCGGTGGCCACGAGCAGGTAATCGAAGGCGAGGGCGCTGCCATCGGCGAACACCACCTGCTTGTCCTGGGGCGCGATCGACGCGACATCGGCCAACCGTACTTCGACGTTCTGCTGCTTGCGCAGGATGTGCCGCAGCGGCGCGGCGATGTCGGGTGCGGACAGGCCCGCAGTCGCCACCTGGTACAGCAGCGGCTGGAAAAGATGATGGTTGTGCCGATCGATCAGGGTGATGCGGACGGGCGCTCCGGCCAACGCGCGCGTGGCCCAGAGGCCACCGAAGCCGCCGCCGACGATGACGACGTGGGGAAGTGCTGCCTGCATGCCCTGTTCTCCTGTCACCGCAGGCGATTGTCGCATGCCGTCAGTGCGCGTCGCGGTCGATCAGCGAGGTGCGCCGGGTGTCGGGCATCCACAGGTACACCAGCAGCGAGCACGCGATGCAGGCAGTGACGTACCAGTAGAAGCCGGTTTCCATGCCGGCCTTCTTGAACCACAGCGCGACCATGTCGGCAGTGCCGCCGAAGGCCGCCACGGCGAGCGCATACGGCAGGCCTACGCCCAGTGCGCGGATCTCGACCGGGAACATTTCCGCCTTCACCACCGCATTGATCGCGGTATAGCCGCTCAGGATCACCAGCGCCGCCATCACCAGCCAGAACGCGTGGCTGGCGCTCTGCACGTTCTGCAGCTGGCTGAGGATCGGCACGGTGAACAGCGTGCCCAGCACACCGAAGGCGATCAGGATGCGGCGCCGGCCGATGCGGTCCGACAGCGCGCCGACGACCGGTTGCAGCAGCATGTAGAAGAACAGCGTGGACGCGTTGATCAGGCTGGCCGTCTCCGCCGCCATGCCGGCGCTGTTGACGAGGAATTTGTGCACGTAGGTCGTGTACGTATAGAACGCCAGCGTGCCGCCCATCGTCAGGCCGACCACGGCCAGCACCGCGCGCGGATGCTGCATCAACGCCCGCAGCGTGCCTTGCGACTGCTGGTGCGTAGCGCTCGCGTCGGATTCGCTGCGGGCGAACGATTCGGTTTCCACCATGTTCCGGCGCAACCACAACGCGACAAGCGCCGCCACGGCGCCGATCGCGAACGGAATGCGCCAGCCCCAGTCGCGCAGTTGCTCGTCGGTGAGGAAGACGCGCTGCAGCGCGATCAGCACGCCGAGTGCGACCAGGTGGCCCATTACCAGGGTGACGTACTGGAAGCTCGACCAGAAACCGCGGTGCTCGCGGGTAGCCATTTCGCTCAGGTAGGTGGCCGACGCGCCGTACTCACCGCCGACACTGAGCCCTTGCAGCAGGCGCGCCAGTACCAGCAAGACCGGCGCAGCGACGCCGATGCTCGCATAGCCCGGCGTGCAGGCGATGATGAGGGAGCCCGCGCACATCATCACCACCGACAGCATCAACGCGCGCTTGCGGCCGTGGCGGTCGGCGTAGCGGCCAAGCAGCCAACCGCCCAGTGGCCGCATCAGGAAACCCACCGCGAAGATCACGGCGGTCTTCAGTAGCTGGCTGGTGCGGTCGCCGCCGGGAAAGAACACGTCGGCGAAGTACAGCGAGAACGCGGCGTAGACATACCAGTCGTACCACTCCACCAGATTGCCGACCGAGCCGCTGAAGATGCTGCGCAAGCGGCGGGCGGGCGTCATCGCATCGGGTGGCGTGGGCGTCATCAGTAGAGGTCCATGGGATCCACGTCGAGCGACCAGCGCGTGCGGCGCGCTTCGGGCAGCGCGTGGATCTGCGGAAGGGCGAGGTCGAGCGTGCGATGCAGCGTGCGGCGTTCGGGCGAGGAGAGCAGCAGCTGCACGCGATGCAGACCCGCGCGCCGCGGCATCGGCGCAGGCAGCGGGCCGTGCAGTTCGAGCGTGGCGTCCTGTGCGCGCAGTGCCTGCTTGGCCGCCTGCAGGAACTGCTGCGCCGCATCCACGTGCTGGGCTTCGGCGCGCAGCAGCGCGAGGTGCGCGAACGGCGGGAAGCCCGCCATGCGGCGTTGCTCGAGTTCGGCGTCGGCGAAGGCGTGGTAACCGCCGTTGATGAGCGTATCCAGCAACGGATGGTCAGGATGGTGCGTCTGCAGCCAGACGTCGCCGCGCTTGCCGGCGCGTCCCGCGCGTCCGGCGACCTGGATGAGCTGTTGCGCGAGTTTTTCGGTCGCGCGGAAGTCGGTGGAGAACAGCCCTTCGTCCACGCCCACCACGGCCACCCGGGTGAGGTGCGGAAGATCGTGGCCCTTGGCGAGGATCTGCGTGCCGACCAGGATGCCCGGGGCCTCGCCCAGCTTCGCCAACTGCTGCGCCAAGCCGTCGCGCTTCTGCGTGGTGCTGCGGTCCACCCGCAGCACCGGCACGTCCTGGAAGGTCTCGGTGAGCAGTTCCTCGAGCCGTTCGGTGCCGATGCCCTGCGGCTGCAATGCGAGGCCACCGCAATCCGGGCACGCCAGCGGCGCGGGCTGGCGCGCGCCACAGTGATGGCACTGCAGCCGTTTGCCGGCGCCATGCACGGTCATGGACGCATCGCAGCGCTTGCAGTGCGCGCTCCAGCCACAGTCGTGGCAGAGCAGTACGGGTGCGTAGCCGCGTCGATTCTTGAACACCAGCGCCTGGCCGCCGGCGTCGACGGCCTGGCGCAGCGCCTGCAGCGTGTCGGTGAGCAACCCTGCCTGCTGCGGGCGCTTGCGCATGTCCAGCACGCGCACGCTGGGTGGCTGGGCTTCGCCAGCGCGCTGCGACAGACGCAGATGGATATAGCGGCCGCTGCGCGCGTTGTGCAGCGTCTCCAGCGAGGGCGTCGCACTCCCCAGCACCACCGGCACGTCCAGCGCCTTGCCGCGGACGAGGGCGAAATCGCGGGCGTGGTAGCGGATGCCATCCTGCTGTTTGTAGCTGCCGTCGTGTTCCTCATCGACGACGATCACACCGGCGTCGGGCAGCGGCGTGAACACCGCCGAGCGCGTACCGACCACCACCCGCGCCTCGCCGCGCAGGCAGGCGGCCCAGGTGCGGGCGCGCTCGCCATCGTTGAGGCCCGAATGCAGCGCATGCACAGGCACGCCCAGGCGGTCGCGGAAGCGCGACAGGGTCTGCGGCGTCAGGCCGATCTCGGGCACCAGGACCAGCGCCTGGCGCCCGCGTGCCAGGCAGTCGGCGATCGCCTGCAGATAGACCTCGGTCTTGCCGCTGCCGGTCACGCCGTCCAGCAACAGCGCACCGAAGCCGCGGGTGGCGACGATGGCATCGACGGCAGCGCGTTGCTGTTCGTTGAGTGGCGGGCCTGCGCGGGGCACGGGCGTGGGTGCGGACACCGGCACGGCCACGCGCTCCGCCAATCCGCGCTTGGCCAGGGCGCGCGCGGTCGCGCGGCCTTCGTCCAAGTGCAGGTCCAGCACGTCCTCGTCCAGCGGGGCCATCGCCAACAGGTCCGCCAGGCGACGCGGCCGGCTGCCGGCGCGCAGGCGATCGAGCTGGGTCCGCCCGGTCTCGGTCAGTCGCCAGTGCCAGGCGTGGGTGTCGGGAAGGGGTTCGCCCTGGCGGAGGACGGTGGGTAGCGCCGTGGCGAAGACCTCGCCGAGCGGGGCGTGGGTGTAGCGGGCCAGCCAGTGCAGGGAGTCCAACAGTTCTCCGTGCACGAGCGGCGCGTCGTCCAGCACCCCCAAGGCCTCGCGCAGCTCGGGCACGTCCTCGGTACGGGGCTCGACCGATGCGACCACCCCCACCAGCTCGCGGCTTCCGAACGGCACGCGGACCCGCTTGCCGATGTCGGCGGGGGTCGGCGCATGGCCGGGCGGCGGCAGGTAGTCGAACGCCTGCGGCAGGGGCACGGGCAGGGCGATCCGCAGGACGGGGGAGGGTGGCATCGGCTGCAGTTTATCGGTCCGCTCGGGCGAGGTCAGGTCTTGTGCAGTTGCACCGTTCTCCTGCCAATTTCTTGACGAAATTCACGCAAGTGCCCATCCCGTAAAGGGAAATGGGTTTATCCACATCCGCTGTGGATAAATCTGTGCATGGCGCTGATGCTTCACGGCGCGATGACGTCCCTGCAAGCCTTCCAGTCAGGTTGGCGAAAAAAGCGCCATCCTTATTATTTCTTTCAATATCAATAGTTTGTGCGTGAAACCCAGCTGAAACATGGCGCCCGACAAGGCGCCCGCCGGGGCTCGTGACGGTTTGGTGACCGCTGTGCACAACGCATTTTCGTGGAAACCCTTGTGCCGCCTTGGAGAGCAGGTTCCGACGCGCTGTCAAGCGTCCATACGGCCCCGCAGGCTGTCTATGATCAGACCGTCGAACCCCGGTTTTCGCATGACCCCGAACCATCCGCCAGAACCCCCTCCCGCCGCCCTGGCCGCCTTCCTTCGTGGCTGCGAACGGCGCGGTGCGGTCTTCGCTGCACTCCAGTGCGGCGACACCGAGCGCGGCGACGTGGCGCTGGCGGCGGCGCTCCGGGCGTTCCGGGCCCACGCGGCGGAGTTGCCGATGGCCGCGTGGCCGGCGCGATTCTGGAGCCTGCTGGTCGCGGCCCCGCCGTTGCGCGCGGAATCGCCCGTCGCCCAGCGTGCGCCGGCGATGCAGGCGCTCGCCGACATCGCCGCACCCGACCGTGCCGCTCTGCTGTTGCGGCTGGCCGGTGGACTCCAGGAAGAAGAGGCGGCCGGCGTACTGGGCCTGTCTCCCGACGACTACCGGGCCGCGTTGGCACGGGCTTGCCCGCGCGATGCCGCAGGGCGCCTCGACGCCGACGCCTGGCGTCGCCTCGCCGAGGCGGTCCAGACGCACCTGCGTGATCTGCCTCCCGAACGCCTGGCGCGCCTGGCCCGCCTACGCGAGGAAGCGCTGGCGGGCACGCGGATGCCGCCTGCCGCCGCTACACCGATCCGCCCGGCAGTGCCCCTCAGGATGCCGCGCCGCTGGCCCTGGGTCGTGCTGGTCCTGCTGCTGATGGCCGCCGCCTTGGCCGCCACCTGGTGGCCCGGTGCGCCGTGGGCGACGCTGCTACAGCCAGCGCCCACGCCTGTGTCCGGCGTGGTCACCCTCACCGATCCCGACATCCGGCAGGAAGCGTTGCCGCCGGCCGAACCGCCCGCTGCGCGTTTCGATGCAGAGGAAGCCGCGCGCACCGATCGTGACGCACCGATGCGCGCGGATCCCGAAGCGGCCACGCTGGTACCGGAGGCCGATTTCCTCGCGTGGTACATCGTCCAGCGCGCGGCCACGGCAGCGGCGGATGTCGCACCGGAATCCGCGTCGACACCCGCGCCGCCCGAGCAAAGCGCAGAAGCGCCGCCCGCGCCTGCGGTCGTGGCGCCACAAGCGTTGCATCCCTGGGAAGTACTCACCCGGCAGCGCGCCGACTATGCGGCGTGGCAGGCGTTGGGCGACGTGGATCGCGCGCGCCTGCGCGCGGCGGCGGGGGATTTCGCGACGCAGCCTGTCGAAGCGCAGCAGGCACTGCGCATGCGCTTCGCCGCGCTCGACGCGATGGAACATCGCGGTTGGCGCCTGGGGCCCACGCTGGGCGCGGTGTGGCCACGGCTGCAGCCGATGTTCGCTTACGTGCCGGAAGCCGAACGCGAACCGCTGTTGGCGTTGCTGCGCCAGTTGGATGCCACCGCATTGGACGATCTGGCTGCGTTGTCGCAACGCATTCCGCCGCCGGAGCGCGATCGCTTCCGCCACGAATTGGTCCGGGTACCCGCGGGCGAACGCGCAGCATGGCTGCACGCGCGCCGCGAGCGGTGAGTTCTCAGGCGTTGACCCAGGTGGTCAGCACCAGGAACACGATCGCCGTCACCAGCATCATGAAATAGAGCGTGCCCAGCACCGAAAACTTCAGCAGCGTGACGATCACGTGCTGCCGGTACACGCGTTGCTGCATCCAGAACAGATAGACGGGCATCCAGGCGAGCAAGGCCATCTGCACGGTCCACTGTGGGATCTTCAGCCAGAAGTTGCCGGATGGAATCAGGCCACCCACCGCTTGGACGAGGCAGACCACCAGGATGCACAGGCACAGGTAGGCGTGGCTGTACAACGCCACCACGAGGTGCTCCAGATACACGCGCCGCGTCTCGATGTAGGCCAGTTTCAGCAACAAGGCGAATACCGGCACCAGCACGAACAGGGCCGACGGCACCGAGCCGATCAGTCGGGTGACGAAGTACTCCGGATCCTGCGCCACGCGCGGGACATTCTCTTCCGCACGCGCCAGTTTCTTGTTGAACCAGCGATTGGCGAAGTCGGGCAGCCAGCCCACGCGCACGGGATTGGCCTCGGCATCGAACGGCTTGCCGTCGATGCTGATCAGGGCGCGCATGGGGATCTCGGGCAACGGTGCACCCGCCGGATAGCGGTCAGGCTGTGCAAGCGATGGATGATCCGGTTTGAGCTGGATGATCCGCTCGCGCGCCAGTCGCTGGGTGGCATAGATGTTCTCTTCGATGCGCTCGCGTACGAAACCCAGTCCACGGGGGACGCCCGCGCGCGCCGAAATCAGGCCTTCCAGCGTCTGGTCACGCTGTTTGATGACGCCCTCGACCGTCGTCTGCTTGGAGAAGTCGATGCCGGACTCATTCGGCTTGGCGACCAGGTTGGTGGTGCCGTCGGCCGTCGGCGGCGGTTCCGGAAGCGTCACCTCGCCGATATGCAGGGTCAGCTTCGCCACGAAGAACGTCAGCACGCTGACGATGACGAACAGCCGCAGCGGCGCCACGAACGGCGCGCGATGGCCGGCCAGGTAGGCATTGGCCAGCTTGCCCGGCGAGAGCAGTGTGCGCAGCGTGCGGAAGATTCGGCCGTCCAGGTGCCAGAACGATTCGAAGACTTCTTCCACCGCATGCCCGAAGCTGCTCAACGGGTTATGCGCGTTCTGCCCGCACTGGTGGCAGAACCCGCCCTGCAGCGGCGTCTTGCAGTTGTCGCACGCGCGGGCGTGCACGGCGTCGGCTTCGTGCGTCGGGGTCATGGGGCGTTCGGGTGGCGCGGCGGGTGAGCGGGTAAGATACCGGCCTCCCGTGACCCGGTGCCAGCGCGCAACCGCGCGACCGTAGTCCGGCGGTTGCTCCTTATGTCCCTGTCCCTTTCCCCGACCCCGCGCTTCGGCCAGGAAGTGCGTGCGACGGCCTCCCTCGCCCTGCCGCTGGTGCTGGGCCATGTCTCCACCGGCCTGATCGGCTTCGTCGACAACGTCATCGCCGGCCACCACGCCACCCAGACGCTGGCGGCGGTCACCGTGGGCACGGCCCTGCTGTGGCTGCCGATGATGGTGCCGATCGGCACGTTGATCTCGCTGACGGCGTCGGTTTCGCAGCTGGATGGCGCGAACCGGCGCAGCGAGATCGCCCCGCTGTTCCGCCAGGCGCTGTGGCTCTCGCTGGGCCTGGGCCTGCTGATGTTCGCCTTCCTCAGTGTGGCGCCCTACGCGCTGGCGGCGTTCGGCATCGCGCCCGACATCATTCCCGGCGCGACCGCCTTCCTGCACGGGATCCGCTGGGGCGTGCCGGCGCTGACGTTCTATTTCTGCATGCGCTACCTCAGCGAGGGCACGCACTGGACACTGCCGACGATGATCCTCGGCTTCGGCGGCCTGCTCGTGCTGGCGCCGGTAGGCTACGTGCTGACCTTCGGCAAGTTGGGCTTCCCGGAGATGGGCGCGGGTGGGCTAGGCATCGCCTCGGCGCTGACGATGTGGCTGCAGGCGATCGCGTTCGCGGTGTACCTGTCGCGCTCGCAGCGCTTCGCCGACCTGCACCTGTTCGCGCACTTCGATCCACCGCGTCGCGAACCGATCCTGCAGCTGTTGCGCACCGGCCTGCCGATCGGCATCACCGTGCTAATGGAAGGCAGCCTCTTCATCGTCACCGCGCTGCTGATCGCGCGGCTCGGGGCGACGCCGGCCGCGGCGCACCAGATCGCCATCAACGTCTCCGCGCTGTGTTTCATGGTGCCGATGGGCGTGGCCGAGGCCACCACGGTGCGCGTGGGCCATGCGGTGGGCTCGGGCGATGCGCTGGGCATCCGCCGCGCCGCGCATGCGGGCTACGTTATCGTGCTGGCCACGCAGGCGATGTCGGCGTTGTTCCTGCTGCTGGGCCACGACCTGGTGGTGGCGCTGTACACCGACGACCTGGCCGTGGCCGCGCTCGCGGGCACGCTGCTGCTGTTCGCGGCGGCCTTCCAGTTCCCGGATGGGATCCAGGTGCTGTCGGCCGGCGCATTGCGCGGGCTGAAGGACACCCGCGTGCCCATGTGGTTGGCCGTCGTCTCGTACTGGGGCCTGGGCATGCCGCTGGGCGCCGGGCTGGGGCTGGGCCTCGGCTGGGGCCCGCAGGGCATGTGGGCGGGTCTGATCGTGGGCCTGACCGCTGCCGCAGTGCTGCTGGGTTGGCGTTTCGAGCGCAGCAGCCGGCGCCACGAGGCCGCCGCGCAGGCCCCCTTGCCAGCGTCACGGTGACCAACGGGGCATGAAAGCCCCCCGGGCACACGCTACAGTGGCCCCAGTTTCCCGGAGTCTTCCATGAACCAAGTCGCACCTGCACCTCGCCGCAGCCCGGTCGCCACGTTCTTCGTGGGGCTGTGGGACGTGATGAACTTCACCCGCAAGCTGGTCCTCAACCTGATCTTCTTCGGGTTGCTGTTCCTGATCTTCATCTTCTTCATCATTGCCGCCGGCAGTGGCGGGGTGAAGCCGCTGATGGAACGCACCACCTTCGTGCTGGCGCCGGAAGGCCGCCTGGTGGAGCAGTTCACCGCCGACCCTGCCACCCGCGCGCTGGCCAAGGCGTTCGGCGACAAGAGCGCCGAGGAAGTGCAGCTGCGCGACCTGGTGCGCGCCATCGAAGCCGCGCAGAAGGACGAGAAGATCGAACGCATGCTGCTGCGCGTGGACCAACTGCAGCCGACCGGCTACGCCTCGCTGCGTGAAGTCGCCGCGGCGCTGGCCAAGTTCCGTGCCTCGGGCAAGCAGATCGTCGCCTTCGGCGAGAACCTCAGCCAGACCCAGTACCTGCTGGCCGCGCAGGCCAACGAGGTCTACATCGATCCGATGGGCAGCCTGGTGCTCGAGGGCCTGGGCCGCTATCGCCAGTACTACCGCCAGGGCCTGCAGGAGAAGCTCGGCGTGGACGTGCACCTGTTCAAGGTGGGCGAATACAAGTCGGCTGCCGAACCCTACGTGCTCGACGCCGCATCGAAGGAAGCCAAGGAAGCCGACCTGTACTGGATGAACGACGTGTGGCAGCGCCTGCTCGCCGACATCGCCAAGGTGCGCAAGACCACACCCGAAGCGCTGGCCGCAGGCATCGACACCCTGCCGGAAGGCGTCGCCGCCGCCGGTGGCGACCTGGCCAAGTACGCACTGCAGCAGAAGCTCGTCGATGGCCTGAAGACGCAGGAAGAAGTCGAGAACCTGCTGATCGAACGCGGCGTCGCCGACGAGGATTCGGAGACCGGCTTCCGCGCCGTGGGCTTGGCCGGTTACCTGACCCAGATCGACGCGAAGAAGAACCCGCTCGACAGCCGCCCGCAGATCGCCGTGGTCGTGGCCGAAGGCGAAATCACCGACGGCGATCAGCCGGCCGGCCGCGTCGGTGGCCTGTCCACCTCGGCGCTGCTGCGCGAGGCGCGCGACGATGAAGACGTGAAAGCCGTGGTGCTGCGCGTGGATTCGCCCGGTGGCGGCGTGTTCGCATCCGAGCAGATCCGCCGCGAAGTGGCCGAGCTGAAGAAGGCCGGCAAGCCCGTGGTCGTCTCGATGGGCGACCTGGCCGCGTCGGGTGGTTACTGGATCAGCATGAATGCCGACCGCATCTACGCCGATCCTTCCACGATCACCGGTTCGATCGGCATCTTCGGCATGATCCCCACCGTGCCGCGCGCGCTGGAGAAGATCGGCGTGCATACCGATGGCGTGGGCACCACGCGCTTCGCCGGCGCGTTCGACATCACCCGTACGCTGGACCCGGCCGTCGGCCAGGTGATCCAGTCCGTGATCGACAAGGGTTATGCGGACTTCACCGGCAAGGTCGCCGATGCGCGCAAGAAATCCGTCGAGGACATCGACGCCGTCGCGCGCGGCCGCGTGTGGAGCGGTGCGCAGGCGAAGGAACGCGCGCTGGTCGACGAACTGGGCGGCATGGACGCGGCGCTGGCCGATGCGGCCAAGCGCGCCAAGCTCGGCGATGCCGATGCCTACCGCGTGCGCTACATCGAGAAAGCCGCCTCGCCGTTCTCGCAGTTCATGTCCGGCCTGGCCGGCACGCGCCTGGGTGCGGCGTGGCTGAAGGATTCCGACTTCGCCCGTGCGCTGCTGGCCCGCAGCCTGCCGGAGATGGAAGCGCAGCTGCGCTTCGTCGACGAGGCCGTGAACGACCGCAACGGCGCGCCGGTGAAGACGCTGGCCTACTGCTTCTGCGGGTTCTGATCTCCCGCGACATCGCGTGATCCCACGGGCCGCCCGGGCAACCGGGCGGCCCGTTTCGTTCGTGCCGTGCGATGGCCGGCACCGGCGCAATCCCCGTTGTATGCGGCATCGATGCACGCGTGGGATGCAGATGAACCGTTGGATGAGCGCTGCCATGGCCATGAGTGCGCTGGCATGTGCGGGTGATGCGTGGGCGGTGGAGCCCTTCCTGCCCGACCTGCCGTCCTGCGCGCGCGGGGCGGCACCGGACGACGCCGGCGTGGTGGCGACACCCGGTGGCTTCATGCTGGTGCATCCCCGCAATGCGGACCTGCCGGACGACTACACCGGCTGCAAGACGTTGTGGGTGATGGATGTCGATCCTGCACCGTGGCGCTGGGCGACGCTGTGGTTTCGGAACGGGCGACTCCTGCGCGTGGTGAGCACGTTGAAGGGCGCACCCGCGCCGCGCATTTGCGACATGCCCGGCGTTGCGCTGCCGGCCGGTTATGCGCCTGCGCCTGCGTGCGAAGGCCTGGACGACCATCCCTGGGTGTCGCTCCGCTTGCCGAGCTGGCCGCGCGCGTGCGCCGGCGATGCGCCGCCCGCGGCGTGCGAGAAGGAACCAGAATGAAACGGACGATGCGAGCCTGCACCGCGTTGCTGCTGATGTTTGCGTGCGGCATCGCTGCCGCGCGGCCCGTTGATGCCGAGGCGGATTTCGGCGCGTTCCTGTCGCGCTGGCGAGAGGCTGTGGTCGCGAACGACGCCGAGGCCATCGCGGGGATGGCGCAGGTGCCGTTCCTGTTCGAAAGCGAACCGCATGACCGCGCCGACGTCGCGCGCTCGGTGGTGCCGGCCTTGTTGACGGCCGACGTCCGTCGTTGCCTGCGCACGGCGCCGCCGTTGCGAGAAGACGACCGCTACGTGCTGTCGTGCGCGCCCTACCTGTTCTGCTTCGGTCGCGTCGATGGGCAGTGGCGCTGGATGGAGTTCGCCGCCGACGGCGAGGGCTGACCCTCAGGGTGCGCTGGCGTCGCCGGTCGCGTCGGCTTCAGCGGCGTTCGTGCGATCGGCCGCGGCGTCCACTTGGGCCTCCACCGCCTCGGCCTTCTGGATCGGCGCCTGCACCGCATCGCGCAATTCGGTACCGCTGGGTGTCGTCGACGCGGTGGCCTGCGGTTCCGGGGGCTCGTCGGTGGGCGGCGGCTCGGGTGCGCGGCATGCCGCGGCCAGCAGGACGAGCGAGGCGAGCAGGGCGAAGCGGATCCCGGGCATGACGACGATCCTCATGTGACGTGGCGCTATGCTACGCCCAACGATGGAGGAGGCGCACGTGGCGGCGAACCGGTGGCGACTGGAAGGACAACTGGCGCTCGTGACCGGGGCCAGTGCGGGCATCGGGCTGGCGATCACGCGCGAGCTGCTGGGGTTCGGCGCCGACGTGCTGATGGTCGCGCGGGATGCGGATGCGCTGCAGGACGCGCGCCAGGATCTCGCCGAAGAATTCCCCGAGCGCGAGATCAGCGTGCTGGCCGCCGACGTCGCCGATGACGAGGATCGTCGCGCCATCCTCGACTGGGCCGAAGACCACGCCGATGGCCTGAACATCCTGGTCAACAACGCCGGCGGCAACGTCACGCGCGCTGCAGTGGACTACACCGAAGACGAATGGCGCGGCATCTTCGAGACCAACCTCTTCTCCGCCTTCGAGCTGTCGCGCTACGCGCATCCGCTGCTCACGCGGCACGCGGCGTCCAGTATCGTCAACGTGGGTAGCGTGTCGGGCATTACGGCGGTGCGCAGTGGTGCGCCGTACGGCATGACCAAGGCCGCGCTGCACCAGCTGACCCGCAGCCTGGCCGCCGAATGGGCCGAAGATGGCGTACGGGTCAACGCGGTGGCGCCCTGGTATATCCGCACACGCCGCACCTCCGGTCCGCTCTCGGACCCGGACTACTACGACGAAGTGGTCGCGCGCACGCCGATGCGCCGCATCGGCGAGCCCGAGGAAGTCGCCGCCGCCGTCGGCTTCCTGTGCCTGCCCGCTTCCAGCTACATCACCGGCGAATGCATCGCGGTGGACGGCGGGTTCCTACGCTACGGGTTCTGAATTGACGTTCGTTTGATCCCGGTCCGTCATCGTCCGCTTCTCGTGGAGAGGAGGGCGCGGACATGCGGCGATGGTTATGGCGGATCGCGAAGGTGGGTGGCCTGTTGGCCTTGGTGGTGGGCATCGGCGCTTTCGCCTACGTGCATGCGCTGGACCTGGGCAGCCAGCCGCGCGCGGATGCGCGCAGCACGGTGGCTGACCTGGATTTCATGCAGGGCGCGATATCTCCCCCGCGAGGGCGGATCCTGGCCGTGGTCACCAGCACTTCCCACTTTCCCGGTGGCGAAAAGAAGGCCGGTTTCGAACTCACCGAACTGGCACGCGCCTATTACGTATTCCGGGCCAGTGGCTACGACGTGGACATCGCCAGTCCGCAAGGCGGCTCGCCGCCAATGCGGCGCGATGACGAAGACATGGTGGCCACCGACTTCGCCTTCCTCAACGATGCCGACGCACGAAAGCGACTGGAGAGCAGCTTGCCGCTGCACGAAGTGGACCCTGCACGGTACGCGGCGGTGTACTTCGTCGGCGGCAAGGGCACGATGTTCGATTTCCCGGGGAACACGGACATCCGGCGATTGGTGCGCGAGGTGTACCGGGCCGGCGGCGTGATCGGTGCCGTCTGCCATGGACCGGCCGCGCTGCTGGACGTGACGCTGGAGGACGGCAGCCCGCTGCTGCGCGGGCGACGCGTGGCGGGCTTCAGCAACGACGAGGAGCTATTCCTGATGAAGGATGCCCGCGTGCGCTTTCCTTACCTGCTGCAGGACCGGCTGGTGCAGAGGGGCGCGCGTTATGTGGAGGGTCCGATGTACCTGGACAACACGGTGATCGATGGTCGCATCATCACTGGGCAGAACCCATGGTCGACCTGGTCGACCGCAGAGGCGATGGTACGTGCGCTGGGCCATGAGCCTGCGATGCGAGCGCCAGGCCGCGATGAGCAAGCGGTAAAGGTGCTGGCGGCCTACCATCGGAACGGCATCGATGCCGCACGCCGCGTGCGCCATGCCCACCCGGATGCGGACAAGCACCTGCTGTTGATGCACGCACTGGTGGCAGCCATGCAGGGACGCCTGGGTGAAGCGTGGCAGCTGCAGGCATTGGCGCTGGACTGACGGCGGACGCTATTTCCCGCAGTCGCTTTCCGACAGGATGCGCGCAACGCGCTCGTACTCCGCGCGATTCTTCTCGGCGTTCTCGCGCCGCGCGAAGCGGTAGGCGACCTCGGTCTCGTCGCCGCGCTTCTTCCAGGCATCGCAGAGGCCGCCGTCGGGCACGCGCGCGCAGGTGTCGCGCACCACTTCGCAGGCCTGGCCCGCGCCGGCTTGCGGGTTGCCGTCCAGGCCGGTCGTGCGCAGTGAAACGCAGCGCGAGGCCGGTTCGCTCTCCTCGGTGACGTACGTGTCCTTGTCGTACGTCGTGCACTGGAACAGCACCGGCGGCGGAAGACGCGGGGCGCCCGCCGCGCGTGCCGGCAATGCGGAGGCGGCGGGCGCGGCCTCCGGCCTTTTCCCGGACGAAGACGCGGCAGGCGCCTGCGACGCCGCGCCACCCGGCGCCATCGGCACCGTGTTGACACCCTGCATCGTGCGTTGCTCCTGCTTCGTGCCCTTCGGGCAGGGCGCGTTCTGCAGCGTCAGCGCGCCGCTGGCGTCGGTGCAGCGGTAGATGACGACCTCCGCGGCTTGCGTGGCCGGCAGTGCGAGGGCGCCACAGGCTGCCAGCGACAGGCGGTAGAGGACGGAACGTGCGATTCGGCTCATGGATTCCTGCAATCGTTGGCGATGCGCGCGTCGATGTCGCGCTGTTCCAAGTCTAGCGTGCGGCGTTCGCTCGCCATCGCGCTGCCGTAACGACGCAGGATCTCGTAGCGCCGGTCCGACAGGCGCGCGCAGACCTCGGCCTGCGGTAACGCATGGCAGGTGTCGCGGATCCAGACGCCACCGGGAGCGTATCCCGCGCCGCCGTGGCCCGGCCGCGGAGGACGAGGCGGCCTTGGATCGCCGCTCTGGAACGAAAGCGTGCCATTGCCGATCGATACGTTGCCGGAGACGCTGGCCGAACTCGTGTAGTCGTTGCGCGGCAACACCGGATTGCCGGTCGACCAGTACGGCACCCAGCGCAGGTTCCCTTCGCCGTTATCGCTGGTGTAGGTCTCGCCGTCGGGCGTCACGCATTCGTACATCGGACGTGGCGGGGACACGTAGACCACCTGGACGCGGGTGTTCGATACCGGTGCGGCGGACACGACCGGCGTGGTGGCCTGATGTGCGACCGGAGCGGGGTCGCGCGGGCGCTGCATGGTGCGGACATCCTGCTTCTCGCCCCTCAGGCAAGGAGAATCCCGCAACGTCAGCGCTCCGCTGGCGGCGGTGCAGCGGTAGATCGTGACGTCCGCAGGGGCGGCCGGCTTCGTCGCCTGCGCGAAGGACGGCGCTGGTATCAGGAAAACCGGCAGCAGGAGCGGGGCAAGGCGCGGCATGCCGCCATCGTGCGCGCGCGGGAGGGAGATGGAAAGCCGGGCGCCGTCGAAGGCGTCCCGTCATTCACGCAGCGCTTGGCCGCTCAGTGCGTCGCGGATCGCGGTGGGGCGGGCCAGGCCGCCCGTCTGCCCGGGCACGGCGGCGTCCACGCGGGCGAGCAAGGCCGGGTCGAGTGCTTCGTACTCGCTGACGGCCGGCTCGCCGCTCAGGTTGGCGCTGGTGGACACCAGTGCGCCGCCATAGGCCTGGCACAGGCCCACCACGGTGGGATGGTCGCTGACGCGCACGGCGATGCCGCGGTGCTGGCCGGTGATCCAGCGCGGCGCCTGCGCGGTAGCGGGCATCACCCAGGTGTGCGGCCCGGGCCAGCTCGACAGCACCTCGGTGAGACGGTCCGTCGGTACCGCGGCCACATCGATCAGCGGTTTGAGCTGTTCCAGCGTGGCGGCGATCAGGATCAGGCCCTTTTCCACCGGCCGCTGCTTGATCGCCAGCAGCCGGTGCACCGCGCCCTCATCGAACGGATCGCAGCCGAGGCCCCATACGGCTTCGGTAGGATAGGCGACGATCCCGCCGCTGCGGATCACTTCCGCGGCTTCCTCGATGGTCCTTTCGATGGGCATGGCGTGCGGGGTGGCAGAGGATCAGAACGGGGCGTCGTCCCCGGCAGCGGCCTTGGCGACGGACTTCTTCGCCACTTTCTTGGTCGCTGCCTTCTTCGTCGCGGTCTTCTTGGTGGCCTTCTTCGCTGTTTTTTTCGCGGGCGCCTTCTTTGCCGCCGTCTTCTTCGGCGCCGCTTCCTTCTTCACGGCCACTTTCTTGGCGGCGGCCTTCTTGGCGCCGAAGCCGCGGCGCGCAGGCTTGCCGGTTTCCTCCAGCAGCTTCTGCACGTCCTCCAGCGTCAGCGAGGTGGGCTCGCGATCCTTCGGGATCTTGCCGTTGAGCTTGCCGTCACTGATGTACGGGCCGAAGCGGCCGTTCAACACCTGGATGTCGCTGCCGTCGAATTCCTTGATGATGCGGTTGCGCGCGATCTCTTCCTTCTCTTCGATCAGGAACACGGCGCGGGCCAGGTCGATCGTGTACGGGTCGTCCTCTTTCTTTAGCGAGGCGTAGGTGCTGCCGCGCTTGGCGAACGGGCCGAAGCGGCCGATGCCGACGCTCACTTCTTCATCCTTGTCCTGGCCCAGCTTGCGCGGCAGCTTGAACAGCTCCAGCGCGTCTTCCAGGGTGATGGTGTGCATCGACTGGCCGGGACGCAGCGAGGCGAACTCCAGTTTTTCGTCGGTGTCCTTGTCGCCGATCTGCGCGTACGGTCCATAGCGGCCCAGGCGCACGCTGACCGGCTTGCCGGACTTGGGATCGGTACCTAGCTCGCGCGCGCCGGTGGCTTCGCTGCGATCGACGGTCTCGGCCTTCTCGTCGACCAGTTCCTTGAACGGGCCCCAGAACTTTTCCATCAGCGGCACCCACTCTTCCTCGCCGCGGGAGACGGCATCGAGCTCGTCCTCCAGCTTGGCGGTGAAGTCGTAGTCCACGTACTGGGTGAAGTGGCCGGACAGGAACTTGCTGACCGCGCGACCCACGTCGCTGGGCTTGAAGGCGCGGCCTTCCATTTCCACGTACTTGCGGAAGATCAGCGTCTGGATGATCGAGGCATAGGTCGACGGACGGCCGATGCCGTATTCCTCGAGCGCCTTGACCAGTGCGGCTTCGGTGAAGCGCGGCGGCGGTTGGGTGAAGTGCTGGTCGGCATGGATGCGGTCCAGCGGGACCGTGTCGCCCGGCTTCATCGCCGGCAGCTTGCGGCCTTCGTCTTCGTCCTCGGCGTTCTTCTGGTCCTTGCCTTCCTCGTAGACGGCGAGGAAGCCCGGATCGATCACCGTGGTGCCGCTGGCGCGGAAGCTGTGCTGGCTGCCGGCGGCCAGGTCCACGCTGACGGTGTTCAACGTGGCGGGCACCATCTGGCAGGCGACGGCGCGCTTCCAGATCAGGTCGTACAGCTTGCGCTCGTCGTCGCTCAGGTAGCGCGCCATCTGTGCGGGCGTGCGCAGGGCGCTGGTCGGGCGCACGGCCTCGTGCGCTTCCTGCGCATTCTTCGCCTTCGTCTGGTAGACGTTCGGCTTGTCGGGCAACGCCTGGGTACCGAAGTCGCGCGCGATGACGTCGCGGATCTCGGTCAGCGCCTCGGCCGACAGGTTCACCGAGTCGGTACGCATGTAGCTGATCAGGCCGACGGTGCCTTCCTCGTCACCGATGTTCACGCCTTCGTACAGCTTCTGCGCGACCTGCATGGTCTTGCGGGTGGTGAAGCCGAGCTTGCGCGAGGCTTCCTGCTGCAGCGTGGAGGTGGTGAACGGCGGCGCGGGCCGGCGCTTGCGCTCCTTGCTGGCCACGTCGGTGACGTGCAGCGAACCCTGCGCGGCCTGCTGGATGCGCAGGCGTGCGGCTTCGGCGGTATCGCCGTCGGTGACGGTGAACTGCTCGAACTTCTGGCCGTCGAGTTTCGTCAGCTTGGCGGTGAAGGCCTGGCGCGGGTGCATGCACTCGGCCTCGATGCTCCAGTACTCGCGCGCGATGAAGGCTTCGATCTCTTCCTCGCGCTCGACGATCATGCGCAGCGCGGGCGACTGCACGCGGCCGGCGGACAGGCCGCGCTGCACCTTGCGCCACAGCACCGGGGACAGGTTGAAGCCGACCAGGTAGTCCAGCGCGCGACGCGCCTGCTGGGCGTCGACCAGGTCGCCGGCGATCTGGCGCGGCTGGTTCATCGCCTCCTTGATCGCGCGCGGGGTGATTTCGGTGAACACCACGCGGTGCAGCGGCTTGTCCTTCAGCAGGCCGCGCTCCTTCAGGATCTCCGCAATGTGCCAGCTGATCGCTTCGCCTTCGCGGTCCGGGTCGGTCGCCAGGAAGATGTCATCGGCGCCCTTGGCGGCCTTGGCGATGGCATCGACGTGCTTCTCGTTCTTGTCGATCAGGTCGTACCGCATCGCGAACCCGTTGTCCGGATCGACCGCACCTTCCTTCGGCACCAGGTCCCGGACATGGCCATAGGACGCCAGGACGGTGAAGTCCTTGCCGAGGTATTTGTTGATCGTCTTGGCCTTGGCGGGCGACTCGACGATGAGCAGGTGCTTGGGCATGTCAGGGATTCAGGGGGATTCGAGGGGCCGTCCGGGGCCGGCTAGGGTGGCCCAAACGTGGGCGCCAGAGAAGCGGACGCCCAGGGCGGGGGCCCCGGGCGTTCAGATTTCCTATTTATAGTGGAATCACGCCCGGGCCGGGCGTGTCAAGCCGTGCCGTCGAACGGGGGGCGGGTTCCGTGAACCGGGTCGCGGCCTGGGCGGGCTCAGCGGCCCATGGACGCCAGTGCCGCGAAGCCCACCGCCATCAGGATGAAGGCACCTACCAGCAGAACGCCGAAGATGATCAACACGACCAGGGCAACCGTCCCCAGCTCGTCGCGCTGGCGCTCGGGCTGGGAGGTGAAAGCCCACTTGTCGACCACCAGGGTGTCGCAGATCAGATCGTGCAGGCCCTGCTTGCGGGCGGTGAAGGCGGCCATGATCAGGCCGATGGCCAGGAGCAGGCCGCTGAGCAGGTAGGCCCAGTAGCGGCCGAACCCGCGCAGGAAGCTGATCCGCTCGCCATCGGTCCGGACGACCTTGATCCCGATCGCCAATTTGCCGGGCGTGGCCGTCAGGCCTGCCGTGGAATGGAACCAGGCGTATGCGATGGCGGTGAGCAGATAGGACGTGATCGTCTCGCCGGGGTTGAGCACGTCGGCGGCTCCGGAAAGGCCGCCGGCGAACGAGCTGCCGAACCCCAACAGACCGCCGACGATGGCCGCCACGATGCCCACCGGAATACCGATGGCGAACGCGTCGATGACGCTGGCCGCCACCCGCTTCCAGAATCCTGCATAGACCACGTGACCTTCGTGCACCGGCGTGCCGGCGTATCCGCCGATGTCGGCCCGCGGTGCCGCATAGGGCGAAGCGGTGGGCGCGCCGATGTCGATCGACGTCGCGGGGTACGCGGCCATGGACTCGGATGGGCTGGCATGAGGGGGCGTGTATTGGATATGGGTGGGTTCGCTGGCGGTGAACACCGCGCGACCGGTGAGCGGGCGCTCAACGGGCGCTTCGGCTTCGACGGCCATGGGTGTTGGTGGGATCGCCGACGAGACAGGTGCGCCGACGGGCGCCGGATCGCCGATTCCCAATTCCGCCGCGATGTCGCCCAGCGGCGTCCACTGCGACATGCCTTCGCGCCATGCGAGCGACGCGCGCGTCAGTGCGCCGGAGCGGTAGAGCTGGGCGATGGACTCCGCAGCGACGGGCCCTTGTCGCTGGTGTTGCGGGTCGACGTAGTACCACTGGGTCATGTGACGTGCCTGCGGGGAGGATCCCGCGATCAAGGGGAGAGAGAAGGGAACGGGCGGAGGGTGCTCACGAAGGCAGGTTGCCCAGCATCATGGCGCCCATCACGGCATACATGGCGATCGCGCCAACGATCACGACAGCCGCGAGGACCAGGATCACGATGGTCACCGTACCCAGATCTTCCCGCTGGCGCTCCGGATGGGCGGTGAACGCCCATTTGTCGACCACCAGCGTGTCGCACATCATGTCGTGCAGCGCCTGCTTGCGCTCGGTGAACGCGACCATCAGCGCCGAAATCAACACGCCCAGGCCGCAGGTGACGGCGCTGAACATCACATAGGCCAGCGCACGCAGGAAGTTGCGCCAGAATCCGGCGCGTTCGCCGCGGGTCCGCACTACCTTGATCCCCACGGCGAGCTTGCCCAGGCTGGCCTGCATCGACGAGGACTGCATCCAGCCGAAGTACACGCAGGGTGCCAGGATCAGAATCGGGTACATCGCCAGGATGGCCGCCACGCCGGCCCCGGTCGCCATCGCATTGTCGCCGCCGCCGGCACCCATGACGCCCACACCGAGCAGCATCAGCGGGACGATCAACGCGTAGCTCAGGACGGTGGTGACGATGTTGTCGATGAACGACGCCGCAAAGCGCTTCCACAAGCCCGCCTGCACGACACGACCGCCGGTGACGAAGCTGTGCGTCGAGGTGAGCTGGGCGCTGGGCGGCGCGTAGGGAACGTGCGCCGGGTCGGGTGCCTCCTCGGCAACAGATTCCCTCTGTGGCAGCGCGGTAACGGGGACGTCCAGCTCGGAGGCGAGGCTGCCGAACGGCTGCCAATCGCCCAGGCCATCGCGCCACACCAGCGATTCCGCGGTGAGGCGGCCGTTGCGCGCGTGCGCAGCGAGCTCATCGGCCGTGAAAGGCCCCTGCCGCTGCCCCCCGGCGTCGGCGTAGTACCAGTGCGTCATTCCCGTGTTCCCCTGTCATGTGCGCGGCCCGCGTCGCCGCGCTGACGTTGTCAGCCGCGGCAATCCGTCGGCAACCACTTGTCTTCGACTTCAGACGAGCAGTGCCACTCGGCGTGGTCGCTACCCAGGTCCCACCATAGTTTGCGGCCGTCGATGTTGGTATTGCCGATGTTGCCGAACTCCAGTTCGAACCCGCAGGTGCCGTCTTCGAACTCGCCGATGGTGGCGCGGGTGACGTAGGTGCTCGCATAGCTTTCGGGTGTGCCGAACGTGGCTTCCCCGTTGCGCGGGCAGCGGCCCTGTGTGTCGAGGAAATCCTTCACTTCGGCACGCAATTCGAAGTTGTCGGTCACGGCTTGTGTGACCTTGGTGCGCAGCGTGTAGTCCTGGTAGGCCGGAATCGCGATCGCGGCGAGGATGCCGGCAATGCCGATGCACGGCACCACCATGACGGCGGCGACGATCAGGGCGATCTTGCCGCCGGACATGCCTTGTTTTTGGGGCGGTGCCGGCATGGATCGAGACGGGGCTGCCCGCGGTGGCACGATGACTGGCGGCACCGGCGGAGGCAACGTAGACGTCGTTTCATCGGCGGTCGCATGCAGGCCGAGTTCGTCGGCGACATCGCGCAATGGCAGCCATTGCGGCAGGCCTTCGCGCCAGACCAGGCTGTCCAGCGTGATGCGACCGTAGCGGTAATGCGTCCCCAATTCTTCCGCCGTCACCGGGCCGTGCTGTTCACGGCTCCGGTCGGCGTAATACCAACCCGACATGCTTCCCCCAGAAGCGGTACCGACGTCTCAGTGTACCGGTTCGGGCTCGTCGGCAAACATCTGGGTTTCCATCCAGGCGTAGGCGGCTTCCGAGCCGGGCTGGTTGAACAGCACCATGAGTACGACCCACTTCAGGTCGTCCAGGTCCAGTTCGTCCTGGTCGAGGGCCATCGCACGGTCGAGGACCAGTTCACGCTGGTCTGCATCGAGCACACCGTGCTGCTCGAGGAAAAGCAGGAAGCCGCGGCATTCCACGTCCAGCTTTTCCAATTCCGGGCCATGGAACACACGGGTGGGACCGCCCACGCGCGGGTTCGCCGCACTGGGCCGTTGATCGGCGAGTGCGTCGAGCCAGTCGAAGGCCTTGCTGATCTCGGTGGGGCTGAAGCCGGCCTGGATCAGGCCGTTCTGGAGAGAGTCGCGGTCGCGGACGGGGTCCGCATCTTCGGTGAAGTAGTGTTCGAACAGGTAAAGCAGTACGTCCAGGATGCTCTCTTTCATTGCCCCTCGGCCTGCGTCATCGACGCTGTGGAGGTGAAGAAACCGGTCTTTCTCTGGTATCGGCCGTGTTCCGCCGTTACTAAGCCATCCAGTTCCATGACCAGCAGCATGGAGGACAGTTCCGCGGCCGTCAATCGGGTGCGTGAGACGAGCTGATCCATACCTGTTGGGTCGTGACCAAGTGACTCCCACAAGGTCTGGTAGTCGGGTGCCAGCGCGCGGGGCGCGTTGGCTGCGCCGGGCGGGGGTCCCCATTCAGTTTCGCCAAGGCGTTCGCGCAAGGCATTGGCGAGGTCAGCGGCCAGCGGCGCCAGCGCGCTGAGGATGTCCTCCGCGCCTTCGACCAAAGCCGCGCCCTCGCGGATCAGACGGTGGCAGCCGCGCGCCATCGGGTTGTGGATAGAACCGGGGACGGCGAAGACCTCCCGGCCCGCTTCGGCTGCAAGGCGGGCCGTGATCAAGGCTCCCGAACGCTCCGCGGCCTCCACTACCAGCGTCCCCAGCGTCAGACCCGCGAGGATCCGGTTGCGGGCCGGGAAATGGCTGCGCAGGGCCGGAGTGCCCGGCGCATGTTCGCTGATGATCGCGCCGCGGGCGGCGATGCGATCGCGCAGACCGACGTGGTGCGGGGGATAGGCCACGTCCGTGCCGGTGCCCACCACTGCGATGGTGGCGCCGTCTTTGGTGGCGAGCGTGGCTTCATGGGCGGCAGCGTCGATTCCTCGCGCCAGGCCGCTGGCGACAACGATGCCCGTCGAGGCGAGGGCGCGGGCGAAACGCTGTGCGTTCTCGCGCCCGCCTGCGGTTGGCGAGCGGCTGCCGACGACGGCCACGGATGGTCGCCAAAGCAGGCCTGGATCGCCTTCGATGAAAAGCGCGAGCGGCGGACTCGGGCCGCGCCGCAGAGGGGCGGGGTAGTCGGCGTCGTGCCAACCGATCAGGTGATGGCCCGGGTGCTGGAGCCATGCGCGCGTGCCCGTCAGCACATCGTCGTCCGGGTTGCGGAGGGCATCGGCCTGCGTCGCAGCCAAGCCGGCGTCACGCCACGCGGCGCGACCGGCGGCAAGCGCTGCGGAGGGCGTGCCATGCGCCTCCAGCAGCCGGCGACGGGGTAGTACGGGGCCGCCGGCCAGGACGAGCCGGGCCAGCGCGTTCATGTCTTCGTTGGGCATCCCGCGAGCGTAGGCAGGAAACGACGACGGCGCCCTCGGGCGCCGTCGCAGTGGTGCGTAGGAGTTGCCTGACGCGGATCAGTAGGTCGCGTCAGGGTGCTTCAGCTCGTAACCCACGCGGGTCGCTTCCACGCCTTCCATGACCAGCGCGTAGCTGACCTTGTCGAAGGTGCGGAACACCATCGCATGGCTGGCGTACTCGTCGGGCAATGCGACGCGGCCGGCGCCCGACTTCGGCGATTCGCTGACGCGCGAGGATTCCGGATGCGCCATACGGTTAGCCGTGTGGCTGCCGTTGCGCCAGATCGAGAACACGGTGCCGTTGTCGACGCCGTCCAGGCGGCCGCCGGAAATGGCGATGACGTCGCGCGGGCCGCCGGAGGTCAGTGCATCGGCCACGGCGAGCACGCGCAGCTTGCCGGCCGGATCGGTCGCCGGCGGGTGCGGGAAGAAGTGCAGGTCGTACGGCTGTGCGTCCACCGGGATCAGGCGATCGCCGACGCGGACTTCCATGCCGCCGATGTCGACCAGCAGCGTGCTGACCTCGGTGCCGGGCACCACGCCGCGGGTAAACGTGGCCAGGTTGACCTTGGCCAGTTCGTAACCCAGGAACTCGCCCTTGCCGGTCTGTTCGGTGACTTCCTTCCACATGTCGACATCGCCGCGAATCGTCTTGCCGCGGAAATCGAGGTCCTGCGCGCGCGGATTGTCGGTGAAGCGGGCGCTCGGACGTACGATGGCGAAGCGCTGGCCAGGCTGGGCGCCATCCAGGCCGCGCACATAGATGTTGTGGCCACCGGAGCTGCGCAGGCGATCTTCGTCCAGGCCGGCCACGTGCGGCAGACCCTCGAAGCTGTCCACCACGCGGCGATCCTTCAGGAACGGCTCGATGTCGGAAAGGGGGATCGCATTCAGCGGCGCGTCCTGGCGCGGACCCGGCTGCACGGCGACGCGATCCAGGTACGCCAGGCTGATGACGTCACCGGGATAGATCAGGTGCGGGTTCTGGATCTGCGGGTTGGCCTGCCAGATCTCCGGCCACAGCCAAGGCTTCTTGAGGAAGCGAGCCGAGATGTCCCACAGGGTGTCACCCCGCTTGACCACATATGTGTCGGGATGGCTCCCCGCCATCTCGGCCGCGGTCGCGTAGGTGCCGACGGTCAGCACCGCAACGGCGAGAACCGTACGAAAATATTTAAACATGGCGGTATCTACCTGATTCCCCGACAGGTGGTCAGCACTATAGTCCAGAAAACCCGGCGCAACGCAAGCGCCCTTGTTAGAATTCGTGAGGCCTTGCCGGATTCCGCAGGCACCCCCATCTCGAGACGTACCATGGCACTGCTCTCCATCCTCGAATTCCCCGACCCCCGCTTGCGCACGAAGGCGGTGCCGGTCGACGCCGGAAACGTGACGACGCCCGAATTCCAGCGCTTGCTCGACGATATGTTCGAGACCATGTACGACGCACCGGGCATCGGCCTGGCGGCCAGCCAGGTGGACGTGCACCAGCGCTTTATGGTCATCGACGTCAGCGAGGAGAAGAACCAGCCGCAGGTCTTCATCAATCCCGAGCTGAGCGAGCAGGCCGGCGAACAGGTCTATCAGGAAGGGTGCCTGTCCGTGCCCGGCATCTTCGCCGATGTCACCCGGGCCGATGAGATCACGGTGCGCTTCCTCGATCGCCAGGGCCAACCGCAGGAACTGCGTGCCGATGGACTGCTCGCGGTCTGCATCCAGCACGAAATGGACCACCTCGACGGCAAGCTGTTCGTGGACTACCTCTCGCCGTTGAAGCGCGAGATGGTGCGCAAGAAGCTCGCCAAGCAGCGCAAGCACGTCGCCTGAGGCGACCGCGGGGCCGGGATGCGCGGGTCCGACCCCACCCGTCCCGCCAGCCCTTTACCGGAACCCGCCCCATGAGAATCGTCTTCGCCGGTACGCCGGCGTTCGCCGTGCCCAGCCTCCGCGCCGCGCATGCCCAGCATGAAGTGGTGGCCGTCTACACCCAGCCCGATCGTCCCGCAGGGCGCGGACGCGGCCTCACGCCGTCGCCGGTGAAGCTGGAAGCGATCCAGCGCGGCATCCCCGTGCTGCAGCCGCTGTCGCTGAAGAAAAAGTCCACCCAGGATGCGCTGCGCGAGATGCAGCCCGACGTGATGATCGTCGTGGCCTACGGTCTGATCCTGCCGCAGGCGGTGCTCGACATCCCGCAGTACGGCTGCTGGAACGTGCACGCCTCGCTGCTGCCCCGCTGGCGCGGCGCCGCGCCGATCCAGCGCGCGATCGAAGCCGGCGACGACGAGAGCGGCGTCTGCCTGATGCAGATGGAGGCCGGGCTGGACACCGGGCCGGTACTGCTAGCGCAAAGTCTGGAGATCGGTGCGGAAGAGACTGGTGGGCAACTACACGATCGCCTGTCCGATCTCGGCGCCCAGGTGCTGCGCGATGCCCTGGGCCTGCTGCGGGCGGGCGTCCGCCTGCCGCCGCACCCGCAGCCGGAAGAGGGCGTGGCCTACGCGCATAAGTTGGACAAGGCCGAAGCGAAGCTCGACTGGGCGCAGCCGGCGGAGGCACTGGCGCGCAAGGTGCGCGCGTTCAACCCCTGGCCAGTGGCCGAAGCTCACCTCGCGGGCGAACGGTTGCGGATCCACGGTGCTGTTTCGCTGGACGAAGCGCACGATGCGGCGCCGGGCACTTTGCTGGGCGCGAGTCGCCAGGGATTGGACGTCGCGTGCGGCCATGGCGTGCTACGCCTGCGCGTCGTCCAGCGCGAAGGTGGCAAGGCGATCACCGCCGCCGACTACCTCAACGCGCGGCGCGATCTGGTGACGTCGTGACTGGGCAAGCCGGTGTGGCGGTGCGGGTGCTGGCCACCCGCGTGGTCGATGCCGTGATGCATCGCGGCCGCTCGCTCAAGGCCGAGTTGACCCACACCCTGCCCGGTATCGAAGACGTGCGCGACCGCGCGCTGCTGGAAGCCATCTGTTTCGCCGTGCTGCGCGCGCGGACGCGGAGCGATGCCGCACTGGCGCAATGGATGCCGCGGCCCCTTGGTCCCCGCGACAACGAACTCAAGTCGCTATTGCACGTGGGCTTCGCGCAACTGGTCGTGCTGGAACTGCCGGCGCATGCTGCCGTCTCGGCAACGGTCGAGGCCGTGCGCGTACTTGGGCGCTCCCACCAGGACAAGCTGGTGAATGCGCTGCTGCGGCGTGCTCAGCGCGAGGGCCTGCCTGCGTCGACGCCCGAGTTGGCGTGGCCGGCTTGGTTACGTGGGCAGGTCCGGAAAGATTGGCCGGCCGAGGCCGAACGGGTGTTCGCCGAGAGTCTGCGCGAGGCGCCGTTGTGGCTGCGGGTCAACCGGCAGCATGGCAGCCGCGACGCATACCGTCAGCGCCTTGTCGAGGCAGGGCTGCCGACCGAAGCGCCGGACGACATGCCGGACGCCCTGTTGTTGCGAGAGCCGGTGGCGCCCACGACCTTGCCCGGCTTCGCACAGGGGGATGTCTCTGTGCAGGACGGCGCAGCGCAACGCGTTGCCGATCTGCTGGAAGAACTTCCCTCCGGGGCACGCGTACTCGATATGTGCGCAGCGCCTGGCGGCAAGTCGGCGCACCTGCTGGAGCGCGACCCGACCCGTCGCCTGCTGGCGCTGGATGTGGATGCGCGTCGGTTGCAGCGCGTCCAGGAGACGCTGCAGCGTGTGGGCCTAGGCGCTGAGACGAAGGCCGCCGACGCGGCCGATCCGGCCGCATGGTGGGACGGCGAGCCCTTCGACGCCGTGGTGCTCGACGCTCCCTGCTCGGCTACCGGCATCGTGCGCCGCCAACCGGATGTCCTGCTGCACCGGCGCGCGGATGACCTGGACGCGCTGACGCGCCTGCAAGCACGTTTGCTGGACGCGGCCTGGCAGGTGCTGCGACCGGGCGGCCGCCTGGTGTACACCACCTGTTCGGTCCTGCGGGCGGAGAATGCGCTGCAGGTAGAGGCCTTCCGAGGACGCCATGCCGAGGCCGTGATCGAGCCGCTCGGTGCCGATTGGGGGCGCGAGGATGCCGGCGGTCGCCAGCGCCTGCCCGGTGAGGGTGATATGGACGGTTTCTTCTACGCCGCCCTCAAAAAAGCGTGAACGCGATTGCAGGATGCGGCCCCTGTCGCGCGCATGCGACCGCGCGCGGCATGCCTGCGGGTCATTTCGGCGATACTGCGAGTTGGTGCAGTGTCACCATGGCGTCACCCAGGCTTGACGCCTGAGCGGAATGGAAGGAGCAGACTCAGGTTCCCGTCCAGTCCGGTCGCTGCATCATTGAACGTGCCGTCGCACTACGCAGAACCCGAGGTCATGCAGGTCAGGAGCCATCGTCGACAGGATGTCGCACGCGCACTCGCGTGGCTGGCGGGCTTCAGCGCCGTCGCCTTGCTGGTCGTGCCCAAGGGACTTTCGATCTTCGCCGCCTTGATGCTGGTCGCGACGTGCGTCGCGTTGCCCGAGGCCTGGCGCTCTGCACGCGAGCGGGTTCCGCGCGCCGTGAAGGGCCTGACGCTGGCCGTGCTCGTCGTCCTGGCGATGTCGGCATTCTCGGCGTGGGCCAGTGGCGCGAATCTCTCCGCTCTCGACAACGTCTCGCGATGCCTGTTGCTGCCGTGGTGCGCATGGCTGGCCTGGGTGACCCGCGTCCGCGTCTCATGCCTCTGGTACGGTGCGCTGGCCGGCCTACTTGTCGCTTTCGTACTGTCGATCATGGAAACGTGGTCGGGCGCGCCGCGCGCCGGCGGTGAAGCCAACCCCATCGTGTTCGCCAACGCGGTACTGGTTCTGCTCGTAGTCGCCGTGTTCGCCCGTCCGGCTCGGACCGGCTTTTCGATGCAGCTGCTGCTCGCCCTCATCGTGGCGCTGGCCGTAGTGGCGATCACCCTGAGCGGGAGCCGGGGCGCGTTGCCGGGGCTGGGTCTGGTCCTGCTGATGCTCTTCGTCGGTGGTGCTCCCCAGCATCGGTGGCGGCGGCTGGCGATGGTGTCGGGCCTCTTCGCAGCGCTGTTCGTTGCGCTGTGGACGGTGCCCTGGCTGTCCACACAGTTCCGGCTCGATCAGGTGCACGCGGACGTCTCCGGCTACGCGGGCGACCAGGTCGACCAGCCCATCAGCGCGCGCATGGGGCTGCTGACGGTCGCTTGGGGCGCTTTCAGGTCGGCGCCGCTGGCGGGCGTAGGTGTGGGGGGCTTCGCCCAGCGCGTCGACGACAGCCGTTACTGCCAGCAGGCGCCGCGCCACTTCTGCGGCCTTGAGCATGCGCACAACGATCTCGCGCAGTGGGGTGCGACGATGGGGATCGGCGGCATCGCCGCCCTGCTGCTGCTTTATGGCGCGCCCCTGATGATCGCGGCGAGCCAAGTCCGCCGGCTAAACCCAGACGTCCCCGTCGGTGCTGCCTGGACCGCGGGCATGCTGGTCGCGGTCTATCTGATATCGGGTTTGACACAGTCGATGTTCTCGCATGCGTTGAGCGCCAGTGCCTACGTTGTCATCGTCGGCCTGCTACTGGGCTGCGCATTGACGCTGTTGCCAGCGCCGGACAGGCCAAGCAAACGTAGCTGAAGTTTCGTTTCACATTTCTAAATGCGGGCGGAACGCCGTTGTAGACCGGGCGTTCTCTCACATTTGAGTCATCAAGCGATTCCTACACTCTGCGCTCCCCCCTGTAGTGCCCCCCTATGCGCCACGTCAACCTGATCGGTTGGGACAACGGTGTCGGCTTGAGCCGTGACTTACGACTGATCGAGCAGGCGCTGCGCGAAGCGGGGTTCCAGGTCGCCATCCAGCCGGCGCGCGGGCGAGGCAAGCTGCGCAAATGGTTAGGTCCCTGGTTCCAGCGCGCGGCGATCGTGGGCCGGCGCCTGGCCCGGCGCAAACGCTTCGACCTGAATCTGATGCTCGAACACATCACCCCGGAGTTCTTGGGGGCGGCCGAGCGAAACGCCTTTATTCCGAACCCCGAATGGTGCCTGCCGCGTGACGTGCGCCGCCTGCCGCGGGTCGATCGCGTACTGACCAAGACCTCACATGCCACGGGGATCTTCCATCGCCAGGGCTGTGAGGTCGCGCCCGTCGGGTTCACCAGCACGGACCGCCACCTGGACAGCGTCGCGCGCCAGCGAAGCTTCCTGCACCTGGCTGGGCGCAGCAGCGCCAAGCGCACGCGATTGGTGTTGGAGACCTGGGCACGTCATCCCGAGTGGCCGGTGCTGACGGTAGTGCAGCATCCGCGCATGGCGGACTTCCGACCGCAGGCAGCCAATATCGTCCACCGGGTGGACTACCTGGACGACGCCGAACTGCGCGAGATCCAGAACGCCAATCTGTTCCACCTGTGTCCCTCCGAGACCGAAGGCTTCGGCCACTACATCGTCGAGGCATTGAGTGCCGGCGCGATCGTGCTTACGACCGATGCCGAACCGATGAACGAACTGGTGACCGCCGATCGCGGCGTACTGATCCCGTTCTCGCAGACCGGCCAACAGCAACTGGCCACGCGCTACCTGGTCGAAGCGGAGGCGCTGGAGTGCGCGGTGGCGGCGGCGCTGGCGCTGGATGAGGCGCAGATCAAGGCCAAACAGGCGGCGGCCCGCGATTTCTATCTGCAGAACGATCGGGCCTTTCGCGAGCGCTTGGCCGCAGCCGTGGCGGCGATGATCGATGGCGCCGGCACGGTCAGCGCGACGCGGCGCCTGCCCGCGACCCCGGGCGAGGCGTACGTCCCGCTGCCTGCAGCGCAAGCGTAGCGCCCAACCAGCCTGGCCGACCCTGCGGCGCGCGGGCACAGCCGTCGCTGCGGGTAGAATCGTGGCATGCCCCGCCTGCCCGTCTCCCTCGTCGTCATCACCCACAACGAGGCGTCCAACATCGCGCGTTGCCTGGATAGCGTGCCGTTCGCCGCGGACAAGCTGATCGTGGACAGCGGCAGCACCGATGCCACCGTCGCCATCGCTCAGGCCCATGGCGCGCGCGTCGCCCACCAGGACTGGCTGGGCTTCGGCCCGCAACGCAACTTCGCCAGCACGCAGGCGGCCCATGACTGGATCCTGGTGCTGGACGCGGACGAATTCCTGTCGCCCGAACTGGCCGCTGACCTGGAGCGCGCGCTGCCCGCTCTGATCGCCTCCGACAAGGCCGGCGCTTGGTTGCGCCGGAGCACCTGGCTGATGGGCGCGCCGATGCGCTGGTACAGGCCGATGGTCGGTGAGCGGATGGCGCGGTTCTACCATCGCGGACGTGCGCGATGGACCGATGCGCGTGTGCATGAATCCCTTCGTTTCGACGGCGAGGCGGCCGAGTTCAAGACGCCGTTCAACCATGCCGACAATCCCAGCCTGGCGCACAAACAGCTGAAGGTCCTGCGCTACAGCGAACTCAAGGCGCTCGACTGGCGCGACAAGCGGCGCCCGGTGCGGATGTGGCTCACGCCGCTGGTCTACCTGTCCACCTTCTTCAAGGACTACGTGCTGCGTCTGGCCTGCTTGGATGGTTGGCGTGGTTTCATCATCGCGCAGACCGCGGCCAGCTACGCCGTCTACAAGCGCATGCGCTATTACGAAATGCAGCGGAACCCGGCCTCCATCGACGCCGCGCACACCAAGCTCGCCCAACACGGACTGGAACACTGATGGCCAAGCATTACCTCCTCTACGGCTCCGAGCGCTATGCGCTGGCGATCCTACGGCCCGTGCAGGAGGCCATCCGTGCGCGCGGCGGCGAGGCGGCCTGGTTCTTCGACGGTCCCGGCGCCGAGGATCTTCATCCCGACGAGAAGCTGCTGACGACGACCGAGGAGGTCCGTCGCTGGAGCGCGATCGCAGTAATCACCGGCAGCAACGCGGTGCCGCACTTCTTCCCCGGCGTGAAAGTGGAAACCTTCCACGGCTTCGACGCGGGCAAACCGCGCCACATCTACATCCGTGGGTTCTTCGATCTTTACTGCACTACCGGGCCGCGCGACACGGCGCAGTTCAAGGCGATCGCCGACAAGGTCGGGCACTTCAGCGTCGTCGAGACGGGTTGGCCGAAGATCGACCCCTTCATGCAGGAAATCGCCGGTGGCGTGCCACCCGTGCGCCAACCTCCGGTCATCCTCTACCACTCGACGTTCTCGCCGTCGTGGAGTGCCGCGGAGACGTTGTACGAGGAAGTGAAGCGGCTTTCGCGCACCGGCGAATGGAAGTGGATCGTCACCTTCCACCCCAAGATGGATCCGGCCACGGTGGCGAAGTTCCGTGCGCTGGAGAACGGACACCTGCGCTTCGCCGACGACGACAACATCCTGGAATTGTTCCCGCAGGTGGACATGATGTGCTCGGACACCTCGTCTGCGCTCAACGAGTTCCTGCTGACCCACAAGCCGGTGGTGACGTTCAAGAATCGTCGTCCCGGCCCGCAGCTGATCGATATCGACGATCCTGCGCAATTCGAGCCTGCGATCCGCCGCGCACTGTCGCGGCCGCCCGAGCTGATGGAAGCGATCGCGGCTTACGCCGACAGCATCCATCCTTACCGCGATGGTCGTTCCAGCGAGCGCGTCCTCGATGCCATCGATGCCTTCATCGCGGCCGGCGCACGAAACCCGAAGTCCAAGCCGATGAATTTCTGGCGGAAGCTCAAGATCCGCAAGCGCATCGGGTACTGGGGCCCGGCCTAAGCACCGCCAGGGCCGGCGGGCCTCACCAGCGGAGACGGCGGCGGGACAATGCGGTGGAGAGGCGCTCGAAGGTAGCGTGCGCCTCAGCTTCCGGAACGAAACGCAGCGCCAGCGGTGCGGCAATGCCATTCGCGCCGGCGGTGTCCAGCCACACCGACGCCGTGCCGCAGGCATGGTCCAGCGGTGAGCGAGACAGGCGCAGGGCCTGCAGCTTGTCGATCTCGGCGAAGCGCCAGTAGCGCGACCACCAGCCGCCGCGGACCGCAACGAAATGATCGTCCAGCGACCAGCCCATCCGGGACGACTGCCGGTGCGCGGCGTAGGCGGCGACAGGAAGCCATGCGAGCGCGCACCAGGCCCACGGCCCAAGGTGCCAGGCGGCCAGGGCGGTGACGGGCAGCAGCCAGGCCACGGTCGGCAGCAGCAAGCGCCAGCGCGCGGATGCGGCGACAGGCTGCCAGTCCTCGCGTGGCCACGCTCCCTGCGCAAGCAGGTGGCCCAGCAGGGCATCGCAGGCCTCGGGCGTGGCAATCGGCGCCAGGTCCTTCAGTGCGCGCTGGTCCTGTTGGCCGGCCTTCTCGGCCACCGCAGTATCGATGCGCAGCGAGCGACGTCCGAACCAGCGGTGCAGCACGCCTTCCTGCAGCGTCCATGCCTGGATGCGCCGACGCGCCACGCTGGTGCGCAGGCGCGCGAGCAGCCCGCGCTCCACCATCAACCGGCGTGCATCTTCGGTCAGCCGGAAACCATGGAACTGCAGCAGCGCCAACACCACCGACAGCAGGCGGACCAAGCCAAGGGCGAGGAGCACGAGTGCCGCGACGCCGGCTGCGCCGGCCAGCCATCCCAGGTGCAGTTGTTCGGCATATCCGAAGGCCTGCTTGGCGCCCTGGCGGAAGAACTGTTCGATCATGCGCTCTGGCAGGATCTGCCACGCGGCACCGAAGGCCGCCGCCACCACGATCATGCCGCGGTTGGAGATCAGGCCCAGCCGGATCACTTCCGCGGTCGACAACGACAGCAGGGTCGCATCGGCTTCCCGTGTTTCGGCGTCCGGCGATGCCACATGGCCGGGTGCGGAACCCCGGACCTGATGGCGCACCAGGTCCTCCAGCGCGAGTGCATCGCGCAGGCCGAGCACGCGCATCTGCGCTTCCGGCTTCTGCCCGCCGGCGGATTCCAACCGCACTTCCGCGACGCCGAACACCCGGTGCAGCAGCGACTGGTGCACGACCACGTTGTGGATCCGTGAGAACGGGATCTCGCGCCGTGAGCGGTGCAGCAGGCCTTCGCGCACGGTCAGGCCGTCACGGCCGATCACGTAGCGGTAGGTGAAGTACTGCAGGATCGCCAGCGTCACCAGCACGACGATGCCGATGAAGGGCGCCAGCGAGATCCATAGGTCGTCGTCGCCCTTGCGCGCGCCGAACACGAGCAGCGCCGCCAGCGGAAAGATGAATTGCTTGAGTTGTTGCAACAGCACGAACAGCCACGACCAAGGATGCAGGCGGCGTTCGGGCGAGGCGGTATCCACGGAGACGTCGTCCATCACAGCGCGTCGTCGTGGTCCAACTGGGTCGCCAGGCGCTCGCGCAGGCGCTCGGCATCGTCGACATCCAGCCCGGAGATCGAGACTGCCGCCATGCGCGTTCCCGCGGTGTGCACCACCAGCGTCGACAGGCGTGCGCTGCGTTCCAAGGGGCCGCGCTTGAGGTCCAGGTGTTGCACGCGCGAGATCGGTACATGCGTCTCGCTCTGCCACCAGTTGCCGCGGCGCACGGCCAGGCCCTGGTCGTCCAGGCGCCAGCGCGTGCGGCGATGGCGCTTCACCGCGACCCAGGCGCCCAGCAGGGCGCCCACGCCTGCAGCCAACGGCACCGCCACCCAGGGCGAGACCAGGTCACTGGTGCGCGAGATGAAGAAAGCGGGGAACCCCAGCGGAAACAGCAACGCGGCACCGCCCAGCGCGGCCAGCCAGGCGCCGCGCGACGGCAGCGCCTGCCAGGAAGACGGAGCCGGCGACGCGGCGATGTCGTGATCGGTCTGCATCAAAGCCTGCTCGCTCTCATTTCGTCGATGGCACGGTAGTCCAACACGTAGTCGCGCCCGCTGCGGTACTTGCCCAGTCGCGCCTTCATGCGCTTCTGGATCGGGCCGCGCCTCTCCTTGGAGACATCCGCGTCGGCGGTCATCTTCTCGATGGCGAGCGTCTGGAACTGCACGGCCCGGGTGAAATCGCCGTTCGCCGCTAATGCAGAGGCCACCGTATCCAGTTCGTGCCAGCCGAGTTCGTCCTTGCGCTGGATCATGAATTGCGCCAGCTCCAATGCGCGGGCGGCCTCGCGCTGGCCCGGAACGGGGCAGGTCGCGAGGATCCACACGCGCTCGTTGCGCGCCTGCTCCGCGCCAGCCTCTTCTGCGCGCGCGGCCCATTCCTCGGCCTGGTGGCAATCACGGGCCATGCCGGCAAGGCCGTCGTGGTGGTATTGGGATAATGTCAGCAGCGCTTGGGGATCGACGCCCTGTGCGGCAGCACGCTTGAGATGGGGAAGCGCGCGCTGCATGGCGTCGTCGGAATACTTGCCTTCCTCGGTGATCGCGATCGAAGCCAGCCACGCGGCCTTCGCTTGGCCGCCTTCGCTGGCCTTCTCGAGCCAGGCAAGGCCTTCGGTCGTGTTCTTCGGGACCATCTGCGGCAGGCCTCCGCTGTATTGCAGTGCGCCGTAGGCGAACTGGGCGAAGGCGTCGCCTGCCTCGGCCTTGCTGCGAACGGCACGTAGGCGCCAGCGGAACGGCGCGGCATAGTCCGGCCAGCTTTCACTGAGGCGCGTGCGCATGGCCGCATCGTCCAGCGGCGTGCGGTCCAGCAGGGCCATGCTCGGGGCTTCGTCTTCCAGCAGGCCGGCCAGCGCCAGCTCCATGCTGCGGACTTCGCCGAGCCCGGCCTGCTTGAACGTCTGGTCCATGTAGGCCGACACGTCGGGTATCAGCGATTCGTACCGGTAGCGCCATTGGCCGTCCTCGCGGACCAGGATGGGTCCGAACTGGAACTGGCTCTCCGTCGGCGGCGCGACCTCACCCACGGCCAGGTCTTCGATCACGGTGACATTGGACAGCGAGAGGATGGGCCGGTCTTCGTTGCCCTCTTCCACGCCGGACCAGCCTTCGGTCATGCACAGCCGGGCCACCGCGCGGTTGTCCATCGCTTTCAGCGCGTCGGGTTGCTGGGTGGCGCGCAGCAGGTAGACCGTGATGCGGTCGCCGCTGGGCAGCCGTCGGACCTGTTCCGGCGAGGCGTAGAGCGCCATATCGCGCAGGAAGCCGAAGTGGATCAGGCTGGAAGCAGCCAGCAGGTCGACGCTCTCCGCCTTGTTCTGGCTACTCAACTCTGCATAGCGGTCCCATGCCCGCGACACCTGATTCAATGCGGCCGGGTCCTGCGCGGCCACCGCGGGGACCACAAGCCATCCCGCCAACCATCCTGTCAGCCACCTACGTGCGCGCATCGCATCCCCCGTGTGTTGTCCCCTTCAGCGGTAGGGATTGTCCTCGCCGCTGCCCTCCGGCCGCAGGGTATAGCGTTTGTACGTCCACTGGTACTGCGCGGGATCGCGTCGCGCGATGCGCTCGACGACCTGGTTGAGCACCGTCACCGCCGCGATCGGATCCGCATCCGCGATGCCGGTGGGCGCCGGCTCCACGTGCAGTGCGAAGTCGGGACCGGGTCCGATCCGCTCGCACCAGGCGAACAGGATGGTCGCGCCGGTGCGTTCGGCCAGGCGCGAGACCAGCGTCATCGTCAGCGCCTGCGTGCCGAAGAAGGGGGCGAACTCGCCGTCGCCGGCTTTCGGTTGCTGGTCGGGCAGGATGCCGACGGCGCCGCCCTCCTTGAGCACTTTCCATAGCTGGCGCACGGCAGGGCCTTCAGCCCGCACCTGGCGAATGTTGTCTGCGCCGCGCACGCGCAGCAGGAAGGCGTCGCCGACGGCCGATTCGGGCGGTCGGTAGACGATCGCGATGGGGCCGCGCGAGGCCAGCCACTGGTTGAGCAGCTCCCAGTTGCCGAAGTGCGGGGCCGCCACGATTACGCCCTTGCCGCTGGCCAGCGCCGCGTCGTAGAGCGCTTCGCCGTGGCGCTCGCGCAACAGCGCCAGGTTCTCGGCCGGGGGGCGTGTCCAGAAGCGGAGCGTTTCCAGGGCCTGCCGGGAGGTGGTGCGCAGGATGGCCTCGTGCAGCGCCTCCCGCTGGCCGGGCAACAGGTCCGGGAAGGCAATTTCCAGGTTGCGGCGCGCGACCCGGCTTTCGCGGGCGTCGGATCGGCGCCAGGCCCAGGCTATGGCATCGCCCAAGGTGCGCAGCCAGGGCCAGGGCAGGCGACCGACCAGGGCGGCGGCGTGGTAAGCGAGCGAGGCGAGCGTGGCCGGTTTCATCCGGAGAGTGTAGCCAACCGGGACGGCGCACCCGAGGCAAGAAGGCGGTCCGATGCTGCGGCTATCCTGTCGCTCCCTCGCGCGGAGCCCGCCCATGCTGTCCCTGATCCAACGCGTTGCTTCGGCCACGGTCACGGTGGACGGCGAGGTCGTCGGCGCCATCGACGACGGCCTGCTGGCGCTGGTGGGCATGGAGCCGGGTGACGGCGAGGCGCAGATCGCCCGCATGGCCGAACGCTTGCTGGGCTACCGCGTGTTCGCGGACGAGGCGGGACGGATGAACCGGTCCCTGGCCGATACGGGCGGCGGACTGCTGCTGGTGAGCCAGTTCACCCTGGCCGCCGACACCCGCTCAGGAATGCGGCCCAGCTTCACCGCCGCCGCTCCCCCGGCCGAGGCTGAACAGGGCTTCAACCGGCTGGTCGAGATATGCAGGGAAAAGCACACCGGAAGGGTGGAAACCGGGCGTTTCGGTGCCCATATGGTGGTCAGCCTCGTCAATGACGGGCCCGTGACCTTCCTGCTTCGGCCATGACGTTCTCCCCTTGTCGGTGGCCGGGGTTCAGGAGCCCTACCCGGTCCGGGCTGGTATAATACGGGGTTCTCCCTTCCTCACTTCCCGGTGGCGCAACCTCCATGGCCAACGAACGTCCTGCCCAGCAGTCCGACATCAAGCTCTTGATCAGCAAGGGCCTGGAGCAGGGCTATCTGACTTACGCCGAAGTCAACGATCACCTGCCCGACGACCTGGTCGATCCGGAGCAGATCGAAGACATCATCGGCATGATCAATGGCATGGGCATCGATGTCCATGAAGTCGCGCCCGATGCCGAAACCCTGCTGCTCGCCGACGGCAACACCGGCAACCGCGAAGTCGACGAGACCGCCGCGGAAGAAGCTGCCGCCGCGCTGACCTCGCTGGATACCGAAGGTGGCCGCACCACCGACCCGGTGCGCATGTACATGCGCGAGATGGGTACGGTCGAGCTGTTGACCCGCGAGGGCGAAATCGCCATCGCCAAGCGCATCGAGGAAGGCCTGGCCCAGGTCCAGGCGTCGCTGGGCAACTTCCCGTGGTCCATCGAACTGCTGCTGGAAGACTACGAACTGCACAAGGCCGGCAAGAAGCGCCTGGCTGAAGTCGTGGTCGGTTTCAACGACGTCGAAGAACCCGTCGAGAGCGCCCCGGTCGCCGAAGAGGCCGCCGACGCGAGCGAGGACGAGGACGACGACGAGGATGGCGGCGACGATGTGGCCGAAGAAGCCGCGCCGACGGGTCCCGATCCGGAAGAGGTCGCACGCCGCATGCAGGTGCTGGCCGATGGCTACGCCAAGTTCAAGAAGTCGTACGCCAAGAATGGTCCGGAGAACAAGGCCGTCGCCAAGCTGCGCAGCGAACTGGCTGAGACCTTCGTCACTCTGAAGCTGCCGCTGCCGCTGACCGACACGCTGGTCCGGAAGCTGCGCGAAGTGATGGCGCAGATCAAGGACCACGAGCGCCGCGTGCTGCACCTGTGCGCGAACGTCGCCAAGATGCCGCGCAAGGAATTCCTGCGTGCCTGGGAAGGCAACCAGACCAATCTGGGCTGGGTGGACGAGGTCCTCAAGCGCAAGCAGAAGTGGTCTTCGGGCCTGCGCGACGTTAAGGACCAGATCGTCTCCGAGCAGGAAGCCACCATCGCGGTCGAGCAGGCGATGCACCTGACGCTGGCCGACATCAAGGAAATCAGCCGTGCGATGGCCTATGGCGAAGCCAAGGCGCGCAAGGCGAAGAAGGAGATGGTCGAGGCTAACCTGCGCCTGGTGATCTCCATCGCCAAGAAGTACACCAACCGTGGCCTGCAGTTCCTCGACCTCATCCAAGAAGGCAACATCGGCCTGATGAAGGCGGTCGACAAGTTCGAATACCGCCGCGGCTACAAGTTCTCGACCTACGCCACCTGGTGGATCCGCCAGGCGATCACCCGCTCGATCGCTGACCAGGCGCGCACCATCCGCATCCCGGTGCACATGATCGAGACGATCAACAAGCTCAACCGCATTTCCCGCCAGATGCTCCAGCAGTACGGCCGCGAGGCCACGCCGGAAGAACTGGCGAAAGAAATGGACATGCCGGAAGACAAGATTCGCAAGGTGATGAAGATCGCGAAGGAACCGATCTCCATGGAAACCCCGATCGGCGACGACGAGGATTCCCACCTGGGCGATTTCATCGAGGACACCAACGTGGAGTCCCCGATCGAGAACACCACCAACATCAACCTGCAGGAAACCGTCCGCGACGTGCTGGCCGGCCTGACCCCGCGGGAAGCCAAGGTGCTGCGCATGCGCTTCGGTATCGACATGAATACCGACCACACGCTGGAAGAAGTCGGCAAGCAGTTCGACGTCACTCGCGAGCGCATCCGCCAGATCGAGGCCAAGGCGCTGCGCAAGCTGCGTCACCCCTCGCGCTCGGAACAGCTGCGCAGCTTCCTCGATATCGACTGACGCAACGCGCGGTGATGCACCATCCAGGCGCGGCCCTTCGGGGTCGCGCTTTTTTTGGTGCACTGTCGGCGACTCGCGCATCGCCGCCTTGTCATCACCGTCACATCACGCTCTCTACACTGACGCCATCACCACGGTTAGAGAACCGCGTGCAACGACGAGACGCACTCAAGAGCGCGCTCGCCATCGCACTGCTGGGCGGCGTGCCCCGCGTGCTGGCGCAGGCAACGACAACGACGGATGCCGCCGCACCTTCGACACGCTTCACGATGGAAACGGTTCCAGACTTGGCCCGCGCGCTGGCCCGGCAACCGTACCGCGCGCCGGACGAAACGCTGCCCGCGGCGCTGGATACCGGCTACGACGCCTACCGCGACCTGCGCTTCGATCCGCAACAGGCGATCTGGCGCAAGGAAGGCCTGCCTTTCCAGGTGCAGATGTTCCATCGCGGCTTTCTGTTCAAGCAGCGTGTCGAGCTGTATCGCGTGGAAGGCGATAGCGCGACGCCGATCGCTTACACGACCGAGCTGTTTTCGTTTCCGCCGGGCACGACGCCTGAACTCGGCAGCGATCTCGGCTTCGCCGGCTTCCGTGTGCACACGCCGCTCAATGCGCCGGACGTTTACGACGAACTGATCGCCTTCCTCGGCGCGAGCTATTTCCGCGCACTGGGCAAGGGACATGCATACGGCTTGTCTGCGCGCGGACTCGCGTTGGGAAGCGGCGATGCGGGAGCGGAGGAGTTCCCGATCTTCCGCGCATTCTGGATCGAACAGCCCGCACCCGGTGCCGATCACCTGGTGGTGCATGCGCTGCTCGACAGCCCGAGCGTGGCCGGTGCGTTCCGCTTCGACATGAAGCCCGGTGCCGAGACGGTTATCGATGTGCAATCGCGGTTGTATCCGCGCGTCGACCTGGCGCGTGCCGGCATCGCGCCGCTGACCAGCATGTTCGAGTTCGATGCGGGCGATCGCGTGGGCACCGACGACTACCGGCCCGCCGTGCACGATTCCGATGGACTGGCGATCTTCAACGGTAATGGCGACCAGATCTGGCGGCCATTGAGCAATCCGCCGCGCGTGCAGAGCAGCGCCTTCATGGACGCGCATCCGCGAGGCTTCGGCCTGATGCAGCGCAAGCGCGGCTTCGGTGATTACGCCGACATCGAGGCGCGCTACCACCAGCGCCCCAGCCTGTGGATCGAGCCGCGTGGCCGGTGGGGTAAGGGCGCGGTGACGCTGGTCGAAATCCCGACCGGCGACGAATACCACGACAACATCGTGGCGTTCTGGCGCCCGGAGAAACCATTGCGCGCGGGTCGCGAGCATCGCTTCGACTACCGCATGCACTGGTGCGACATGCATGCATGGCAACCGGCGCTCGCCGTGGTCAGCGACACGCGCATCGGCGCGGCGCCGGATCCGGCGCGGCGGCTGGTGGTGATCGACCTGGAAGGTGGACGCCTGGCCTCGATGCCGCGCGACGCGAAACTGACGCCGGATGTCTGGGCAGCGCGCGGCGAGGTGAGCGGTGCGGTCGTGTATCCGAATCCGGCAACGCAGGGCTGGCGCCTGAGCTTCGAGTTCCGCCCGAACACCGACAGCGCCGACGGGCGTGACGTCGAACTGCATGCGCGCGTGTTGGAGGGGCACGCGCCGCTGTCCGAAACCTGGCTGTACCGCTGGAGCACTTGAGCATGAACAAGACCGCCGACCACGATTCCAGTACGCAGACGTGGCTGCCGCCGGAAGCACCGCTCGACATGCCCGTACAGGACCTGTCGACGGGGCGGCTTGCGTCGCGCCGTTTGCCGACGTCGCCCACCGACATGCCGTGGCGCCGTGCGGTCGTGATGGGCGGGGCAACGATGCTCACCCTGCTGGCGACCTACCAGGTGTGGTGGGTGCTGCGGGGCGACGGCATCGACATGCTGGAAGGTGTGGTGCTCGGCTTGTTCGTGGCGCTGTTCGCATGGATTGCGCTGGCGTTCTCGAGCGCGCTGGCGGGCTTCGTCCAACTGGTTTCGCATCGAACGATGCCGCTGGGCATCGATCCCGATGCGCCGCTGCCGGAGCTCGCGACGCGCACGGCGTTGTTGCTGCCGACCTACAACGAAGACCCCGACCGCTTGCTGGCGGGCTTGCAGGCGATGCACGAATCACTGGCGGAGACTGGCCAATCCGACCGTTTCGACTTCTTCGTGCTCAGCGACACCACCAAGCCGGACGTCGCGCAGGAAGAGGTACGCGCCTTCGCGCAGCTGAGGCACCGCCTCGGCCCCGCGGCACGTGTGTACTACCGGCGTCGCGACAAGAACACCGAGCGTAAGGCCGGCAATATCGCCGAGTGGGTGCGCAGATTCGGCGCCGCTTACCCGCACATGCTGATCTTGGATGCCGACAGCCTGATGACCGGCGGTACGCTGGTGAGGCTGTCGTCGGCGATGGAAAGGAATCCACGGCTCGCGCTGGTGCAGACGTTGCCGATGATCGTCAACGGACGCACCTTCTTCGCGCGCATGCAGCAGTTCGCCGGGCGCGTCTATGGTCCGGTCCTCGCGCAGGGCGTTGCGTGGTGGCACGGCGCGGAGGGCAACTACTGGGGCCACAATGCGCTGATCCGCACCTCCGCCTTCGCCGCGCATGCCGGGCTTCCCCACCTGGGCGGCGGCAAGCCGTTCGCTGGCGCGGTGCTGAGCCATGACTTCGTCGAAGCCGCATTGCTGCGCCGTGGCGGCTGGGCCGTGCACATGGCGCCGGCTTTGTCGGGCAGTTACGAGGAAGGTCCGCCGTCGCTGACCGACATGCTGGTACGCGACCGCCGCTGGTGCCAGGGCAACCTGCAGCATGGGGCGGTACTGCCCGCGCGAGGCCTGCATTGGCTCAGTCGCATGCACCTGTTGGTCGGCATCGGCCACTACTTCACCGCGCCGATGTGGGCGATGCTGATGCTGGCGGGCCTGGCGATCCCGTTGCAGCAGGCGGGGTTCTCGCTCGACCAGCCGCACCTGGAGGGATTCACGCCGGCCCTGTACTGGCGTGGCGGCGACCCGGAGCGTTTCCTCTGGGTGTTCTATTTCACGATGGCTGTGTTGCTCGCGCCGAAGGTGATGGGATGCATGGCAACGCTGCTGCAACCGGAGCTGCGTCGGCAGTGCGGCGGTGCGATCCGCATCATTGGCAGCGCTGTGCTGGAAACGGTGCTGGCGGCGTTGATGGCGCCGGTCACCATGTACGTGCAATCGCGCGGCGTGGCGGAAGTGCTGGCCGGCCGCGATTCGGGCTGGGAAACCCAACGCCGCGACGACGGCAGCGTGCCGCTCGGCAGCCTGGTGCGTCGCTACGCGGGACTCACCGTGTTCGGTGCGCTGAGCGGCGTGCTGGCTTACCTCGTATCGCCCGCGCTCGCCGCGTGGATGGCGCCGGTGGTGCTGGGCATGGTGCTGTCGGTGCCGATCAACGTGCTCACCTCGTCCCCGGCCGTGGGGCAGTTCTTGCGCGAGCGCAGGTGGCTGCGTATCCCGGAGGAGTCCGCTCCGCCGGACGTCCTCGTACGTGCACTGACTTTGCGCGGCACGCCCGACGCCGCAACTTTGGAACAGGCCCCGTCCGGTACAATCCCGGCCCAGCGGGCCTATAGCTCAATGGTTAGAGCAGAGGACTCATAATCCGAAATCGGCTAGTTTCCGCATTTTTTATCTAGCCTCATATTTTTGGAATAAGGCTTAAAAAACAGTCATTTAGCCGCGGCTCCCTTTTCCAAGTTTAGCCGCAGGTTGTCAGCCTTTTGCGGCACAGTTACACAGAAATTACACAGACTTGTAGTCTGGCCAGTGTGTGCCGTGAACACCAACTGCTTGCGGCCGAAGTGATTTCCGGCGCGGAGGATCCGGTTCATTCGGAAGCGTTGGTGTCGTTTGAGACGGGAATCAGCGCTCTCGCGCAACGGCAAGCTCCGAAAAGTCGCACGCCCGAGCCACCCCTCAGGCCGGCCGGTCACACCCCAGCGCACATCAGGCTGGAGGCGCCTTAAACTCAATACCTTCGGTCTTACACGGATCAGTACGGCGGGGTATTCCAATGTCGGAGAGGCAAGAGTCGCCGATTGAAGGCGTAGCTGGCACCGATGCGACCGCGAGCAAGCGGGGCTACTACTATCAGGATGTCGCTACGGCGCTTGCATGGCTACGATTGCAATCTGATCAGACACTGCACATCGAGAAAGCCGAAGACTACGCCGTAGAAGAGGGCGGGCGTCTCGATGTCCACCAGCTTCGGAACGTCAAGGCCCCTCTGACCCTGTCGACGGCGCTGGCTTTCCTCGAGCATGTCGTAAAACTCATCGAATTAAACCCTAATCATGTCTTGTCTTTCGTCTATCGAACGACTAGTCCGCTTGGGGATCGACCAGAGAGCAATCTGATTCCGGAGGGAATGACGGCGCTGGCTTACTGGGATCGAGTGAAACGGGGTGCTGACTCAGCTCCACTGCTAGAGCTGCTGCAGCAGTCCGCAAAAGAAGAAAGTAAGTTGCGGGCGTTTCTGATCAGTTCAACGCCAGAAGAAGTTGTGGCAGGTCTAATCTCCGCAGTCACCTGGGCATGGAGCGAGTCCACTCCGATCTCATTGCAGTCTGAACTGGCAAAAAGGGTTGCGGAGTTTGCTCATGATGAGCTCGATGTGCCATGGAATGAGACCGATCCACTCACGCCGATTGTAATCAATTCGGTCACAGAGACCTCTACACGACCCAATCCGAAGGATCGGCAACTGAGGCGAACTGACCTAGTAAAGGTCATTCAAGACGCGACGCATCATAAGGTCCTGAACTCCGAGTATCAGCAACTGCAGCATGACGCAGCGCTAGCGAGAAACGTCGCTACAGACCCACTAGATCGCGACATAGATCTGCGCTTGCAGAAACTTCGCAAAGCGCGGTTCTTTCTTGGCAGTGAGCTCAGCGACCGAGCCCGAGAGCTGGCAGGTGAAGTATCAGAAGGGGGAAGGTTCGAGCTTGGAAAGCCGGCTCTGAGGGCTATAGCTCTCAGCTGGTGCGCGCGTATGCTTGTCGAGAGCGACGAGCCTTTAGCCAATCGATTGCTTTCTGAATCTAAGTGTCTCGATCGCCATGATCACGCTGAACTTGTCGACGCTTTACTCGTAGCAAAGCAGGACAAGACGGATGCTCTACTCCGGATTGCGGATTTAAAAGATAGGTCATCACAAACCATTCGCTATGCAATTCATCGCCGCGACGCGAATGAGGCGGGACTGGAGTGGGTAGCTGCGGCTGGCCTAAAGCCTGAAGACGTCGATGCAGATGGAATGTTCATGATACTTATGGACTATCTGCATCATCAGCGCTGGAGCGACGCCCTCGTATGGTTGGATGACATTCCGAACGAAGCGTGCGACGAGTTTCCTGCGCTGCTCTGGGGAATCAGCGTTGGTCTCTTGACGCACTGCGTCGCACCGCCCCTGCAAAATATAATCCTTGAGGGTCCGCCCATCTTCACGGACCTTCCTCTTAGCAATGATCCTCAAGCGCTGGATGCACGCCGCCGAGCGTCGGCATTGCTACTTAGGTTTCATGAAGCAGCGGTAAAAATTGGTGCTCAAGAGAAAAGCGATGAAGCGCTTGAGTTCCATCTTTGGCTGAGGCTTCAGGATCGGCTGACTGAGGCCTCAGCTGCTACGGACATCGCACAAAGATGGGCTTCGTCTAACGGCGACTCGCGCTGGTTGCCGCTCGCGCTAGCGGCAAATGTATCAATTGACAAGACGCAGGAGGCGTCTCGTCTCGACCGACAGGCGACGACCTACGGGTCGTTGAACTTCCTAGACGCGCGTGGACGCCTCGCGTTGATACTAAGCAGTCGCGGAAGCGAATGGATAGACGACTGGAACCAGTTGAGAGGCTGGCTGAAGCCCTATTTCACCGCTGCATTCCTTGAATACCATGAACTTGAGGCCCTGGTGCAGCTCGGGCGAACAGACGAGGCGAGGGCGGCCATCGAGCGCGCCGAGCACACTCCGCCTCTGATGCTCCAGCGACTGAAGCTTCAGAATGACAAGTCAGTTAGCGCTGTCGAAGCAATGGCCGTCTTCGAGGCATCTTCCAACGATAAGAAGCATTTGCCGGCTAGCTTGCAGATACTCGTTGCAGCGCTCATCGATGCTAACGACATGGCGACGGCATCCGAATATGCGAAGAAGCTCTACGAGCTAACGAAACATCATGGTGATGCCGAGCAATGGCTTCGGCTTCTATACAAGCAGCAACGATGGCAGGAGATCGAGGAGTTTCTTGATCAGAACCCTGGTCAGGTCGAGCAGTCTGACAAGCTTCCGGGGCTGTATCTGGAGGCGCTCCTCCGGCATGGTCGATGGGGGGATGCACGAAATGTAGCAAACAACCGTCCTGAACTCACCGAACAGCGCACACTCCTCGAGATACAAATCGCAGTCTACTCATGTGACTGGGATCGACTATGGGAGATGCTTGAGGTCGCTCTAAAGGAAGAGTCACCAAGCCTGGATGACATGCGAGTCTTTGCGCGCCTCGCCACGAACCTAGGGCGAGTAGCGGTCGCCAGAAAGTACGCTGTCAGCATTGCCGATCAATGCAATAGTGATCCTGCTCTTCTTATGGAGTGCTACATGCTCGCCGTGCGTGGGCGATGGGAGAGCGACCCCATTACAGCCGAGTGGGTGAGAACCGCGGTTGCTCAGGCCTCCGATGAGGGCCCTATACAGTCCAAGAGCCTTGAGGATCTTGCGGCCATGATGCCCGAGTGGCGCGAGCGCACCGACACCTTGGTTGAGGGCCTGACAAAGGGTGAAGTCTTTCTTTCAATGGCCGCACGACAGGTCAGCCGGCCGCTAGCATCGATGATGCTCGGCCCTGCCGAAAGTAACCGCGTGGAGAAGGATTTCCGTCGTCGGAGCCCGGTCATCGCTTTCGCAGGTGTGGAGCGCCCTTCACTTCCCGAGACGCCTAGAAGCATCGCGCTGGATCAGACCGCTCTCCTGACGCTTGGTTTCCTCGATCTCTTGCCGAAAGTCCTAGAGGGCTTTGAGCGTCTCTGGGTGCCTCACTCCATCGGTGGTTGGCTTTTCGCGGAACGCCAGGAAATCCAGTTTCACCAGCCTAGTCGAATCGCTGATGCAAAGATTCTTGTGGCTTATCTCGCAACAGGGAACATACATATTGCTCAACGTCACCCAAGCGTATCTCGCGAACTCACGAGGCGTATTGGCTCAGATCTAGCCGAGCTCATTGAGGCGGCCAATGTAGATCGCAGCAAAGGTACTGATGCTTATGTGGTAAGAGCGGCTCCCATACACTTGGTTAGCTCATTCGGCCAAGAGAACGCGGATGTAAGCGAACACTCGCACGTTATCCGGAGTACGCGAGAGTTGGTTCGAAGTCTACGGTTTCATGGCGCCATCAGTGAAGACAAGGCTGATAGGAGCGAGGCCTTCCTAGTAAGGCACGATCATGGATGGCAGGATGATGCGATTCTGCCGATTGGCGCTACGCTCTACTTGGACGACTTGTCGGTTTCCTATCTCCACAGTACTGGAGTGTGGGGGGAGCTACAGAACGCCTATCGGGTTCTTATCCACCAAGATGCTCAACGAGAAGCGGCTGAACTCCTAAATCTTGAAAAGACCACGGGTAGGATTGACGAGGTCATCGAAGCAATCCGGCAGTTCGTGGTTGATGGCCAGAAGAGTGGCCGACTAAGCTTTCTGCGCCGACCAGTTCGCGGGCCTGAAGCCGACGATGTTCTGTCGGTGGATCCGCAGTTCATACTCCTTCAAACGATGGAGCAGCAGACTGGCGTTGAGGCGGTCGTTGTGGATGATAGGGCGGCCAATGGATTTGTGACCTATACGCATGCTGATGGGGCGGCGATCGCCATGCGGACCAGTCTTGACGTTCTGGACTGGCTACGAGACAGCAACGCTATAGACGAGAAGTCCCGGCGCGGTTATAGGAATGAACTTCGACGCGCTGGCTATCTGTTGATTCCGGTCGAGTCCGGCGAACTGGAGACGGCCTTGGAAGGCGCCTCAGTACAAGGCGAAATCCTGATTGAGGCAGGCGCCGCTCGCGCGATTCGAGAGAATCACTTACTTGCACAGGTTGCCGGTATCGCTAGGTTGCCCGGAGAGGCGGCTTGGATAACTAACAATGGGGCGCAAGCAGCCGCTACTCTCGCTCGCGTATGGCTGACGACCGATGATCCTATCCAAGCGCAGGCTAAATCAAACTGGCTGCTTGAGTACGGTCAATGGGATGGACTAGCTAGCAGTATGTTGCCTCCCTGGAATGAAGAGCGACTAATCGTTATCGACGCGATAGGCGTTGCGCGCTTGCTGACAAACTTCGATCTTACCGCTGGGAAGCGACGTGCGTACAACGAGTGGATTGAGGCTTCGGTTCTGGGCTCACTGCAGCTGGAGCGGCCTCGTGTCTTCGACGCTATATGTGAACAGGTTTCTAGTCAGTTGCAAGCTATCAGGTCTTTCATACCTGAAGCTAGACCAGGCATGTCGGAGAGCGATGTTGCCGGAATGAATGCAAGGATCTGTAAATCGCAGCTCGATAGGCTCCCGGAGTCCGTGCAGAGTCGTCTGTTGGAGGACGAGAAATTGCTGAGTTCGATAGGGCTCTCCAAGTCGAGTCGGATCACAATCGGAGTAGAGGGGCATCCTAGCTTCGACGTGAATACGCTCTACGCAGAAGTATCGAAAGCGATGTCAGGTGCGTCTGATATCAACGTACAGGATAAAGCTGGTACTTCATGGCGCATTGACTCAAGCGATAACTTGGAAGGTGTCGTCTGCTATCAGAAGGAGACGGGGCGACGCTTCAATCTTGAGCATGCGGCACTAGTGTCCCCAGATGTGGTGTTGCGGCATAAGCGCCTAAGAGCGATGGCGGAAGAGGCTGGACTCAAGGAGCAAGACCTGAAAAGTTGGTTTGAGAGTGCCTCGCTTGCTCCTCTTGAGCCGCAAAGCCTCAGTAAGCTCGACAGCGATCTTGCGGATGCACCAAATCCGTTGTTTAGCCGGATCCAAGCGTCTTTCGAGAATGGATCTATCAAATCCGCTGAGCTGATCCCACTGTCACGACGCTACTATGAAAGACTCGTGCTCTCGCATGGAAAGAGTGAAAGTCTTTCTACGTTCGCAGAGATGCTGCGCGAGCGCGAGCAAGAGGCGGATCTGGATGTAGTAGGTCGGGTCCGTAATGAGCTCATGTGGTCGTCGCACTCCAGTTTAGTTCCAGTCTCTGCGATAGTGGCGTTGAATGCCTCGTCTATTCGTTTGCTTTGCGAGGACCTGCTGCCCGGCGTAGACATCTGGTCGCTCACCGGTTTGCTAGAGGCGCTATCGCAAAGGCCAGATGCTTCAACAGAACTATTGGATGTTCTCCAGGGTGCTCTGCGCGTGTTCCGAACATCCATTGCGCAAGAAAGCGGTCGCCTTAAGTTCGCTGCTTCCATTGCCATGCTGGTGGATGGCAGGCTCAGTACGAGCGGGGTCTTTACGCAGGCGCCTGTATTCTGGCGGCGTCATGCAAGTTTTGCCCACGCAGCACTAATAGAACGAGCAGCGCTGGCGGCTGGAGCGCCGCTCGACGAGCTTGCGAGCTGGGCATGGGCTCAGCGAACTAGATTTCAATTTTCCACCATGGCGGATCTGACCAGGGAGCCAAGATGGAGTGGCTGGCTCATGTCGTGGTGGCAGCTCAAGCAAGAGCTGATAGGCCGGGTAATTAAGCCCCTACTTGATAGACAAGGGGATTTCGAAGGTTCACTGGATGGCCTCGCGTTCGGCGACGATCCGCAGTCATTGGAGTCACAGCGAGTAATGCAGTTCAGCGGACTCCCCGGGCCATTAGAGGGGGGGCTCGAGGATTTGCATAGCCTACCTCCCCGGTTCCTAGCTGAGTTGCACACGCTGTTGAACAGTGAGGAGAGATGTCTGGCTGAAAGGCTTACGATGGCGGCCCACCTGGCCTCACTGGGCCGAGGTGATCATGAGTTGTATGCGAGACTCACTCAATTCGTTAACGAGCTTAGGGCTTCAGATGTTACGGCTGAAGAGCGAGAGAGCTGGGAGCCGCTCTTCATGCATCTTGCTCTTAATGCCGCTGCCTCACGTCAGTCTCATTTCGCAAAGTCGGTCATCGCACTCATTAATGATAGAGCGGACGTTGGACTGAGCCTTCGTTTGCTGGCAGGCTTGACGGCATGTGGGGCTAACGCCGACACAGGGGAGTGGGTCGCCTCAGTGGTTGACTTCATAGAGTCATGTGTTCGCCTGGATCTGGACAAGTCTGAGGCGGGTCTTCTGCTCGACATCGTGCATGTGCTGGGAAGGTCCCAACCTATGCTACGCCCTGCAATCGGAAGGACAATCGCCCGTTTGCAGGGAATGGCAAAGAGCATCCAGTAGGTCACACGCACAGACACTTAACTTTGCTTGCGGATGGTTTGAAGCTGGGCCTGCGTTCTGGCGGACTCTTGCTGACTAAATCCATGCAGCAAGTTGCAGCGGGCGGCGCATACGGGCCGGCCAGATCGATCCTACTTCAGCATAGAAATGTATGCGTGCTGGATTGCTAGTCTAGCCGAACATCCTTGACTACGTGGCGAGCGTGGGCTTCAGCGGACCGACTCAAGTGGGTTCTGGATCCGCCACTCCAGGAGGCTGCTTATCATTTCCAATGAGCAATGGAGCACTTTCGTCGACGGTTAGGACGAGTGCCTTGCGTATGATCTCAAAGTCTGCAGTTTCGCATTTCGAGATGCTATCAAGAAGTCGCTTCTTGAGTTTCCTAGCCGCAAGCTCTTTGGCCGCAAGTACAGCTGACTCTGCAGTCCTCTTGGCGGCCTTGTTATTGAGCTTTCTTAGTTCATTCTCGAGCGGAGCCATTTGCAGGTACTTCAGTGCGTCCTCGTTGTCGCGCGTCAGCTGAGCCATCCGTTCGATTGCATCATCTTCCGGGAAGTCGGCAGGAAGATCGCTGCCCATTCTGTCGAAGAATCTGCTCTTTGCAGCAAAAACAACGTCCTCATAACTGAGGTTGCCATTCAAGACAGCAAGCTCATTGAGCCGGCAGACAGTGATCAGTTCAGTGCCCTTATCATTCAGGCCCTTGTAGATCTCATAGTTGACGTGAGAAAGGCACTGCGCCCAATCGTCGATGCGAGGATGCGGTATTGAATAGTGAATGGAGTTGCTGGGAAGTGACACGGGTGGCCGCGGGTGCGACTGCACGAGCACATCTTGGTTGCGTTTTGCAAGATTACACTTCTTGCAGGCGATCGCGAGATTTCCATCCACTGTGAAGAACTGAGGGTAGTCATCTTCGCTCAAGACATGCTCGAGATCCCATTGACTGCTATTAATGGTGTTCGAGTACTTCTGACAGTAGCAGCATCTTAGTCCTTGCAGCTTCATACACGACTTCTTGAATCGCGCTTTGATCGCTGACTGATCAAACCAGGCATTCAGCTCTTCGCTCGTACAGTCGCGCCGAACCGCATCAATCTCGGCCTGCTCGCTGTCCAGAAAGATTGTGGTCATAGTTCTAGTATCGAAGCGCAGACGTTGCGGACTAGGACCCGAAGTCCTTCATCTGGAATTCGGCTTTGAAGAGACGCCAAGAACTTTGCGATGCTTTGAGCTCGCTCCTCCTTGTGCCTTCCTTGCTCAATAAGCGCCAGCGCTTCGAGCACAAGCTGTTTCAAAAAATGGTTGTCGGGAGTGACGATGCTGAACGCGCTAACTAGCGTCGCGTCTGGCGAGGAATTGGAAATAGCGTCGTCGTCGACTACGACGGGGTTCTGATCTAGCCTTAGAACAGAGCAGTCTCTGCCAGCAAAGCCGCTCACGATAAGCGGAGAATGGGTGGCAATGATGTAATGACATCCTCTTCTGCTGTTGAGTAGGGCATCCAGCATCTGGATGTATTCAAGTTGCCAAGCCGGGTGAAGGCTGTTCTCGGGTTCATCGATAAGGACTAGGCAGCCATCTTCTAGGTTCGCCGCCAGCCCAAGAAATCCTGACAGTAGGTTGAGTTCACCTGAGGAGAGGTCAAGGAGTTCAACCTCTTGGCCGTTATGACGCCGGAGATTTGCAGATGTCATCTGCAGAACATTCGCTCTTACTAGTTGACGAAAGGTTTCGAACTCGACGTTGTTTGAGGAATAGCTCCCTCCATGAAGAAAGTCAAACTCGTAAGAGAGCGCGGGGCCGCTAACGCCACGACCGGATCGAAAGGCCGGTCGAACTTGCTCAATGAGACTCTCGATATAACCACGATCGATGTGCGGTGAGTTGAGTACTTTGTCCAGACGATTCATCTGATACTGGATCGTAAGTCTTGGTTCATACCCAAGCACTGCAAATACATCAGAAACGTGATGATCTGAAGCGTAGCTAGCATTGGCAAGCGCCAACTGATCGATAGATCGACGGAGCAGAGATCGTGGTGAAGCGCGAACGCCTCCTTTAAAGCCTAAATAGACGTAGGTCTCTTTCTTTAAATCGGGATTTAGCTTGTCTTTGTTCGTGTATCCATCATTCGTCGGAAACTTGTCAAAGGGAGTGAACGAGAGCGCAATGATCTTCTTAGGGATGGCAGCTCTAGCGGCGTAGTGGTCTTGCTCACTAGAAGACTTTCCGGAGCGCGACCCCTCGATCGTAACGACGTGGCCATCATTCTCTATCTTGATGCGAGTGACGCGAGAACTGGCTCTGCTGGATCGCTTGGATCCGGCGTAGGAATCTCGCAGCGCAGTCGTCAAGTCGCGTAGGAGTGTCGACTTCCCGCTGCCGTTCTTTCCGATAAGCACGGTCACGTAGGAGCCATGCCTCACCTGAGGTGAGAGCACGAGGTCTTTCTCGCCAATGAAGGGAAGATCGATCGTGATCTCCCGAATCGCAATATTCGACACGCGGCCCCCTTTTTGTCCCCAATGCGACATTCAAGGATCGCGGCGTTTGTTGTCAAGAGTAGTCAGAAATCTTGGGGTCGTAGGGCGTTGACCGTCGGCACTTTCGACGTTCTTCACGGACCCGATTAGCTGCTGGTCGCGTATCGATGGCGGAGCGACTTTGTTGGCATTTGACTGACCAGTTCAGTCGTTTCGCTTCAGCTCGGATCTTGCCGTCAGATAGGGAGAGGCAGTATCAAAACTATGCAATAGCGGCTTGCCAGCTAGTGCTTCGTAAGGCTTGTCTTTGATACTAGGGTCCAGTTGGATATGCCAAGCACCGCTCCTGAGTTTGAACTCGAGCAAGCCCGCATCGAACAGCGCGTGGATGTCTCGGCGTAGCAAGAGCGCATTCTCGAGATTGTCGTGGCCACCGTTGGCCACTGGCAGGATATGGCAGGCCTCGAGCGCCGACGGGCACGTTATGCCGGTGACCTGGCACTGCCCATGCTCGGAGATGAGTAGATTTCGAAGCAGAGCCTGGCCCTTTCGTTCAAACTGGGTGGTCACCAGTCGCCCTCGAGGCGTGGGGGTGGGTAGAGTGCGCGTTTGCTCAGATTGATAGGTCCAGTCCGCGCCCTGATCCAGTACGGTGTGGGGAAGTTCGTTGCCTTCGTACTTGAAAGACACCTTGTGGGGCCGTCCATCGGCGAACTCGATTGTCAGGTCGCCTCTGTAGACCTCCCATTCCCAAGCAGGATTCCACTGGATCGGGTTCTGCGCGTAGCTCAAGGTGAGCTTGTTGCGTTCGCGCTTGGCGGCGGCTGGGTAACGGTAGTGGATCGTGTTCCGGCCATACTTGCATGTGGCCGCGGTTTGAACGAACGCAGCAGATCCATATAGGATCGCTGGCCCGATGTACTCAATCTCGCCATCATCGTCCCAGTCAATCTGCAGTCCGATGAAACTTGGATTGAACTTGGCAGGCATAGGCGTCTGTTATGGGCGAAGGTATGCATATGCTTGCGCCAGGGGGCCTTCAGCGCAAGTCGGATGCCTTTCACCACAGGTCGCTAGAGGTGGGCTGGCAGCTCTACGCGATGCTCGTCCGCCTCAGGGTACGAACACCTTGTTGCCGTACTCCCACGTCCACGGCACGCCGGTCTCGCCCAGCACGAACCCTTCTTCGGCACGATGCAGGTCGACAAGATCACTGACGATCATTGGTTGGCCTACGTAGACCGGCGTAAGAAAGAGGGTGCCAGCCCTGCAACCATCAATCGAGAGCGATCAGCGCTCCTGCACATGTTCAACACCATGCGCAGGCGTAAACAAATCCAAGCGATGCCCCTCCTGGCCCGGCAACGAGAGCCTGCGGGTAAGCTGATCTACCTCCTGCCGGAGGAAAGTCAGCGTCTGCTCGAGGCTGCCAGGCTCGACCCATCACCCCATGCACTGCCCTTCGTGATGATTGGGCTGTTCACGGGGTTGCGGCATAGTCCGATCCTCAACCTTCGGGCCGGTGATGTAGACGTATCCGGTCGGATCCTGTGGATCGGGAAGGACAAAGCGGGGCGGCGAGAGCAGCCCATGCCCGCGGTGCTGGCCGACTACCTGGGGGGACTTACGCAGGGCCTTGACCCCGGGCAACTCCTGTTCGGTTCTAGCCGGTCGGCTACCGGCCGGGTGCATCAGATGAACACAATCTTTGCTCGCTGCGTGCAGCGCGCAGGGATAACAAAGCATGTCACCCCCCACACCCTGCGGCATACGGCGGCCACCAACGCGGCGCACGCCGGGCTAGATGCGGCAACCATTCAAGCCATGGGGGGTTGGAAGACGAGGGCGATGGCCGAACGCTATACTCATGCGGCCTCTTTGCAGGACGCCATGGACGCCCTAGAGAGGCGCCTCACCGGGGTCAGAATTACACGCAAATTACACACAAAGGTTCGGGAACTACCCCCAAACCCTTACAGGGCCTATAGCTCAATGGTTAGAGCAGAGGACTCATAATCCTTTGGTTCCAGGTTCGAGTCCTGGTGGGCCCACCAACAAGCAATCCGAGAACGTTCGAATTTGGTGTTCCGAGGGAATAGCGTCAATTTTGACGTTATTTGATGGAAACGTTGCTGACATTATTTGATGGGACATCGCTAGATGTCAGTTGGTCGGCTAATGCCATGACGTTCTCTGCAGTCCAGTAATACCTGCTGCCAAAGAGGGGCAGAAGGCTGATCTCAGTTGCTCCTGAGATTGGCTAGGTGTTGCTATCGCTCCGACTGTCTAGGTGCGGGCTGGATGGCTATCCACCGCGGTCCCTACTGACCTTCCGACTGAGTCAGCTTGGATCCAACGCAAAGCGGATTGCTCTTTCCAGAACGTGCTTCGGAAGCCCGGTCGATTGCATGAGCGCTGCAACTGCCGCCTTACAAGAAATCCGAACCCCTCGCGACTTTACATAGGCGGCCGCTGCGTCTCGCGCATCTTGCTCTTTCCGCGCGCGCAAGCTGTCTTGTTGAGCCGTCCACCTGACAATGTGCCTTTCAACCAATTCCGGAAACGAATACCGCAGCATGTTCGTGGAGACTCCATGATCTTTTGCGAACTCTCGGAGCGATGGGAGGTCATCATCGCAAGAAAGTATTCGCACGAACTGCTGTCGAACGGCCAGTCTCTCCGCGTCTGAGTACAGTCGTGACATCATGCTATTCCTCGGCGAACGGTCGGTGCTAGATCTTCTGAAGAGCTCGCCATTGATGAGGCACTTGCCGCCATCCATGAGTACATCCAGCGGGCTAAATGAGAATCTGCGAGCAACTTTGAATACAGTGTTTAGCCCGGGCTTACTTCCCTGATCAAGGCTCCTTCTGACGTTCGCAAGATCTAGTCCGGCATCGATTGCGAAGGAAAAATCGGAAACATCGCTAAAGTGATCCCTCAGCTCTCGGAGGAATGATGAGTAACCATCAGAGGGGGCGTTGGTTGACCGCTCATCCGCAACATAGCTGCATATCCGATGTGCGGCCTGATGCGTCCAGATGAGCTCCGGTCCGAGTGAGCCACTCTTGATCCGCGGTAGCGAGGGAAGGTCCCGTGTGTTGCGGAGGCCGCTGTGTAGCTCGCAGCCATGCACCACGCAATGCGTCACGACCGATAAGCACCACGAGAGCGGAATCCAAAGTTCCCCCTCCGCCTCATCAACCATCTTCGCCAGGCAAGCGGGACAGTATCCCGGTGTCGGCCTAACGGAGCCGACATGGTTCTGGGACAGGGCTTGGCGAAGCTTGAGTGTGCAGGTTAGCCGGCTACGCCCGCCAAGCATGCAATAATCCATCCGCCTAGTCAGCCTTTCGCTGGAAACCGTATGGCCGGCCAGGCGCCAGATATTGTTTGGAATAGATGACTGGAAATCCGTGTCTGCCAGCTCTAGAGATGCGCCTAGTTTCGAGAGAAGATGAGCAAGCTGGCCGGGGGATGCGCCATGGGTTCGCGCCACCCGCGTGAAATAGGTGGGAAAGCACTCAATCCCATGGACCTCGTGATGGTAAGGCCTGACCGGAGCGAGGACGTCCCTCATTTCGCACCGACGTTGTCGCGAGCTCCAACCTTCCTGCGGCCACGACGACCACGCTTCTCTTTGCGGGCTTCTGCCTTGGTCGGCCCCTGCATGCGAGCAATGACTCGCCCGCCCCAATCGCTCGTTGCGGTGAGTTGAGAGAAGCCATGGATCTCATCTTTCATATCCTCCATAAAGGATGCGAAAGGTGCAGCCATGGCGACATGTTCCAACGTAAGGCGATCATCGCCTCTGCTGGTCCGGATTGCTTCGGCAAACTCCAGCCTCCTAGTAAGGTGGCCAATACAGCCAAAGCTGGCTTCGAAAATAAGGTCATTGATGGACCTAAGCATGCCGGACTCGAATCCAAACACGCCCTCGGCCCACACGAGAATTCTCTCCCACTCTAGGACGTCAGACCTGCTTAGATCGGAGTATGGATGTATAGCAATCACAAATATTCTGCGATGCAACTGACGGTTGAATCTAAGCAGATCGAGCACCGAGTAATGGCCGGCCAAGATCAGAACAACGTCGCCCTTCTTCGGGTTCTTGTTGTTAGATCCTGCAAGCATCTTCAGGCTGTCAAGCCTATTTGAAGCTGTAGCTGGACGGCTAGGTTGAATGTGATTGATTTCGTCCATGGCTAGATATCGAACGCCGCGTGCATGCGCGAGAGATCTTGCGCTAGCTCTAAGAGCGGTCTCGGTATTGATCTTTCTTACAGATGCCAGGGGGTCGAGCTCCGGGGTCATAAATGGATTGCTCAATGCCCGGTTGTACTCGTAAGCGACGGCTTTCATCAGTCCTCCCGACTCGATGACGTCCAGATCGACGCGGACCATGGGCCGGTCGCCTGGAGGCCAGAGCTCTGGTTCGCCGACGAGCCTGTCCATCAAAGCATCAAGTAGCACGGTCTTTCCAACGCCTGAGGGACCTACTATCAAGATGACGTCGCCAGGCCGTGCCATCACGGCGGCAGCATGTGCAAGCCCGATCGTGTCTTCGAATCGTGAATGCTTGAAAGGTTCAAACGGAAGAGCATCATTCATTGGGCGGCCCCACAAGGAGGTTCCGAGCTTCTGCAAAGTAGTCAGCAGTCGATGGCTCTGGCGGATCGAGCGCTTTGAAGGCGGCGGCCGACCTCATGCCGTCCATGGTCAAGTCAGCAGTCTCGCGATCAAACTCGCGCTTGGCGCGCGCACGTGCTTCTCCAGAGTTGCGCATGAAATGGACCCGGGCTGTGCGCTCGTCCCGGCCCAAGGCGCGGACTACCACGTGAGCGCTGCTGTGAAGGGTGTACCAGCGATTATTGGCCTCAACGTAAATGGTCGTCGGGTCGTACGGCTCGTAAGAGATGTTGACGACTTTGCCATCGAGTGACCGGTCGCGAAGCTCGTCGGAGAAATATTGCTCTCCGCAGTAAGTAATACCCTTGAGATAGGAGTACATGCGGGTCCCATCCAGGATGGCAGTCCTAGCCAAGAACTCCATGGAGCTCGCATCGACCTTAATTCCCAAGCATGAGAAGCGCTCGTCATCGAGCGCCATGAGGGATTCCGGTGACAGAAGTTCTTTCGAAAGAGGTCGGCGATTCAAGAAAGAAGTAAAACGTTTTGACAGGCCGACAAGAGCTCGGATGGTGTGAATGGCATGAGCTCGTCCTCGATGTTTCGAATCCGAGTGCCGCCCTTTCCTGTCATTCTTTGTGTTTCCCGGCATGTTTCGAAAGAACAGCTTCTTTATTCTTCCAAAGAAGGACTCACCCTTTCCGCCATAGCGTGACGCACCTGCGGGTCGTTCTTCGAGATCGATGGAAAAGAAGGCTGTGACTGACTGCCAGTAAACGGAGATGTTCTCCGAGCCCTGGTCACCGACGATGCAGTGAGGAACTCTGCCATGGCGTCGAGCGCACTCTCGGAGGAGGAGAGATAGAGCGTCCGTGCCGCCGTGGAAGCACATCCACTCGGCATATGTGTATGAGTGCGCGTCGTCGACAAGCGCATACAGCTTGAGCTTTCCTGTAGAGAGAGATCCAAGCCAATCGAGGAATCCCTTAACCGGAATTTCAGTCGAATCAACATGTGCGCGTTGCCAGCCCACAGTGGGGCTCAGTTCTCGATCAAACGCTGACACGGGAGGAGCTCCGGCTAGCGCCGCTCTCATTCCAATACGGCGCGAGAGCACTCTTCGGCTTTCTAGCGAATGCTGCCTTTTCCGCAGTGTCTCGTATGACATGCTCATTCCCGCATCTTTCAGATACTGATCGAGCAGCCTCCATGTTGCTAGCAGTGTCGGTGCCGAGGGGGTCAGGTAGACGTTCTGAAGAAATTGATCAGCCGCCTCCTCCGCTCTTGGGTCAAGGTACGGCTCACAGCCCCTGGAGCGGTAATCTGGAGTCAACGCATCTATTGTTGAGGATCCACTCGCGCGAGCAGCGTTCCATCTAGCGTAGTACCGGTACTGTTGCCTAGTTAGCAAAGCTCCCGCATTGACGTGATCCAGAATCGCCTTGATATTGGAATGAAGAACGCTCGACTGGCGCTCGGTCAGCGAATCAACCACCACGGCGTACTCGGAATACTCTTGTTCAATGAGCCTCTGTTCCAGTGCCTGTTCTAGCATTCTGCACTGCGCCTCATCACTGAATATGCATGTCGTGTCTGGTGATGTTGCGAGATGAGTTCGCTCACAGATGAAGAGGTCGCGCGAAACCACGCTTGCGACTATCTGATCAACAGTTGGAAGCCCGAGGCGCGACTGGAGTTGCGTGATAGTGAGCGGCTTTCGTGCCAGAAGTTTCCGCGCGACAATCGCTATGTGAGAGGGTAGTGCCGTAGCGCCACCTCTAAGATGGTTAACGAAGAAGGCGTTATTAGCCTTCTCGACAAAGGTCAGAGAACTCGCATCGAATATCTGGAATCCGATTCCCATTGCGGCGAAAGCCCTTTCGCGAAGGGGGTGCTGAATTCCATTCTCAGATAGCTCATAGCAAGTTGGATTCTTTTCCAAAAGCTTGAGTAAGCCTGATCGATTCTTGCACTCAATAGCTAGAATCGATGTGCGAAAGAAGATCAGGTAGTCTGGTGTGTAAGAGAACGTTCGCTTGCGGCCGATCGAGTCGAAGTCCTGATAGAAGATCTTCGGTGGTTGATCCAGTATCGCGATGATGCTCATATCCAGCTCGCATCGCCGAACAAATGCAAGCTCTACCGTCGCACTCTCTGCTTGAATGACCACGCGCATCTTTAGCGAAGCGAAGCGCGTACTGCGATTTGGTACCGGCCCTGCGGCTGTGAGCCTAGAAGGCTGGGCGATAGCTTCTTCTATGTATGCTAGGCCGCTGGCAGGCAATCCCAGCGATCTAGCCAGATCCATTAGTTCGGCGTACATGAGCTCTCCCTAGTCCGACCTGAGGCCGGACCAGCGCTTGATTTCTTGCGTAGGGAGCGCTAAATAGATGTTGTCGGCGGACTCAAGTCGACAATCCTGGCGGGTCACGCACCTCTAATGCGTGGCCCGCTTCTATTTCGCGCATTCATAAGCCAGATTCAGTCCTCCTGTTCAGCGAGTCGAGCCAGCGGCCAATCTCCAGAGTGCTGGAGAACCAGCCACGCCGCCCGGGGATTTGAAACATCTGGAATGGCAAGCGCCCCGCTCGTCTTGCTTGTTGAAGGGCGCTTGCGGTTCGGAAACCCGTTACGCGGGCGGTAGTCGAAGAGTCAAGAACACCACCATGCACCTCTAGAAGCCAAGAGGATGTTTCCACGCGAGCGTGAGAGAGGTTGACAACGGCACTCATGCGTTCGGAGTGGTTCGGTTGCGTTGCGCTTGACCGTATGGACTTCATCACAACCCGTCAAGCCATAAACTGGGTAACGACGGTATTTTTTGTTGCGTAGATGGTTGTATCCGACAAACGGTCGCAAGCGAGCCAACAGCATATAACAGCATGTAACAGCATCTAACGTAACGTTACGTTACTAACGAAGAGCGGTCTGTGTTGCGAAATACGATGGGACCAAGGAAGAGCATTCCAATACTCTCGCGGCATGGAATGGCAAATCCGCCATCGCCAACACGACGCATGCATAGTACGGGAATCGTTCAAAGCTATCTTGGTCGGCGGGGCACGAGATGGCGCATGGCGTCCTCGGCTATAAGGATGTGCTGTTCAATGGGCATAAGGCGTACAAGGACGGCAGTAAGGATCAACAAGATTCTTTCAGGAAAATGCCGTCCCCTCTGAGGCTGAAGAACCCCGACCACATCATGGATCATGCGCAATGAATACTTACGCTAGATGGCTATCGCTTGCTGTCATCGCCACGCTTGCCGTCGGCTGTAAGGCGCCAGTCAAGGACGTTCTTGACAACCATTTCGAGCTCACGCACGTAGACGTGCCGAGCGATCGATCCTTCGAGCTAAAGTTCGCCTCAGCCGCAACCAGTGCTATATGTATCGATGTTGATTCTTGGCCTAGAGAGGACGGTTCATTCTCCAGCGATACGGATGCGTTCGTGCTCAGGTACGGAGACCGCTCAGCATCTGCAATGGGAGCGCTTAGATCTCGCTATTGTCCAGGAGGGTGTGGTCAAACTCGCATTGCTGCTGGAGAGACAGTAATGCGATCGATCCGCTATAGCGTGTTCGGAGACCAGGAAGAGATCGCCAAGCATCAGCAGAAGGAGTTAGTGATCACCGTCAACCCACGCTACTGCAAGTAGCGTGGTCCATCCACCTCCGACTCTGTGATCTCTCGAATGACGCTGCGTTAAGCGCTGTATCAGGAGTTTGGCGCGTTCGAGTACCAGTATCGATGACGGAGGCTGGGCAGAATAGGGGAACGGCAGCTACCGACCCAAAGCGGACATGCGTAGAAACTGGGCAATTGTCCGACGAGAGCGCAGATTCAGAGGCGGGTGAGAGTCGCATTAGCGAGGCTCAAACGAGGGCGGCGCACCCAAGTCCAGACCACCCTGGGTCCGGCCATACATCGGCTTGTTAGCCGGATCCGGCGGCCCTAAGATCATGCTGCATCAAAGGAATAGCCCAACATACGGTGCGCTCTGGATAAGTCGTATAACCGGACCCCAGGATCCGAGGGATCCGACCATTAGGTAGTTAGCCGTCATATGAAGAATCGTGGCAAGCGGAAAGCTTTAGCTGGGTACGTTAAACGAGGGAAGAAGCTCGTTTCTCCCTTGAACGCGCTTCAGAATATGAAGTCGTACAGCTACGTAAACGACCTGCTTCCCGAGCTGTTGTGGCTAGGGCTTATAAATGACCATAGCGGCTATCTAAGGGGACGCGATGTATTGGAGCGTGTCGTAACGGTTGGAAAAGATTGGGACTTGCCGATCAGGAACTTTGCACTCCAGTCAGCGTATATCTCACTTTCCGAACAGCAGAAGCTTCAGATTCTGGACTCGTGGGAGTCAGCGGGGCTTCTGGACTCTATACGCAGCGCCCTGTCTCCACTCATCTTGCTCTACGATAGCTGCGCGCTACGATTCGTCGGACCACCGGCGCAAGCGATTCCCGTAGACAGGCTTGTCGAACGCCTAGAACGAGTCGTTGGTAGCGCAGCAGACAAGTATCAGACACCTGGGATCATGCTGCATGGTGCGCTACTAATGAACAACTTAATTGCGGGCCGTGTGCATTTTGCTTCTCATATCGAGCTACCGGACTTTAACGCGGTATTGGACCGCCCAGACTCAGAAGACGCCCGTAGAGCGGGAAGCTTTATACGTGCATCGACGATGGCACAGATTGGATTCGTGGACCCACCCAAGGAATGGGCTCAATATTTCTGGAATTCCAGCTACGATCTAGTTGCTTGCGACTACCCTCATGATGAATGAGTCACGCGCTGAGTTTGAAGACTTCTTGGAGCGTTACGTTGATAACGTTTCCCAAGGCATGCGTGACCGGTGGGCGCTATACCGGCCAGATACATACAATCATGAAGGCTCCGACGCAATAGCTGGGTTGGTAGCGAGACAAGCCACGCTAGCCATTGAGTTCGCTCAGAATCCTGGAATGTGGAACGGCAACCTTGCGCCGCTTGTTCTAAGAGCAATGACGGACACGCACATTACTCTTGCCTGGATTCTCAAGAGTCCTATTGATCGGGGTCGCGAGTACATCAAATACGGTCTTGGACAGGAGAAGCTGCAAATTGAGCTTCTTGAAAATGAAGAAGAGAACATACCAGATGAAGAAAAGCACCCTGCGTTGTCGGAGCTGATAGAACACCGAAGGCGGTGGCTCAACTCGCAGCTCCAAGAATGGGCAATTGATGTGAATCTTGGGAGTTGGTCCGGAAAATCCACACGAGATATGGCGATGGAAGCAGAGTGCGAGTCACTCTACAAATTCGCCTATATGCCATTCAGTGGTGCAGCGCATAGCATGTGGCAGCACGTTGGCATATACAACGTCGAACGTTGTAAGAGAGCGCTGCACAAAGGACATCGAATCCCTCAAATTCTGAGCTTTAGTCCAGACATTGACTATCTCTACAGATCATCCAAGTACGTTTCACGTACGTACTCTGCCCTATCATCTGAGCTGGGGTTGCAGGTCGAAACAATCCTTCCAGTGGAGTTCTTCTTGCAAGAGCGCGATCGACTCAATGACGCGGGCAATGTCGGCTAACAGTTCGTTCAGGCCGATGCCGCTTTGCGGCACGGCTTAACTCAGGCGTTACTCGATGTCCGCTTCTGGCCGATAGCGGACATTCGCGAGATGAAAATTGGCACAGCCTGAGAACGGTCGCTACGAACCTGGCCAAGGGACGCCCACACCGACATGAGACCGATGGCTCCCCCAAGTAGCAGCGGCTACCGTCCTAAGTTCTATGCGTCCATTGAGATCAGCGTAAAGAAGTAGCCGTCCGCATCCAGCATCGCGCGTAGCTTCTGCTCGGCTGGGATACGATTGAAGGCATATCCTGCCCACAAGCCGTAACAGGGGCGAACCCCGTAGCCGGGATTGTTCTGTGTCCTGCGGCTGACGCTAACGTCTGGCGAGTCGCAGGCCGTAGCCCATATCGACCTCAGTGCGAGCGGGCCAATTGACTGGCCAAGGCCAAGACGAAGAACGAAGACCTGCCTTCTTTCGCTCTGAGCCTTCGTTCGATAGGCGCGTAGTGGCATTGGTCTTGATCGCTTATATGACGGCTAATAGAGCATGCCCGGCCAAAGAGAATGGTGTGTCGATGCATGCCATTGCTCCGCGCGGGAAAGGGCTTCTGGCTTCGTAAGGTCGGCCTTGGCGAAGAAGAACCAGCAAGCGTCTCCACTATGATGCTTCTGCTCATGAACAAGACGAAATGAATTCAATCGCGAATCCATTTCCGGATCGAGGCGACCTTCGATGCACTCAACTCTTTGCAGGGAGATAATCAACGAAATGCTATCCATGGCTGCGATGCAGTGCGCGCGAGGTGACAAGCGCTAATCCACGTCGTGTGCTCGGTCCTATGCGACGAGGCGCATGGGATCTCCCAGACCAGAAAGACGCTTCCTCTTGGATACGCCGATCGAGTGGTCCCGCGACGCATTGAGCAAGATTTGACTGGGCGATTACGAAAGAGGGTTCGATCTCGTCCTCCAGGACGGGCCAACCCTCGTTCTCAGCACACTGCAGCGCACGCTCCCTCAGCGCATGAGTGATGTTCTGAAATGGAGATTCGGTCGAAACGACGCGATGTCGTTTGATAGTCATGGGAGCTCCGGCACATTGTGCGAGCCGGCACACTGCGGGCGCGAAAACTAACCAAGCATCGGAATTTCGCGTTGCATGACGCTACCACGTTTCTTGAGGCGGCAGCGCTTTATATTCCTGGCAGCGTCACGCCAGACTAACAACCAAAGGCGCACGGTGCGGAGGTTGCGGTGCAATACCGTATCGGCTGCTCAGCCGCGCTCCACCCCCTCCTACTCTCCGCATTGAGCTCGCGCCTGGCATTTCGCCCGGCCACGGCTTTGGCCGTCCGCTTGACCCTGATACGGGTCCACTTCGTAGGAAATTCCCATGGAAATGCAACAGAAAGAAGGCCTCGTCCAGCAGAACCTGTTGGGTACGCTGAAAACCAACAAATCCTTCTCGACCCTCATCAATGCCGTCGACAAGGCAGGCCTTACGGCCTCCCTGGCAGGTGACGAGCAGTTCACGCTCTTCGCCCCCACCGACGAAGCGTTCTCTGGCCTGCCGGCAGGCGCGCTCGACCGGTTGCTCGAGCCTGCCAACAAGGATGAGTTGGCTTCGGTGATCAACTATCACTTGGTGAGTGGCCGCAAGACGACGACCGATGTCGGGAAGTGGCAATCGGCCCGTACGGTGCAAGGCCAGGCTGCGCCGATCAAAGTCACTGAGGGCAAGCTCAGCATCGGCGTCGCTCACGTCACGCTTCCGGACATCCTTGCCAAGAATGGCGTGATCCATGGCATCGACAAGGTCAACCTTCCGGAATCCAAACCTAACTAGAGGGTGGATGAAAAGGACTGCTAGCGGCGGGAAGAAGTTCTCGCCGCATCTTCCCTCCCGCCGCTTAGAGTAATATGAACCTAGAAGCTAACCGCCACGTATCAGCTTCGATCGGCGGTATTGCGGATCGTGCACAGGCTGCGACAGCCCTGATGGACAAGATTGCCTATCAGTTAAGACCCGCAAGCAAGACGACCATGTCGCCTTGTGCGAGATGCTGCCGGCCGAGCCCGGGTGGCCAACCCTGTGCGAAGTGCCTGACCGATGAACTGGGCAGTCTAATCAAGAATTATGGTGCTGCAGCTCGCTGGCTGGAATCAACCAAGCAGGCGACCCAGGATGCGGGAACAGTACTTCGCTATGCCAGCCTTACCGGTGATGACTGATCGAGGCAGCACATGATGATGGGGCGGGCGAAACTGTTCGCGGCTCTTTGCGTTGCACGTGATGCATGTTGGCTGCTGATCCGTGAGAACGTGCCATCCATCTTCGTCACGAGTAAAGCGTCAGAGGGATGCCGCGGGAAGTGCTATCGAAATACTCTGTTCGCACCGCGAGGCAATAGGGTCCGGACATTCTGAAACGGCGGCAGACGTCGGGTCGGGTCTCGTAGATCGTGCAGCGCATGCGACTTGCATCAATCGCGACGCACCAGCCCTCTGCGTCGCGTGCCATCACCGTCAAGCCAGCTGATGTGTGCCCGGTGAGATGCGAGGGAATGCCGTCTTCCGGCAGCAAGACGACGGTCAGGCGGCAACATACAGCATCGCATCGCGCACATAACGGCTTTGCTTGGTCGCCGCTCTCCTGAGCGTCGGGCCCCATTATTTGGCGCCCCAGCCATGCTGTCTTGCAATGCTGACAATAGCCTCATCAGCGGCTTCACGAGTGGGATGACGCTTCTGAGTAATTAGGTGGATGGTGCAGGGTGCTGTCGGGCTTCTAAAGCTGGCCCTGGCTTCCACATAGAGACCATTCTCGGTCTTGCGCTCAGCAAAATAGATGCGAAGCAACACTCCCGCTTCGGAGGCTTCTCTAGGTTCCATGTTTGGCGCTCGTGGGCGCCGAGAATGTGCGCGCTATCGTTGTACGCCCTTCTAAGGCTCGCAACAAGGCCTTTGACTCCTGGGAGGGCTTAATGACTCGCCATTCAGCTGTGCTAGCACTGCATTAGCGCTGAGCGACGTTGAAACTGTGGCTTGCAAGAGAAACGCCCATGCCTCCAAGCATCACCGAACAAGGTCTGCTAACGCGGGACTCTGGGTTCTCAGGTGTTACCAGTTAATGCGGACCAGGATCTTCCCTGTGCGGCGTTGGCGCCTCCGATGCAAGATCGGTTTAGCACCGGCGTCTGTCGTCTGACTGCTTCCGAACCGAAGCGGACCTCCCCAAAAGCAGGTCATAACCGTTGTTGGCCAGATAGGTGCGCGAGAAACGGCGGCGCAGGCCATCGAAATCGAACGGCGCCACCTCGCGTGGGCCACCCGTGGCGCCTTCCACCACGTGCAGGTAGACGACGCCAAGCGCATCGAGTTGTTCGACGATGTAGTCGTACTGCGGCTGCGGATCGCTGCAGTAAATGGCGCCTGCCGGCGATACCGGCGAGATCCGCACGCCGGTGCGGTCGGCGCCGATCTGCTCGACCACGGCGGCGGTGACGTCCAGCAACAGGCGCGCGCGATTCTCGATGGAGCCGCCGTAGGCGTCGGTCCGCTGGTTGGCGCCGTCCTTGATGAACTGTTCCAGCAGATACCCGTTGGCGCCGTGGATCTCCACGCCGTCGAAGCCGGCCGCGATCGCGTTGGCGGCGGCCTGGCGGAAGTCGTCGAGGATGCCTGGCAGTTCGTCGATATCGAGCGCACGCGGCTCGGAAACATCGGCAAAGCCGTTGTTGACGAAGGTCTTGGTCTGCGCGCGGATGGCCGAAGGAGCGACGGGTGCCGCACCGCCGAGCAGATCGACGTGGGAGACGCGGCCGACGTGCCAGAGCTGCGCGAAGATGCGCCCGCCCCGGGCATGTACGGCATCGGTGACCTGGCGCCAGCCATCGATCTGGTCCTGCGTGTAGAGGCCGGGGGTGTCCTGGTACCCCTGGGCCAGGGCCGAGATCTGGGTGGCCTCGGTGATGATCAGTCCGGCCGAGGCGCGCTGTGCGTAGTACGTGGCGGCAAACACGCCGGGCACCAGACCAGCGCCGGCGCGGTTGCGCGTCAAAGGCGCCATCACGATCCGGTTGGCGAGGGTCAGCGGACCCAGTAGGTAGGGTTGGAACAGCGTGGTGTCGGTCATGTCGTGCCTTGGATGGGAGGATCGCCTACCGGAGCGCGTCCATGTCCGGCCTCTGTTGAGAGGCCACAATGATGATGATCATCATCATTGATGTCAATGGTTTGATTATGAACATCATCTATCAGTGATATAGTGCAGCCCTTCCGCAGCTGTAACGGTCAGAGAGACGGGTTATGAAGGTCACCAAGGCACAGGCCCAGGCGAATCGGGCGCACATCGTCGAAACCGCATCCACCCTTTTCAGGACGCGGGGCTACGACGGCGTGGGCGTCGCCGACCTGATGGCGGCCGCGGGCTTTACCCATGGCGGCTTCTACAAGCACTTCGGTTCCAAGACCGACCTGATGGCGGAAGCAGCGGCGTGCGGCCTGGCGAGTTCCGCAGACGCTGCGATGAGCAGCGATCCGGCCGACTTCTTGAGTTACTACATTTCCCGGGAGCACCGGGACAATCCGGGCGAGGGCTGCACCATGGCCGCGCTCTGTGCGGATGCGGCGCGTCAGCCCGAGTCGGTGAAGGCGGCGTTTGCGGCGGGCATCGAGCGCCAGTTGTCAGCGCCATCGCGCACAGCGCACACTCCGGATGATGGCGAGAACGACGAAGCGCGCATTCGCCGGATCATTCTGATGGCCCAAGCCGTAGGCGCAGTCGTGTTGTCGAGATCCTGTCCGGACGACTCGCTTCTCGCGGACGAAATACTGGATGTGTGCAGGACGCACATCTTGGCGCGTCTTTCCAAAGAACAGCCAGCCTAAGGCTTCAGGGTCTTCGTGAAGCGGCAAGAACGCTGCGGTGTGCGTGTTCCGAATAATGTCCGCTTCTGGCCGACAGACGTCATCAGAGCGGCAAGTCCCTCATGGGAAGTGCCGTACGCACCATCTATGGTAGTCCGGACCATTCGGAGGGCTTGGCGGGAATCTACGCCGACTCCCTAGCCCTCGTTGCCGCGCCAATACCCCTGCTCCTTGGAGCTAATGTGACGCGGGCCCTATAGTCATCCCTGCGGCGGGGAACCGCGGGGACCATGTGTTCGAGCGACGTATCGAATGGAGGACATGGATAGCGGTCTTCACCGTTGTCCTTGCGCCGCTCGCGCTGTCGCTCTACTTGGTCAACGAACTGGCTGTAGGGCGCCAGATGGACCTGGTGGTAGCCCGTGCCAATGAGGTACTCCTCCGCACTGAGTTCATGGGCGACCAGATGGAGGTGGCTTTCGACCAGATCGACAGACTTGGGAATCAGGATCCTTGCGGTCCTGATGCTATCGCCGCCATGAAGGAACTGGACCTTTCATCCAGCTACATTCAGGCGCTCGGCCATGTCAGCGGTAATCAGTTGGTTTGCTCGTCCTTGGCGGAAACTGGCGAGGTCATCGACCTCGGCCCCCCCGACTTGCTGTAGCCGACGGGAATACTACTCCGCCAGAACGTCCTGATCGGCGCCAAGACGTTCGTCGTTGCCCATCGAGGCGGCAACGCCGCGATCCTCCAAGGAACTGCCGCTGGATGTTGCGGTGACCCAGACTGATGTGGCGCTGGCAGTGGTGACGCACGCAGGCAAGGTGCTGGCCGCGCGGGGCGATATGGCGCCTGCGTGGTTAGCCTCTGCCAGGCATGGTGAGTCCACGAACTACGTCGATGCGGATCACGCCTTGCGTGCGACCGGGGCGGTCAGGTGCGCGGTTCGCCCCGCGTCGGTCGCGCGGTGGCAGTAGTGTGCGATGCACCACAGTGAAGCAGGCCTTCACAGCGATCTAATTAAGTTGACCTGCTTCGTCGAGGCTCCTATGACAGACTTCCACAAAGCGAGCAGCGATAGCGAAAGTCAAAGCTGGACGGACGAATCGAAGCAATTTCGCCTCCTCCTTAACAGCGTAACCGACTACGCCATCTATATGCTCGATCCCACCGGTCGCATCCGTACCTGGAACTACGGGGGTGAACGGGTCAAAGGCTACAGCCGGGACGAGGTCCTCGGCGCGCACTTTTCGCGGTTCTATGAACCTGGCGACGTTGATGCGGGTTTGCCACAGCGTGAGCTGGAGGCCGCACGCCAAAACGGGAGCTACTCCTCTGAAGGGTGGCGAGTGCGCAAGGACGGCAGCCGATTCTTCGCTAGCATCGCCATCGACCCGATCTGGTCGGACGGCGAACTGGTCGGATTTGCCAAGGTAACTCGTGACATCACTGAGCGCCTTGAGTCACAACGCCAGTTGGAAGAGGCCCAGGCGTCTTTGCTGCAGGCGCAAAAGCTTGAGGCAGTTGGCAAGTTGACGCTCGGCTTAGCCCACGATTTCAACAACCTGCTTGCTGTCGTCATCAACGCCTTGGATCTCATTGCCATCCGTGTAACGGACGATCCCCGGGTTTCACGCAATGTAGAAGCCGCGCTCCGCGCCGCGGAGCGGGGTGCACTTCTGACGCGGCAGCTTCTGACCTTCGGTCGAGGCCAGAATCTAGTTGCCGCGCCTCTTGACGTTAACCAGTCGATCCGAGAGCTCCAGGATCTGACGCGGCGCAGTTGTCCAGACAATATCGAACTGAGCTATGAGCTTGCGGCTGACCTGCCCCATGTGGAGGTAGACAAGCCGCAGTTCGAGGCGGCCGTACTTAACGCGGTCGTTAACAGTCGGGATGCCATGCCGGAGGGCGGGAAGATCACGGTCACAACCTGTCTACGCCGTTTAGCCGACCCTTCCGATTCAGCTGCATCCGAAAGGGATATGGTGTGCGTAAGCGTTGCGGACAACGGGACCGGCATCCCGTTGGATATCCAGGAACGCGTGTTTGAACCCTTCTTCACGACCAAAGGGATTGGCAAGGGCAGCGGCCTTGGGTTGAGCCAGATTTTTGGCTTCGCCAAGCAGTCCGGTGGCCATGCGTCCCTTAGCAGCACGCCTGGCCACGGAACGGTTGTCTATATCTACCTTCCGTTGTCGAGCGTGCACGATGCCTAGAGTCCTTCTTGTTGAAGATGAAGCAGACCTGCTCTCACTGGTGTCAGAGTCGCTGGATCTCCACGGCATGACGGTGATTCAGGCCACGTCAGGCAGCGAGGCATTCGATGCGCTGCGTGGCGGGGAGCCATTTGATGCTGTGATATCGGACATCGCAATGCCCGGCGAGCTGACAGGGATCGACGTGGCGCAGGAGGCAATTGATACGCAACCAGGCGTGCGCGTCATCCTCACCTCCGGTCACCCTTTATCCCACTTTCCTCCGATCCCCAAGAGCGCGCAGTTCCTGTCCAAGCCATATCGGGTGAGGCAATTGGTCGATCTCCTCCGCGCCCTCCCGCGATAAGTCCGCGCCCACACGGTGACCACTCAAGTTTTATCGACCGCCGTCCGGATGCGAAGATAAAACTTCGATAGTTTTCTCACCAACCCACACCTGCATTTCCACGGTCTGTAGCCAGCCCAAGTTGGTCAAGAAGGCCACGTCGGCAGCGTCGCGACCGTAGGCGACCACGATCCGCCCGCCAAGAAGCGCGGATTGTGTGGGGTCGAACGTATACCAACGACCGTCCAGGTAAGCCTCGAACCAAGCATGCATATCCATGGGCTCCAGCCCGTGCAGATAGCCCACCACCATTCGGGCGGGAATGCGTAGGCTTCTGCATAGTGTGATACCGACATGAGCGTAGTCGCGGCAGACACCTGCACCTGCCGCCATAGTGCCAAGTGCGTCCGTGCTAGCGTCGCTAACACCATACTGGTACACGATATTCGTGCGGATCCAATCGACAATGGCGCCGATCTGGCCATTGCGAGGGCCTGCGGCATTCACAATGGCCCGCGCTTGCTCGAACGCTCGATCACTGGGGCAGTAACGACTTGGCAGTAGATACTGCAGCGTGTGGTCGGGAAGGAGCGCCGCTGATGCGGGCGAGACCCACGGCGCGATGGCAAGATCGCGCTCAGTCTCGACTTCAAGCTCGACCCGAATCCGCATACGCCCACGCGGCACCACAAAGCGCTGGCACAGGTTTCCGAACACATCGATAAATTCTGTCGGCCGGACGTTAGGGTCGAATGTATAGGCTTCGCTGATCAGCCATTGAGCTTCCCCGCTACGCGGCCGAAGCATCGCGACCACCGAGCAGTCCTCGATGGATTCGACTACGAGTTCACAGCCGGCAAGAAGGCGCATGTTCTGTATGAGATGGGGGCTCGGTGCGAGAGCTCGACGCTGAAGCCGGACAGGTCTCGGCACGCGTGCAAGAAGGTGCCTACCCAGATGAGCTCTGTCGCATTCTTGTGGAAGACTGGACAGCGGAGCTGGTCGACCTCTCTTTGCCCAGGCTCGACGCCGACAGGATTGCGATAGCCGACAGTGACTCTATCATCGCGTTGCGACCCCCGCAGGAATGAAGGCTTGACTCTTCCGCGGAATCGATAGGCGTATGAGAGGCGGAGGGAGTGCAATCCCCGCCGCCCTTTCTGTTAATCGCGTCGCCACCGGGGCCTTGGTCAGTCTGTGAGCCCGCGCCCAGACGTGGGCACCGGCTTCTCTTTGCTTAAACCAGGCACCAGCCGCAATTCGACTTTTCTGCCTCCTAGGCAGCTGTGAGGCGCGCCAAACGTAGCTTTCGCATGCCTGAATAAATACTTAATATCCAGCTCGTAGCGTTTTTTCGATTCTTGAAAATTGTGGGGCCGATTCTATCTGCGGAATGGGCGGCGTATCGCCCTCAGACACTAATAGGAGACCCCTGCCATGAAGAATCTAGTTCGCTCTTCCCCATGGGCCGGCCAAGGTGTTGCGCATGACCCGATCAAGCAAGTGCTGGACCGCCTTTTCGAAGGAAACCTGTTCCAGAACGACTCGACGGATGAGTCCTCAGTGGTCACAAGCCAATGGGTGCCCCGTGTAGACATCAAGGAAGAAACTGATCGTTTCGTGCTCTTTGCCGATTTGCCCGGCGTCGATCCTCAGGAGATCGATGTGCAAATGGAAAAAGGCATGCTGACGATTAAAGGCGAGCGACGTAGCGAAGAGAGGCTGGAGACGGATAGCTTCTCGCGCATTGAGCGCCGCCACGGCAGCTTCTACCGCCGGTTCGCCTTGCCCGATAGCGCCGATCCCGATGGCATCACTGCCTCTGGTCACAATGGCGTGTTGCAGATCGTCATTCCCAAGCGTCCGGAAACCACGCCTCGGCGCATTCAGGTGGGCGCGGTATACAACTCGTGATGCCGACTTTCGTTGCCCGGGCTTGGCCCGGGCAACGCTCGTCGAGGAGGAATGGTCGTGGACAGAGAGAACGAAGAGGTCATTTGCGACCTGCAAGCACAGGTCTATGTGCTGCGTGTTGCCTTGCAGGCCTTGGCCCGCGCTCACGGAGATTCAAAGACACTGCTGGCGAGTTGGCGCGATGCATTGGAGATTGCCTCCTTAGGCCCGGTAGTACCTGCCTATGCCCGTCGCAGCGAATATCTTGCCGAGCGGTGCCAGGCATTTGCCGAGGATTGGACAGCAGAGTTGGCTGACTTGGCCGTGCCGCGACAAGGGACAACCAACTAGGTCCTCGTGACGCAGGGGATGCCGTGCCCCGTATGCAAGGTGCTCTCGAGCGCATAACCTAGAAGGATCTGGATTCTGCGGCGCGTGTCGAGACGGCATGGGAGTCTCCCGGTTAGGAGACTCGAAAGTGTCAGCAGGGTAGTCGGTTGGGCAGTCTGCAGCCGCCCCGGAGCGGATGTCGATCAGCCGGCTTGGCTCGGCCTGACCTCGATAGTCACGTGCACAATCTCGTCATGAATGGACAATGCCCGATGAAACTGTTCTGCGGGCACGGGCATCGAAGTCACGACCTCAGCCGCGCACGCGAACTTCCCCCGACCCACCTGCCAGACGTGCAGGTCGCTGATACGTGCCGGAATGTCGCCTTCCTCGATAGCCTCTCGAATCTCTTCGACAACCGGCGCATCCATTTGCGCGTCGACCAGGATGCGTCCGGAGTCGCGGATCAGCGCCCACGCCCACGTCGCGACCAGCACCGCACCGACCAGGCCCATCACCGGATCCAGCCATGCGGCGCCAAAGTACATACCACCCAACAGTGCCACGATCGCGAGGACCGAAGTGGCCGCGTCCGCCACGACGTGCAGGTAAGCGGAGCGTTGGTTGAGGTCATGGTGATGATCGTGGGCATCTTCGTGCCCATGGTGGTCGTGGTCATGATCGTGGGCGTGATGATCGCGGAGCCACCACGCGCACAGCAGGTTCACCGCCAGACCAACCGCTGCGATGGCTATTGCCTGCTCGTAGTGGATCTGGCTGGGTCGGAACAGGCGTTCAGTGGACTGGAAGGCCATCAGCAGCGCCACGCCCATAAGTAGGATCGCACTGGTGTAACCGCCGAGGATCTCGATCTTCCAAGTGCCGAACGAGAATCGCCGGTCTTTCGCATAACGGCGCGCGCAGGCATAGGCGAAGGCCGACAGGCCCAGCGCAAGCGCATGCGAACTCATGTGCCAACCGTCCGCCAGAACGGCCATCGAGTTGAACCACCATCCGCCGGAGATCTCCACGACCATCATCGCCAGCGTCAGCCACATGGCGCGGCGGGTATTCCGCTCGGCGAGCGGGTTCCCTTCGCTGAAGGTATGGGAATGGCGCCGGCTATCGGCAATAACATCGAGATTCATGGGCAATGCCGCTGGACAATATACCCCCATAGGGTATATATTCCTTCGCCATGGCGCACGTCAACCGCGAAAAAAAGAAGCTTCTGACCCGAGTCCGTCGCGTCGCAGGACAGGTCGCCGCCCTAGAGAGGGCGTTCGAATCGGATGCCGACTGCACCGACGTGCTGATCCAGATCGCTGCCGCGAAGGGAGCGATGCACGGGCTGATGATGGAGGTCCTGACGGGACACTTAGCCGAGCACGTCGTGGCTGAACCGTCTGCGTCAAAACGGGCGCAGGAAGCCACTACGATCATTGAGCTTCTGAAGGGTTACACGAAGTAGGCCCAGTCGTAGGCCGGGCGTATCTGCCCCGAATGTCCGCTTTGGGTCGAAAGCGGCCGTTCGAAGGCCGCTTTCGGGATGGGCTATGCCTCGGTCTGCTCTGCTAGCGAGAGGGCATCATCCACCTCGACCCCAAGGTAGCGGACGGTGCTCTCAATCTTGCTGTGTCCCAGCAGCAGCTGGACGGCACGTAGATTCTTGGTCCGTTGATAGATTAGTGACGCCTTGGTGCGACGCATGGAATGCGTCCCGTAGTTCACGGGGTCCAGATCGATACTCAGCACCCAAGCCTTCACCAAGCGGGCATACTGGCGAGTAGAAAGGTGGGAAGAACCTCTCTGTCTTCCGGGAAACAGGTGGTCGTCGAGCTCGAGCTTCTGACTATCGATCCATGCGACCAACGCATCTCTGGTCTGCGGCGTGATCTCGAACTGGACAGGACGCTTCGTCTTGCGTTGGATGACGCATCCTCTCGAGCCTATGTGCATGCCATGCGCGACGTCACGGACACGCAGCCCAACCAGATCGCATGCGCGCAGCTTGCTGTCGATCGCGAGATCGAAAAGCGCCAGCTACCTGCTGTCGCCCTTTAGCTGAAGCCTGACTCGAATCGACCAGATTTCCTTGAGCTTCAGGGGTGCCTTCTGTCCAACCAGCTTGCCTAGGTTCCAAGCAGGGCGTGCCGCTGAGCGGCCTGAACTTCGCTTCATAGCATTCTCCAATCCCGAGATGGAATGGAGAGCCTCAAGTTGCCTGCGTGTCGCCTCAGTTAAGAGATGCCGGACGGCCTGCCTGGCCGCTTCCGACCCAAAGCGGACAACCATCAAACGGCGCCATGAGGCCTGAGTGGAGTATCAGGCTGCGCTTACGGCCGGCATGGTAACAACGACCTTCCCCTTTGCTCGGCCCTGCTCCACGTATGCGATCGCGGCTGGCGTCTCGTCGAACCCGAACGTACGATCAAGGATTGGCCGCAATAATCCGGCGTCGTAGAGCGATGATAGTGTCTGCAATTGTCGACCATCGGCGCGCATGAAGAAGAATTCGTAGCGCACACCAAGCTTCTTGGCTTGTGATCGCACTTTGCGACTCAATAGCCACATGACTGGCTTCAGCAATGGCTGCCCAAGCTGGGCGGCGAATGCAGGATCCGGCGGACCCACAACACTGATGGCCAAGCCACCAGGCTTAAGAACCGTTAGTGATTTTGTGAGATTTTCGCCGCCCAGCGAGTCGAGCACCACGTCGTACCCGGACAGCAATTCGGCAAAATTCTGTGTCGTGTAATCGATGACTTCGTCGGCACCGAGGGCGCAAAGTTTCTCATCATCCTTCCCGCTCGCTGTGGTGGCCACGTACGCGCCGAGGTGCTTGGCAAGCTGGATGGCAGTCGAGCCGAGGCCACCAGCACCAGCATGGATGAGAACCTTTTGACCCGGCTTTATCCGCGCCAGCTCAGCCAGCGACTGCCAGGCTGCAAGCGCGACAAGCGGAACCGCTGCTACTTCTGCCATCGTGAGCGACCCGGGCTTGAGGGCAAGGTCGGCGCGATCAACGGCGATGTACTCTGCGAAAGTGCCGATACGCAGATCGCGGGGCCGAGCGTAAACCTCGTCGCCCACCTTGAAGTCCTGAACGTCCTTGCCCAGCGCGGTCACGACGCCTGCGAGATCGTGACCGAGTACGAACGGGGGCTTGTACTTGAGTAGCTGCTTGAAATCGCCGTTGCGCACCATCTTGTCCAGCGGGTTGATGCTGGCGGCACTGACGCGTACCAGCACATCACGCGGTCCAACGGAGGGCACCGGCACGTGGGCGGCGCGGACGCCGTCCTTCCCGTACTTCTCTACAACGAAGGCCTTCATGTTCGGCTCCGGACTCGTCCGCTTACGATGTGTTCCATTACGCCGCGAACCCATTGAACTTGCGCAGCATGCCGTCCACTAGTCTCTCCGGCATGAACCGACGCAGGGAACGCACCTGGTGCGACTGCTTGCCTGCGGGGTAGCGCAGCTTGGGCTTACGTGCGGTCGCGGCGTGCACCACGGCGTCCGCCACTACCTGCGGCGGGTCGCCTGCTTCCACCCATGTGCGCATCAAGCTTTCACTACGATTGCGCTCGGCGGCATAGACGGGTAGCGGTTGGTCGGCGCGTGTCAGGTTTTCTTCGAAGGACGTGCGCGTGACCCCGGGCTCGACCAGCAGGGCGCGGATGCCGAAGGCGCGGACTTCATGATCCAGCGATTCGGTGTAGCCCTCGATGGCGTGCTTGGTCGAGGCGTAGAACGCATTGAACGGCGACGGGATCAAGCCAAGGATCGAGCTCATATTGATGATCCGTCCGCTCTTTTGCTCACGCATGACCGGCAGCACGGCGTTGACGACACGAGTAACTCCGAAGACGTTGACGTCGAACAGGCGCTGAGCTTGTGCGATGGACGACTCCTCCACGCCACCGAGCAGGCCGATGCCCGCATTGTTGACCACTAAGTCGATCCGACCTGCCTGGGCCACGATTGCCTCGACCACCGCACGCACTGAGGCGTCATCGGTCACGTCGCAGACCAGCATGGTGACGCCCTGTTCGCTCTCGACCGGCCTTCGACTGGTGCCGAACACCCGAAATCCTGCCACCGATAGCGCCCGAGCCGTTGCCAGGCCGATCCCCGAGGAGGCACCGGTGACCAGGGCCACGCCATTGTGTTGTCTTGTCATGTCTTACGCCTTGGAGGTTGGGGGCACCCTCCTCTACATAGAGGGCGGGCGAACTCCGAGCAATAATGATGATGATCATCATCTATGATGTCAACACTTTGATTATGATCATCATCAAATGAGACAATGGGTTGCTTTCTATTAGGAGCGTTGATGTGAAGGTCACCAAAGCACAGGCCCAGGAGAACCGGGCCCGGATCGTCGAGACGGCGGCAACCCTGTTCCGGGAGCGCGGCTACGACGGGGTCGGTGTGGCCGAGTTGATGGCCGCCGCGGGATTCACCCACGGGGGCTTTTACAAACACTTCCGTTCTAAGGCCGACCTGATGGGGGAAGCGGCGGCGAGCAGCATTTCCCAGCGCGTGGCAGACAGTGAGGGCTTGGAGCTGGAAGCTTTCGTTGAAAGCTACCTGACCCGGGAGCACCGCGACGCTCGCGGTGCCGGCTGCACGATGGCGGCACTTGGCGGCGACGCTGCACGTCAATCCGAGGACATCAAAGCGACGTTTGCTGACGGGATCGAACGGAGCCTGGCCGCTTTTCATGGCAGCGCACTGGATCGCACCCAGATGATCGATACATTCGCCCACGCGGTGGGTGCATTGGTCCTCTCTCGCGCTTGCCCGGATGACTCACCATTGACGGACGAGATCCTAGAGACGTGCCGCAGGCAAATTCTTGCGTCACTAGCTACCAAAGAGGCGCGATAAGCGGAGTGCGCACGGATCACGAGACAAGGTGCACGACCACCTTGTGACTAATATCCCTAATGGACATGCGTTGATCGTTCATGGTGGCGCCGGTAAGCTGGACGCATGAACACCACAATTGCTCCAGTTGGGTCTGGCCGCGGGCCCGCAACGCACGACATTCGTGACCAGATTGTCGTCGCGGCTACCGAGCACTTCAGCCACTACGGCTACGAGAAAACCACCGTTTCTGACCTGGCCAAGGCGATCGGCTTCTCAAAGGCCTACGTCTATAAGTTCTTCGAATCCAAGCAGGCCATTGGCGAGGCGATCTGCGCCAACTGCTTGCGTCAGCTCGAACAAGAAATCCTCCAGGCCCTTGAGGGGGTGGAGCAGCCGGCAGAGCGGCTGAGAAGGCTTTTCAAGGCCTCTACTGAGGCGCATCAGAAGCTCCTTTCCCAAGATCGCAAGCTCTACGAGATAGCGCAGTCGGCCGCCGCCGAGCGGTGGCCATCCGTATTGGCTTATGAGGCAAGGCTACGCGCACTACTCCAGGAAATTCTCCAGCAAGGCCGGGAGTCAGGCGATTTCGAGCGCAAAACGCCATTGGACGAAACCACCGATGCTATCCATCTGGTGTTGCGCCCCTACCTGAATCCACTTCTGTTGCCGCATAGCCTCGAATACGGCGAGCAGGCTCCCATGCTGCTCTGCAACCTCGTACTGCGGAGCTTGTCCCCCTGAGAAGGTCGGTTGTGACTATTGACTAATATGGTCACTAGGTTCAGAGTGCCGTCGAACTTGGACCGACGGTACTCCCCATGCGTTCTTTTGTTAAAAATTCATTAACTTTCGCGCTTGTCGGTCTTCTGGCCGGGTGCGGTACCGAAGCGCCTGCTGACCCGCGTACTGAGGCGCCCTTGGTGCGCACAGCCACCGTCAAAGGTGATGGCGCCTCGTCTCGTGCATTCACGGGAACGGTAGCGGCAAGAGTCCAGAGCGATCTCGGGTTCCGCGTGCCAGGCAAGGTGTCGCAGCGGCTAGTGGATGCGGGACAGAAGGTGCGCCGCGGGCAGGTCTTGATGCGCATTGACCCGGTCGACCTGGAGTTGTCGGCGCAAGCGCAACAGCAGGCCGTTGTGGCCGCGCAAGCCCAAGCCACACAAGCAGTCGCCGATGAGGCCAGATATCGCGCCCTGCTCGGCACCGGCGCCATCTCCGCCTCGTCATACGATCAGAGCAAGGCTGCGGCCGATGCGGCGCGCGCTCAGCTCAGTGCCGCCAAAGCCCAGGCGCAAGTGGCCAGCAATGCCAATCGATACGCCGAGTTGCTCGCCGACGCGGACGGCGTCGTGATGGAGACGCTGGCCGAGCCGGGCCAGGTAGTGAGCGCTGGCCAGCCCGTCGTGCGGCTGGCACGAACAGGCGAGCGCGAAGCCATCGTGCAGCTCCCCGAGACGCTGCGCCCCGCATTGGGCTCGGTCGGGCAGGCGAAGCTCTATGGCGATCATCGAGATCCCGTGCCCGCCACGCTTAGGCAACTCTCTGACGCGGCCGACCCGCTGACACGCACCTATGAGGCCCGGTATGTCCTGGACGGCGCGCTTGCAGAGGCCCCGCTGGGCGCCACGGTCACGATCGAAATCGCGGATGGCGCGTCCGCCGCTGCCGCACTGCAGGTTCCGATCGGCGCACTCTTCGATCCAGGGAACGGGACCGGCGTCTGGGCGCTAGAGGGCAAGCCTGTCAAAGCCGTCTGGCGCCCAGTAGAAGTGCTGGGCCTCTCAGATGACCTGGCGCAGATCAAAGGCGACCTGCAATCAGGTCAAAAAGTCATATCGCTCGGCGCGCACCTGATCAAGAACGGCCAGATCGTCAGGCCGTTGGGTGAGGGCGCAGCACCCTCCGGAGCTCAACCATGAGTGAGGGGCGCTTCAATCTTTCCTCGCTCGCGGTTCGCGAGCGCTCCGTCACCGTCTTCCTGCTGGTCTTGATCTCGGTGGCGGGCGTCCTCGCATTCTTTCAGCTGGGTCGCGCCGAGGATCCGCCGTTCACCATCAAGCAGATGACGGTCGTCACTGCGTGGCCAGGAGCGACGGCGCAAGAAATGCAGGACTTGGTGGCCGAGCCGTTGGAAAAGCGGCTGCAGGAACTGCGTTGGTACGACCGCTCCGAGACCTACACAAGGCCAGGTCTCGCTTTTACGATGGTGTCCTTGCGCGATGCGACGCCACCCTCCCAAGTGCAGGAGGAGTTCTACCAAGCCCGCAAGAAGCTGGGAGATGAGGCCAAGAGGCTACCCGCAGGTGTCATCGGGCCGATGCTCAATGACGAGTACGCGGACGTGACCTTCGCCCTTTTTGCCCTGAAAGCGAAGGGCGAGCCACAACGCCTGCTGGTGCGCGATGCCGAAGCGCTACGCCAGCAGTTGCTGCATGTGCCCGGGGTCAAGAAGGTCAACATCATTGGCGAGCAGCCTGAGCGCATCTTCGTATCCTTCTCGCATGATCGGCTGGCCACCGTAGGCGTCAGCCCACAGGACATTTTCGCTGCACTCAACAGCCAGAACGTGCTGACGCCCGCCGGCTCGATCGAGACGCGTGGACCGCAGGTCTTCGTTCGTGTCGAGGGCGCCTTCGACAGCCTGGAGAAGATCCGCCAGACGCCGATCGTGGCGCGCGGACGTACCCTGAAGCTCTCCGATGTGGCCACCGTTGAGCGTGGCTATGAAGATCCCGCTACCTTTCTTGTCCGCAACAATGGTGAGCCTGCGCTTCTGCTGGGCGTCATCATGCGCGACGAATGGAACGGGCTTGATCTTGGCAAAGCGCTGGAAGCTGAAGTCGCCAAGATCAACCAGCAGCTGCCTTTGGGCATCTCGCTCACCAAGGTTACCGACCAGGCTGTGAACATCAGCTCGGCAGTCGACGAGTTCATGGTCAAGTTCTTCGTCGCGCTGCTCGTGGTAATGCTGGTCTGCTTCGTCAGCATGGGCTGGCGGGTCGGCATCGTAGTCGCCGCAGCCGTGCCCCTGACGCTGGCCGCAGTGTTCGTCATCATGGCCGCCACGGGCAAGAACTTTGACCGTATCACGTTGGGCTCGCTCATCCTGGCGTTGGGGCTGCTGGTGGACGATGCCATCATCGCCATCGAGATGATGGTGGTGAAGATGGAAGAGGGGTACAGCCGTGTGGCTGCCTCGGCTTACGCTTGGAGCCACACTGCCGCGCCGATGCTATCCGGCACCTTGGTCACCGCCATTGGCTTCATGCCCAACGGCTTCGCGCGATCGACCGCGGGCGAGTACACCGGCAACATGTTCTGGATCGTTGGCATCGCCCTCATCGTGTCCTGGGTGGTGGCGGTCGTCTTCACCCCCTACTTGGGTGTAAAGCTGCTGCCGGACATCAAGAAGGTGGAAGGCGGGCATCAGGCCATCTACAACACCCGCAACTACAACCGCTTCCGGGACCTGCTGGCACGTGTGATCGCTCGCAAGTGGCTGGTCGCAGGCACTGTGGTGGGACTGTTCGTGCTGGCTGTTGTCGGCATGGGGGCCGTCAAGAAGCAATTCTTTCCTACCTCGGACCGACCGGAAGTGCTGGTCGAAGTGCAGATGCCTTATGGCACCTCAATTCAGCAGACCAGCACCGCAGCGGCGAAAGTCGAAGCCTGGCTCGCCAAGCAGGAAGAGGCGCGTATTGTCACGGCCTACATCGGGCAGGGTGCCCCGCGCTTCTTCCTGGCGATGGCGCCGGAATTGCCTGACCCGTCATTCGCCAAGATCGTGGTGCTGGCCGGCGATGACAAGGAGCGCGAGGCCCTGAAATTCCGCTTGCGCGAGGCGATTGCCGACGGGCTGGCACCGGAAGCGCAGGTGCGTGTCACCCAGATCGTGTTTGGTCCACCGTCCCCGTTTCCTGTCGCCTACCGCGTCATGGGGCCGGACACGGGCAAACTGCGTGAGATCGCTGACGAGGCGGGCGCGATCATGCGGGGCAACCCGATGATGCGTACGGTCAATACCGACTGGGGCCCTCGCGTACCCACGCTGCACTTCGCCTTGGACCAAGATCGCCTCAATGCTGTGGGCCTGACTTCGAATTCGGTGGCGCTGCAATTGCAGTTCCTGCTAAGCGGTGCGCCGCTCACGGACGTGCGCGAAGACATCCGCTCAGTGCAGGTCGTAGGCCGCGCAGCGGGCGACACGCGTCTGGATCCGCAGAAGATTGCAGACTTCACCTTGGTCGGAAGTGCCGATCAACGCATCCCGCTCTCCCAAGTAGGCACCGTGGAAGTGCGGATGGAGGACCCAATCCTTCGCCGGCGCGATCGCACGCCTGCGATCACCGTCCGGGGCGACATTGCCGAAGGGTTGCAACCGCCGGACGTCTCCACCGCGGTCCTCAAAGACCTGCAACCGCTGATCGAGCGACTCCCGGCCGGCTACCGCATTGAACAGGCCGGTGCGATCGAGGAATCCGGCAAAGCCACGACGGCAATGCTCCCCCTATTCCCGATCATGATCGCTCTCACGTTACTGATCATCATCCTGCAGGTGCGCTCCATCGCCGCGATGATCATGGTGTTCGCCACCAGCCCACTGGGCCTGATCGGTGTCGTACCGATGCTACTGCTCTTCCAGCAGCCCTTTGGCATCAACGCGTTGGTCGGACTGATCGCGCTGTCCGGCATCCTGATGCGTAACACCCTGATCCTGATAGGTCAGATCCACGAGAACGAAAAGGAAGGCTTGCGTCCGTTCGATGCCGTTGTTGAAGCAACGGTACAACGAGCGCGCCCCGTCATCCTGACGGCGCTGGCTGCGATTCTGGCCTTCATACCCCTGACGCATTCCGTGTTCTGGGGAACGCTGGCGTACACGTTGATCGGCGGCACCCTGGCAGGAACCGTCCTCACCCTGGTCTTCCTGCCGGCGATGTACGCGATCTGGTTCAAGATCAAACCGTCGTCTCCCAACGAGAAGGCCGAGCCCGTGCTCGCGCCTGCCCACTGAAGCGCGGTCCGACACATGAACTCAGATCTGATCGAGAAGGCAGCTATGGATAAGAAGGTCGTTCTGGTCACCGGTGCCTCTTCCGGTATCGGTCGCGCCAGTGCAAGGGCGCTCGCTGACGCGGGGTGCGTGGTGTATGGCAGCGTCCGTGAGCTTGAGCATGCCGAGCCCGTCAAGGGTGTAACGCTCTTGCAGTTGGACGTGCGGGAGCAGGCGAGCATTGATCATGCCGTCGCGAGTATCATGGCAAGGGAGGGTCGCATCGATGTTCTGGTGAACAACGCGGGCCAGAACCTGGTCGGCTCGGTGGAGGAGACCGGAATACCGGAAGTCGAGTCGCTGTTCGACACCAATGTCCTTGGTGTCATGAGGACCATCCAAGCCGTGCTGCCCCACATGCGCGCGCGCCGAACCGGTCGGATCATCAACCTGAGCTCGGTGCTGGGATTTCTGCCGGCTCCGTACATGGGCGTCTATGCCGCCAGCAAGCACGCTGTTGAGGGGCTGTCCGAAAGTCTGGATCACGAGCTGCGCCAGTTTGGGGTGCGGGTCACGCTGGTGCAGCCCTCCTTTACCAACACCAGCTTCGAGGCGAACACGAAGCGGGTCGGCGCTTCGATCTCTGACTATGACCGGGAGCGCGAGCTCGCGCTCCGGGCGGTCGCGCGCGCCTCGAGTGAGGCCCCGGATGCCGCGATTGTGGCCGATACCATTGTCGAGGCAGCCCTCGGAAAGTGGAGGATGCGTCGAACGCCGGCCGGTCAGGCCACGCTGCTGTCGAAATTGCGGCGCTTCATGCCTGCCGGGCCGGTCGACGCCAGCCTGCGCAAGACCTTCGGCCTCGCCTGAGCCAAGGCGCATCGGATGCTCTTGCGATGAATGCAACCACGAAGCGCTGGGAGCGTGTGCGGAGTCATACCCGGACATGCATCCTTGAAGCGGCCTCCCAAGCGTTCGAGGCATCCGGCTACGACGACACATGCATGCATCGGATCGCGGAGACCGCGGGATACACCAAGGCGACGATTTACGCGCACTATCGCGACAAGGCACGGCTGTTTGCAGCCGTCATGGACCTACATGCGTCGGGCTTCCCTGTGCTCGTAGTTCCTTCCCATTCGGGGTCCGGGCTGAAACAAGCGTTGGCCCATGTTGCCCTCGAGATTCAGAAGTTGGCTCAGGTGGACACGTGTCGCAGCTTCTGTGGAACTCTCCGTCGCTCCGCAAGCGGAGCTGGCTTCTATGCTGAACTCTGGAACGCCTATTTGGCACCTTACAGGGCGTACATTTGCCTGGCCCTGGCTCGCGAGGGAATCGACATGGCAGACGAGCACGCCAGTCTGTATCTGCAGCTACTACAACAGGCCAACGCGCTGCAGGTTACGCCGCTTGCGTCGACGAGTGCCGACGCGACGCTGAGCCTCTTTCGCAGGGCGTTTCACAGCCAATGCTCACGTGAGTAGTCCATTTCACCCAGGCCTCAATGTTTGGTACGTCTCGCATATGTCGTTGAATGGCAAAACCCCGGCGTGCCCACTACCCTTTCACTAAGAACGCGGAGCCCACAACCATGAACGACGTCATCATCATTGGCGGCAGCTTTGCCGGTCTCGCCGCGGCCCTTCAGCTTGGCCGCGCCCGCCGGAAAGTCACCGTTCTCGATACCGGCCTACCGCGCAATCGCTTCGCCGGCCATTCGCATGGCATGCTCGGCCACGATCACAAGCCGCCGCTGGACATCCTGGCCGACGCGCGGAGGCAATTGACACGCTATCCCACAATCACGCTGGTCAATGCACGCGCTGACAGCATCTCGGGCGACATTGACGACTTTTCTGTTCTTACTGCAGATGGCGAAAGCCTTAGAGCACGCCGTCTGATCCTGAGTTACGGGGTTGTCGACCAAATCCCTGAGGTCCCGGGTTATGCCGAAGGCTGGGGCACAGCCATCGTGCCTTGCCCCTATTGCGACGGCTTCGAAGTCGCGGGACAACACTGGGGTCTTGTTTGGTCCGGCCCCCAGTCGATGAATCAGGTCAGGCTGTTCCACGATTGGACCGACAGGTTGACGGTCCTCGCCGATGGCCACGACCTTGCGCCCGATATCCGGTCCGAACTGGGGCGCCGCCACGTAGCTATCGCTGATGGCCGGATCGTCGAGATTGTTCGTCACGGTGAGCATGAAGCCAGCGTCAAGCTCGATACCGCGCTGGATGTTGCGGTCGACATTCTGTTCGCGCATCCGCGCACCAAGCCGTCCGCGAGCCTGCACGAGTCACTGGGCCTCGGCACAGTCACTACGCCTACGGGCATCGCCCTCAAAGTCGACGAGCGCCGCGAAACCAGCATGCCCGGCATCTACGCCGCCGGCGACCTCACCAACCCCGGAATGCCCTCGGTCACCACGGCATCGTGGCAGGGTGCAACGGCTGGGATCTCCGCTCAGCAGTCGATGTTGGCTTGAGAGCAAGCCGCGGCGTGGTTCGTACGTCGCCGGCAACAATAGCTTTATCAGCATAGCTGGAGCGAGTATTCGAATACCTCACTTGCTGATCCGTCGCTATGCTCCATGGCTACACAGTACGTGAAGTTGGTTGCCATGCGCCGAGTGCTATTTGCGTTCCTTGCAGTGTCGCGGTCTCTTGCGCTGCGGCGGATCAATCCGCACGTAGGATTGAGTTGGACGTAGCCAAAGCGTCGCAGCCGATTGATCGCTTCTACGCACTGTCGGTGGGCTCGGATTACCCTGGCACACTGATCCGAGAGGATTCGCAAGCACATCTAGCCGCCGCGTCTGACGAGCTCGGGTTCCAGTACCTGCGTTTCCATGACCTTTTCCACGACGCGCTCGGCACGGTGCGTCGCGTCGATGGCCAGATCGTGTACGACTGGACCAAGATCGATCAGCTGTATGACACAATGCTGGCTAAGGGGGTACGTCCCTTCGTGGAGCTTAGCTTCACGCCCTCGGCCCTGAAAACATCAGATCAATCGCTCTTCTACTGGAAAGCCAACACTTCGCATCCCGATCCTACGCTCTGGCGCAATCTCGTCGAGTCCTACTTGAGGCATGTCATCGCCAGATACGGGATGGACGAAGTGCGTCGCTGGTACTTCGAGGTCTGGAACGAGCCCAATCTGAAGGACTTCTGGGAAGGCGCTGACAGGGATGCCTACTTCGCGCTCTACGCCAATACGGCTAGGGCGCTGAAGAAGGTGGACGCTGGGCTGCGTGTGGGAGGACCATCCACCGCCGGTGCAGCCTGGATCCCAGAGTTCCTGGCGTTCTGCGAGAAGGAGAAAGTGCCTGTAGATTTCGTTACGACGCATACCTATGGCGTCGATGGCGGATTTCTGGATGAAGAGGGCAAGCAGGACACCAAGCTCATCAGTTCACCCGATGCCATCGTCGCCGATGTGCGCCGAGCGCGGCAGGAGATCGAGGCGTCGGCCTTCCCCGGCCTTCCGCTCTATTTCACGGAGTGGAGCAGCAGCTACAGCCCGCGCGACATGGTCCATGACAGCTACGTCAACGCTCCCTACGTGCTGACCAAGCTGAAGCAGACAAGAGGGATTGCCCAAGCGATGAGCTACTGGGCCTATACCGATCTGTTCGAAGAGGCCGGGCCGCCGCCGACGCCGTTCCACGGGGGCTTCGGCCTAATGAATCGCGAGGGTGTGCGAAAGCCGACATGGTTCGCTTACAAGTATTTGAACCAGCTTGCGGGGCGCGAGATTCCCACGACGGACGCGTACACGTGGGCATCGGTCGATGGGCGCAGGATCGCGATATTAGCTTGGGATTGGCAACAGCCCGTTCAAGATACGAGCAATAGACCGTTCTATAGCCGCAAGCTGCCTTCCGCCCTGGCAGTGCCGCTTTCGCTGCGAGTACGAAACCTCGAACCCGGGCGCTATCGCCTGAAGGTGCACCGTACCGGCTACCTCAACAACGATCCATTGACTGCCTACATCGACATGGGTCTTCCGACGGCGCTGAACGCGGTACAACTAGATGATCTGCAGGCCGAGACAACGGATCAGCCAGAACGGGACACGCTGGTCACGGTGGGCAGCGATGGCGCGATAGATCTCGATCAAACGATGCGGAGCAACGACGTGGTGCTGCTAATCTTAGATCGGTCGGACAAGTAGGCGTAGGTGTGGGGTGTTGTTGGGAGATTCTCGGACACACCCGAGTCGGTGGTGAGCTCGTACGTGATGTCCGCATCTGGCCGGGGGCGGACATCCGTATCTCCTCACCTAACGGACAACTCTCCGCGGCGCAGTGCCGTCACGTTTTGAGGATCGCCAGCCAAGCATGGACCCGGAAGCGAGCTTCTGGGGCTACCACGAACAAGCTATAGATGGGACGGCCGCGCGCGTCCGAGCGAATGGTGCGCCTTCAGAAGGTCGAGAGCATGGCGGCGGACCCATCAACGCTCTACCTTATGCGCATGGAAACCAGCGAAGACAAGCCTCCCCACCGGGAATGGCACGGCACTCACCATGCATGGATCTTCAGGCCGCATGCGTTTCGTTGGGCGGGCCCGCAGATCGTGGGCATAAACTTCGTCCCTCTAGCCAAAGATATGCGCGCTTGGTTCTTGCAGCAGGGCAATCTACCCATTCTGTCGACTGCAGACTATCTGGAGATCGACAGCTACTACAACCCCTACGCGTACAGTGGCTCAGCTCTAGCCTTAGCAATGGCGCGGGTGGTCAATGCTTTTCATGATTTCACCACCGTAGAATCACCAGAGCTTGACGAAACCGATACGGAGATAGAGCGGATTCGGCTCTACAACGAGATCATCTTGTACTCCGCTCGGATTTGCGAAGTAGCAATCAAGCAGCTGCTCTACTGCACAAACATTCCCGAGTCTCGGTACAGGCGGATGGCCCTCGGAGCACTTCTAGAATCACCATGTCCTAGCTGTAAGGAGAAAAATGGAGCAAAGCCTCACCAAGTGTCCTTGGTAGGAACGCTTGCACATCCGTTTCATCTCTGTCTCGAGTTCGAACACTGCGCCATGGATCACATGGACCTAGTGAATAGGCTTCGGAACTCACAGGCAGCGCACTCAGGCATCCAAGCTCTGAAGATTCGGTCTATCAAAGAGTCGAAAGAGAATCTCCTGGTAGACGGTGAGAAGATCCTATCGGGCTTTCTCCATATGCTCTCGCATCTTCAGACGCTGGAGGAGCGGATGCTTGACGATCTAGGCAAGAAAGCAGAAGCGATCATTCGGCTTAAGGTGAATGGGCTGGAGCCCGAGGATTGCAACTTCAAGCTCGTTCCGGGAGAGACCTTCACCTTTGAGCACCCAGCAATCGACCCTTAGTTGATCTGGGTCCTATACAGTTGGAATTTTTCATCTGAAGCGGCCAGCACTCGGCGACCTGTACACTAGTCACAAGGCCGGGCCCGAGAGTCCGGCTGTTAGGCGATTGGGCTGAAGGGTGGGCACATCAGATCTGACAGCTCTAAGGCGGGCGCTCAGTCTTTTTCATGATGACGAGCGCGGCTGTCACATTCGATCTCAGATCTTCGATCTTGAGATTAACTATCGCGTCAATTCTGAAGCGGCCAACTTCCGTGAGGCGCGAGCAATTCGGAACATTAACCACGACTTGTGGCAGATTTCCGCATTGATGTCTAGGCTCGTTTGGATGCGAGAAATGACACGCAGCGGGGACCTTCATGAGGCTTCGTGGCGTGCCTATAGTCAACTAGATATCGAGCACTACTACGTACAGGTTCGCTCAGCACTAGATTACCTTGCCGTGCTGATAGCGGAATCAGCACCAAAGCGTGGACAGCTGCCAACGTCCTTTCGCTCTCTCCGAGAGTCTATTGAAAAGTACGAGCAGAAAATTCATCCGAAAATTGCTTCAATGGTTTCGTCGGCCCATTGGTTTGACGAACTAAGGGCGATCAGAGACAGCATTGTTCACGATGGCGCGCAGCCAATGGTGTTTAGCGACGGCAATGATTGGCTACTGTTTCAAGTGCATGGTTCCGGGCTTCGCAATATGGTTTCAAAGCCATTCATGCTTCACAATGAGAACGTGGCCTACTTTGACCGCTTCGTCGCATGGTCATTCTCTCACGCGCTTTCAGCTCTGGATTGCGTTGGTTCCTGCCTATCCGAAGACACTCAGTTTCCTACGAAGGTTGGACCCGTGCGCAGCTACGGTTCCGGCTTCAGCGACATTAGGGGTTGGATGAAGGAGCTTCTGCAGCGACTAGAGACAGCAACTTAGCAGTCCTTTCAGGCCGACACCGCCTGGCGGCGCGACTAAAGTCAGGCGTTGAATGCCTGCTTATGGCCGGAGGCTGATGTCTATCCGCCGGAACTGTCTGGCGCACGCGCCTCTACAAGGCGCAGTACTTGCGTTTACTGAAATGTTCCGATGTGCGGCTACCTATTTCGCCCAGGAAGGTCGTTAGAACCTGCAAAGTGCTCGCCCGAGTGAGTGGCAGAGAGGTGCTACATGGCTGACATTCGACTGTTGGATGGTGGCCACGCACGGCGGCTGGAGCTGTTGGCGGGTATTTCGGATGATCTAGATCGATCGGTCGTCAGCGTTGATCGGGTCCTTAGGGGCGGACCCAAAGAGGAGCTGGAGTTGGCTTGGATGGACGCGCTTGTCCGCTATGGACGGTGCTTTGGGAAGCGCGCACCCGCATGGGGTGCGTCTAGGGTGCTGGGAGGTTTAACCGAGATGCTCCTTGCCCGACACCGTCACTTCAGGCGTCTGAGAGACACACTCGTCAGCCACCCTGGTGGAATTGAGCGCACATACAGAACTGAGGCGCTGCTAGATGCGAGCAGCGCTCTACACGTCCGCTGCGAGCCAATCCCCATGTTCGCACTTGGGCAACTGGAGGCTATGGACTTTGCAGAGCTGTTGTCCACGGTTCAAGAGCTGGTCGGTCGACTGAAGTCCGAAGTTGAGAACGATCTTCGCTTTGATCTAGCTGAGATGTCCGACGAACAGTTTCGGCAATTGCCTTTGCCAGCTCACTTGGACGGCAATCAAGGGCAAGCTTCGTGACTATTTGTCTGGTTCCGGCCAGAAGCGGCCATCGCATCGGTATCGGCGATGCGTCCCCCCCGCGCTTGGGAAACATCCGCAGGATGATCTCTCCACTAGTGTGGAAGGTTGTCTGCGCTGCGCTGGGACATTGGTAAGGAAGAAAGCATTGGCAGGCTCGCTATGCGGCTCTCATGCCGCCCGCCGGTGGCGTGACTTTCAATCGCTACCTCGCAGCAGATCGGACAACTTCATGCGGAAGGGAGGCGTCCCATCAGAGTATCCAAGGGTGCTGGCCGGCCGAGAAGGTAGCCTTGTGCCTGGTCGCACCCGTGCTGTTGTAGCCAATGGAACTCGCTTTCCACCTCGACGCCTTCCGCGATGACTTTCAGTCCGATGCCATGCGCCAGTTCGATCAGCGCCCTGCAGATCGCGGCATTGCGCTGGTCGCAGTGGACGTTGCGCACGAAGCTCCGATCCAGCTTCAGATAGTCCAAAGGAAGTTCGCGCAAGTAGGTCATGCTGGAGAAGCCGGTACCGAAGTCGTCGACCGAGATGCAGACATCCGCATCGCGCAGCGCCTCAAGCGAGCGACGCACTTCCTCCGGGCTTCGCATCATGGCGGTTTCGGTGATCTCCACATGGAAGCCGCGACCGTCGAGGCCGTGTTCACCTGCTACGCGGGTCAACCATTCCGCCACGCCCCCGGCTGACAACTGCTGTGCGGATACGTTGATCGCCACGGCAATGTCTCCATGCCCCTGCGCGCGCAGCTGCGCCCGTGCCCGGGCCGCCTGCTCGATAACCCAGCACCCGAGCGGCACGATCAGTCCGGATTCCTCCGCAAGTGGCACGAACGTGGCGGGCGAGACGTGGCCCCAACGTGGGCTGTGCCAGCGCAACAACGCTTCCGCGGCGACGACCTTGCCGGACGCGATATCCACGATAGGCTGCAAGTGGAGATCGAGCGTGCCTGCCGCGATCGCCGCACGCAGCCCTTCCACCATGGCGAGCCGATGCGCGGCGATTTCCGCCATCCCTTCGGAGTAAGCCACTTCCTTCTGGCCGGTCGCCCGCGATTCCAGCGCGGCAAGCGCCGCATGATCGACCACCTGTTCCGCCGGCGACGGATCGCCGGTAGCGGCGTGCGCGACGCCGAGTGACCCGTCCACGCGATAGCTGCCGCCTTCGAACTCGACGGGCAGGGACAATGCGTGCGCGATCGCGGCACAAAGGATGCCCGCCTGAGCGGCGTCTTTCGCCACCAGCACGAAGGCATCGGAGGGCACGTACGCGACCGGACCGTGGGCTGCGCCTATGCGTGCCAGGCGATCCGCGATGTCCGTCAGCAGGGTCAGGCCCAGCCGACGACCCAACGTGGGGGCGACGATCTCCAGGTCCCGCAGTTGCACGTAGACGACCGCGAAGGCCGCTGCCTGCTGCGCGCGCCAGGCATCAACCTCCGCCGTCAATGCACTCAGCTTCAGGAGGCCGATGGATTCTTCATGGGTTGCGCGCCACGCCAACAATCTCTCGTGCTCTACGCGCTCGGTTACATCCTCGGCAAGCACGAGCCTCGCAGTACGCCCATCGAAGACGATATCGCTGCTGTAGACCCTGACGAACAGGGTGCTGCCATCCTTCCGCCGGTGCACCCACACGCGACCGGGGTCGCCCCTGCCATTCAGGCGCATGGCATCGTCGATCACATCGGCACGCTCCTGCTCCGGCCTGATGTCGAGGATCGACATGGCCAGGAATTCCTCCGTCGTGAAGCCGTAGCGGTCAACCGCGGCTTGGTTGACCGCTAGAAAACGGAGCGTCGAGCCGTCAAATACCCAGAACGGCAAAGGATTGCGGTCAAACAACTCCCGGAACTGGCGTTCGGCGCGTTCCACCTGAGCGCTCGCTTCGCGACGCTCGGTGATATCGACGATCGTGCCCGTCATCAGTTGTCCGCCTTCATTCAGCCCCACCATCGCACCTGCAGCCTCGATCCAGCGGGTCTCTCCTGTGGGGAGCACCACGCGGTACTCGGACCGAAAGCTGCGCTGGTCGGCCAGTGCGTCCGAGAGTTGGACCTGAACAGGGTGGCGATCGTCCTCGTGCATGCGCGAAAAGAAGTCCTCGAGAGGAATGACCGCATCCCTCGGCGCGAAACCGAACAGCGAGGCCGCCTGCGCCGTCGCGCGCACGAGTTCCCTTTCGATGTCCAACGCCCACACCCCCGCGTGTGATGCGTCTTGCGCTTTGCTCAGCCAGTCGGCGTGCCGCAACAGCTCTGCCTGCGTCGCGACGCGGGCGCGCTCCGTCCTCTCCAGCGCGTACGTGTAGTAGAAGAAACCCGTCCAGTACACGAGCAGGAACAGAGCCACCGCGCCGCTGTAGTTCCACCAAGCGGCCAAGACTTCGCGCTCGGCAATGCCCACGGCGACGATGAAGGGATACTGGCTCGTCGAGGTGAAGCTGGCGCGGCGCTTCACGCCGTCCAATGGGCTGATCAACGTCGCCTGCGCGGTACCACCACGACCCAGCGACGGCACGTCCACGACCCGCCCGGTAAAGCGGTGGCTGTTGCCGGTGCGTGCGAGGATGCGGCCCCCTTCGTCGAGGATGACGGCGCTGCCCCACGTACCGATGTCGGCGCCTTCTAGCATGCGCGACAACTCGGATGTCCTCAGGCGGGCGGCCAGCACGTGGTGTTCCGGCGTCAGCAAATACAACGGAAGCACAGGCTCGCCGCGCCCGCCGGACTGAAGATCCCCCACCAGGAAGTCCCGGTCCTCGAATCTTGGCAGGGAGGCTGGCGCGGTATCGATGCTGACACCCACGCGTATCGGCGTGCCGTCGCGCGCATAGAGATCGATATCCTGGATCTCGGAATTACGCCCGATGACGCCGCGTATCTCGCTCGCGATATCCCACGGCCCGGCCGCGCCGCCCTGGGCTGCGAAACCGTCCGCCACGCTCGCCATGCCGCGTAGCGCGCGCTCGAGATTGCGGATCTCGTAGAAGAGCAACCGGTCTATGCCTTTTGCCACCCCCAGCGCACGCCGCTCCGCTGCCTCGATGCGCGTAGTGCGATCGTGATAGATGGCGGCCACCACGGCCACCGACAGCACCAGACCCAGAGCCACACCCAGCCGCCTCCATGAACGTCCGCCGGGATCCATGGTGCTTTCCCCTCTGGGTTCGAAAGCGCCGCCGGTTTGTCTTTTTCGTGATAGATCCATGACACGAAGAGAGGCTTCATGGTGGCGGGAAGCTAACTGAGAGTGCGCACGATCGGCGTGAAGCCCTCTTTCTTGAGTACGGCGGAACACCACCGTACTCCACGATAGCGGCATGCATCGGGGCGGCTTGATGGTCGGTTCCATCGCAACCCGAGAAACGGCCTCCGGGGCACCTCAGCTACCGTCGGCGCATCCGTACTGCGCGGATGCGCCCATCAACTGATACTCGCAACTCGGTTTCCGGCCGGAAATGGACATCCGCCTCCTCTGGTATCTAGCGCGCGCTTCGGCTGCTTCTTTTGACGCCGAATCTTGAGGTACGCTCCGTTGTGAACGGAGGTAGCTGGCCGATGAGCGTCGCGACCATTACGGAAAACGGGCACCAGGTCACAGTCCAGACCATCGAGAAGACCGATCACCTAGGCGCCACATACTGGCAAGGCCGCGCAATGTTTCGGGTTGCTGGCGAGCGAGCACGCGTTGACGTAATTACCTCCGCACGTCACCAGACGTCCAAGAGCGCCGAAGCCTCTGTGCTCGCTCTCGCGCGTAGAAACGGCTGGGGCGCTAGCTGAACGATTCAGACTGGTTGCGTGAGGCTCGTGTCAGGTCTTTAAGCCCTGGCCGTCTGGACCGCATGGATACCAACCCTGAGAGCAAACCTACATCAAGTAGATGAGGGGTACCTGATCTGACCCGCCAGCAGCCTTGTCGGACATGCAGTCCTTATCTTGAAGTTGGTTGGGCCCACCACGTTAGACCCCGTGCTCCGTCAACGTCGGCCTCAACGCCAATGCATGGGGAGCCACAAAGTACCTCTTGCGATGCGCGACGCTCTCGTGCACACGTGGGGATGTAAGCCGGCTGCGATCACATGCTGGCGACGCACGATGGCGCCATCATGGCATCGTCATCCGGAGGGCTACGCAATGGGAACCAGGAAGACCGCATCGAGGAAAAGTGCTTCGCCTTCGGCCGCGCAGAACACCGTCAAACGCCAACGCAAGCTGCAGAACGAGATTGACCGCAAGGACGTCGCCTCCAAGAAGAAGTCTCCAAAGAAGGCCATGCAGGCCGGCGTGCGAACTCAGCCGGTACACATGCCTGCGCAACATCTACGCAAGCCGGGTACTGAAGCGGACCTCGCGCTCGCTCCCGCGTTTGAGGCGCCGGATTACCGCGGTAGCGGCAAGCTGGAAGGCCTTACCGCAATCGTAACCGGAGCCGATTCTGGCATCGGCCGCGCCGTCGCCGTGCTGTTCGCGCGCGAGGGCGCGAATGTCGCTGTCCTATATCTCAACGAGCACGTCGATGCGAGGGAAACGGCACGCTGGATCGAGAAGGAAGGTCGCAACGCGCTGCTCATCCCCGGCGACGTCCGGGATTCCGCGTTCTGCAAGCGCGCCGCCGACAAAGTGGCGAAACAATTCGGCGGCATCGACGTGCTGGTGAACAACGCGGGATTCCAATTGCACGCCGAGCGGCTGGAAGACCTGACCGATGAACACCTTCAGGAAACCCTGCAGACCAACGTGGCGGGCTACATCCACATGGCCAGGGCGTGCCTGCCCCACATGGAGCGTGGCGCATCCATCGTCAACTGCGGCTCGGTCACCGGATTGTTCGGCAGCCCGCAGTTGATCGACTACTCCGCCACCAAGGGCGCCGTGCACGCCTTCACCAAGGCTTTGGCCGCCAACCTGCTAGAACGCGGCATCCGCGTGAATGCCGTCGCGCCCGGTCCGGTGTGGACGCCCTTCAATCCCGCCGACAAACCAGCCGACGAGGTCGCCGCGTTCGGCAAGGACAGTGCGATGGGACGCCCCGCGCAGCCGGAGGAACTGTCGCCGGCCTTCGTCTTCCTCGCGTCCCCGGTGATGTCGTCCTACGTCAACGGCATCGTCCTGCCGGTGATGGGCGGACCCAAGGGCTGAACGGAGCACACCATTCCCATCAGCGTGGCCCGCGCTCCTCGCGCGACCGCGCGCGGTGGTCGCTGAGCAGCGAGCTGACGATGATGCTGGCGCCCAGCGCCACGCCCAGCAGGAACAGCACCAGCGCCACCACGGGGTAGCCCCACAGCGTGTGCGATGACGGCACGCGCATCATCATCGCGGAGGCGAGGATCAACGAGGCCGTGATTACGCCCACCGAAATGCGGTTGGCGATCTTCTGCAGGTTCTCCATCAGCCGGGATTCCTCTAGGCCGGTGACCCGCATCTGGAAGCGGTTCTCCGCCACCAATGACAGGATGTCCGACAGCTTGCGCGGCCCATCGCGCAGCAAGGCCTGCACTTCCATCAGCTCGCTGGCCAGGCTCGGCGAGGACAACGACTTGCGCAGGCGCGCGCGCATCACGTGCTGCAACTGGTCTTCCACCACGCGCTGCGTGTCCAGGTCCGGTGCCAGCAGATGGCAAGCCGTGTCCAGATTGAGCAGCGTCTTGCCCAGCAGGCTGAGTTCCGGCGGTGGGCGCAACCCGCATTGGGTAGCGATCCGCACCAGATCCAGCACCACCCGGCCCTCCGACATCGAGGCCTGGTGCGCGCCGTAGCGCGCGATCAGCTGGCCGACTTCGCGCAGGAAGCGGGGCTCGTCGTAGTCCTCCAGCCGGATGCCGAGTGCGATGCACTCCTCAGCGACCTGCTCACCCCGCCCATCAACGGCGGCGAACAGGAGCTTGAGCAGGCGATCACGCTGGCGCGGCGGCACATTCGCCACCATCCCCAAGTCGAAAATAGCCAGGCGCCCGTCGTCGGTCACGCGCAGGTTGCCGGGGTGCGGATCGGCGTGGATCTCGCCGTGCACGAACACCTGGTCCAGATAGCCGCGCAGAAGATCTTCCGCGAGCGGCGTCATGCCCTGCTCGGTGCGGCGCAGACCGGAGATCTGGTCCACGCGCCGCCCATCGGCGAGTTCCATCGTCAGTACACGCTTGGCGGTATAGTCCCAGACGGGCGCGGGCACCCACAACTGTTTGAAGGGCGCCAGGTGGTTGCGAAAGCGTTCGAGATTCTCGGCTTCCGCCACGTAGTCCAGTTCGGCCGTCAGCGAACGGGCGAACTCGCCGAGCCATTCCGAGAAGCGCACGTGCCGGCCGACGTCGGTGAACCGGTCCGCCGTGCCGGTGATGCCGCGCAACAGCTCCAGATCCGCCATCAGCTGCTGCGCCACGCCGGGCCGCTGCACCTTGACGGCCACTTCCCGACCGTCGCGCAGCGTCGCCCGGTGGACCTGCGCCAGCGATGCGCATCCCAACGGTGCCTCGTCGAAACTCGCGTACGCCTTGCTGATGCGCACGCCCAGCGCCTGTTCCACCTGGTCGCGAATCACCTCGAACGACACAGGCGTAACCTTCTCCTGCATCCGCTCCAGCGCAGCGGCATAGGCCGCAGGTACCAGGTCCGGCCGGGTGGACAGCATCTGGCCGAGCTTCACGAATGTCGGGCCCAACGCTTCCAGTTCGTCGGCGAATTTCTCCGGGCTGCCGTCATCGGCGATCTCCTCGTCCAGCATCGTCGGTTCCAACGAGAGGCCGTTGAACACGCCCGACTTCCGATAGCGGAACAGGAAGCCGAGGATCGCCGCTCGTCGTGAGAGCCTGCTCTCTTCAGCGGCTGTCGAAGGCAGGGTGCGCGTGCTGGTTTCCGTCATGCAGCTGTTGTCGCCCGCAGGCAGTGAGTGCGAAGTGAATGCGAAAGGTCACGGCTCACGCCCTGCTCACCCGGCAAGGGTTGCAATCGCATCGGTCGATACCTTGGGTGAACCCGATGAGCCAGCCTCTTACGCACAAGCCCAACCCGCACAGCGACGGCGAGAAGGCGAACACGCCGGACAAGCATCGCAACGACAAGGCGCGCTGGAAGGAGCACGACCAACCCGAAGCACCTCGGAAAGATCGGCCCGACCCGGAGAAGGACTACCCGGATGCGCGCGAAGGCGTCCCGCGCTGACCGATAGCGCGCCTCAGAGCGGCGGCACGACCGGTCGCTCGCGTATCACGGTGGTCGGCGTCGCCGCATAGGTGTCGGCGAAGATCTGTTGCCGCTGCGCGATCGTGGCCAGCAACTCGTTGGAGCGTCGCTGCTCCTCGATCTGCCGCCGCAGCAGGCCCTTGATGCCGAATACCGCGAACGGCACCAGGATCCAGAGCACCGAGAGCACCAGGCCCAGTGCGAACAGGAAGAAACCCAGGAAGGTATAGCCAGCGGTCAGGTTTTCCATGTGCGAGTCCTCGATCTGTCGTGAGTGTCATGCGTGCGCGGACGTGCTACGCATCTAAGCCAATGTCCGCACCTTCTTCTCGCGATCCCACTGCCGGGTGCGCGCGGCGGCGATGAAGGCGTCGGTCAGGTCGGCATCGATCACCCCCGCATCGCGACCGATCCCCGCCGCTTTCACCAGCGCCTGCGCGCCGGCATCGACAGCGATCGCCTTCAGATGGCCGAACGCGTCGCGCACGAAATCAACGGCGGCCGCTTCCTTCGCCAGACGCTTGCCCGCCTCGGCACTCAGCAAGACCGCAATCGCGTCGAACACGACGGACGGGGTGCCGGCCAGCTGCCCGTCGGCGGGCAGCAACACGCCATCATCCAGGGTGGCGCCACCCACTCGAGGCGCCACGATCTTGACGGTGGCGCCTTCCCGCTCGATCGCCTTGCGCAGGGCCTTCACTGAACCCGCATCGGAGCCGTCGTCGACCAGCAGCCCCACGGCGCGCCCTTCCAGCGTGTTGCGCATGCGGTCGATGATGCGCAGCGCCGGGGAGGCCGGCAGATCCTTCGGTGCAACCGCGGCCGGCGGCGCTTCCGGCAGTCCGGCCATCCCGAGCCCGGCGCCCACGCGCTTTGCCAGCGCCGGGTCGATATGGCGCAGATGGCCGACGACCGCTTCCCGGACATGCGGCGCCTGTACCTTCGACAGCTCGAACACGAGCGCCGACGCGATATGCGCCTGCTCATGCGCGTTCTGGCTGCGGAAGAACAGGCGCGCCTGGCTGTAGTGGTCGGCGAAGGATTCGGGGCGCAGGCGCTGCTTTCCACCCGCTTCCACCGGCGTCGCATGGCTGCGGAATCCTGCCGGCGTTTCGCGCGGCGAGTCCGCCTGCAACGAGCTGGGCTCGTAGTTCACCCGTCCCTTCGGCACGGCCATCTGCATGTGACCGTCGCGCTGCAGATTGGCGAAGGGGCACTTCGGCGCATTGATCGGGATCTGATGGAAGTTGGGCCCGCCCAGCCGCGACAGCTGGGTATCCAGGTAGGAGAACAGCCGACCCTGCAGCAACGGATCGTCACTGAAGTCGATGCCGGGCACGATGTTGGCCGGACAGTACGCCACCTGTTCGGTCTCGGCGAAGAAGTTGTCGGGCCAGCGATCCAGCACCATGCGGCCGATGATCGTCAGCGGGACGGTTTCCTCCGGGATCAGCTTGGTCGGGTCGAGGTGGTCGAACGGGAACGCCTCCGCCTCTTCCTCGGTAAACAGCTGCACGCCCAGGTCCCATGCGGGGAACGCACCGGACTTGATCGCCTCGAACAGGTCCCTGCGGTGGAAATCGTTGTCGGCGGCCTGCAGTTTCACCGCCTCGTCCCAGACGGTGGACTGGATGCCCAGCACGGGCCGCCAGTGGAACTTGACGAACGTGGACGTTCCGGCGTCGTCCAGCAACCGGAAGCTGTGCACGCCGAACCCTTCGATGGTGCGCAGCGACCGCGGGATCGTGCGGTCGCTCATCGCCCACATGATCATGTGCATCGTTTCCGGCGTCAGCGACACGAAGTCCCAGAACGTGTCGTGCGCGCTGCCGGCCTGCGGGAAGCCGCGGTCCGGCTCCATCTTCACCGAGTGGACCACGTCGGGGAACTTCATCGCGTCCTGAATGAAGAACACCGGGATGTTGTTGCCCACCAGGTCCCAGTTGCCCTCGCTGGTGTAGAACTTGACGGCGAACCCGCGCACGTCACGCGGCGTATCCACCGAGCCCGCGCCGCCGGCGACGGTCGAGAAGCGGGTGAACACCGGCGTGCGCGCGCCCACTTCGGTCAACACCTTGGCGGTGGTGTACTTGGCCAGCGATTTCTTGAGTTCGAAGTAGCCGTGCGCGGCCGAGCCGCGTGCATGGACGATCCGCTCGGGGATGCGCTCGTGGTCGAAGTGGGTGATCTTCTCCCGGAGGATGAAGTCCTCCAGCAGCGTGGGGCCGCGCGGGGCGGCCCTCAAGGAATTCTGGTTGTCGGCGACGGGAATGCCCTGGTTGGTCGTCAGCGGAGGATGGCGGCCTCCCGCTTGATCGTGGCGTTCGTCGCCTGCGCCGCGGGCAGACGAGCGCGTCGCCGAGGTCTTGGATGCGGTCGTCGGCTTCTTCCGGGTGGCCATGGCGTCTCCGTTCTATCGGACAGGGGGCACGACGCGCGCGGACAGCGCGTCATCGAGGGAACTTAGGTCATCGAGCGTCGTGGGCCTCACGGCACGGGCAAGTTCCTTGCCCTGCTCCATGACAATGACCGTGGGCCAGAGCGTGACCCCGAACGATCTGCCCATCGGGCGTCCCTTGCCGTCTTCCACTTTGAGGTGGACGGCATCGGGATACTCACCAAGTAGATCGCGCAGCAACGGTTGGGCGGCATGGCAATGGCCGCACCAGGGCGCGCCGAACTCCAGTACGGCCAGGCCCGGTTCGCCGTCCAACCTGGACCGCAACGGTTCGCGCGTAGCGTAATGCGGCTGGTAGCTCATGGCCCGGCGATCGCGCGTTCGATGTTTTCCAGCGGCACGTTGGTGAGGTCCTTGCCCACTTCGGCGAGCAGGCGCTGCGTGGCCTCCTTGTGCAACAGCGGGCGAACGCGGCCCAACGTGGTCGGATCCGCCACCAGCACCAGATGTTCGTATTGCTGCTTGAGTGCGGCTTCGTTGAGACCATTGGCCAGTTGTTTGGCAAACGTGGCCTCGTCGAGCTGCCGGCTCGTCGACTCCCCCGGCATGCTGCGGGCAGGCCCGTCGTCGTTCATGTTCATCAGTTCGAGCAGATCGTACTGGTGCAACGACACCGCACCCTGCTCGCCCCGATTGCGGAACACCCGCGCGCCCTCGCCATCGGCGACCACGACCAGCGCGTCCAGCGGTAATGACGTCATGTCGTCCTCCTCGTCGATAGTCCGACGCCGCCCCCACACTGGGAGGCGGCGACGTTCCCCTCATCAGTGCGGGCGCTGGCGATCCAGCGTGAATGCATCGGCGACCGCGTGCTTGGCGCGCTCCCAGGTCAGGCGCGAAGAGCCCTTGAACCGGTCCCAACCACGCTCCAGATCCGACGCGAGGCTGTCGTCCCAGTCGCGGTCGGCGTACTCGCCGCGCGCATAGGTGCCGTAGCGATACGCAGGGCGGTAATCGTCGTACTCGTCGCCTTCCTTGCGGTAATCGGCGGCTTCGAAGCGGCGGGAATACGTGTCGTCGCTCCAGGCGTAGGCGTTGTAGGTGCGGTCTGCACGCTCCCACGCATCCTGCGCGGCAGGACGTGCACGATCCCAGTCAAGGCGCGAGTCGCCGCGGTCGGCATCCCACCGGGCCTGCAAGCGACGCTCGGCGTCTTCCCATGATTCATTGGGGTATTCGCCTCGCGCCACAGCGCCGGCCTGATAGACGCCCGCATAATCGCGCTGGAAGTCGTGCTCGCCCGTGTAGTACGGCCGCGTCGGGGCGGTAGTGCGCCAATACTCGACCTCGCCGGTGGGATCGATGCGCTCGGCGACGCCTTTTCCAGCTGCCGCGCCCGCGATGGTGCCCGCCGCGGCGCCGATCAGCGTGCCGATCGGTCCGAATACCGTGCCCGCCAGCGCACCGGCGGCCACGCCGCCTGCTACGCCACCTACGCCGACACCGACCGGGTGCGAGCCCGGTGCGCCGGTGATGGGGTCCCTGTTTGCATCTCGCTGAGAAGTATCGCGTGCCATGTGCGTGTCCTTTGGGGCTGACGGCATGCATCGGCATGCCGGGAGGGGTATGAGGTGTGTTCGCTTCGCGCTGGCGCCGTAGCGCCCCGCGGGTGGTTCGGTGTGTGCGAGAGCCTCGCTGTGCGGCACGAGCGAGGAAGACTTCGCCTCCTCGCTGCGGCGTGCGCTCAGACGTCGTCGCGATCGTCGCGCGGCTTCTGCTGCGGGGTGCCCTGCGGCCTCTGCTGGCCCTGCTGCTCATCCTTGCCGCGATTGTGCTGCGTGCCCTGCGTGGTCTGGCCCTGGTTGCGACCGGGCGTCTGCTGCTTGTCGTCTTGTGTCTGATTCGGCATGTCGGTGTTCCTGATGGACGCGATCTCATGTGATCGCGAAGCCACTCTGCGCCGTTGCATGTGAGCGCGGAATGCACGCTGAGTTAATGAAGATCGACTTCACTGAACTCACTTTTCGTCGACAAAGCTTCACATCACTACGGGCATTGCATCGCGCGATGCTTGGACACGCGCTTTTGGATCGTGAGATTCAGGTCGCTGCGACGACGAGCGCATGCAACGCGATATCCACGACCGCCTAATCGCGTCCAACCTCTTGCTGTGCGGTCGCGCTAAGTCGCGAAATGTCTGCATGGACGAAACACGCACCACGCCTGCTTAGCTTGGTGAAGTCGACGCTCACGATGCGCTCACACGGAGTTCGCGACGTCAGCGCTATCAAGTATGTTCTTTCCAACGTGAGGATGAGCGCCATGGCACGCGCCGGCAAAATCAGTTCAGACCAGGTCCACGAGTTGCTCCTGCAAGCGCTGGAGACCGAGCGTGGCGGTATCCAGATCTACACCGCCGCCATCAAGGCCGCCGTTAACAAGGACCTGAAGAAGGAATGGGGCGAATACCTGGAGGAGACCCGCACCCACGAGCAGGTGCTGACGCGCGTCTTCGAACAACTGGAGATGGACACCGAGGAGATGTCGCCCGGGCGCGAGGTCGTGGCGCACATGGGCGCCTCGCTGGTCCGCGCGATCGAGATGGCCATGCAGAAGGGCGACAAGGCTGGTGCAGAGCTCGTCGCGGCCGAGTGCGTGGTGCTGGCCGAAACCAAGGATCACCAGAACTGGGAGCTCATCGGCAAAGTGGTGGAACACGACCGCACCCTGGCCAAGATCCTGGAGCCGGCCTACAAGGCGGTCGAAAGCGACGAGGACCACCATCTCTACCACACGATGGGATGGTGCCGGGAGTTGTGGATCCAGGCCCTTGGCATGCCCGCAGTGCTGCCGCCGCCGGAAGAGGTCAAGAAAGTGGAAACCGCCATTGGCGCGTCGCGTGCCGAGCAGAGCCGCGACGAGATGCTGGGTCGCAAGCATTGAAGCTGCTGGGCGACCGGCATTGATCCGGCGCGGGGGCGGTCAGCGATCGCCCTTGCTGCCGATGAAGGTGATCTCGCCCGAGGTTTCCAGGACCGCCAGCTCCACATCGGCGAGCGTCGCGTAACCGGCAGACCGTCGCGCGATGGCGAAATCCTGTTCGCTCACCGCCTGTCGCTGCAACTCGTCGCGGAACAGCTCGCCGTGCCGCATCAGGATGACCGGCCGACCTTCCACCCAGCGGTCGAAGCGCCGGCTTCTGGCGGAAAGCCGCCCTACCGCCCAGTTCATCGCCAACAGGGTCGCGGCGAGGATCAGCCCACCGAGCAGCGAGGTGTCGCTGCCGATGAGGGAGTTCTGTACCGCCGTGCCCAGCAGCACCACGACCAGCAGGTCGAAGGGCGTGAACTGTCCGATGGTGCGCTTTCCGGTGACGCGAACCATCAGCAGCACCGCGACATACACCGCGACCGCCCTGAGGACGAATTCCCACCATGGCATGCCGAGTTCGAACAGGCTTCGCACTACGCCGGTCATTTCGCCGCACCTTTCTTCACGGCCGGCCCGCGGCGCGTTCGTTGCCGGCGGCCGTGTAGGCAGGCGGAGCGTAGAAGTTGACCGTCTTAAGCGGCGTGCGCCCGGTCGCCCTGATCTCGTGCACTTCGCCCCGCTCGATCAGCAGCAGACTGCCGGGTTTGAGGACCCGTCGCGCGCCCTCCACGATGGCGAGGCCATTGCCCGCCATCACGAACAACCACTGGTCTGCACCCCGGTGACAGTTGTGCGGCCCGCCCTCGCGGCCGCCCGGCGGGATCACCATTTGCGCGGCCTGGACGCCATGGCATGTGAAGATGGGCAGGAAGCCCTTGCCCATGCGGAGATGTCGGGATTTCATTGGCTCACGTCAGGACGGATGCAGTTCAAGCTTGCGACGGATTGCGTCAGGATCCTGTGAGCGCGAGGGCGCTTTCTTTCGACGAACTATGCTTCGGTTTGCTCAGCGAGCAGCAGGGCGTCGTCCACCTCCACGCCAAGGTAGCGGACGGTACTCTCAATCTTGTTGTGCCCAAGCAACAGTTGGACAGCACGCAGGTTCTTGGTCCGTTGATAGATGAGTGATGCCTTGGTGCGACGCATGGAGTGCGTGCCGTAGTTCACGGGATCCAGATCGATGCTTGAGACCCAGGCCTTCACTAGACGGGCCTACTGGCGCGTAGACAGATGAGGAGAGCCACGCTGACCGCCTGGAAAGAGGTGATCGTCTAGCCCGAGCTTTTGGCTATCGATCCATGTAGCCAAGGCCTCTCTGGTCTGTTGAGTGATCTCGAACTGTACGGGATGCTTCGTCTTCCGTTGGATGACGCATCCTCGAGTACCAATGTGGGAGCCATGTGCAACGTCACGGACGCGTAGTCCAACCAGATCGCACGCCCGAAGCCTGCTATCGATTGCGAGATCAAAGAGTGCGAGCTGACGCTTATCCCCCTTCAGCTGAAGCCGGACCCTGACTGACCAGATTTCCTTAAGCTTGAGTGGCGCCTTCTGGCCGACGATCTTGCCAAGGTTCCAAGCCGGCCAAGCCGGCCAAGCCGGCCGAGCCGGAGAGTGATTGGTGAAGCCCTTCATAGCTGTCTCCTATTCCCGGATGGGAAGGAGAGGCTCAAGTTGCCTATGTGTTTTAGTCGTTATGAACCCGCGGGGTGGTCAGCCGTGGCAGCTTCCGACCCAAAGCGGACATCGAGGCCCGGTCTACAGGGGCTGGCGGCCAGCAGGATCTGCGTCAGTGTTGATGGCGGCTCCCGGTAACCCGAACACATGTGTCTTGAGCATGAGATCCAGGCGTCCCTGCACGTACGGGATATCTTCATCAGCAGCCTGATCGAGAATCTCTTTCGCGAGCGCATTGAACTGAGGCCAGAACTGGGCTTCATGTCGGAGATGCCGCAGCCAGTGCGGCATCATGGCCGCCAGTCGATCCAGTTCCGCATCGAGCTGCGCACGAGGTTTCATATCGGCGCGCGGGACCAGCTCGCTTCCACCCGATGCACGTTGCCGTCGTCCACGAGTGCGAAACGCAATCCTGCCTGTTCGACGCCATCGAGTTGTAGCGTGGTAGCGCCGGCATCCTGTTGCTTGACGGAGATGACGTAGAGGCTGGATCCGAAGCGGTAGCGCAGTTCGTATTCCGTCCATTCGCGTGGCAGGCAGGGATGCAGTGCCAACTCGCCCCCGATGCGCTGCAAGCCCAGCAACGACTCGGTCAGCAGGCGATACATCCAGCCGGCCGAGCCGGTGTACCAGGTCCAGCCGCCACGACCGACGTGCGGTGCCACGCCATAGACATCGGCCGCGAGCACGTACGGTTCCACCTTGTAGAGCGCGGTGGCATCCGAATCCTGCGCATGATTGATTGGGTTGATCATGCGTGCCAGCTCCCAGGCTCGCTCCGTGTCGCCTTGATGCGCGAACGCCATCGCGGCCCACACTGCGGCATGCGTGTACTGACCCCCGTTCTCACGCACGCCCGGCACGTAGCCGCGGATATAGCCGGGATCTTTCGAGGTCTTGTCGAAGGGAGGGTCGAGTAGTTGGATCAGCCCCGCCTCCCGCTTCACGAGATGGCGATCTAGTGACGCCATCGCCTGCCGAGCGCGCACAGGATCCGCGGCCCCCGACAACACCGACCAGCTCTGCGAGATGGAGTCGATTCGGCATTCATCGCTCTGGCTGGAGCCCAGCGGCGTGCCATCATCGAACCAAGCGCGCCGATACCATTGGCCATCCCAGGCATGGGCTTCCAGATTCACCCGCAAGCGTTCGGCGTGCTCTGTGCATTCGTCGGCGAATGCCTCATCGCCGCGCACGCGCGCCACGTCGACGAAACGCTGCAGCGTGTCGTAGAGGAAGAAGCCGAGCCACACGCTTTCGCCGCGGCCTGCCTCGCCGACACGATTCATGCCGTCGTTCCAGTCGCCGGTGCCGATCAGTGGCAGACCCCGTTCGCCAAGCAGGCTGCAACCGCGCCGCAAGGCCAGTACGCAATGCTGGTAGAACGATTGCCGCAGATGTGAGGTCGCCGGCATGTCGTAGTAGGACTCTTCGTCGGCGTTGACCGCTCGGCCGTCGACGAAGCCGACCTGCTCGTCCAGCACGCTGGCGTCACCGGTCACCTGCACGTAGCGCGATGCCGCGAGTGGCAGCCACAGGTAGTCATCCGAGCAGCGCGTGCGTACCCCGCGCCCCTGGGGCGGATGCCACCAGTGCAGCACGTCGCCTTGCGGGAACTGGTGGGCCGCGCACAGCAACAGGTGCGCACGGGTCAACGCCGGATCGGCGTGCAGCGTGGCCATGGTGTCCTGCAACTGGTCACGGAAGCCGAACGCCCCACCGGACTGGTAGTAGCCACTGCGCGCCACATAGCGGCAAGCAAGGGTCTGGTACATCAGCCAGCCGTTCACCAACGCATCGACGGCGGGTTCCGGCGTGCTGACCTGCACGCAGGTCAGCAGTCCACGCCAGTGGATGCGTACGATGTCCAGCGCATCGTGTGCCCGCTGCGTGCCTTGAACACGGCGGGCCAGATACAGGGCATCCTCGTAATCCTTTCCCATGCCAAGACGGAACACCGTTTCGGACGCCTCGCCATCGAGCAGCGACATCGGCACCTGGATGGCGGCGCACGGATCGAGCCCGACGCCCAGGCGGCCGGACAATCCCTCGCGCTGGAGCGCTGCGGGATCGGCCATGCTGCCGTTACGGCCCAGGAACTCAGTGCGGTCGCTCGTGAAGCTGCAGCCGCTGGCATCGGTATCGAAGAACGCGACGCGGCCGCCGAACTCGGTGTTGTACGGGTTGCGGGCCGTCAGCACGCCGCTGGCGGCATCCTGCGCGGTGATGATGTGCATCTGTGATTTGACTCGCAGGTCGCCCAGCACCCATTCCACGTAACCGGTGGCCGAGAGGCGGCGTGCGCGTCCGGACAGGTTCCGGAGCTTCAGTACCGAGTACTTGACCGCATCCTCGACGGCCACATACACCCACAGTTCGCTGGCGATTCCATTTTCGATGTGCTCGTAGACGCTGTAGCCGAAGCCATGGCGAGTCCGGTACGCCCCACGGCCCCGACGTGGCAATGGCAGTGGCGACCATACGTAACCCGTGTCTTCGTCGCGCAGGTAGAACGCCTCGCCACCACTGTCGACAACGGGGTCGTTGTGCCAGGGCGTGAGGCGGAACTCATGCGCATTCTCGAACCACGTGTATCCCGCCATGCTCTCGCTGACCACCGTGCCAAACCGGTCGTTGGCCAGTACGTTGGACCACGGCGCCGGTGTCGCCCCCCCTTCTCGGGTGATGATCACGTACTCACGGCCATCGGCGGCGAATGCGCCGGTGCCGTTGTCGTGAACGAAGGTGCTGGCCACGGCCTCGAACGGCCAGGGGTCGTTCTCTTCGTCGATGTCCGCCGGCGATGGCAGCCCGGTCGATGCCTCCAGTGCGGGAAGCTCGACATGATCCTCCTGGGGACCTTCGGTCAACAGGGGCGGCATGATCCGTCCGGCAGGCTCGCGACGACCGATCTGTGCAGCCAGCGAACCCTGCTGATCGCTGATGATGACGCGCGCTACGGACTGCAGCAGGATGCGGTCTTCCTGCGACATCTGCTGACCCGGCCGCACGAAGATGCCGCCTGGCCGATCCAGCACGTTCGCCTCCGGATCGGCCGAGATCATGCCCAGGATGAGATCCTGCAACTGCTGCCGGTAGCCGGCCTGGCTCTCGTTCCAGATCACCAGGTCCGCACGCAGTCCTTTGAGGCGCCAATAGGCGTGCGCCTGCACCATCTGCCGCACCAGTTCGATGTTGTCGGCATCCGAGATCTGGAGCAGCGCGATGGGTAGGTCGCCCGAGATGGCGTGACCCCAGAGCCCGGACTGGCCACGCTGGTTCTGCAGCAGGACGTCGGCGTCTGCGCGCAGTAGCGGGTGGGCATAGACGATCAGCCCGGCCAACCTTTCGTAGAGCTGCGCATCGGCCTGCGATGCATTGATCTGGCGGCGGACGACCTGGCTGTGCGTCCAAGCCAGGTCGAAGACGCGGTCGGCGAGCCGGCGATCGCGGTACTTGTCGATCAGTCCGGCGCACGCTTCGCGGTCCACGCCCACGCCATGGACCATGTCGATCATTGCCGTCTGACCCGGCGCCAGCTCGATCCGGCAACGGATGGCCACGATCGGGTCCAGTACGGAGCCCTCGCTGTCGGACAGCGCGTCCTGCTCCGTCAATGCCGCCGGCGTGCGCGGCGTGTTGCCGCGACCGAGGAAACGCGCGCGATCGGTTTCGTATGAGATCGCATCGATATCCGCGTCATGCACCGCCACCAGGTGGAACATCCATGGCGGTATCTCGCCGTGCGCGCGTGGTCGGCGTGTGCACAACAGCGCCTGTTTCTCGCGCAGGATCTCCGACTGCACGAACAGATTGCTGAACGCTGGATGCAATTCGTCCGCGATGGCCGGCGCCAGCACCACCTCGGCATAGGTCGTGATCTCGATGGTGCGTGTCCGCCGGCTCCGGTTGCTCAGGCGCAGGCGGCGCAGTTCGATGTCGTCTTCGGCGGAGATGGCGATCTCCAGGTGGGTCTCATAGCCGCGTTTGCGTCCCCGGAACTCGACCTTGGCATCGGAGAAGATCGCTTCGTACTGCTCCACGGGCGCGCATGCCGGCTGCAGCGACGTGGACCAGAATTCTCCGCTCTCCACGTCCCGCAGGTAGCAGAAGTTGCCCCAGTGATCGCGCGTGCCGTCTTCGCGCCAGCGCGTGACCGCCATGTCGCGGTGGCGGCTGTATCCGCCGCCGGCGCTGGTGACCAGGCCGTGGTAGCGCCCGTTGGAGAGCAGTTGCACCGCCGTACGCGACATGCTCGGGTTGCGGAAGATGCGCAACTGCGTCTCGGCGTCGGTAGGCGCGGCGCGTGTGCCCAGCGTCTCCGCCTCGTGCGGATGGAACACGCCGGTATGCGGGATGCGCTCCTGAAGCAGCAGCAGGGTCGCCTGGAACTCGGCATCGGCCACGAAGCGCCGCTGCATCGGCTGCTGTCGCAGCAGATGGAGGAGCGAGAGAAACCCCATGCCTTGGTGATGCGCCATGAAGGAGCGCACCACCACGTAGTCTTGACCGGGTGGAACGCGTGCAGGCGTGTAGTCGATGGCCTCATACAACCCGAAGTGCCCACCGAAGCCGAGGGCGGCCAGTCGCTGCAGGTTCTGGCAGGCGGCTTCCGGCGCCACCATCAACGCCATCATCGTGGCGTAAGGCGCGATGACCAGGTCCTGGCCCAACCCGCGCTTCAGGCCCAGTCCCGGTACGCCGAAGGCGCGGTACTGGTAGTTCATGCGCGCGTCGACGGTGTTGTAGCCCGATTCGGAGATGCCCCATGGCACGTCATGGCGCTCGCCGTGCTGGATCTGGGCTTCCACCGCATGCCGGGAGGTCTGGTCCAGCAACGTGTCCGGGTAGCTGGGCATCACCAGTTGCGGCATCAGGTACTCGAACATGGAGCCGCTCCATGAGAGCAGCGTCGCATCGCCGTTGACCTCGGTCAGCAGGCGGCCCAGCGCAAACCAGCTTTCCTGCGGCAACTGTCCCTGCGCGATCGCCACGAAGCTGCACAGGCGAGCCTCCGAGGCCAGCAGGTCGTAGAGCCCGTTGTCCAGGCGGTGTTCGTCCACGTTGTAGCCGATCACCAACAGGTGGCGCGCGCAGTCGTAGAGGAACTCGTATTCCATCAGCGAGAACTGGCCGGCAATGTGCGCCAGGCGTTCGAGTTGGTGGATCCGTTCCCGTGCGCGCCGGGTCGCAAGCGCACCGGCAGGGCCGTCCTGCAGCTCGCGCAGGGTGGGCAGGTGATCGCCGGCCCATGCGTCGGCATCGGGTAGCAGGAACTGAAGCTCCGCGTGCGCCGACCTGCAGCCCTCGACGAGCGCGGTCGGCCAATGGTGCTGATGGATCTGTTCGGGATCGGCCGCAGGCCAAGCCGCGGCGATGGCTTCCGCATGCACCACCAGGCGCGCCAGCATGCGTTCGGCATCGCTGGCGGTCGATGGCGGTTTCCATTGGGCCTGCATCAGCACTGTCCGGAATTCGATCACCGCCAACGACAACGCGTCGTCATCGGACGGCGTGTCCGCAACGGCATCCTCCAGCACGGCCAGGGTGTCGGCCAGTCCGTTGAACGTGGCAGGCAACAGGACGGGGGCATCCGCCATGGCCAGCAGGCCCTGTCGCAAGGTCAACAGATGTCCGGCCAGGTTGCCGCTGTCGACCGTGGAAATGTAGGCCGGCGGCAGCGGCTGCAGGGTTTCGGTGTCGTACCAGTTGTAGAAGTGCCCGCGATGGCGGGGCAGCATCTCCAGTGTGTCGAACGCGAGGCGGGTGCGCTCCATCACACCGCCCGCCTGCAGGTAGCCGAAATCGTAGGCCGCCAGGTTGGCCAAGAGCGACAAGCCGATGTTGGTCGGCGAGGTGCGTCTCGCCACTACCAGCGCCGGATGCTCTTGCACGTTGTCGGGCGGCAGCCAGTGATCCTCTGCGCGCACGTAGGTTTCGAAGAAGGCCCACGTGCGTCGCGACAGCTTTCCAAGGAACGCCAATTGCGGTGCGGACAGCTTGTCCGTCCGCCGGTCCGGCGGGCGGCCAAGCCAGGCCATCAGCACCGGCGACAGCAGCCAGAGCAACAGCAAGGGCGTGGCCACCCACAGTGCGGCCGGCTGTTTCATCACCAGCAGTGCGGCGACGGCGGCCGAGATCAGCGGTGCCGGCGCCATGCTGTAGAGCTCCGCGCTCACGCCGCTACCGAGACTGCGCTCGACTTCGCTGGACGGATTCCACTGCAACAGGTGCCGTCGCGAGACCACGAGGCGCCAGAGCGTGCGCAGGACCGCACCCAGACTGAAAAAAGCCTCGTAGGGCAGGCAGGCCACATTGACGACCGCTCGCCAGAGTTGTCTCAGGCAGGATTTACCCACCTGGACCAGGTGGGTTTCCAGTGGCATGTCCACCGGCAGGGCGACCACCTCCCGCAGCGCTGGAAGCAGCACGGGCAGGGCCCACAGGCTCAGCAGCCACGCGGTCCAGGCGAGCGGGTCCGGCGAGAACAGCCAGCCCAGCACCAGCAGCATGAAGGTGGCCGCCGGCACCAAACTGCGGCGCAGGTTGTCGAGCAGCTTGCCGCGCGAGAGCCAGGACAGCGGATTGCGCTCGAACCCGACGTCGCGGCGCGGCACCCACGGCAACAACCAGGGCAACAGCTGCCAATCGCCCCGGATCCACCGGTAGCGACGCTTGACGTCAGCCGCGTAGCGCGACGGATAATCCTCGAACAGGCGCACATCGCTGACCAGGCCGGCACGCGTGTAGCACCCTTCCAGCAGGTCGTGGCTGAGGATGTGGTTGTCGGGAAAGCGGTCCGCGAGCGCGTGCTCGAACGCATCCACATCGTAGATGCCCTTGCCGACGAAGGATCCTTCGCCGAACAGGTCCTGGTAGACGTCCGACACCGTGCGCGTGTAGGGATCGATGCCGGGCTCACTGCCGAACATGCGCGCATAGCGCGAACTCGGCCGCCCGCTGAGGCTGGTACCTACGCTGGGCTGGAGGATGCCGTAGCCGCGGACCACGCGCCGCCGCCGCGGGTCGAACACGGCCTGATTGAGCGGATGCGAGAGCGTGCCGGCGAACTCGCGTGCGGCGTCGCGCGGCAGTTTGGTGTCGGTGTCCAGCGTGATTACGTAGCGCACCTGCGCGAGCACGCCGATGTTGCCGCTCACCTGCAGGAAGTCTTCTCCCAGCCCGCCCCGCAGCAGCCGGTTCAATGCCGCCAGCTTGCCGCGTTTGCGTTCGTAGCCCATCCAGCGCCGTTCGCGCGGATTCCACAGGCGCGGTCGATGGAACAGGAAGAACAGGTCGCCGCCGCCTTCGTCGGCGCGTTCCGGCGCATACCGGCGATTGAGCTGTTCGATCCGGTGTACGGCATGGGCCAGCAGCGCGGCGTCGCCTGGCAGTGATGCGTCGTCCGCATCCAGGAAATCGGTGAGCAGGGCAAAGTGCAGGTGGCGGTCGCGGTTGGCCAGGAAGCGTACTTCCAGTGCTTCGATCAGACTGTCCACCCCCTCCACGCTGCCGAGCATGCTGGGGACCACCACCAGCGTGCGTGCCGTCGCCGGGATGCCTTTGGAGAAATCCATTCGGGGCAGTGGTCGGGGTGGCACCAGCAACGTTGCTGCCCAATTGACCAGGGCGATACCGAGCTCGCTGAAGGCAAGCAGCGCCAGCATGGCAGGCAACCAGAGCGGCACTCCCTGTAAGGATGATCCCGCCGTCAGCAGGCCATGGGTGAACACGCCGATGATGCTGGCGATCGGGAGCAGATAGATCGCCAGCGGAATCCTGCGCGGACGCAGGCGGACCCGCCGCGCGCCGGGTAACGAGGCGGTCACCGCTGCCTGCGTGTGGCGGACGCCATCGTCCACCAGATAGAAGCCGACGTGTGCCTGGTAATGGCCCGGCGCGGTCGTGGCGGCGGCCTGTGCCAACTGCAGCGCGATCTCCGCCACCGCATCCTCACCGACATTCGCGAGCCGAGCAATCTTCTCCACCACGTGCCGGTAGCTGTCGCGGGTGCTGAAATCCATCAGCGCGTACGTGCGTGCCGGGTCCGCACGGAGCGTGCGCTCGACCACGCTCATGTCTTCGACGAACTCACGCCAGTCCATATTGGCCAGGAAACGCAGGCTGCCGATGCTGTTGCTGATCGACACCTGGTCCGCGGCCTGCTGCTGGCTCTCCAGATGCACCAGCTCCTCGATGCGCAGGCCGCCGTCTGCCGCCCATTGCTCCAGCCAGGTGATCGGCATGGAGAACACGCCGCCACGTCCCTGCAGTCCCCGTGTCAGCTCGGAAACGAACGCGCCGCTCAGCGGCGGATCCGACCGCGCCATGTCGGCGATGACCAGCACCACGTCCTTGGGATTCTCTGCCGCCGTCCGGTTGAGCTGGGCAGCCCAATCGCTGGCCAAGCGGTGATCGTCGCCGTCGCGCATGACGCGCACCGCCATACGACGCAGGTTGTCGATCAGCGCCAGCCGCAACATGATCGGAATCGCCCACAACTCGCCGAGCTTCAGCGGCGTGATGGACTGGTAGGCGGCGAAGAAGCGGCGCAGCGTTTCCGCGTCGATGCGACCATCGCCGTGCGCGATGGCTTCCAGCGACAGGTCATACACGCGTGGCAGGCCGCTCGATGGCCCTTGGCTCAGCGACGGGAGCTGCCGGCTGTAGCCTTTCGGCAAGTGCCGGCGTGCGGTGACGATCTGCTCTTCGACCAGATAGTAGTTGTCCAGCAACCACTCGCCGGCTGGCGTTATACGCATGTCGTCCTGCACCATCCGCGTCAGCAGCGCGCAGACATCATCCAGCAGGCCCTCGTTCTCGGTCAGTCGATTCAGCAGGCGCTCCGGCCCTGCATGCGCGCGCAACCGGTGCGTGCGCGCCAGCGCACGTCCATGCAGTTCCATCTGCTCGACGTTGAAGAGCTGCGCCCGCAATGGCGCTTCTGCGCCCAGCGGTTTCTGGATCGCGGCGCGGCGCCAGCGCCACAGACGCCGACGCAGGCGTAACCAGTGGCTGAAGACTCTCCAGACCTGGGGCATCGGAAATCCTGTGGGGGCGGCTGACCGACGTGGACCCCATCCTTGCACGCACATCAGGAGGTGGATGTGAAGGACGCGGTTGCGCCAGTCCTTCAACGGAGCGCAGCTGGCACAAGCGCTGCATACGACCATTCGTCGAACCTGCACGCATGCGCGGTGCGCACCGAACGAAAAGCCTAGACGGGGATCGGTGTCAGCGTAAACAGGTAGCCGCGCGCATCCAGCATCGCGCGCAGGCGCTCCTCGGCGGCAACGGGATTGAAGGTGCGCCGCGCCCATAGGCCGTAGCATGGTCGGCGACCATCCGCGCCGCTCTGCTGAACGCGGCGGCTCACGTATATATCCATGGACTCGCAAGCGGTCGCCCAGAGTAAGCGCAGATCGTCCGGCCCCGGCTGAGGCCGGGTGTATTGCCCAGGAGTGGAGAGCTGCCGTTTGAGTGCTTCTCTTAAGTGGACCAGAGGCGGACAATGCTCAGCGGGGCGAGTCGCACAAATTCTTATTTTTTGATTGTTGGCGCCCATGACGGGTACCAAGCGCCTCTTTGGCGCATAACGCCAGAGCTGCGAAGGATATGAGACTATCCTTGCTACGCCGTCGGCGAAATATCGAAGGACGACGTCCTCGCGGCGAACTTATTCTCCCATTTGGTCGAACATGCGCCTGCAAGCGGGATGCGAGCTGATCGTCGAATCCATTGAGGACTGCGCGGTGGTCGCGATGCTGCGCCCGCGCAGCGGCGAAGCACAGTGGCTGATCAGCGAAACCTATTCCTTCGAGCCGCACGTCCGGCCGACGGAGTTCGTCGACGTGTTTGGCAACCTCTGCCAGCGTTTCGTTGTGCGGCGTGGGCGCATGAAGATCCGCGCCGAGCTCGAGGTCGAGGCCGAGCGCGACATCGCCATCGCGCCGTGGGTCCCGCCGGCATCGGCCGCGTTCTTGCCCGATCACGCACTGCAGTACCTGCTACCGAGTCGCTACTGTCCGAGCGACCGTGCGTTCGACCAGGCGCAGGCCATCGTGGATACTGCCGATTCCCGCACCGGCCAGGTCGGCGCCATCGTGCAATGGATCCGCACGCATATCGCGTACCGGTACGGCGTGAGCGACGCAAGCACGGACGCCCTCGGTACAATGGAAGCAGGTGCGGGCGTCTGCCGCGACTACGCCCATGTAGGGATCATGCTGTGCAGGAGCCTGCGCATTCCCGCACGTATGGTGGTGGGCTATCTGTACGGGCTGGAACCCATGGACCTGCATGCTTGGTTCGAGGCCTACTTGGACGGCCGCTGGTACACGTTCGACCCGACGCAAGTCGCGCCCCGTGGCGGCCGGATCGTTGTTGCTTACGGTCGCGATGCGGCCGATGTGGCTTTCCTGACCAACTACGGTTGGCTGCAGACGGTGGACATGCAGGTATGGGTAGGTGAGCGGACCAGCGACCTGCCGCGGCCGTAAGCGGACTTGCATGCCTGGCTGGCAGCTATCGGCCAGTAGTGTCCGTCCTGCAGGCGCTGAGGCCGGCGCGCATCAGAACGATGGCCGGTCCCCCTCAGGCGCGAAGCGCGATCCCTAGCCCAGGGACGGCGCCATGCCCCATGGCACAGCCTCTGATAACGTGGGTCATCTACCTGACCAGGAAGAGTCATGTCGAACCCGGGAAAATCGCTCTGTCTCGCGATGGCCTGCGCGTTGGCGTTCCAGGCTTCCGCTGCGGAGCCTGCCACGCACCGCACTAAGGCTCCGGTCGAGCAGGCGGGCTCGCTGGGCAAAGCGCCCTATCTAATCAACATTCCCGAGCGTTGGAACGGTGAACTCGTCATCCTTGCCCGCGGCTTCGAGCCGTTGGGAATGCCGCGCACCCTACCGATGCCACCCAATGAGGCAACATCCATCTTCCTGTCGCGGGGCTATGCCGTCGCGCAGAGCGGATATTCCTCGCAGGGATGGGCCGTGCGGGACGCGATCGTCGACATCGAAAGACTGCGACAAAGGTTCGTTCGACAGTACGGGGCTGCCCGCCGCACCTATCTCGTGGGCTTCTCCATGGGAGGCGGCATCGCCGCGGCCAGTCTGGAGCAGCATGCCGGCGCCTACCAAGGCGCTCTGTCTCTGTGCGGAGCCAACGTGCCCGGCATGCGCCTAGCACAGGAACTACTGACCACCCTGGTGGCCTTTGACTACTTCTTTCCCGACGTAGTGGGCGCGGTGGGCGGACTGTCAATGCCACAGGCCGCATCCAACCAGGGAGAGGCCATGTCGGCCATCGCCGACGCGCTCGCCGGCAAACCCGAGGTCACCAATCAACTTGCCCGGGCGCTGCAGGTGCCTGTCGACGCATTGCCCGGCGTCGTAAGCCTTCACTACGTCGTGTTCCAGGACATCGCGCAGCGCGCCGGCGGCATGCCTGTCGACAACCGGGTGACCGTCTACCGCGGCTTCGACGACGATAAGGCCTTCAATGCCGACGTGCGTCGTTACGCCGGAGACGCGAAAGCGATGCAATACGTTGCCTCTGCTCCTGCATTGACGGGCCAGCCCTCCCGGCCCTTGGTACTCCAGTACAACAACGCCGACCCCACGATCACCCCGCACTTCCAGTCCATCTTCGCGGATCTATCCAGCGCGGCAGCAACGACAAGACCAGTCACGCTGCCCGCTGTCGGTGATGGGCATTGCGGATTCTCGTCCACGCAGATTGGCGAGGCGTTCCAGGTCCTGGTTGACTGGGTTGAAAGCGGGCAGCGCCCTGGCACCGAGTGAACGGGCCATCCCCAGCGTAGCGCCGCCCAATCGAGTGCGGCGCTCTGTTTGTGGAAATGACTGATGTCCGCTTCTGGCCGGAAGCGGACCTGCGACACCGTCCGCCATGCCAGAATGTATTGGAAGATCGCACGCCACTTAGATGCTATTGGATTAGTGACTCGTGGGCGACGACGATGCGCCAGCCCTCAGGGAGCTTCCGCCAGATGGAGGTTGCCACCACAAGGACGGCCCCTTTCTTGCCATCGGGCAACGTGCTGGCAACCTCCATAGATTGCAGTGTGCTTACGACATCTGGGGTAATCACTGTGATCTCAGGTTCGGAACGCAGACGGTAGACTGCATCCGAGTTCCCGCCGTCCCACCATTCGAACTGCTGATCGCGCACAGTCTGCCAACCGTGCATCGTCTGGTCGTCGAACGTTACGACGAGTTCGTTGTTACGAGCATACATGGCCATGAAGCGGTCCGTGTCGTGCGCATTGGCAGCCGCAAGCATCTCATCTAAGAGCGGTGTCAGCTGAGCCCGGATTGAAGGTGCCGCTTCTTCTGCGTTCGTTCTGCCGAGCACTAGAAATGAAACAATGAATAGTAGAACGTGCAACGTGATCTTCATTGACGTATCTCCGCAGATTGCCTGAACGCTGAGACCCTTCTCCGCATCGATAAGCGGCGCGTTAACGAGCCCAGCCTCCCTTCGTTGCATCGTAGGCAAACGCGCCTCGACGAACAAGCTCGTCGAGGCAGCTTTCGACCCGAAGCGGACATGATGTGCTGGCCCACTTCGATGCAGCGGGCTGACCGGCCCCTGCGCCTTAGCTCGGCTACAAACGAGTTGCGGGCTGGCTAGACCAGTTTGTCAGGCGTGATGGGCAAATCACGAATGCGTTTGCCCGTGGCGTGGTACACCGCATTGGCAATAGCAGCCGGAATGCCGACCATTCCCAGCTCTCCCATGCCTTTGACGCCAAGCGGGTTGACGATGGTGTCGTCTTCCTCGACGAAGATCGTCTCGATGGCGTGGATGTCGGCATTCACCGGCACGTGGTAGTGCTGCAGACTCGCGTTCATGATGCGGCCATAGCGGTGGTCGATCTCGGTGGCTTCTTCCAGTGCCATGCCGATACCCCAGACGACGCCGCCGATCTCCTGACTATGCGAAGCCAAGGGGTTGAGGATCTTGCCGCACGCGGTGATCTCGATGACTCGGCTGACGCGGACCGTCCCCAGTTCGGGATCGACCTTGACCTCGACGAACTGGGCGCCGTGGGCGAGCGATGCGTACTTCTCACGCTCGGGTGAAGGCTTGGAGTCGTAGACCTCGGTCAGCTCCTGCGTTCCAGCCCGTTGCATGATCGCGGCAATGTCGACCGAACGTGCCGCGTCGCTCTTCAGGCGCAAGCGGTTCTCGAACATTTCCACCTCATCGATCGAAGCGCCTTGCAGCGGCGAGCCGGCGTCCTGGTTGGCCAGGCTCAGCAGCTTCCCGGCGATCGTCAATGCAGCTCCGCGTACGGCGGAGCCGACACTGGACGTGGTCCATGAGCCGCCTTGCGCAGGCGCGCGCGGTTGGTCGGTATCACCCAACTCGAACTTCACCTTGTCTAGTGCCAAGCCCAGGAATTCGGCGGCAATCATAGTCATGACCGTATAGGTGCCCGGCCCGATATCGCTGGTCGCGCTGGCGACGCTGGCAGTGCCGTCGGCCCGGTAAGTCACTCGCGCACTGGCCGGCATCTGCATGGCGCCCCACACGCTGGACGCCATACCCCAACCCACCAGCAGGTCGCCATCGCGCATAGAGCGTGGCTCGGGATTGCGCTTGCCCCAGCCGAATTTTTCAGCGCCTAGCCGGTAGCACTCGCGCAACGCCTTGCTGGAGAAGGGCTTGCCACTCTCCGGATCGACCTCGGCGTAATTGATCAGACGCAGTTCGAGGGGATCGATCTTCAGCGCGTAGGCCAGCTCATCCATCGCGCTTTCCAGGGCGAACATGCCGCTCACCGCACCGGGAGCTCGCATCCACGTGGGCGTGGCCAGGTCGGTGGCGGCGATCTTCAGAGGCGCATGCAGGTTGGGACAGGCATAGACCTGCTTGAGAAAGCCTGTGGTGTTGTCTGAGAAGGACTCGAAGGATGAGGTGTTGTGGAAGGCCTCATGGATGATGGCCTGTAGCTTGCCGTCAGGAGCTGCACCCAGCGCAACTTTCTGGATCGTCTCGGGGCGGTACCCGTGTCCAGTGAACATCTGCGCGCGCGTGAAGACCACTTTGACCGGCCGCTTGAGCTCGCGCGCGGCCATCGCGGTCAGCGATGGGTAGTAGTTGGGCTTGAGCGAGGCGCCGAAGGCACCGCCCACGAAGGGAGACACCACGCGGATGTTGGCGGGAGGTACCCCGAGGCCTTGCGACAGATGCTGCTGTACACCGTAGACGTTCTGGGTCTTGTCGAAGATCGTCAGTTGATCGCCTTCCCAGAATGCGATGGCGGCATGCGGCTCCATCGGATTGTGGTGCTCGATCGGAATGCGGTACTCGGACTGGACCTTGACCGCAGCAGTCTGCATGGCGGCCTGCGGATTGCCCCGCGGCGGCGCTTCCTGTGGGGCCGGCTTGGCCCGATCCAGCAGGGTGGTGACGTTTGTCTCATGCGGCTGCGCTTGATAGCTCACCTGTACCAGCCGCGCGGCATGACGCGCTTGCTCGTAGGTCTCCGCCACGACGAGGGCGATCGGTTGGCCGTTGAAGAAGACCTGGTCCGATTGCAGAGGCCACGCCCACCCGGGCGAAGCATCGGCCGCAGGCGCCTCGCCCAGTTTGCCGGCATTGAGATGGGTAAACACCTTGATCACGCCGGCAGAGGCTTCGGCCGCACTGGTGTCGATCTGGGTGATCCGCCCCTTTGCGATGGTGCTCAGGACGATGAAGCCGTACGTCAGGTGGGGGATCTGGAACTCGGCGGCGTATTTGGCCTTGCCGGTGACCTTGGCAACCCCGTCTACGCGTGTTGTTTCCTTGCCCAGGTAGCGAGCCATGAGGGTTCTCCTTAAGCCAGGTGCGCCGCACGCGTCAGGGCGCGCACGATGGAGCGTTGAGCCAGTTCGATCTTGTAGGCGTTGTGGGCCAGAGGCCGTGCCTGCTGCAGCGCCGCCTGGGCGGCCTGCTGGAACACAGCCTCACCCAGACGCTGGCCCTTCAATGCCGCCTCGGCGTCGGCGCTGCGCCATGGCTTATGCGCCACGCTACCCAATACCACGCGTGCATCCTTGATGGCGCCGTTCTCCACCCGGAGCGCAGCAGCCACGGCCACCAGGGCGAACGCGTAGGAGCTGCGGTCGCGGACCTTCAGGTAATAGGAATGGCGGGCAAACTCGGCCGAAGCCACCGGCAACTGGATGGCGAGGATAAGATCGCCATGTCCCAGCACTGTGTCCCTGTGCGGCTCTTCGCCTGGCAGGCGATGAAACTCGGCAATGGGAATCAAGCGTTCTTTACCGTCAGCACCACGGACACGCACGCTCGCATCCAAGGCGTAGAGCGCATTGGCCATGTCGCCGGGATAGGTCGCCACGCATCCCTCGCTCCAGCCTAGGATCGCGTGGATCTTGTTCAGGCCCTCGCGCGCGCCACAGCCACTGCCCGGCTCGCGCTTGTTGCACGGCATGGCGGTGTCGTAGAAGTAGTTGCAGCGCGTGCGCTGGAGCAGGTTGCCGCCGTTGGTGGCCATGTTGCGAAGTTGGCCGGAGGCCCCGGCGACGATGGCTTGCGTCAGCAGTGGGTAGTTCTCCCGGATCAGCGGATGGTTGGCCGTCTGCGTATTGGTGGCCAAGGCGCCCAGCGACAGGCCCGCTCGGGAACGCTCGATCCTGTGCAGCGGCAGGTGGGAGATGTCCACCAAGCGGGTGGGCCGCTCCACGTCCTCCTTCATCAGGTCGACCAGATTGGTGCCGCCAGCCAGAAATTTCGCCCCGGGTACATCGATGACAGCGTCCACCCCGGCGCCCGCGTTCTCGGCACGGACGTATTCAAACGGTCTCATGGCCCGTCTCCTTGCGTACCGCAGCCAGCTGGGTTTCGGTCGCGAACTGCCAGGTCTGGGCGCTCTGACGTCCCGAATGCGCCTCCTGGACGGCCGCCACAATGCCGGGATAGGCACCGCACCGGCAGATGTTGCCGCTCATCCGCTCGCGGATCTCATCATTGCTCAATGACGTCGTGCCAGCACCCAGGTCAGCGGTGACATGGCTGACGTGGCCGCGGCGGGCTTCGCTCAACACGCCGACAGCCGAGCAGATCTGGCCAGGAGTGCAATAGCCGCACTGGAAGGCATCATGCTTGATGAAAGCGGCCTGCAAGGGGTGCAGCTGATCACCCTCAGCCAGCCCCTCGATCGTGGTGACCTTGCGACCTTCCAGCGTGGCAGCCAGCGTCAGGCAGGCCAGGGCGCGCTCGCCGTCGATGAGAACGGTGCATGCACCACACTGGCCCTGGTCACAGCCCTTCTTCGTGCCGGTCATGCCCAGCCGCTCACGCAGGGCGTCGAGCAGCACCACGCGCGAGTCCAGTTCAAGCGATTGCGATTTTCCGTTGATGGTCAGATTCACCTTGACCACGTTCTGCGCCTTGATCGGTGCCATCGCCGCACCCTCGGCCAAGGGCATGTGCGCTAGCGCCGATTCCTGGGCAAGGAGGTTGGCAGCGAACAGCCCGATGCCACCGACCGCGGAGGTAACCATGAAGTCGCGTCGCGACTGGCCTATTCCGTCCAGCGTTGGCATCTCTTCGAGGAGGGCTGCCTCGTCTTCATTCAACTCGACGGGCTCGTTCGGGGGCGTGTGCGGCATGACAGGGTCCTCTCTGGAACGCGTTTAGCGTTGGCGATGTGGCTGGCCCAGGATGGATCGGTCGCAAGGGGAGCAGGGACCGATCCGGAACTTATCTAACTTACGGTTAAAAATGCATATCCGCACGAAACTAGCCCTTATAAGCCGGGCTAATCAATCGACCTTGCGATGGAGGGTGTGGGATCTGCGACGAAGCGCCTCCCTCGGATGAAGCTGGTGCGTTGGACGACGGATGTACTGCGCGGCCCATTCACAGGAGGGACTTGGCTGATGCCGCTGTCGAAGTCGGCCAGCCCACTTACGCATGCACAAGCGCTTTCGGCGTCAGTGCTCGCGTGTCGCGTCAGAGACGAAGGGCATCAACGACAAGCGTGAAGGCAGGCGACGGCTGCCGACGGCTGGGGTAGTACAGGTGGTATCCGGGGAAAGGAGGGCACCAGTCTTCGAGGACACGCACCAACCTGCCATCATCCAGATAAGGCGCGAACTCTCCCTCGGGAAGGAAGGCGATACCCAACCCCATCACGGCAGCCTCCACGATATGCGGCGAGGTATTGAAGATGCCCTGACCACTTGCCCTGAAGTTGAGCTCCCGTCCCTTCTTCTCGAATTCCCAGACGTAAACACCGCCACGCGTGGACTGACGGATGTTGATGCAGTTGTGGTTCACCAGATCCTGCGGCTTCTTGGGCAACGGGCGAGTGGCGAAGTAAGTGGGCGCCGCAACGGCGGCCATCCTCAGCGGTGGGGTGATCGGCACGGCGATCATGTCCTGATCGATGGCCTCGCCAAGACGAACACCTGCATCGAACCTGTCGGCCACGATGTCGCGAAAGCCATAGCAGACATCGAATTCGATATTGATGTCCGGATACTCCCGCATCAGCGGAACCAGCTTGGGCAGGAGCACCGACTTGAGCACCTGATCGCCGGAGGTGATCCGCACCGAGCCGGCGGGCTTGTCCCGCAGCGCCGTGATGGCGTCCAGTTCGGCTTCGATTTCATCGAAACGATGGCCGATGGCCTTGAGCAGGCGCTCGCCCGCGGCCGTGGGAGACACGCTGCGTGTAGTGCGCGTCAGAAGCCGGATCTCCAGCCTGGCTTCCAGCGCCTTGATCGCCTGGCTCAGCGCCGACTGGGTGACCCCCAGGATCGCAGCGGCACGCGTGAAGCTGCCTTCCCGGGCCACGGTCACGAAGGCGACAAGATCGTTGAGGTTGCGCTTGGCCATGGGACTAGTCTGCCACCGCCATTGATTAGGTGCGCTTATAGGGTAAATCAGTATTTATTATCTAATCAAAGCGACGCGCGCCCGGCAGACTGACCGCCGATACCCGTGCCACCAGGCACGCCCTCTGTCCGGAGCCGACATGACCGTCAACGCCTATGGCGCCCACGCGGGCGACAAGCCGCTGGAACCCATCGAGATCACCCGCCGTTCCCCTGGGTCTCACGATGTCCAGATCGACATCGCCTACTGCGGCATCTGCCATTCCGACCTGCACCAGGTCCGCGCTGAATGGGCCGGCACCCTGTTCCCCTGCGTGCCGGGCCACGAGATCGTGGGCCGGGTGTCCGCCGTCGGTGCACACGTCTCGGGATTCGCCGTCGGCGACCTGGTCGGCGTGGGCTGCTTGGTGGACAGCTGCCAGCACTGCGAGGACTGCGAGCACGGACTGGAGAACTACTGCGACAACACGGTGCTGACCTACAACTCGCCTTCCACCGATGCGCCTGGTCACACGTTGGGTGGCTACTCCGAGCAGATCGTGGTGCACGAGCGATATGTGCTGCACGTGCGTCATCCGGAGAAACAGTTGGCCGCAGTCGCCCCGCTGCTCTGTGCAGGCATCACGACTTACTCGCCTCTGCGTCATTGGAACGCCGGACCAGGCAAGAAAGTGGGAATCGTCGGCATTGGTGGCTTGGGCCACATGGGCGTGAAGCTGGCCCATGCAATGGGTGCCCATGTCGTGGCCTTCACCACCTCCGATTCCAAACGCCAGGCCGCCCTGGATCTCGGCGCCGACGAGGTGGTGGTGTCCCGTAATGCTGAGGAAATGGCCAGGCACGCCAATAGCTTCGACCTGATCGTCAACACGGTGGCCGCACCGCACGATCTGGATGCGTTCCTGTTGCTGCTCAAGCGCGATGGGACGATGACCCTTGTCGGCGCGCCTGCCAGCCCGCACCCGTCGCCCGGCGTCTTCAATCTGATCCTGAAGCGGCGATCAATTGCGGGGTCGGCCATCGGTGGGATTCCGGAAACCCAGCAGATGCTCGATTTCTGTGCCGAGCACGGAATCGTCGCAGATATCGAGCTCATCCGAGCCGATGAAATCAACGATGCCTATGGGCGGATGCTCAAGGGCGATGTCAAGTACCGCTTCGTCATCGACAACGCCACGTTGTCCGCGTAACTGAGGAACAAACATGAGGAAGACATTGCTGTCACTGGCCATGCTGGCCAGCTCATTCACTGCGTCGGGGCAAGACATGTCAAACGGTGCGAACAACTTCTACACGAGTGACCGGCTGGTCGCGGAAAAGGTCGCCTTCAACAATCAATACCGGATGAAGGTCGCCGGTAACCTGTTCCTGCCCAAGGACCGGAAGCCGGGCATCCGGTATCCGGCCATCATCGTGGGTCACCCGATGGGTGCGGTGAAGGAGCAAAGCGCCAACCTGTACGCGCAGAAGTTGGCCGAGCAGGGTTTCATTACCTTGGCAATCGACTTGCCGTTCTGGGGCGAGAGCGAGGGTCAGCCACGCAACGCGGTAGCGCCAGACCTCTATGCGGAAGCTTTCAGCGCAGCCGTGGACTATCTGGGCACCCAGACGTTCGTGGACCGCGAACGGATTGGCGTGCTAGGCATTTGCGGTAGTGGCAGCTTCGTCATCAGTGCAGCCAAGATCGATCCGCGGATGAAGGCCATTGCCACCGTGAGCATGTACGACATGGGTGCCGCCAACCGCAATGCGCTCAACCATTCACTGACGCTCGATCAGCGCAAGCAGATCATCGCCGCGGCGGCGCAACAACGCTATGCCGAGTTCGAGGGCGGGGAAGTTGCGGTAGCGGGCGGCACGGACCTGGAGCTGACCGAGGATACCCATCCCATCCAGCGCGAGTTCTACGATTTCTATCGCACCTCGCGTGGCGAGTTCACCCCTGCTGGCGCCTCCGACCAGAGAACCACCAAGCCGACGGTCACCAGCAATATCAAGTTCATGAATTTCTACCCGTTCAACGACATCGAGACCATCTCGCCACGGCCCATGTTGTTCATCACCGGCGATCAGGCCCACTCGAAGGAATTCAGCGAAGAAGCCTATCGCCTGGCAGGTCAACCCAAGGAGCTCTACTGGGTGAAAGGTGCAGGGCACGTGGATCTCTACGACAGAACCGACGTGATCCCGTTCGAGAAGCTGACCTCCTTTTTCAAGCAGAACCTCCGCTAACGCGCGTCCATTGCGAACGCGGTTCGGTCGCTGACATCACTTCCGAGGAACCTTTGAATGAATACTTCTGCGCTTGGAGCCGGGTTGCTGGCAGCGATGCTGCCCATCGGCTCGGTCGACGCAGTCGAGCCCATGGGGTCGACTGATGCCCAGGAGATCAAGCGTGTGGGAAGCCAGCCCTCGCAGGTTGGTCCGGCCGACTATTTCACCGGCCACGTACGGATTGACCCCCTCTGGCAGGCGGACGATCACCTGAATGCCTCGGGTGCCATGGTGACGTTCGAGCCTGGCGCGCGTTCCGCATGGCATACCCATCCCGCAGGCCAGCGCTTGATGATCGTCTCTGGCGGGGGGCTCACCCAGCAATGGGGTAAAGCTGTGCAGGAGTTGCATCCAGGTGACGTGGTCGTGTGTCCACCCGGGGTAAAGCATTGGCACGGTGCGGCGCCTGCCACGGCCATGAGCCACCTGGCCGTTACAGGCACGGTGGAGGGCAAGAACGTGGAGTGGATGGAGAAGGTCAGCGATGCCCAGTACAACGCGCGTTGAAGCGGTATGTCGCCTGGCGAGTGCAGGCTTCCTTGCGGGCGTGCTCTTCTGCACGACAGCGGTCTGCCACGCGGCACCCGACAAACGGAATGACCCGGAAATGCGCGGTGATCAGACCCCATCCGACACGCTCTCGGATCGGCAGCGCGCCATCGTCCCCATTGCGGCGTTCGCTGCATCGGGAGAGATGGCCGGGCTGGGCGCTGCCCTCGAGCGGGGCCTGGACGCGGGACTGACGGTGAGCGATGTCAAAGAGGTCCTGGTGCAGGTTTACGCCTACGCCGGCTTTCCCAGAAGCCTCAACGCACTGGACGAGTTCATGACCGTCCTGGACGCGCGCAGGCAGCGCGGCATCGAGGATGCGCCCGGACGCGGACCCGGCAAGGTGATTCCGCAAGGGGATGCACTCCTAGCGGCGGGTGCCGCAAACCAGACCAGACTGTTGGCGAAGCCTGCAGAGGGCCCGCTGTTCGACTTCGCACCGGTCATCGACGAATACCTCAAGACACACCTGTTCGGCGACATCTTCGAGCGCGACAACCTCGACTGGCAGAGCCGGGAGATCGCCACGGTCAGCATGCTGTCCATGCTGCCGGGCGCGGAATCCCAGCTGCAATCGCACATGCGCATCAGCATGAATGTGGGTATCACCGCCGACCAACTGCGGCAGCTTGCTGAAGTGCTGGCCAATCACGTGGGCAGTGAATCCGCATACCGTGCCCGGCAAGCACTGTCCAATGCAACCCGGGCAACTGGTGCTCACTGACATGCAAACCACAGCATTCAACTTTTATCAGTATGCCAAACGACCGGGGTCAAGGGCATGACGGGCGCTGCAACCACCGTGCCGGCTGAGGGCATGGAAGATCTGACGCAGACACGACCCGCGAGGTGGGGTGGTGTGTTCGCCATGACGCTGTGCGTGTTCGCATTGATTGCGTCGGAGTTCATGCCCGTCAGCCTGCTCACGCCGATCGCCGCCGATCTGGCAGTCAGCAAGGGGGCCGCGGGCTACGGCATCGCCATCTCCGGCGCGTTCGCGGTGCTGACCAGCCTGTCGATCTCCATTGTGGCCCGCAATATCAACCGCAAGTCCTTGCTGCTCGCGCTGACTGGCCTGATGGCGGTGTCAGGTGCCGTCGTGGCTTGGGCGCCCAATTACGCCACCTACATGGTGGGCCGTGCACTGCTGGGCGTAGTGATCGGCGGATTCTGGTCGATGTCCGCCGCCACGGCCATGCGCCTGGTGCCGCCCTCGCAGGTGCCACGCGCCTTGGCCATCTTCAATGGCGGTAACGCGCTGGCGACTGTGATCGCGGCGCCCCTGGGAAGCTATCTGGGCTCGATCATCGGCTGGCGCGGCACGTTTTCCTGTCTCGTGCCCGTGGCGTTGGTGGCGCTGGTCTGGCAGTGGATCAGCCTGCCCACCATGCCCGCCGCGAACGTGGTCGCGTCGGTCAACGTGTTCCGGTTGCTTCAGCGCCGATCGGTCGCGCTGGGTATGGCGGCCTGTGGTGCGTTCTTCATGGGGCAATTCGCGTTGTTCACCTACGTCCGGCCGTTCCTCGAAACGGTCACGCACGCGACGGTATCGACACTTTCACTCGTGCTTCTGGTGATTGGCGTTGCGGGCTTCATTGGCACCGCGGTCATCGGTACCTTCCTGAAACACGGCGTTTATCGGACGCTGGTTACCATCCCGGTGTTGATGGGCACGATCGCGCTGGCGCTCATCCCGCTGGGTGCATGGGTGACCGGCGTCGCGATCCTGCTGGGTCTTTGGGGGCTAATGGCCACCGCCGCGCCCGTCGGCTGGTGGAGCTGGATTGCGCAGGAGTTGCCCAAGGACGCAGAAGCAGGGGGTGGACTGATGGTAGCGGTGGTCCAACTGGCCATCGCCCTGGGCTCAACCGCAGGTGGATTGCTGTTCGACCATGCCGGCTACCAGGCGACTTTCGTGGTGAGCGCCGCCGTGCTCCTGTTTGCCGCCTTTCTGACACGGACGGCCGCACGATCGCACGTGCATCCATCGACTTAAACAGTCCATCCCTCGAGGAGTCGTGCCATGAGTTCCAACACTGCTGGTTTCACCGATAATCGTCCGTCGAAAGACGGATGGTTGCGAGGGCTGAGCGTGCTGCTCAGCCTGACGGTCATGGGAGGATGCAAGGCCAGTCAATTCGAGGCGCCCGTTATCGTTACCCAGGATACAAGTCGTACATCTTCTCTCCCAGAGGAAGCCCGCATGTGGATGACCGTCGGAGAACGTCGTTTCGCAATAACCTTCGCCGATACCGCGGCCGCGCGCGCGTTCGTGGCCAGACTTCCCTTGACGCTCGATATGGCAGAGCTCAACGGCAATGAGAAGCACGCCGATATGCCGCAAGCGCTGCCAACCCATGCAGAGCGTCCAGGCACGATACAAAACGGCGATCTAATGCTTTACGGCTCCAGTACGGTTGTCATCTTCTACAAGACATTCCGTTCGTCGTACTCGTATACACGGCTCGGACGTGTTGACGATCCCAATGGCCTCAGCGAGGCACTCGGACCGCGCAACAGCAGAGTGACGTTCACCGAGAACTAGCCAGTTTGAAGCAGACGATCGGCCGAGTGCGCTTAGGTCCGCTTCTGGCCGTTAGCAGACATCGAACCGGCTAGTTATCGTCTTTCCCCGCTCTCATGCCTTCGAGGCGCTTCATGAGCGTCGCCATGGCGATCTCGTGAGGGATGGACGGCCGGGGATCAGCTCTCGCCGCCCTAATCTTTGTCAGTAACCATTCGTCATAGTGGGGATCGTATGAGGTAGCGCTGCCGACAACGCCATCAAAGCCGTAGTACTCCACGATCCAAGCCGATCGAAGTGCCATAGCGTCTACGAGAGCATGGTGCCGAAGCGCTCTCTGATCGGGGTTGAGCTCAAAATAGCGCTCAACCCTCGGCATCAGGTTCCCTTCGCGAGCAAGCCTCGTACGGAATGGCGGTCCGGGTTGTGTCCGGTCAACTCCGTTCCATACCCGGCTGAGCATCGAGAAGTCCAGCAGCGCGTCTGCGAAGATCTCGCAATCACCTAGGGGCTCCAAGAAGCTCCGCAGCGCGTGCGTCATGGCGCTGTCCTTCATCGCCGCTTCCCCGCGGTCGAGGAGCGGGTAAACACTCTCGCGTACGAAGCTGGAGGGCATGCCAGGTAGCGGATCTCGCTCCGCGTAGAAGACATGCTCGCCGTCCTCACTGATTAGGGCCAAGCTGACGAGCTCACGCAGCGCGTCGTTGGCCCATTCGGTGTCGAGGAAGAGTCGGATCATCTAAGACTGGGCCTTATGGCGGAGCATGGTCGTCGCCCAAGGCGGCGTAGAAACACGCCCCGTAACGACCAGCCAGGCCATGCGCAGGGCCTCTGCATCAATGAGTGCATGATGGCGCCGAGCCGCAGCACCGGGGTGACCTGCGAAGTAGTCCTCAATCAACATGCCCATGGCACCTTCCTTGAGCATTCTCGTCATCACGGGTTTAGGGATCGGTCCACATGCTGCAGCCTGATCGTCTGGGAGATCGAAGCCCGCTACCACGTACTGCAGAAGTGCCAGGTCGTTGGGGTAGTCAGCCACCACAATGGGGTCGACAACGGCTGCCAGGAAGGCTCGTAGCCCCGTTGTCATCGCTTGGTCGGGCATGCACCACTGACCCCGCTCCAGCAGGGGATAGACCACCGACCGCACAAAGTCGGTTGCCATATCCGGCAGGGGATCACGCTCGGCGTAGAACCTATGGATTCCGTCCTCGCTGACGAGCGCCAAGCTCACTAGCTCGGAACCGGTCGGGTCCGCCCATTCGGTGTCTAGGAAGAGGTAGGTCATGACGTTAGCTTGGCTCGTACTTCTTGGCCAATCCTGTTCTCCCCGAACCGCGGGCACAGGAATAACAGACTTGGTGCCCCTGGCCGGACTCGAACCGGCATAAGCCGCTTATCTGGCGCTGACGGGTTATAAAACCGCTGCTCTAACCATTGAGCTACAGGGGCTGATCAGTCGACTGATCAGCCAGGTATTCGGAGCGGGCGGCAGATGATGTCCACGGGAGCGAATCTAGCAAGTCTGGACGGCAAAGCAAGAGGTCAGCCGAATGTCGCTCCCAAATTTGGGGCATTACGGGTAACAGGACGAATTGCAAACTAAAGAGGGTCCCCGTCCTTGTGAACCTCTTGGCCTCAGACGTGAATGGCTGCCACTGACCGGGCCGCATGTCAGCGCAGAAAGCACCAAAAGTGGATCATCCGGTCGCGCTCCAGTGGCGCGCGACAGATCGATCCGGGGGTGGCGTATCGCGCCTCATGCCTCTCGACACGCTTAGTGACGTTATTTCTTCGTAGTCTCTGGACCGAACGTCGCTCGTGGAGGCGAAATCTGTCTTTATTTCAGAGTATGCGGTGTCACTATTCCGGCGTAATACCAGAATTGATCCGGGAATCATTGAAGAATCCCGAAAAAAAGCTATGTGATCAACCATAGTTTTCGCGATATCTACACTTGCCGAACAGAGAAGCCTTCCCCGGCGAGATCTCCGGTGTTGGCACTAGCCGCCGATTTGGATCGATTAAATGAGATGATCTAGGCGTGCCTTCAAACGCTGCCTTCAAGGGGGTCATCGGTGGATGCTGTGCGAAGCGACCTCAGGGCCTGCCTTGTCGCCGACGTCGGAGGGACGAATGCGAGGCTGGGATGGACCGAGGATGGCCACGCGATACGGGATGTGGTGGTCTATCGCTGTGGGGAACATGCCAGCCTTGCGCATATCCTGGATGCTTATCTGAGTCGGGTAGCGGGCGATGCGGCTAGACGGGCCGACTGGGATGCCGTCGTCGCCATCGCTGGCTACCTGCACGGCGACCGTTTGGTGAATGCCAATCTGCCGTGGGAAGTCTCTGTTGCGCGAACTGCCAATGCCGCGCGGCTTGCGTCGCTGGTACTGATCAATGATTTCGGTGCAGTCGCGCATGCCCTTCCGGGTATCCAGCGACGCGCGCTTGTTCCGCTGTTACCGGGACAGAGGGACGATGGCATGCGGGCACCGGCGCTGGTGCTCGGACCGGGCACCGGTCTCGGTGCCGCGATGTGCCTCGATCGCCAAGGTTCTGAGGTGCTCCTGACCGAGTCCGGCCACGCCTCCCTGGCAGCGAACACACCGCTGGAGCTGGAGGTGCTGCGCCACCTCGCTGCACGGTGGCGCCACGTGGACAACGAGCGCGTGCTGTCGGGCACCGGGATGATGAACCTGTACGACATCCTGACCTGCATGCGCGGTGAGACGCCTCGTCATCAGCGGTCGGAACACATCGTCGACGCGGCACTGGCCGGTGACGAGGTAGCCCGGGAGACGCTGGATGTTTTTGGCGGTTGGCTCGGCAGTCTTGTCGCAGACCTGGCGCTGACGCTGGGCGCGCGTGAGGTCTACCTGGCAGGCGGAGTAACGACGCACATCGCCTCGTTCCTGCATGGTGGGCCCTTCCAACAGCGCTACGCCGATAGGTTCACGACGCATCGGTTGCCGCCGCCCATCTGGCGCATCGATCATGGGCAACTGGGGCTGGCGGGTGCGGCCATGTACTGGCGGACGCATCCCGATACTCGCCCCGGGCATCTTCCCGAGGAGTACGCATGAAAGGCAGGAGAAGGTTCCTGGGCCAAATGGCTCTTTCGACGGCGACGATGGCGATGTCACGCGGCGGCGTCGTCGGGTCTCCGGATCGCCGCGCGCCCGAGGGCGGTCGTGTGGTGTCCACATGGGACTTCGGCGTAGGTGCCAATCAGGCGGCGTGGGCGCGTTTGTCGGCAGGTGGCAGTGCGCTGGATGCGGTCGAACAGGGCGCACGTTGGGCCGAGGCCGACCTGTGCAACCCGACGGTCGGCCGTTGCGGGAATCCCGACAGGGACGGCGTGTTGACGCTGGATGCCAGCATCATGGACGGCGATGGCCGCTGCGGTGCGGTCGCGGCGCTGGAGGACATCGCGCATCCCATTAGCGTCGCCCGGCGGGTGATGGAAGACACGCCGCACGTGATGCTGGTCGGCGAGGGCGCGCAACAGTTCGCTGTAGCACAGGGGTTCGACAGGCAGCGCTTGCTGACGTCGGATGCCGAGCAGGCATGGCGGGCATGGCGTGAGCGCGCCAACTATGCGCCGCAGATCAATGCCGAGCGCACCTTGAGACCGGGCAACAAGGAAAACCACGATACGTTGGGCATGCTGGCCATCGACCGGAATGGCCGTCTCGCCGGGGCGTGTACGACCAGCGGCATGGCGTGGAAGATGCATGGGCGCGTGGGCGACAGCCCCATCATCGGCGCGGGCCTGTACGTAGACAACGAGGTGGGTGCCGCGACGGCCTCGGGCGTGGGCGAGGAGATGATCCGTAACGCGGCGAGCTTCCTGGTGGTCGAGTTGATGCGGCAGGGGCGCACGCCGATGGAGGCTTGCCGCGAAGCCATCGAGCGGCTGGTGCGCAAGCGACCAGAGGCCAGCAAATCGCTGCAGGTCTGTTTCCTGGCGATCGATCGGCATGGCGAAGTGGGTGCTTTCGCGCTGCACGCGGGCTTCGTGTATGCGGTCTGCGACGCCGGCAGGCAGGACGCACTGCAGGATTCGGAGTCGATCTATGGCGAGGGCGCGTGAGCACCACGGCGCGTAGCGTGCTCGAGATCGCAGCGGGCTCGCTCTCGTCCGCGCTGGCGGCGCAGCGGGCCGGCGCGGACCGCGTGGAGCTGTGCGAAGGGCTGGAATCAGGGGGCACGACACCTTCCTACGGCACGCTGGCCGCAGCGCGCGAGCAACTGGGCATTCCGTTGTTTGTGCTCGTACGTCCGCGAGCCGGCGATTTCCTCTACACGTCGCAGGATGCGGACGTGATGCTTCGCGACATCGAATGCTGCGTCCGGTTGGGATGCGACGGCATCGTGGTGGGCGCGTTGGATGCCGATGGAGACGTCGACCCATCGCTGTGCCGCCAGTTCATATCTGCGGCAGGGCCGTTGTCGGTGACATTCCACCGGGCATTCGATGTCGTGCGCGATCCTGCGACGGCCTTGGAGCAGGTGATCGAGTTGGGGTTCACGCGGGTACTGACGTCAGGCGGGACCAGTACGGCCGTGGAGGGTGCCGACGCCATCGCAGCGCGCGTGCGTCAAGCCGCAGAACGGATCGTGGTGATGCCGGGTGCGGGCATTACGGCCGACAATGTCGTCGCACTTGCCCGCGCTACCGGTGCTCGTGAGTTCCATGCCTCCGCCAAGACGTCCCGTTCGTCAGCGATGCGGTTCCAGGTCCCCGCTCTCCAAGGGCTCGCGTCCGACTGGTCTGAGACCGACTCCGAGCGTGTCCGTGCGCTGCGCATCGCACTGGATACAGGCGCTCTGGCGTAGCGAGCCCACGCTGCCTCATCGCGACATCGAGTACGGCAATTCCAGTTGACCGACGCGTGTCCGCTGGGGGGCCGCTTGCATGGTGAAGCGCAGTTCGCCGCCGGCAAGGATCTCCGCGTGCTCCAGATACGTGCGATCCAGCGGCTTGCCATCGAGCGTGATACCGCCCACGTAAGGATGCGCATCGTCCAGTCCGTCGGCGACGACCGTGAAACGCTTGCCGTTGGGCAGGTGCAGGGTGGCGCGGGGCAGGAACGGACGGCCCAGCACGTACTGGTTGCTGCCCGGCGTGACCGGATAGAAACCCAGCGAAGTGAACACGTACCACGCCGACATCTGGCCCAGGTCGTCATTGCCCGCCAGGCCGTCCGGTCGTGGTGCGTATTGGGTGTCCATGATCTGCTTCAGCCGCGCCTGCGTGCGCCAGGGCTGGCCTGCGTAGGCGTACAGGTAGGCGACGTGGTGACTGGGCTCGTTGCCGTGCGCGTACCACCCGATCAGGCCGGTGATGTCTTCCATGTGTTCGAACACCGCGGGATCGACTTTGGCATCGAACACCGCGTCGATGCGTTCCAGCAGCTTGTCGCTGCCGCCGTGCGCTTTCGCCATGCCGGCGATGTCCTGCGGCACGTACCAGGAATACTGCCAAGCGTTGCCTTCCGTGTAGTCGGTGCCGTAGCCGCTGGCGGCCGGGTCGAACGGCTCACGAAATGCCCCATCCCGCTTGCGTGCGCGCATGAAGCCCGTGGCAGGATCGAAGGCATTCTTCCAGTTGTCCGCGCGACGGTTGAACGCATCCGCGACATCGCGCTTGCCCATCGCCTGCGCCATCTGTGCGATGGTCCAGTCGTCGTAGGCGTACTCCAGCGTCTTGCTCGCCGCCTCGCCTTCCTCATCGATCGGCACGTAACCCAGTTCGCGATACGCGGCGATGCCGTCGTACGGGCCGTGGTTGGCGCTGGCCACCATCGCCTGCAGGGCTTCGTCGGCGTCGTAGCCGCGGATGCCCTTCATGTATGCATCGGCAATGACGGGCACCGCGTGATACCCGATCATGCACCAGGTCTCCAGGCCATGGAACGACCACACGGGCAGTACGCCGTAAGGGCTTTCGCGGCGCGAGGCGAGCAGGGAATTGACGAAATCGTTGGTGCGCTGTTCCGGCTGTACCAACGTGGTCAGCGGGTGCAGCGCGCGATAGGTATCCCATAGGGAGAAGGTGGAGTAGTTCGTCCATCCCTTCGTCTGGTGTACGGCATTGTCCGGCCCGCGATAGCGCCCGTCGCTGTCCATGAAAAGCGTAGGGCCAAGTAGGGTGTGGTAGAGCGCGGTGTAGAAGCTCGTGCGTTGGGCGGGCGTGCCGCGCGCCTCGATGGCGCCGAGCGCATCGCGCCATTGCTGCTTGGCAGCGGAGCGCATGCCGTCGAAGTCCCAACCCGGCGATTCGGCATCGAGGTTCGCGATGGCGCCCTCTTCGCTGACGGGCGAGATGGCCACTTTCACCAGCAGGGGCTGGCCGACGGGTGGGGCGACGTCGAAGGCGGCCACGAGCTGGCGCCCTTCGATCTGCGCGCGTTGCCGAGGATCCTTTTCCCCCGGCGGCGGGAAACCCTTGTAGGGGATGTCCTGCTCGGTGTTGTGCAGCTGGTAGCCGGTGATCGGCTGGGAGAAGCGCACGGCGAAGTAGAGCTGCCTACCGGGTGCCCAGCCGCGTGTTTCGCGGAAGCCGGTCACGGTACCGTCCGGCCGCACGCGCACCCGCGACCAGGACACCTTCCCGGGGTAGTCGTACATGCTGGTGCGCAGATCCAGTACCACGTGCGCGGGTCGGCCTTTCGGAAAGGTATAGCGATGCATGCCCACGCGCAGGCTGGCGGTGAGTTCGGCACGCACCTGGTGATCGTCGAGGGTGACGGCGTAGTAGCCGGGCTGCGCGGTTTCCGTGGCATGACGGAAGCGCGACGTGTATCCGCTGCGGGGCGTGTCGGGATCGCCGCGATCCAGCTTCAGTTCGCCGGTCGTTGGCATCAGCAGCAAGTCGCCCAGATCGGAGTGGCCGGTGCCGGAGAAGTGCGTATGCGAGAAGCCAACGATCGTCGTGTCGTCGTAGCGATAGCCTGCCGCCCACCCGTAGCCATCCTTTCTGGGCTGGATGCGGGTGTCCGGCGAAAGCTGCACCATGCCGTACGGCACCGTGGCGCCGGGGTAGGTGTGGCCCTCGCCCCCGGTGCCGATGAAAGGATCAACCGCCTGATAGGCCGCCTCACCGACGTCCACCGGCGCTGCAAGCACATCGTCCGATGCGAGGGCGGATGCCCCCGCGAGCCCCATCCACACGGCCGCCATCGCGCCCAGCTGCTTCATTGCCGCACCCTTTTGGATCGGTTGAATTCGCCGGAAAGCTAGCACAGGGGCGCCCGGTGATCATTGCGCGGGCGACGGAACGTGCGTTTGATCATCCTTCCGGTGCGTCGCTGCTGGCTGCTGCGGAGCAACATGCAACATCCTGGAGGGCATGATAAATCTATCGCAAATTGGATCGATCCAAAACCGTCTGTGGCCACATCCTGGATGCGCCTGCAGGAGGCGAGGTATCACCCGATGTTGGCCGCCGCCACAGGAACCCGCATGCAGACACGAGCCACGATGTTCGTCGCGTTCCGCGCGCTGTGCAGCTTGGAAGGGGTGCGCGCCCTCTGCGTGATCGCACTGTTGGCGCTCACGGCGGCAGCCCACGCGGTGGACCGGGAGCGCTTGGGCCAGGCTTGGGAGTTCCGGCAAGTCCCGTCGACCGCACAGGCCGCGTCGAACGATCTCACGGTATGGCGTGCCGCATCGATGCCGGGCACCGTGCATACCGATCTGCTCGCGCACGGTCTGATCCCCGACCCGTACGTCGGCGCGCCCGAGGCCGGGTTGCAGTGGATCGGCCTGGCAGACTGGGAATATCGCACCACCTTCAGGGCGACGGCCGCGATGCGCGATGCAGCGCGCAGCGAACTGGCCTTTGATGGCCTGGACACATTCGCCGAAGTGTTCATTAACGGCGAGAAAGTACTGGAAGCCGACAACGCGTTCCGCACGTGGCGCATCCCGGTGGAGGGGCGGTTGCGCGAGGGCCCCAATGAAGTGCGCGTGGTGCTGCGATCGCCGATCGGGCGCCTGCTGCCGCACGTGCAGGACATGCCGCATCGCATTGCCGGCAATTACCCTTCGCCTTACGGGGACGAACCCAAAGATGTGCTGACGGCGAACTTCGTGCGCAAGCCCGGCTATCACTACGGTTGGGATTGGGGGCCGCGCTACGTCACGGCCGGTATCTGGCGAGATGTGCAGCTGACCAGCTGGAACGTCGCGCGCGTTCAGGACCTGCAGATACGCCAGGATCGCGTGACGGCCGATGTCGCCGAGATCACGGTGATTCCGACGGTGGATGTCGTCACTCCGGGCGGGTACGTGATGCGTGTATGGCAGACCACGCCCGAAGGACGCAGGGCCATCGTCGCAACACGTCGCATCGCCTTGCCGGCAGGCGTCAGCCGCGTCCCGCAGACGCTGCGCATCGAGCGCCCACAGCGCTGGTATCCCGCCGGCTACGGCGCGCAGCCGCTGTACACGTTCGAAGCCGAGGTCCTGCAGGGAGAAGACGTCGCCGACCACCGCAGCGTGCGCACCGGCCTGCGCAGCGTCGAACTAAGCCGCAAGCCCGATGCGGGGGGAAAGGAGTTCGCCTTTGTCGTCAACGACATCCCGATCTTCGCCAAGGGCGCGAATGCCATCCCATTCGACATGTTCCCCTCGCGGGTGACGCCCGCGCAGCTGAGGCGCGTCCTGCAGTCCGCCGTCGACGCCAACATGAACATGGTGCGCAGCTGGGGCGGCGGCTACTACGAAAGCGATGCGTTCTACGACATCGCCGACGAGCTCGGGGTGTTGGTGTGGCAGGACTTCATGTTCGGCGGCGGCATGCAGCCGGCATACGACTCCGCTTTCCGGGCCAACGTGGTCGCCGAGGCGCAGGATCAGGTCAGGCGCCTTCGCAACCATCCCAGCCTCGTGCTGTGGTGCGGGAACAACGAAGAAGAGATCGCCTGGAAGTACTGGGGCCACGGCAAGACGCTGAAGGAGGCCGATCCCGCGTTCGCAGCCCGGGTCTGGGACGGGTACGTGCAATTGTTCGACCGCGACCTGCGCCGTGTGGTGACCGAGGAGGGGGGTGGAATCGCGTACTGGCCAAGCTCGCCCAGCGACGACATGGCGGAGCTGGCGAACACACCCACCAGCGGTGACATGCATTACTGGGAAGTCTGGGGCAATCCGGCGCGTCCGCCGTCGGCCTACCTCGACGTCACGCCGCGCTTCATGTCCGAGTACGGCTTGCAGGCATGGCCGGTGCGCCGCACGATCGATCGCGTGATCGATCGCGCAGACCAGCGTACGGATTCGCCGACGGTGGAGGCGCATCAGAAATTCATGGCAGGCAAGGGCAATGAACGCCTCCTGCACTACATTCGCATGGAGTTCGGCGAGCCGAAAGACTTCGGCGACTTCGTATACCTGAGCCAGGTGATGCAGGCGGAAGGCATCGGATTGGCCGCGCGGCACCATCGCGCCAGCCGACCCCACACGATGGGCTCGCTCTACTGGCAGCTCAACGATGTCTGGCCCGGCGCGTCGTGGTCGGGCATCGACTGGTTCGGGCGCTGGAAGGCCCTGCAATTTCATGCGCGACGCTTCTTCGCACCGGTGGCCGTCACGGCCTTGCGCAAGGAGGGACGCACCACGGTCGCCGTAGTGTCGGATCGCACCACGTCACGCCAGGGCGAATGGCGTATGCGGGTGATGGACCTGCACGGCCGGGTGCTGCGCGAGGAGCGGAAGACGATCGATGTGCCGCCGCTGTCGGCCATGCGCCTGGGCGCCTACGATGATGCGGAGCTGCTCGGCAATGCGGATCCCTCACGGACCGTGGCGGTCTTCGACCTGAGCGTCGCCGGCGAGCCGGCCTCGCGTGACGTGGTGTACTTCACCGAAGCAAAGCACGTCGCATGGCCCTCGTCCCCTGTGCAGGCACGGCTGCGCCATGACCGGCAGGGCACGACGCTCGACCTGACCGCTGACGCGTTGGCGCGCGCGGTGTGGATCGACTTCGGCGATCTCGAAGCCGATATCTCCGACAACGCGATGACGCTGCTGCCCGGCGAGCTTATCGCCCTGCGGATATCGTCAAGCGCCACGCCAGACGCGCTGCGCGAGGCCTTGCACGTCAGCACCTTGGCGGATGTCCTGTCCGCACCTTCCTCTCCCCGGAGCACCGCTACCCCATGAGTCTGACCGTTCCCGCGCACGACGATTTCCGCAGTGAAGCCTTCCTGCGCGACCACATCCGCCGCACGATGGCCTTCTATCACCCGCGCTGCATCGATCCGGCAGGCGGTTTCTTCCACTACTTCAAGGACGATGGCCGCGTATACGACGCGTCCCACCGTCACTTGGTCAGCAGCACGCGCTTCGTCTTCAACTACGCGACGGCGGCGATCGAGTTCGGAGGCGAAGATCCGGCGCTGCATCAGGCTTACATGGACGCCGTGCGCCACGGCTTGGTATTCCTGCGCGAACGCCACCTGGATCCGGTGAGCGGCGGCTACTTCTGGACGTTGCGTGACGGTCAGCCGGAAGACACCACGCAGCACTGCTACGGTGCGGCCTTCGTGCTGTTGGCCTACTCCATCGCCCTGAAGGCCGGGGTCGAAGCCTGCCGTCCGTGGATGGAGGCGCACTGGTCGCTGCTGGAGACGCGGTACTGGGAACCAGAACATGGCCTGTACCGCGACGAAGCCACGCGCGATTGGCGGTTCAGTGACTACCGCGGGCAGAACGCCAACATGCACATGTGCGAGGCGATGCTTGCCGCGTACGAGGCGAGCCACGAGGCAAGGTATCTGGAACGCGCCCTGCAATTGGCGGACCGCATGACGCGTGGCCAGGCGGCCCAGGCCGACGGCCTGGTCTGGGAGCACTACGACGCGCAGTGGCGCGTGGACACCGACTACCACCGCGACGATCCGAAGCACCTCTTCCGTCCCTGGGGCTTCCAGCCGGGCCACCAGACCGAATGGGCCAAACTGCTGCTGATCCTCGACGGCCACCTGCGCCGCGTCGGCTCGCCGGCGGACTGGCTGGTGCCGAAGGCCGCGGAATTGTTCGACCGGTCGATGGCGGCCTCGTGGGATGCGGAAAGCGGCGGTCTGGTCTACGGCTTCGCGCCCGAGTCGTTGCGCAAGGACATCGAAGGCCCTTCGCTTCCGGATGGCCGCTACTTCATCTGCGACGACGACAAGTATTTCTGGGTGCAGGCCGAGTCGCTGGCGTGTGCGGCCAGATTGGCCGTCGCCACCGGCGAGGAACGCTACTGGCAGTGGTACGACCGGTTGTGGGACTACGCCTGGACGCACATGATCGACCATGTCCACGGTGCCTGGTTCCGTATTCTCGACCGGCGCAACCGCAAATACGACGACGACAAGAGCCCCGCAGGGAAGACCGACTACCACACGATGGGAGCTTGCCATGACGTACTTGCCGTACTGCGCGCGCGTGGTTGAGTCGACCCTCGTGCGCGGCCGGATCCTTCCGGTCGCCATCGCGATGCTGCTGGCCTCGCACGTGGCGTTCGCGGGCGATGCGCGTTTCGCCACCTCGTTCGAAGCGGGAGAGCCGGCACCCGCTGGTGCGCCGGCGGGGGCGGTGCGCATCACGATCGGCGACGGTCCAGCGCAGCCCTACGCCGCCAAGGCCGGAAAGGGCTACAGCGGCGACCATGCGCTGAACTACCACGCGGACACTGCCGGACGCGTGATGTTGTTCGACGTCGACATCACGGTGGAAAAGGACACGACGTTGTCGTGGATGGTGCTGCCCGAGATTGTCGCGGACGACGCAGCAGCGTCCACGGGTGTGTCGTTGGACGTGGTCTTCGATGACAACGTGCGCCTGTCCTCGATCGGTGCGCACGACCAGCACGGCGCGCTAGTCACCGCGGCCGGGCAGGCGGCATCCATGACGCTCTATCCGCAGCAATGGGCCTACAAGCAGGTGCGGGTGGGCGACGTACCGGCGCTGCGAGGTAAGCGCATCCGCGCGGTCGAGCTGCAACTCCAGCCTGGGTCGCGCAGCGCGGCTGCCGGCTGGATCGACGACATCGTGATCGCTCAACGCGGGCAGCCCGGCGATAGGCGTCCTAGCGACTATGTGCTCACGACGCGCGGCACGCAGTCCAACAGCACGTTCTCGCGAGGGAACAACATCCCTGCGGCAGCGATGCCGCACGGCTTCAACTTCTGGACGCCGGTCACCGACGCCGGATCGTTGAGCTGGCTGTACCGGTGGAACGAGCAGAACGGACCCGACAACCGGCCAAGATTGCAGGCGCTATCGATCAGCCACGAGCCGAGCCCCTGGATGGGTGATCGGCAGACGTTCCAGGTCATGCCTTCGGCGGCGACCGGCGTGCCCGAGGCCGATCGGCAGAAGCGGTCATTGTCGTTCTCGCACGACCGCGAGGACGCTCGCCCGTACACCTACCGCGTGGACTTCGACAACGGCGTCCGTGCCGAGCTGGCGCCGAGCGAGCGTGCAGCGATCTTCCGTTTCCGTTTCCCGAAGGAGGGCGACGCCAACCTGCTGTTCGACAATGTGGATGCGCGTGGCGGCTTGACGTTGGATGCGTCCAGCCAGAGCCTGCAAGGCTACACCGACACCCGTAGCGGCCTGTCCAACGGCGCGACGCGGATGTTCGTCTACGCACGCTTCGACCAACCCTGGCGGGGCAGCGGAAAGATCGAAACCGGTCGGCCCACGGGCTACGTGAAGTTCTCGCCGAATGGGAATGGCGAGGTGACGATGCGCATCGCGACCTCGCTGATCTCGGTGGAGCAGGCGCGTCGCAATCTCGAGCAGGAGATCGGCAGCGAAACGTTCGAGCGCGTCCGATCGCGCGCGCAGTCGGCGTGGGACGTAGTTCTCAGCGGGGTGCGGCTGGAAGGCGCCAGCGAAGATCAGCGGGTGACGGTCTATTCCAACCTTTACCGACTGTTCCTGTATCCGAATGTCGCGCACGAGAACATCGGCACCGCCGACAGGCCGGACTGGCGGCACGCCGACCAGAACAGCTGGTCCAAGGAGAACGCCGGCGGCGATGCGCTTCGCACCTCCGCGACCGTCCGTGCGGGCAAGATCTACGTCAACAACGGATTCTGGGACACGTTCCGCACCAGCTGGCCCGCTTACGCGTTGTTCGCACCCGAGCGTGCGGGCGAGATGGTCGACGGATTCCTTCAGCAGTATCGGGATGGCGGATGGATCGCCCGGTGGTCCTCGCCCGGCTATGCGGACTTGATGGTCGGTACCAGTTCTGACGTGGCGTTCACCGATGCGTGGTTGAAGGGTGTGCGTGGCTTCGACGCGCACGAAGCCTACGAGGCCGCGCTGCGCAATGCCACGGTCGTGCCTCCGGTCTCGAATGTGGGGCGGAAGGGTCTGGTGCGGTCGATGTATCGCGGCTACGCCGACAGCAGCGTGCACGAAGGTTTGTCGTGGACATTGGAGGGTGCGCTCAACGACTTCGGTTTGGCCCAACTGGGTCTGGCGCTCGCCGCTGACGAGAAGGACCCGGCGCGCGAGCGGCGCTATCGGGAAGAAGCCGAGTATTTCCAGGCCCGCGCGACCGACTACACGCATCTGTTCGATCCCGCGACCGGGTTCTTCCGCGGCCGGACGGCGGAAGGCGACTGGCACACGCCCGCCAGCCGGTTCGATCCGCGCGTCTGGGGTGGTGATTACACCGAAGCCAACGCATGGACCTTCGCTTTCACGGTGCCTCATGATGGCGCCGGGCTGGCCTCGTTGTTCGGGGGCGAGGACGGGCTGGCGAAGCGTCTGGACGCGTTCTTCGCCACGCCGGAAACGGCGGAGAAGCAGTTCTCCGGTGCCTACGGCGATGTCATCCACGAAATGACCGAGGCACGCGATGTGCGCATGGGCATGTATGCGCACAGCAATCAACCATCGCACCACATCCCCTGGATGTACGTGGTGGCGGGACAGCCCTGGAAAACGCAGCACATCACCCGCGACATCATGCGCAGGCTCTACCTGGGCAGCGAGATCGGGCAGGGTTATCCCGGCGATGAAGACAACGGCGAGATGTCGGCGTGGTACCTCTTCGGCATGCTCGGGTTGTATCCCTTGCGGATGGGGGCGCCCGAGTACGTCATCGGCTCACCCGCCTTCGAGCGCGTGCGGGTCGACCTGGGTCACGGCCGCAGCCTGACCGTCATTGCGCACAACAACAGTGCCGCCAACGTGTACGTGCAGTCGCTGAAGGTCAACGGTCAGCCCTGGAACAAGGCCTGGATCCGCCATGAGGACATCGCCGGTGGCGCCACCCTGGAGTTCGTCATGGGCGACACGCCATCCACCTGGGGCGGCGGTGTCGATGCCTTGCCGCCGTCGCTGACCGCGGTCGGCGATACGCCGCGTGGCCTCGTCGACGTGGCATCGAACGCCCGCGTCGCGATGCAAGGCGCGACGCGACGGGCGGCGGCGTTGGTCGACGACGATGCCGCGACGTCGCAGGTACTGCCGGCGCGCGCGGAGGTCGATTTCCGTTTCGCTGCGCCCGTGCACGCTAGTCATTACACGCTCTCCAGCGCGGAGACGGCCATCACGGGCGCGTCTTGGGCGCTTGAAGCGCGAAATGCAGATGGCGCCTGGGTCGAGCTGGACCGCCGTCGCGACCAAGCGTTTCCCTGGGTTCGGCAGTTGCGGCCGTTCCGGATCGAGCGGCCGGGCGACTATGCCGAATACCGCCTGCGGTTCGACGGTGGCGGTGAAGTGGCGTGGTCGGAGATCGAGTTGTTGCAGCCGACAGGCGGGCGGGTCATGCAGTGAGCGGACGGGGTCCGGCGGGGAGCGTCCAGCGCCCCTGCCGGACATCGCCGCCCGCCCCGCTTGTCGTCCCGTCGCCCAGGGTTGCTGCGAGGCAGCATGCATCCCGGGGAGGGCTGTGATAATTATGCAATTCGTCGAATTAGACCGATCTAATTCGATCCGGAGTCAGGGAGGAGGCGAGGCTGCCGCGGCGTGCCGTTTTAGGAGCACGGGGTGTCTCGCAGCAGTGGTTCTTTTTTATTTTCCGCAAATTTAGATCGATACAAATCCATCGCGTCAGCAGCCGATCAATCTTGGGAGAGGGTGATTGAAATGAAATGCACGCCACACGCACGCAATCGCAGCACGTTGTACGTCGGGATCGCCATCGCGTTGTCCACCGCCGCCGTTTCCGGCAGCGCGTTCGCCCAGCAGGCTGACGCTGCGCCGGCCGCTTCCGACCAGGCATCGACGCAGGCCACGGACCTGGACACGGTGACGGTGAAGGGCTACCGCTATTCGATCGAACAGAGCCTGGAACAGAAGCGCAACGCCAACGCCGTCGTCGAAGTGATCACCGCGGAGGACGTCGGCAAGTTCCCCGATAAGAACGTTGCCGATGCGCTGCAGCGCGTGCCGGGCGTGCTCATCAGCCGCGATGGTGGCGAGGGCAAGAACGTCAGTGTGCGAGGCCTGTCTTCGGAACTCGTCCTGACCGAATTGAACGGCAACTACATCGCGAGCGCCGAGTCCAACGGCGACCCGACCCGTTCGTTCAACTACACCCTGCTGCCTTCGAACATGCTGGGCAGCGCCGAGCTGTTCAAGACGCCGGAAGCGCGCATCGACGAAGGCGGCATCGGCGGCACGGTGATCCTGCATACCCGCCGTCCGCTCGAGCTGGAACCGAACTCCGGCTTCGTCAACATCGAAGGCACGTGGGCAGACACCACCAAGAAGACGGACGGTCAGGTTTCCGGGTCCTATTCCTGGCACGACCAGGAAGACCGCTTCGGCGTCTTCGTCGGCTACACGCAGCAGAAGCGCACCACCCGCACCATGGGCGCCAGCACCGAGAGCTGGCAGTGGTACGGCCGCGATGAAGGCGGTACGGCGGTCGACGTCAACGGCAAGCCTTCCGACTTCAACTCGAACTGGTGGGGCGGCACGGGTTTCTGGGACCAGAACGGGAACTATTACACCGGCTTCATGATGCCGACGTCGGTCAACTTCAACGTCAAGGAAGAAGAGCGCGAGCGCAAGGGTGGCCAGCTGACGTTCCAGTTCAAGCCGACCGACAACCTGACCCTGACGGCGAACTACTTCCGCTTCGACCTGTCGCAGGATTCCCAGACCAACACGCTGAAGATTCCGGAATGGAACATCGCGCGCTACTACGGCGACGGCAACTGGCGCGGTGGTCGCCTGCTCGACGGACTCACCCTGGACCCCAGCGGCACCATCGTCACCGGCGCGAACTACAGCCTGCATCCCAACAAGCCCTACTACTGCAGTGAGGATGAAGCCGCCGCAGCCGGTATGGCGCCGGGTGGCTGGGGATCGGACGACTGCACTGTGCCGACGCCGCAGATCACCGGCAGCTACAACATCGAGAAGTCGCTGTCTCAGACCGCCGATTTCGGTGGCGAATGGCAAGGCGAGAAGCTGGACCTGTCCTTCAAGGTCGGTCGCACCTGGGCCAAGGGCGGTCCCGAGCTGCAATTCTCGCTGCCGATCAAGCCGCGCCTGCAGAATGCGGATGGCAGCTGGACGAACGGCAACTACGCCAGCGCGTGGGACCTGACCGGCACGCCGACGATGACGTTCTCGCCGGAGCTGATGCAAAACCTGCAGAACGGCATCCTGCAGGTCGACCTCGGCTCGACCGGTTCGTCCTGGACCCGCAACGACACCAAGCAGAAGTACGCCCAGGTGGACGGCACGTGGCACTTCGATGGCGACGTCTTCGAATCGCTCCAGTTCGGCATCAAGGGCCGTGACGGCGGTATCCACCGCAGCACCGGCAACAGCTACTGGGTGTGCCCGGGCACGGATCCCAGCGACTACGACAATCGCTATTGGGCCGGCCGCTGCAACAGTGTCGCCACCCAGTTCGCGCCGAACCTGATCACCCAACTGGGCAATCTGCCGGGTGGAATCAGCGCCAGCGCATTCCCAGCGATCAATTTCCCGGGCTATATCGCCTACCTCAACAGCACCTACGGTGCCATGCAGACGCGGGAGGAAGAGAATTTCGTCTACAACGTCGACGAGAAGATCTACTCCACCTACCTGCAGGCGAACTTCCGCACCGAACGCCTGCGCGGCAACGTCGGCGTACGCATCGCCCGCACGAAGCAGCATGCCGACTCGACGGACAAGATCACCTCCTACGACGACTACTTCTTCGACGGCGCGGACGGCAACCCGCTGGCCTGCGTGCAGGGTGCCGCGACTCCGGTCGGCGCGCCCGCCGACACGTACTGCGGCAGCGAAGGCTACTGGAGGCTCCATGAGCGCGTGGCGCGCCCAGAGTCCTACGAGATCGCCGCGTTGGACCGCACCTACACCGACATCCTGCCGAGCTTCAATCTCGCCTACGACCTCACCGATGACCTGGTGCTCCGTGCGGCCGCGTCGAAGGTGATGTCGCGCCCCAGCTACGGCGACATCGCATCGCCCGGCAGCCTGGAGTACTACAGCCAGGAATACGTCGACGACCGCCGTCTGACCGGTGGCGCGGGTGAACTGGGGTGGTACGGTTCGGGCAGCAATAAGGGGCTCGAACCCTACAAGGCCACCCAGTTCGACCTGGGGCTGGAGTGGTACTTCCGGCCGGGTTCGGTCGCTGGTGTGGGCCTGTTCCGCAAGAACGTCCAGAACTTCGCCGTGAACGTGATCACCGACGTCAACATGGTCGTCGGCGGCCAGACCGTCACCGTGCAGAACTACAGCACCCAGGCCGGTGGCCAGGATGCGGTCTCGCAAGGCGTCGAACTGTACGCGCAGCACACCTTGGATTTCGGCCTCGGTTTCCAGTTCAACTACACGTACAACGACGCCAGCAAGGCGGCCGTGTCGCTGGAGGACGGTACCGAAGTGGGCAAGACCTCAATGCCCGGCAGCGCCAAGAACCAGACCAACTTCACCGTGTTCTACGAGACGCAAGACCTGTTGCTGCGCGCTTCGTACAACCGCCGCGGTGAAGTGGTGCAGGGCTTGGTCAACGGTCTGAATGTCTACGAAGAGCCGTACTACCAGGTCGACCTCAATGCGGCCTACAACATCACCCCGGCGCTCACCATCAGCGCTTCGGTGCTGAACCTGACCGAGGAGGAGACCCGCGCGCACCTGGGCAATGACACCAAGGACCGCTTCTACACCAACGGTTATGCGGGCCGCATGGCGTACCTGGGCCTGACGTACAAGTTCTGAGATCGTGCTTCGTGTTTTGGCCCCATGCTTTCTCTCCCGCCCGGCAACGGGCGGCGTGGGACCAACGGCCCGGCGTGAGCCGGGCCACTTTTCCTTTGCATGCGACGGCTCGATCGCCGTCGTGTGCGCTGAATCAAGACAGGGCATGAACGCATGAACCCCAGCTCGCTCCTTCCTCTGTTTCGCATGTTGCCGCTGATGTTCGTCCTGGCGGTACCGGCGACGGCGGCCACGCAGGGGCCGAGTGCAGAGGTCAACACGTTCATCGGCAGCAAGGATGACGGCAACACGTTCCCCGGCGCGTCCGCCCCGTTCGGCATGATCCAAGTCAGTCCCATCGGCTCGCACTATTCGGGCTGGCGCTACGACGACTCCAAGATTCGAGGGTTCGGGCATTCCTTCCTGTCCGGCGCGGGTTGCTGGGAACAGGGCGGGCAGGTGTCGGTGTTGCCGGTGACCGGACGCATTGGCCCGGGCGGCGATTTCGATACGGCCGACCCCAAGACGTTCGACCACAGTCGTTATGGGTCGCGCTACCGGCATGACGACGAGAGCGGCCAAGCGGGTTACTACAAGGTTCGATTGACCGACTACGGCGGCATCGATGCCGAGGCCACGGCCCTGACCCGTGCTGCAGCCGAGCGCTACACCTTCACCGCGATGGGCGAGGGCCATGTCCTGGTCAACATCGGGCAGGCCAACGAACGCCATGCGGTGACGGGAAGCACGGTGACGGTGGTGGGCGACCGGGCGGTGGAAGGCAAGCTGGTCACCCAGAGTTTCTGCGGTGGCCACCAGTACACGACCTGGTTCCGCCTTGAGTTCGATCGGCCGTTCAAGGCGTTCGGCACGTGGGGCGAAGCGGGAGGCGTGCCGGGTTCGCGCCATGGTATGGAGGGCGAAGGCAAGCCCAGTGGCGCGTGGCTGACCTTCGATCTGGGCAAGGACCGCTCGGTCACCGCGATCTCGGCGATATCGCATGTGGATGCGGAGGGCGCGCGCGACAATCTGCAAAGCGACGGCAAGGTGGGCGGCAAGCTCCTCGGTTTCGATGCGATGCGTACGCGCGCGCAGAAAGTATGGGATACCGAACTGTCCAGCGTACGTGTGCATGGCGGTACGCGCGACGACCGGACGGTGGTCTACACCGCGCTGTACCACGCGCTCCTGCAGCCGATGACCGGCAGCGATGCCGATGGCCGCTATCGCGGCTACGACGATGTCATCCATCGCGCGGAGGGCTGGACCTACTACGAGTACTTCTCGCTGTGGGACACGTATCGTTCGCAGAACCAGCTGATCGCGCTGCTGCGACCGCAGCGTGCTACCGATATCGCGCGCACGCTGCTGGCCATCGACGCGCAAGGCGGCTGGCTGCCGCGCTGGGGCTACGCGAGCTTCGAGACCAACATCATGACGGGCGACCCGGTGACGCCCTTCCTGGTGGATCTGTGGCGGTTCGGCGCCCTCCAGGGGCGCGAAGCGGATGCGTACACGGCGCTACGCAAGAATGCGTTCGAGGTACCACCGCTGAACTCGCGGCATGCTGGGCGCTCCGGCAATCCCAACTACCTCGCGCAGGGGTTCGTGCAGTACGACCGCGCATTCCCCTCCAAGGGCATGGACGTGGATCCCCACCACGGCGGTTCGGCCACGCTGGAGTACGCCCTGGCCGATTGCTCGCTGTCGATCATGGCCGACGCGCTCGGACACGGTGACGATGCGGCCGTGCTGAAGCGCCGTGGCCGAAACTGGCAGACGCTCTGGGACGCTACCGTGCGCGACGAGCAAGCCGGCTTCAGCGGCTTCCCGCGTCCGCGTACCGCTGACGGTGCGTGGTACACGCCGTCCGAAGGCCACTACAGCCCACGATCGCACCATGGGTTCCATGAAGGCACCGCCTGGCAGTACCAGTGGCTGGCACAGCAGGACGTGTCGGGGCTGGTGCAGGCCATGCACGGAGCACAGGAAACCGGCCGTCGCCTGGACGACTTCTTCGCCTACGAGGCGCTGGTGTCCGACCCTGCTGGCGCGGCACGGAAGGAATGGGTAGTGGGGCCCTACAGCTACTACAACCAGTTTCGCTACAACCCCAACAACGAGCCGGATCTGCACGTGCCGTGGATGTACACGCTGATCGGCCAGCCATGGAAGACCTCCACGGTCCTGCATGCGGCGCAGCAGCTGTTCACCAACGCGCCGAATGGCGTCACCGGCAACGATGATTTGGGCACCATGTCGGCGTGGTACCTGTTCAGTGCGATGGGCCTCTACCCGGTGGTGCCGGGCACGGGGCAATTCGTGCTGCACGCCCCGCGCTTCTCCCGTGTGGACGTGGATGTGGCGCCGGGGCGCACGCTGCGCATCGAGGCGCAGCAGGCCGGTGATGGCAAGCCCAGGTATATCCGTGGCGTCTCGTTGGACGGTCGTCCGCATGCGGCGGTCTGGCTGGATTGGGAGCGCCTGCGCCAAGGCGGCCGTCTGCGCTTCGATCTGACCGACACGCCACAGCCGCAGGGCTGGGGTACGCGGCAAGAGGATCTGCCGGCATCGCCCTGCGCGGCCGATCCGATCTTGGCGTCGGGAGTGGGGCATTGAGGCGTCGCGGCGCGAGAGCGTGGGGGCCGACGTGATGGTTTACGCTGGGCGTACCGTCGCAATGGATCGATCCATATGAGTCAGAAACGCCCGTCCCGGCCGGGTGCGACACGCACGCCCAAGGCCGCCGCGTCCAAGGCGGCCAAGAAGGCAGGCGCGGCGCCCCAGCCCAAGGCTGGCAAACCGGCAGCGACCGAACGCGCCCGCGAACCGCAGCGCGTGGTCACGGTCACGGATATCGCCAACGCCATCGGTGTCTCGCGCGCCACGGTGTCGCTGGTCTTGCGTGGCAGTCCGCTGGTACACGTGGACACGCGGGCGAGGGTGGAAGCCGAACTCAAGCGGCAGCGCTACGTCTATAACCGCGGCGCAGCGAATCTACGCCGGCGCACGTCGTCCAGCGTCGCGCTGGTCATCAACGACCTGGCCAATCCCTTCTTCGCCGAGTTCGCGGCCGGTGTCGATGAGGCGTTGGGCGAGAAGGGTTTCGTGACCCTGCTGGGTAGCACGGGCGAGTCGCCCGAGCGGCAGCAGGCGGTGCTGAGTTCGCTGATGGAGCACACGCCGGCCGGCGTGATCCTCTCGCCGGCCGAAGGCAGCGATGCCACGCAGTTGCATAAAGTGCTGGACGCGCGCGCCAACGTGCTGCTCTTCAACCGCGAACTGACCGGCGCCGACGACTGGGGTTTCCTCGGGCTGGACAACCAGCACGGTGCGCAGCTCGCCACCGAACACCTCATCTCCCAAGGCCATCGCCGCATCGCGTTCTACGGCGGACATGCCGACTCCAGTTCGTGCCGCCAGCGGCGCGCGGGCCATGCGCAGGCGATGCGGGCGGCCGGTCTGCCCATCGATCCGGCCTGGTTGATCGAGTCGGCGCCGAACCGTCTGGAAGCGGCTGCGCGTACCGGTGAACTGTTCGGCGAGCACGCTCCCCCGACGGCGGCGGTCTGTTACAACGACACGGTCGCGCTGGGCCTCATGCTGGGCCTGGTCGCACGAGGCATACAGCCCGGCAGAGGCTTCGCAGTCACCGGCTTCGACGACATTCCCGAAGCGGCGGTGAGCACACCGCCGTTGACCACGCTGGCTGCGCAGCCGCGCGAGCGCGGACGGCAGGCGGCGCAGCTCGTGCTCAGGCAACTCGAGGCCGGCGCATCGCCCCGCAGGACGATCGCCCCGGTCACGCTATCCGTTCGCGAGAGCAGCGGAGCGCGCCAGAAATGATCTTCGCGACGCCGCGCGCCTTCCCGCCACGCGACGTTGTGCGATCGCGGCCGCCATCCTTCCTCTTCTCCATCGCCCCGTACCCCATGAACCACACCGCATCACACACGCCGACCTCCGTTCGCACCGAGGTCCCGATCCTGTCGCGCGTACGTCGATCCGGGGGCGCCGCATGAGTCTTTCCACCGGCAAGATCGTCTGTTTCGGCGAGGCGTTGATCGACATGCTGGCGCAGCCGCCTGCGTCGCCGGAGGAGCCGCGCAACTTCCTGCAATTCGCCGGCGGGGCGCCCGCGAACGTCGCGGTGGCCGCGGCCCGCTTGGGCGCGGATGTCCATTTCGCAGGCATGTTGGGCAACGACATGTTCGGCGACTTCCTGTTCGACAGCCTGGCATCGGCCGGCGTCGCCACCGACTGCATCGTGCGCACCAGCGAGGCGAAGACGGCACTGGCCTTCGTGGCGCTGGACGAACATGGCGAGCGCAGCTTCAGCTTCTACCGACCGCCGGCAGCGGACTTGTTGTTCCGTGCCCAGGACTTCGGGCCGGCTTGCTTCGACGGTACGCGCGTGTTCCATGTCTGCTCGAACAGCCTGACCGAAGCCGGCATCGCCGAGGCGACCTATGAAGGAATGCGTCGCGCGCACGCGCGCGGCGCGGTCGTCAGCATCGATTTGAACCTGCGACCCGCTTTGTGGCCGAAAGGTGAGGATCCCTCGCCGCGGCTTTGGCAGGCACTCGTCGAGGCCGACCTCGTGAAGCTGTCGCGCGAAGAGTTCGAGTACCTGGCGGGCCCGTTGGGCGGGGAGGACGCTGTCATGGCGCGCCTTTGGCAGCATCGGGCACAGCTTCTGGTGATCACCGACGGTGCGAGCCCGATCAGATGGTATACGCGTGCCAGCCGCGGCACGGTGGACACCTTCCGGGTGACCGCTCGCGACACCACGGCTGCGGGAGATGCATTTGTGGGTGGGCTGCTGTTCCATATGACGCGCGATGACAGGCTCTTGGCCGGCTTCGCATCGTTTCTGTCCGACACGGACGCAGTAGCGGACGCCATCCGGTTTGCCGCCGCGGTGGGCGCGCTCGCCGTCACGCGCAAAGGCGCGTTCGCCGCCATGCCGTCCGTATTAGAAGTGGATGCGCTGGTGGCCTAGAACCCGCAGCGCGCAACATCCCTCCCGCGTCCGGCGGGCCACGCTTCCCTACCGACTGAGCCCATCATGACGGCCACCCACAATCGCATCACGTCCGTCGTCGTCGTGGGAGGTGGCAGTGCGGGCTGGATGGCCGCTACCGCGCTGGCCACGTACCTGGGCAAGCAGGCATCGATCCGCCTCGTTGAATCCGAGGAGATCGGAATCGTCGGCGTCGGCGAGGCCAGCGTTCCCTACATGAAGCAGTTCAACGCCGGGCTGTTGGGCATCAACGAGTTCGATTTCGTCGCCCGCACCCAGGGGACATTCAAGCTGGGCATCCAGTTCAATGACTGGGACCGCATCGGCGACTCCTACATCCACGGCTTCGGCAAGATCGGCCAGGGCGTCGGGCCGCTGCCCTTCCACCAGTTCTGGCTCAAGCTCTTCCTCGCGGGCCGCGCCCCGCCGATTGGCGACTATTCGCTGGCTACGGTGGCCGCGCCGCTGGGAAAGTTCATGTCCAGCCCCGCCAACGCGCCGATGGAATCGCCGCTGGCCGACATTGCCTACGCCTACCATTTCGATGCCGGACTCTACGCGGCCTTCTTGCGCGGACTGGCGGAAAGCAGAGGGGTGCAGCGCATCGAGGGAAAGATCACCGGCGTGCAGCAGCGTGGCGAGGATGGCTTCGTCGAAGCCGTGGTGCTCGAGAGCGGAGAGCGGGTAGAGGGCGAGCTGTTCATCGATTGCTCCGGCTTCCGCGGCCTGTTGATCGAACAGACCTTGGGGACCGGCTACAACGACTGGACGCACTGGCTGCCCTGCGATCGGGCCATGGCGGTACCGTGCGCCACGATGGGGCCACCCACGCCATACACCCGCGCCACCGCGCTTTCCGCAGGATGGCAATGGCGCATTCCGCTGCAGAGCCGGGTCGGCAACGGCTACGTCTACTCCAGCGAACACATCAGCGACGACGAAGCCGCGGCCACGCTGCTGGCGAATCTCGACGGCCGCGCCCTCGCCGATCCACGCCCGTTGCGCTTCACCACCGGTGTGCGCAAGAAGCTGTGGAACAAGAACGTCGTGGCTCTCGGCCTTGCCAGCGGGTTCATGGAACCGCTGGAATCCACCAGCATCTACCTGGCGCAGTCGGGGATCCAGCGCCTGCTCGGCTTGTTCCCGAACCGGGGTTTCGATCCGCTGCTCGCGCGCCAGTTCAATGAGGAATCCGCGTTCGAGTACGAAAGTACCCGTGATTTCCTGATACTCCACTACTGCGCTACGCGGCGGAACGACAGTACGTTCTGGGACTACTGCAGGACGATGTCCATTCCCGACACCTTGCGTCACAAGATCGACATGTTCCGGAACGGAGGTCGGTACTTCCGCAGCGGTGACGAATTCTTCGCGCTGCCCAGCTGGGTCCAGGTGATGCTCGGTCAAGGCATCGTTCCCGCCAGTTACCATCCGATCGTCGACGACATGCCGGAACAGGCGCTCGTCGATCATGTCGAGCGCGTGCGTCGGTCCCTGGCAATGTGCGCGGCGGAGATGCCGTCGCATCAGGCATTCATCGATAGGCACTGCAAGGCGCTGGCGATGTGACGCGGCTGCCCGCGACGGGCAGCGGATGTTGAGCCGTCCGCGAGGACCCGGTGCCGTCACCGGCGCAGGGTCGTTGTTTGATGCGGGCTTGCCGGCGTCCACGCTGCGCGATGGGGCGGGGGAATCGGGACTCGATTCGAGCAGCCACGATGAAATCCCTAGCGATCCTGTCGGCGCGCCTCTTTCGACGCACTTCGCGTCAGCCCTGATCGGCTGAACGCCGCGACGTCACAGGTCCAGTGCATCCGCATCGCCCGCCGATTCAGGGGTTTACCTGCGCCTGGGAACCGCGTGAGACCGCTTGCTTATGTATTCACATACATGAATCACATCACATTTGTGATAGGCGTCTTGACCAAGTGTGATTCGAATTACACAATTCGCCCCGTTGTCGGGGTATGCGGCTGCGCTTTGCCGGCCGCATAAAGATTGATCGACGCACTGCTTTCCATGACCACAGGTGCCCCGTAGGCCCGGGTTGGAGAGCTGGCATCGCGAACGCGATGGGTGCGGTACCAGGGGAAATTCAAAGTGATGAAGCAGTCTGGCCCGGCGGCAGGTGTCGCTGCGCGCGTATGTGCGAAATCTGAATTACCCCAGCGGCACGCTCTGCAATGGCAGGCACCGAAGCGCTCGTCCTGGCGACGACTGGCCTTCCTGGCACTGTGCTGCCTGGCGCCTGCTGCCTGGGGCGCGGACCTGCAGATCAGCAACCTATCCGATACCGGCTACGACCCGACCCCGGTAGGCGGCCCCGTCGTCTATCACGTGGTGGTGGAGAACGGCGACATCGATACGGTGTCGAATGCCGTTGCCTTGTTCGATCTGCCGGTGGGCGCGACGCCCGGCACGCTGCCCGCGTTCTGCACGAGCCTCGGCGGTTCGCCGGTGCGGATCCGTTGCGACATCCCGACCTTGACGCAGGCCGCGTCGTCGGCCGCCTTCGACATCCAGATGAACACCGCCGGGATGACGGCCGGCACCGTGCAGATCCATGGCGCAGTGGGCTTCTCCGGCACGCTGCCCGGTGCAGGTGAAGCGCTCAACGCGTTGCCGCCTACGCACCCCTTCTATGGCAGCGACAGCGACACCGACAACAACCACCTGAGCCAGGGCACCACCCTGCAGCAGTCGGGCGACCTGCGGCTGACCAAGTCGGCGACGCCGTCGCCGGTGATCGGCGGCGGTGAGGTCACCTACACGTTGCAGGTGTTCAACGATGGCCCCGATGCGTCGGCTGGCTTCAATGTCGTCGATACGTTGCCGGCCGGCGTCAGCCTGGTGCCGGGCAGCTTCCTCGGGTCGGGCTGGACGTTCAACGCCGGCACGATGACGGCGACGCACGCCGGATCACTCGCCAGCGGCACCAGCAGTTCCTTCACTTTTCGCGCGAAGGTCAACGTCGGCAGTGGCAACGTCACCAACGCGGCGGTGGTCAACGCCGGTGCGATGCCCGATCCGAACGTGGGCAACAACACGGCGGATGTGACCACGCCGGTGACGCCCGGCGCCGACCTGATGATCAGCAAGAGCGCCAATCCGGCGCCGGCGATCGCGGGCGAGCCGATCACGTTCAACATCCAGGTCCGCAACCTGGGCCCCAGCGCGGCCACTAACCCCCGCTGGACCGACACGTTGCCTGCCGGATTCACCGTCACCGGCGGCAACCAGCCCGCGGGTTGGGCCTGCACCACGAGTGCGGGCGACACCGTGCGCGGCTGTACGCTTGCCGGCGATCTCGCGGTGGGCGCGATCGTGAACTTCACCATCGAGGCGATGGTGCCGTCCAACGGTGCCAACAGCAGCGGCAACGTGACCAACACGGCCACGGTGGCCTCTGACACGGCGGATCCCGTGTCCACGAACAACACCGGCAGCACCACCTTCAGCGTGGTGCCCGACGGCGCCGACCTGGGCCTAGCGAAGAGCAAGGCGCCGGCCCTGGTCGCGATCTGGCCCGGCACCGGCGACGACAGCGACAGCCGCATGACGTCCACCATCGCCGTCCACAACTACGGTCCGCGTGCGGCCACCGGCAACGTGCGCGTCGTGGATACGCTGGCGCCGGGCGAGGAATACGTCAGCGGCGGCAACGCGGGCGAATGGACCTGTTCAGTGGCGCCGCCCGTCTGGAATTCGGGTGGCCCGACCCAGGTCGTCACCTGCGATCTGGATGCCTCGCGCTATCCGCTGGCGAGGAACCAGGATGCGCCCGACCTGCGCATCATCACGCGCGCGCGCACCGCCGACATCGCCCTGACGAACAACGCCTGCACCGGCGGTTCGGGCGGTTCGCTCGAACCGCTCACCGGCAGCATCGACGAAGACCGCAACACGACCAACGATTGCGCGGGCGATGGCACGCGCACCACCAACGATCGCGTCGACCTGCAGATCGAGAAGTGGACCAACGCGCCCGGCGCGGGCGACAACACCATCGCGGTCGGCACCGACAGCTTTACCTACACGCTGCGCGTGACCAACCTGGCGATCACCGACGCGGTGCCCGCCACCGGCATCGTGGTCAACGACACGCTGCCGGGCTTCGTACCGGCGTCGAACGGCCTGCCCAGCACGGGCATCTCCGTCAATGCGCCGGCCGGCTGGAACTGTCCCGTCAACGGCGCGTCGATCGTCTGCCGGTCGAATACGACCGCGCTGAATCCGGGCGCGTTCGCCGACATCGTCATCACCGTCTCGCGGCCGCTGTTCGACAGCGTCGGCCAGAGCCCGGGCAGCTGCGGTGTAGGCGCGCCCGCATCGGGCGCGTTCTGCAACATCGCCGGCGTCGCGGTGGATCCGGCCGTTGCGGATTCGGTGGGCGAGGTCAACGGCGCCAACAACCAGGCCAGCGACTGGGTGCGCATCGAGCGCGAAGCGAACATCCGCACGACCGCCAAGAACATCACCACCGGCAACGTCGGCCGCGCCGGCGTGAACAGCCAGTACGTGATGTCGTACCTCAATGAAGGCACCGCCGCCGTGCCCGGCGTGGTCTTCCGCGACACCTTCACGATTCCGGCCAACGATGCCGGCTTCGTGCTGGTTTCGGCGACGCGCACGCCGGGCACCGTGGCGTGCACCGCCACGCCGGCGGGCGGCCTGACCGCCACCAACACGGCCGGTGGCATGTCGTATGCCAACCCGACCGGTGCGCCGCTGCAACTGGCGATCGACTGCCCTGCGCTGAACATGGCGCATCGGCAGAGCGAAGACATGCGGGTGACTATCCGCCCGAACGTCAACAGCGGCAACAATCCGACCGGTCGGCAATTCGACAACACGGCGGGCTTCAGCATCGCCGGTGGCGCGACGGGTAGCGATGCCAACGGTGCCTTCGACTACAACACCGACACCTCGGTCGCGGACGACCAGAAGACCGCGTCGCTGACCTTCCAGCAGGGCGTGGCCGACCTGATCGTCAACAAGACGGATCTCGGGTTCACCGGCGGCGTCGATCCGCTGGGCTACGACGCCCTGAATCCTGCCAATAACCTGATCACCTACCGCATCTCGGTGCGGAACGTGGGGCCGTCGGTCGCGACGAACGTCAGGATCCAGGACACCTACCGCGTGCCCAACGGCCGCCAGGTGCGCTTCATGGGCATCGCGCCCGGTCCGATCGGCGGTCCGTCCGCCGGCTTCAGCACGGCGGGTTGCACGGTCACTTCGGTGAATCCGTTCACCGGCACCGGCACGACGCCGGGCGACACGGGACTGAGCATCGAATGCGACGTGCCCGGTGCGGGCTTCGGTGCGAGCGACACCGCCGGCATCCTCGGCGTGAACGCGACCAGCTACATCTACGTGCAGTACCGCTACGAAACGCCGCCGGGTGCGAGCGGCGATACCGCCCGCAACTACGTCACCGTGGGCGGCGCCGAGCTCGATCTCAACACGGCCGACAACAGCGTCGACGAGCAGACTTCGATCCGCGCACGCGCCGACGTGGGCGTGACCAAGCATGTGTTCACCGATCTTCCGAGCAGTGATCCCGATGTGGCGTTGCCGGCATCGCCGGCAACCACGGTCGCGTTGCGCCAGCCGTTCTACTGGGTGATCGAAGGCGCGAACAACGGTCCCGGCGCCAGCCTGTCGCGCGACCGCACCGGCACCAGTCCGTTGAACGGCACCGGTACCGTGATCACCGATACCTTGCCCGCCGGCCTGGAAATCCTCGGCAGCACGACCTGGCAGAAGAAGGGACCCTTGCCGGGCGGGGATGAGCAGCCCAACGGTACGGGCCAATGCACGGCCGCAGGCCTGGCGCTGACCTGCCGCCTCGGCGATATGACGGTGACCGGCAAGGTGCGCGTGATCATTCCCGTGCGCTGGACGACGTACCCGGGTGCCACGGCGCAGATCAACACCACCAGCATCACCACCGAGCAGGTGGATCCGAACCCGACGAACAACACGGGCACGGAAGACATCCTCGTCACCCGCTCGTCGCTGGCAGGCGTGGTGTTCCAGGATCGCAATCGCGCGGGCGCCAACGGCGGCACGCACCAGGGCACCGCGACCGAGCCCGGCATCGCTGGCGTGACCATTACGCTGACCGGTACCGACGCGTACGGCAACCCAGTCAACCGCACCACGACCACCGACGCCAACGGCGCCTACAGCTTCGCCAACCTGTCGCCGGCCGACGCGACCGGCTACACGCTGACGCAGACGCAGCCTGCGGGCTACGTCAACGGCCCGATCGATCCGCCGACCGCGGGCGGCAGTGCGCCGTCGCTGGGCGGAACGTATGTGGCAGGCGCGCCGAACTCGGCGATCAGCGCGATCGCCGTCGGCGCGAGCCAGGCCGGCGTGCGCTACAACTTCCCGGAAGTGCGCCGTCCTTCGCTGTCCGGCTTCGTCTACGTCGATGGCAACTTCAACAACGTGCGCGACGGCGGCGATGGCGCCATCGCCAACGCCACGGTCGAACTGCTGAACGCGGCCACCGGCGTGGTCATCACCACCGCACAGACCAACGCGAGCGGCGCGTACAGCTTCGCCAACCTGGATCCGCTGGTCGTCTACACGCTGCGCGAAGTCCTGCCGGCCGGCACCTACCAGAACCGTCCGACCGCGGTGAACGCCGGGCTGATCGGCGGCGTCGCGTGCGCCACCGGCTGTACGCCGGGCACGGGCGTGGCCGGCGATGCCGCCACCACCGACCGCATCAGCACCATCGATCTCGGCGCGGGCACCGACGGCACCGTGTTCAACTTCGGCGAAGACGCCGTGGCCGGCATCAGCGGCAGCGTCTACGTCGACCGCAACGGCAACGGCGACTTCGATGCGGGCGATGCCGGCACGACGAACTCGCGGCCGAACGGCGGCCTGCAGGGCGTCACCGTCACGCTGACCGGCGCGGGCGCCGACGGCATCTTCGGCAACGGCGACGATCCTGCGCCGGTGGTGCTGCAGACCGATGCCACCGGTGCCTACCAGTTCACCGGCCTGGTGGTCGGCCAGAACTACCGCGTCACCGAGACGCAGCCCGCGGGCTACGGCAACGGCACCGAGCACCCCACCAACGTCATCGACGTCGCCGCGTTGCCCTCGGTCGGCGTCTCCGGCCGCGACTTCGGCGAAACGCTGGGATCGCTGGCGGGCGCGGTGTACGAAGACTTCTCGACTACGGCGGCGAACAACGACAACGGCAGCTTCGATGGCGGCGAGAATCCGATTGCCAACGCCACGATCACGCTGACCGGCACCGACGTACTCGGCCATCCGGTCAATGTCACCGTGCAGACCGACGCCAGCGGTGCCTATGTGTTCCGCGACCTGCTGCCGCCGACCGGCAGCTACACGATCACCGAGACCCAGCCGGTCGGTTACATCGATGGCCGGCACACGCCGGGCAACGCGGCGACGCCGGGCACGGCGACCACGTCGAACGTCATCGACGGCATCGTCATCACCGAGGGCCAGGCGGCCACCGGTTACCTGTTCGGCGAACTCGCCAACGCCATCATCAGCGGCACGGTCTACCTGGATCGCGACGATGACGGCGGCCAGGATGCGGGCGAGTCCGGCCTTCCGGGCGTGACCGTGGTGATCGAGGGTGCGGGCCCGGATGGGGTGTTCGGCACGCCGGACGACCTGCCGCCGGTCACGCTCACGACGGACGCGAGCGGCGGCTACAGCTATGGCGGTGCGATCACCGGCCAGAACTACCGCATCGTCGAGACGCAGCCGACCGGCCTGGCGAACGGCCAGGAAAACCCGACCAACACCATCACCGTCACGAACCTGCCGGCGAGCGGTTCCAGCGGCAACGACTTCGGCGAACGCGCGGCAGCGCTGTCCGGCAACGTGTGGCTGGATGCGAACAACAACGGCGTGCGCGATGCGGGCGAGAACGGCATCGCCGGCGTCAGCGTCTCGTTGCCCGCGGGCACCGTGGATGCGCTGGGCAATGCGGTCATCGCGATCGTGACCGACGCCAACGGCAACTACCGTTTCGACGACCTGCTGGCCGGTACCTACACCGTCAGCGAACAGGCGGCCCAGCCCGTGGTCGGCGGCGTGACCACGATCAACGGCTCCACCGTGGCCGGCACCGTCGGCGGCAGCGCCAGCGGCACCGCCACGCCGGTCGCGACCGTGCCCAGCGCGGTCGCCGGCATCGTGCTGCCCGCGGGTGGCGCGTCGATCAACAACAACTTCGGCGAAACGCTCGGCGTGGCGCTGTCGGGCCGCGTCTTCTTCGATGCGAACAACGACGGCCTGCAGTCGGGTGCGGCCGAGACCGGCATCGATGGCGTGACCATCACGCTGACCGGCACCGACGACACCGGCGCGAGTGTCTCGCTCAGCACCACCACCGACGCCAACGGCGACTATGCGTTCGAAGGCCTGCGTCCGGGCACCTACACGGTGACCGAACCGACGCAGCCGACCGGTACCAGCAACGGACAGACCGTCGCCGGCACCATCGGCGGGACGCCGTCGGGCACCGCCACGCCGATCACCACCGTGCCCAGCGCGATCAGTGCGATCGATCTGACGACGCCCGGTGCGAACTCGGTGGGCAACAACTTCGGCGAGATCCCGCTGAACAGTTCGATCGGCGGCCGCGTGTGGCGCGATACCGACAACGACGGCGTCGTCGATCCGTCGGAAGCAGGCATCGGCAATGTCGTCGTGCGCCTGACCGGCACCGACCTGGCCGGCAACACGATCACCCGCGAAGTGACCACGCAGCCGGACGGCACCTACGCCTTCACCGAGCTGCCGCCGGGTACGTACACCATCACCGAGCCCGAGCAGCCCACCGGCACGCTCAACGGCATCACCAACGCCGGCACCGGTGGCGGCACTGCGACGCCGCCGACCTCTACGCCATCCGTCATCAGCGGCATCACCCTGGGCGTGGGCGAGGACGTCACCGGCAACGACTTCGGCGAAGTCCCGGCCGGCGCGATCAGCGGCCGCGTCTACAACGACGGCAACAACAACGGCGCCATCGACACGGGCGAGGGCGGCTACGCGAACGTGCAGGTGGTGCTGACCGGCACCGACGACCTCGGCCAGACGGTGAACGTCACCGTCACCACCGATGCCGACGGCCGTTACCGCTTCGACGACCTGCGCCCGGGCACGTACACCGTGACCGAACCGACGCAGCCGCCGGAAACGCTCAACGGGATCACCAGCGCCGGCACCATCGACGGCACGGCCGTCGGCACCGCCACGCCGGTGACGACCACGCCGTCGGCGATCAGCGGCATCGTGCTGCCGCCGGGTGGCGCGTCGATCGACAATAACTTCGGCGAGATCGGCGATTCGCCCGACCTGGTGGTCAGCAAGACCGCCACGCCGGCGATCTTCACCGTCAACAACACCGCCACCTACACGCTGCGCGTACGCAATATCGGGCAGCAGCCCAGCGCAGGCGAGTACGTGGTGGAAGACCGCCTGCCGGCCGGCCTGACGCTGGCGGCGACGCCGGTGGGCGCGGGCTGGACCTGCACCGGCGCGCTCGGCGACGACCGTTTCCGCTGCGCGAGCAGCACGGTGATCGGCGCTGGCGTGACCTCGGCCGACACCATCGTCGCGTCGGTGCGCGTCGCGGCCACGGCCGCCACCGGTACGCCGGTGAACAACGCGGTGATCGTCGAGGGTGGTGGCGAGAACGAGTTCCGCACGCCGACGCCAGACGAACGCGCCGACTTCGAAGGCAACCCCGGCGACCTGCCAGTGTGCGATCCGGCGATCACGCAGAACGCCTGCCGCCTGCCGACGCCCGTGCAGTTGTCGGCATCCGTCTCGGGCACGGTGTGGTTCGACCAGGGCAGCGATTTCGGCCGCATCGACGGCGGCGACCGCCGCCTGTCCGGCTGGGTGGTCGAAGTCGTCAACGGCAATGGCCAGGTCGTCGGCACGACGACCACCGGCGCCGACGGCTCGTACTCGATCGCCGACCAGGTGCCGGGCATTCCGCTGAGCATCCGCTTCCGCGATCCGGCGACGGGCGTGGTGTGGGGCCTGCCGGTGAGTGGCGAGACGATCGCCGGTCCGCCGGTGCCTTGCGATGCCGCCAGCGCGATCGCCAATGGCACCGCCAGTTCCTGCCGCAGCAGCGATGGCGGAAGCACGCACCTGTCGGTGGTGCTGGCGCCGGGTGCGAACCTGCCGCAGCAGAGCCTGCCGCTGAATCCGGGCGGTGTGGTCTACGACGCGACCACGCGTACGCCGGTCCCCGGCTCGCGCGTCACCCTGACGCCGATCGGCACCTGTGCGGGTTACTCGCCCGAGCAGCACGTGCTGAACGCCGCGCTGGGCGGTTACACCGTGCAGGGCACGTCGGTATCCATGAGGGTAGGTGCGGAAGGCTTCTACCAGTTCCTGCTGGGGCCGGACGCGCCCGCATCGTGCCGCTTCCAGCTGGCGGTGACGCCGCCGGCCGGCTACACGTTCGAGTCCGGCATGATTCCGGCCGAGACCTCGCCGCTGACGCCGCCGTCCACGCCGGGCGAAGGCTATCCGGTGCAGACCAACGCGACCGCGCCGACCGGTCCGGTCGGGACGTCGACGACGTATTACCTGGAACTGACGCTGGGTTCGGGCGTCGCCGTGCCGGTGCACAACCACATCCCGCTGGATCCGCAGATCGCGCCGGGCCTGGTCATCACCAAGACCGGCGACCGCAAGACCGTGGAAGTGGGCGATAGCCTGGTCTACACGATCACCATCCGCCAGACCGCGGGTGCATCGATGGGCACGGTCAACGTAATCGACCGCCTGCCGCACGGCTTCACCTTCATCGATGGCACCGCGCGCGTCGACAACGCCGGCATCGCCAATCCGCTCGGCAAGCCGGGCCCGACGCTGGTGTTCGACGTCGGACCGCTCGCGGTCGGCCAGCAGAAGGTGCTGACGTATCGCGTGCGCGTGGGCGTCGGCAGCCAGCAGGGCGACGGCATCAACCGCGCGCGCGCCTGGGGCTGCTCGATCGACGGCGGCTGTGTGGATCCGACCACGCTGACGCCGTATCCGAACGGCGGCGTGGTGCCGTCCAATCCGGCCGAGTACCGCGTGATCGTCAGTGGTGGCGTGTTCGCCGACGAAGGCTGCGTACTGGGCAAGATCTTCGTGGACTGCAACGTCAACCACGTGCAGGACAAAGAAGAACTGGGCATCCCCGGTGTGCGCATGTACTTCGAGGACGGCACCTGGATGGTCAGCGACGTGGAAGGCAAGTACAGCTACTGCGGCCTGCCGCCGAAGAGCCACACGCTGAAGGTCGATCCGTCGACCCTGCCCGTGGGTTCGCGCCTGACCACCAGCAGCAACCGCAATCTGGGCGACGCGGACAGCTTGTTCATTGATCTCAAGAACGGCGAGCTGCATCGCGCCGACTTCATCGAAGGCAGCTGCTCCAACCCGGTGATCGAACAGGTGAAGGCGCGCCGCACGCAGGGCGAGATCCGCGCGCCGGAGACCGAGCGCAACCAACAGCCGTTGCGATTCGAGAGCAAGCCGGCACGCGCACCGCAGCAGGGCACCGATTCGGCCAACCAGCGGCCGATCGTCGACCCCAGGCCCACGACGAGTGGGCCGACAAGCACGGATGGCGCACGCAACGGGGAGATGCAGCCATGAGCCGCTTCGCCCCGCGTCCGTCGATCTTCATGGAATCCCGTGCCATGCCTGCTCCGCGTCCTTCGTTCCATCCGCTCGCGCTGGCGCTGGCCCTGGCGGTGACGCCGGCGCTTGTGCAGGCGCAGGCCGTTTCCGGCGACCAGCGTTTCACGCCCGTTCTGGGCGAGGCCACGCCGCTTTACCCGCAATCGCCAGAATCGCAGCGCACCGCGTCGCAACCGTTGTACGCGCAGCCTGGCAACGTCGACTACAGCGTCAACGCCGGCGTGGACCGCGTCGTCGTCGAGGTCGACCGCGACGGCGTGCCGGCCGATGGCCAGTCGCCGGTCAAGGTGGTCGTGCAGCTGTACGGCGCCGACGGCAAACCGATGGCGGGCGAGTCGTTCGCCACCATCGAGCACAGCGGCGGCCGCATCAAGCTGGCCGACGGTCGCACGGACGAGTTCGGTCCGGGCCGGCTGGACGCCGATGAGGTCACGCCCGGTATCCAGTTGCCGGTGCGCGACGGGCGCGCCGAGTTCGAGCTGCTGGCACCGCACGATCCGCAGGATGTGCTGTTGCGCGTGACCTCGGGCAGCCACAGCGCGGAAGGCGTCATCGGTTTCGTGCCGGAAATGCGGGAGCTGATCGCGACCGGCCTGATCGAAGGCGTCATCAACTTCCGCCGCAAGGGCGACAGCCTGATCAACGGCACGCAGCAGGGCGACGGATTCGAGCGCGAGATCCGCCGCTGGGAGAAGCAGTTCAACAACGGCAAAGCCAACGGCGCGGCGCGTGCTGCGTTCTTCGTCAAGGGCACGATCAAGGGCGAGTACCTGCTGACTGCCGCCTACGACTCGGACAAGGAGGTGCGCGCGCGCCTGCTGCGCGACATCCAGCCGGAAGAGTTCTATCCGGTGTACGGCGATGCGTCGCTGCGCGGCTTCGATGCGCGGTCGGCGGAGCGCCTGTACGTACGCGTGGACAAGGACCGCAGCTACCTGCTGTACGGCGATTTCCAGACCGGCGACAACATCGCGACGCAGACCGGCGTGGATTTCGGTGCGCGGGCGGGCCAGCGCGTGCTGGGCACGTACAACCGCACCGCGACCGGCTTGGGTTGGCACTTCGAGAATGCGCGCGTGCGCGGCAACGTGTTCGCCATCGAGGATTCGCTGCGCCAGGTGATCGAAGAACTGCCGGCCGCTGGCAGCGGCCCTTACGGCCTGCGCAACAATGCAGTGCTGGAAGGCAGCGAGCGCGTGGAAGTGGTCGTGCGCGACCGCAACCAGCCTTCGCGCATCGTCTCGGTGCGTCCGCTGGGCCGGCTGGTCGACTACAGCTTCGAGCCATTCTCCGGCCGCATCCTGCTCAACAGCTTCCTGCCCTCGTTCGACAGCGACCTCAACCCGGTGTCGCTGCGCATCACCTACGAACTGGACCAGGGCACCGAGAAGTTCCTGGTGGTGGGCGCCGATGCGCAACTGCGTCTCGGGGCGAACGGTGAGATCGGCGGTTCCTACGTGGACGACCGCAATCCTTTTGCCGCCTTCGAGATGGGAAGCGCGAACATTGGTTACAAGCTGGGCGCCAACACCTGGCTGGTCGCCGAAGCCGCGCGCACGCGCAGCGAGGTCAACACCAACAGCGTCAACCAGTACGGCACGCCGGGCCTGCAGGGCTTGAGCGGGCTGGTGGAAGGCGATGCATGGCGGGTCGAACTGGGACATGCCAGCAAGGCGCTGGACTTCAAACTGTTCGCCGGCCAGTCCGATCCCGCGTTCAACAACCCGGCGTCGCCGCTGTACGGCGGTCGCGGCGAGTACAGCGTGAACACGCGCTGGCGCCTCAACGAGCGCTTCGAGCTGTATGCCGAAGGCCTGCGCAGCGAAGACCGCAATCCCGATGGTGGCGAGCGCGATGCCGCCAGTGCGGGCACGCGGGTGAAGGTCACCGACAGGCTGACGCTGGACTTCGGCTACCGCGCCATCCGCGAAACCGTCGGCGCGTACTACACCTGGGCGACTAGCAGCGGCTACGGCAACATCGGCGGGCTGTCTGGCGGGTATGCCACCGGCTCGGGCGGTGGTGCGCTCGGTTACGGCCAGCAACCGCTGGATCCGCTGACCGGCCTGCCGATCATCAGCAGCGGCAATCCCAACGACGTGGCCAGCGGCCTGCCGGTGGGCACCGAATTGTCATCGGACATGCTGCGCATCGGTGCCGGCTACCGCGCCAGCGACCGTTTCAGCATCGGCGGCGAAATCGAGCAGGACATCCATGGCGAGGACCGCAACCGCGTGGCGCTGGGCATGGATTACCAGCTGCGCGAACGCAGCCGGATCTACGGCCGCTACGAGAAGCAGACCGGCATCAGCGGCGTGAACGGCCTGACCCAAGATGGGCGTGAAGCGGATACGGTCGCGCTAGGTGTGGATACCAGCTTCATCAAGGACACGCAGCTGTTCTCCGAGTACCGCCTGCGCGATGCCATCGCCGGCCGCGATATCCAGGCTGCCTCGGGCATGCGCAACCGCTGGGACCTGCGCGAAGGCCTGCGCCTGGATACAACGCTGGAGCACACCAACGTCATCTCCGGCAGCATCGGCGATTCCACCGGCATCGGCTTTGCGCTGGACTACAGCGCCAATCCGCTGTGGCGCGGCAACGTACGGCTGGAACACCGCATCTCCGACGACGTCGCCGGCACGCCGACCAACGAGGCCTACAACACCACGCTGCTGCAGTTCCTGGCGGCGCGCAAGTTGAACCGCGACTGGACGCTGCTGGCGCGCAACTACCTGTTGCGCACCGAGTACGACGCGCGCGGCGACGTGCTCCAGGACCGCTTCCAGATCGGCGCGGCGTATCGCGATACCGACACCAACCGCGTCAATGCGCTGGCCCGCTACGAGTACAAGCTGGAGAAGGACGAAAGCGGCATGGACGGTACCGGCTTCGGCTCGGATACCGGCCAGGACATCCGCAGCAGCGCGCACATCGTCTCGGCACACGCGGACTGGCACCCGTCGCGGCCATGGTGGCTCACCGGCCGGGTGGCGGCGAAGTGGCAGCAGGACAGCTTCTTCTACGCCGACACCGGTCGCGTCGACGACGACTTCAACGCGGTGCTGGTGTCCGGCCGCATCGTCTACGACATCACCGAACACTGGGACATCGGCGTGCTGGGTTCGACCTTCCGGGGCCAGGACGGTGCCAACCAGTATGCGTTCGGCATGGAAGTCGGTCGCCTGCTGCGGCAGAACCTGTGGCTGTCGGTGGGCTACAACGCCACCGGCTTCCGCGGCGACGATGACCTGACCGGCTACGAGTACACGCAGCAGGGCGCGTTCATCCGCCTGCGCTTCAAGTTCGACGAAGACCTCTTCCGCAGGGAAGACGCCCGCTACCGCGATCCGGTGCGCTGAGGATTACCGACATGACCCATACGAAAACCGCCCTTCTGTGCGCCGCCGTGCTGGCCGGCCTCGTCTCCACCGCGCATGCCCAGCAGACGCAGCTGACGCCGGCGCGCGACCGCATCACCGACGAGGCGATCCACGCCGACCTCACCGGCTACGAGCACACCCAGGGGCGCATCCAGGCGCTAAACGATGGCGGCCGACCGGTCCGCGACTACCACCTGTCGAAAGCGCAGTGCTGGCTGGACGTCTCGTTCCACGAGTATTCGCGCAACGACCGCAGCGCCTTCCCGCAGGAAGCACTGAGCGAGTCTGAGAAGCTGATCGTCGGCATGGAGCAGGGCGTCACGCCGCTGCCGACCGACACGCCGCTGGTGAACAACGCCGCGCGCGTGCGCGAGGATCTCTGGAAGCGCTTGGGCGCGATCCACGGTACGCCCGGCTTCGCCTGCGCGCAGCAGGCGGTCGCATGCGGCGAAGTGGAGCTTGTGCACGCCGGCAATGAGTTCAACCAGCAGCAGTGGCGCCACGCCAAGCCGTACATCCAGATCGCCGAAGACTGGGTGAGCGATGCCGAAGCGCTCTCGCGCCAGTGCGGCGCCACGCCGAACACGCCGGCGGTGTTGCCGGCGGACACGGTGTTGACCGCGAACGTGTTGTTCGAGTTCGACCGCTCCGGCCGCAACGACATCCGCGCCTACTCGTTGCAAAGCCTGGATCGCGAACTGGCCCGCCTGCGCGAAGAAGGCCTGACGCTCACCGGCATCGAGCTGGTGGGTCACGCGGATCGACTGCAGGGCCGTGGCCACGACTACAACCAGGCACTGTCGGAGCGTCGTGCACAAACCGTGCGTGCGCTGCTGGTCGAGCGCGGCATTGACGCCAGCAAGGTCAGCTACAGCTTCAAGGGCGACGGCGAGCAGGTGCAGCAGTGCGACGGTGTGAAGCCGCAGGCTGCCTTGCGCGAATGCCTGATTCCGAACCGCCGGGTCGAGGTTCGGTTCAGCGTCGCGCGATAAGCACGTCCCTGTGGATGCCGTGACGCGGCGTTGCCGCGTTCTCGGCGGTGTCGGGCGGGTTCCGGGAGTTATGGGACAATCGAGCGTCCGCCTCTCGGTTCGGTTTCCTGCATGCGCGCAACATCGCGGTTCTCATGGATGGTGGGCGGCGCGATGCTGTCGCCCGCGGCATTGGCGGTCGATGGCACGTCACAGGGGGCGGAGACGCTGGACCGCGTGGTGGTCACCGCGACGCGGCTCGAAAGCGTCACTGCTTTCGATACGCCGGCCTCCATCGACGTGGTGTCGCTGGGCGACGGCGGCGCGCGCACGCAGGCCGCACTGTCCGACGTGCTGGACGGCATTCCCGGGCTGCAGGCGCGCGAGCGCCAGAACCTCGCGCAGGACACACAGCTCTCGATCCGCGGTTTCGGCGCGCGTTCCACCTTCGGCGTGCGTGGCGTGCGCCTGTATGCCGATGGTGTGCCGGCGACGATGCCGGATGGCCAGGGCCAGGTGTCGCACTTCAGCATGCTGGGCGCGGACCGTGTCGAAATCCTGCGCGGGCCTTTCTCCGCACTGCACGGCAACTCGTCCGGTGGCGTGATCCAGGCATGGAGCGACCTTCCCGAAGAAGGACGCGATGCGCGGCTGCAGGCCAGCGCCGCGAGCCACGACACCTATCTGCTGGGCGCACGCCTGCGAGGTGCGGGCGATGTCGTGGGCTACAACCTGGCGGCCTCGGTGCTTGATACGCAGGGCTACCGCGAGCACGCGGCCGCACGCCGCGAGTCGTTGAATGTCCTGCTGCGTTTCCGCCCTGGCACGGGCACGTTGGATCTGGTCGCCAATCATTTCGATGCGCCCGATGCGCAAGACCCGCTGGGACTGACGCGGGCGCAGGCGTGGCAAGCGCCACGGCAGGCGTCGCCGGTGGCCATCGCGTTCAACACGCGCAAGTCGGCTTCCCAGGACCAGATGGGTGCGGTCTATGCGCTCCCGTTCGGCGAGGGACACCAAGTGCGGGTGATGGGGTATGGCGGTCAGCGCGACGTCGAGCAGTTCCTCGCCCTGCCGGTTGCAGCGCAAGGGAATCCGCTGAATTCCGGTGGCGTCATCGATCTGGACACCACTTACGGTGGCGCCGATCTGCGTTGGTCGTGGCAAGGGCAGCTCGCGGGGCAACCGGTGGAACTCACGGCCGGCCTCAATGCGGACCGGCAACGCCAGCGGCGCCGCGGCTACGAGAACTTCGTCGGCCTCGTGCTGGGTGTGCGCGGCGCTTTGCAGCGGGATGAACGCAACGAAGTGGAGAACGCGGACCAGTACCTGCAGGCCTGGTGGAAGTTTGCACCGCGCTGGTCATTGCTGACGGGCACGCGCCGCAGCCGCATCACCTTCACGTCCGACGATGCCTACGTCACCGCGACCAATCCCGACGACAGCGGAAGGGTCGCGTACGACCGTGTCATGCCGGTGGCAGGCTTGGTGTTCGCGCCGGAAGACGCGCTGCGCGTGTATGCGTCGATCGGTCGAGGTTTCGAGACACCGACCTTCAACGAACTGGGCTATCGCGCCGATGGCGCCGCCGGCCTGGCCTTCGACCTGCGACCGGCGGCCAGCCGCAACCTCGAGCTGGGCACGAAGTGGCGCGCGGCAGGCGGGACGACGCTGGAAGCGGCGGTGTTCCGTGCCGATACCGACGACGAACTCGCCGTGGCGCGCAATGTCGGTGGACGCAGCAGTTACCGCAACGTGGGCGCCGCACGCCGGCAGGGGTTCGAACTGCAGTCGGATGTGCCGCTGGGCGATGCGTGGCGGGTGCAGTTCGCCTACACCTGGCTGGACGCGACCTTCCGCGACAGCTTCCCGATCTGCACCGCTGCCGGTTGCACCACGCCCGGCGTGCAGGTCGCCGCGGGAACCCGGATCCCCGGCATTGCGCGCCAGCAGGCATCGCTGCGGTTGCGCTGGCAGGGCGAGCGCTGGCAGGCCGCGGCGCAGCTGGTCGGCATGGGCGATGTCACCGTCAACGACACCGGCAGCGAACGTGCGCCGGGCTATGGGTTGCTCCATCTGGAAGCGGATCGCGCGTGGTCGTGGGCGAACGGACGCCTGCAGGTGTTCGGCCGCATCGACAACGCAATGGACCGGTTCCACATCGGTTCGGTGATCGTCAACGAAGGCAACGGGCGCTTCTACGAACCCGGCGCCGGACGCACCTTCACGTTGGGTGCCCGCTGGCACTGGGCTGCCCAGTGATGGGTCATTCGGCGCCGCGCGGTAGGTAGACACTGGCGCGCAGGCCGCCTTCATTGCGATTGGACAGCTGTACCTCGCCACCGTGCGCGAGCACGGTGTGCTTCACCGAGGCCAGGCCGAGTCCGATCCCGCCGGTGCTGCGATTGCGCGATGCCTCGCCGCGCACGAAGGCCATGAACAGCTGTTCCGTCTGCGCCGGATCGATGCCAGGACCCTCGTCATCCACGCAAAGACGATAGCCCTGTCCTTCGGGCGACAGCGTGATGCGCGCGCGATGCCCGTACTTCAGCGCGTTGTCGACGAGGTTGCCCACCATGCGCCGCAGCGACAGCGGATCGCCTTTCATCGGCGCAGGCGCGCCGGGCTCGACATGTACATCGTGCCCCGTGTCGCGCAGGCTGTCGGCCACGCCTGCGACCAGCAATCGGAGGTCGAGGGGCTCGCGCAGTGGACGGCGGTTCTGGTCGTGGATGAAGGCGAGGGTGGCATCGATCATCTGCGACATCTCGGCGATGTCGGCACTCGCCTTGTCGCGGCTTTCGTCCGGCAATGCATCCAACCGGAACGCCAGACGCGCGAGCGGCGTACGCAGGTCGTGCGCGATGGCGCCTGCCATCTCGCTGCGCTCCTGCAGCAGACGGTCCAGGCGCGCCTGCATGGCGTTGAACGCGGCGGCTGCGCTGGCGAACTCGCTGGGGCCGGTCAATGGCAGTGCCGGCGCGCCGCTTTCGCGTCCCATGCGGTCGGCCGCGCGGGTGAACTGGCGGATCGGTGCGGCAAGCGCGCGCGAGAACCACCACGCCAGGGGCAGCAGGGCAAGCATGCCGGCGAGGAACAGCGTGGCGAGCCGGATCATGAAGCTCGTGCGGTTGCGCGTGTTCTCGACGACGCGCCAACGTCCGTCGGTCTGTCGGAACGCGGCGACGAAATCGCCCCGCAGCGGGGCATCCGGTCGCCATGCCAGTGGGAAGCGTTGCGCCGCCGGATTGCCTGCGTCTTCCGGCGGACGGGTGGGACCGTCCATGGGGGGTGCCTGCATCCCGGCGCCGGCCATGGGCGGCGGTCCGCCCGGCGCACGCTGTGCCGGCGAGAACGGCTGCGGCCCCTGCAGGTGATAGAAGTGCACATGCTGCGCGTCGCTGCCCAGCCATTGCGCAAGCAGGTCGCGCACGAAGGGCGACGCGCGGTAGCGCGCAGGGTCCGGGATGGGCGGTTGTTCCGCGTCGTAGACCTTCAGGTCCGGACCGGTCGCGGGCATGCGCGATGACAGCAGCGCCGTCAGTTCGCTGAAGGCGATGCCGTCCACCGGCGGGCGATACAGCAGTACCGCCATGCCGATCGCGTACGCCACCGCAAGCGCGGCCAGCAGCAGAAGGAACGTCCGCGCGAACAGCGGCATGCGGCGCAGGCGTGCGCTCATCGGCGCACGACCGACGGCAGCAGCATGTAGCCCTCGTTGCGGATCGTCCGGATCATGTCCGGACCGCCACGTTCGCTGAGCTTGCGACGCAAGCGGCTTACCTGGCTGTCGATGGCGCGGTCGTAGACATCCACGTTGTGGCCGCGCGCGTAGTCCAGCAACTGGTCGCGGCTCAGGACACGTTGCGGGTGCTCGACGAAGGTGCGCAGCAGGCTGAACTCGCCATCGGACAGCGTGATGTGCATGCCCGTCGGATCGCGCAACTCGCGCCGCGCCACATCCAGGCTCCAGCCATCGAAGCGGTACTGCAAGCCGCCGGATGGCGCGGGCTCGCCTTCCGCTGCGGGCGGATTGCGCCGCAGCAGCGCCCGTACGCGCGCGAGCAACTCGCGCGGGTTGCAGGGTTTGGCGAGATAGTCGTCGGCGCCGACTTCCAGGCCGATGATGCGGTCGGTGTCGGTACCGAGCGCGCTGAGCATGATGACGGGCGGGCCACCCTCGTTCGCCAGCCGACGCGCCGCCGACAGGCCGTCCTCGCCCGGCATCATCACATCGAGCACGACCAGGTCCGGCCGTCGGCGAGCGATCGCTTCGCGCATGGTCGCCACATCGGCCGCCACCTCCACGTGATAGCCGTGGTCGCGCAGGAAATCGCCGATCAGGGTGCGCAGTTCGGGGTCGTCGTCGACCACCAGGATGTGGGAGCTCAGGTCCATCGTGCAGCGTCGCAGGCGGCGTCCATGGGAAGTATGCGCCATCCCGGGACCGGCCCTACCGAGGAAAAAAGTGCCGCCACGCGGTGTGGCGGCAAGGATTTCCGGGGATTGAGGACACGGTTGGTCTGACGCCAACACCAAGGCAGCGTGCCCGCTACGCATGGCGCCGGTGTGTCGGCGTGTGGCGCTGTGTGTCGTGTGGCATTTCGAACGGCGACACAGGGGCAAATCCACGCGACATCGCCCGCGCAGGCTCACGACTCTCCCGACACCGGTGCACGCCATGCCCGCTCCTTCACTGCGTCTGCTCACCCGCGACAACGGGGTGGGCCTCAGCCGCGACCTCAGGTTGATGGCGGAGGGCCTGTTCCATGCCGGACTGGACTGCGAGCGGGTTGCGTTCGGCGCTGGTGGCCGTTCTGGCAAGGCGATGGAGCTGGATCTCTGGGCGAGCCGACTGCGCCACGGCCGTCTCGATGTGCAGGTGTTCCTCGAGCGCGTCTATCCGCGCTGCCTGCCGTTGGCAAAACGCAACGTGCTGGTGCCCAACCCGGAATGGCTGCTCGACAAGTGGCAGCCGTTGCTGCCGCGATTCGACCTGGTCCTGTGCAAGACCCGGCATGCGCAGCGGTTGTTCGAGGCGCGCGGGTGCCCCACGGCGTATCTCGGCTTCACCAGCGATGACCGGCGCGATGTGTCGGTGGCGCGCGAACGCGCTTTCTTCCATCTCGCCGGCAGCAGCGCGTCGAAGGGCACCAAGGTACTGCTGGCGGCCTGGCGCCGGCACCCGGAGTGGCCGCGACTTACCGTCGTCCAGGCCGAGCGCCATGCACGCCGAGGGCCGGCTGCGACGAACATCGAGCATCACGTCGGCTACCTCGACGACAGTGCGCTACGGTGGTTGCAGAACCGGCACGTGTTTCACGTCTGCCCCTCTGAAGTCGAGGGCTACGGTCATCATCTCGTCGAGGCGATGAGCGTGGGCGCGGTGGTATTGGCGACCGATGCAGCGCCGATGAACGAGCATGTGACGCCGGACCGTGGCGTGTTGATGAAGGCGCTACCCGGTCGGAGGCAAGGGCTGGATACGACCCATGAGGTCACCATCGAGGCGATCGAACGCGCGGTCGACTATGCCTTGTGCCTCACGGGTTGGCAGCGCGCCGCGATGGGCGAGGCGGCGCGCACCCATTTCCTTGCGGGCCGCCGCGCGTTCCATGCGCGCGTGCAGGCGACCGTACCCATGCTGTTTGGCGAGACGACCCCCGGCCTCGCCACCGGGTGTGCTTCGTGAGCGCGCGTCGTCTTCAACAACAGGCCTGCCTGGCCGACGCTCTCAGAGAAGCCGCGAGCCGTACGCAGGCGGGTCATGTACGGCGCCGCGTGTTCGTCGTCGGCTGCCCCCGTTCCGGCACCACACTGCTGCAGTCGCTGCTGCATGCGCACCGTCAGATCCGATCACAACCGGAGACCCACTTCCTGCCGATGATGCTCGGCAGTGAGGAGCACCGTCGTTGCGATGCCGACCGACCCCGCGCGCCCATGGCCCGTTTGAGGCACTGGCGTCGCGATGCGTTCACACGCTGGTCGCTGGTCGATCCGCGCCGCGCCAAGCGCACCTGGACGTTCCTGCGCCAGCTCAACCTTCCCGTCGATGCGCCGGACCGGGATCGATGGCGGCTCGCCGCGCAGCTGCACGCGTTCGTGCGGACCCTCGACGCCCATGCCTTGGCCATGCACAAGCCGATCTGGGTCGAGAAGACGCCTGATCACCTGTTCTACATCGACCATCTGCGCAGCGGCGTGCCGGACGCACGCTTCATCCATGTGCAACGCGAAGGCACGCAGGTTGTCGGTTCGTTGTACCGCGCCGCTCGCGACCATCCCGGTTGGCGACCGTTCCTGTCGTTGGAGAAGTGCGTGGACCGCTGGGACACTGCGCGACGTGAAAGCGAACGCTGGCGCAACGATCCACGCCACCTGCACGTGAGCTACGAAGCACTGGTGCGGACGCCGCGCGATACGATGGGCCGCGTGCTGGCCTTCCTCGGTTGCGAACCCGACGACACGCTGTGGTCGCGTTATCGCACCCTCGCTGGTGGCCTGATCCGCACGGACGAGCCGTGGAAGGCGGGCAACCTGGAACCCCTGCAGGCGCGCGATCCGTTCGGCGATGTGCTCGACGCCGCGCAGCGTCGCTGGGTGGAATCCGCCCTTGCCAGCCGCGTGGGCATACGCGCGGTCGCACACCTGCCGGCATCGCGTGCGACGAGGCTGACACAGGCCGGCATTCGCATGCCACACGCGTGATTCATGCTGCATCCGTGTTCCGCCCGGCATGGTGGGACGGCACGGTGGCCAACCTCTCCCACGTCCCGTTCCGTCCCCCGTGCCGGCTTTGCTCCATCGTCGCCCGTGTTCACCCTGATCCTGCGAGGAAATCGCGTGTCTTACGTTCCTTTCCTGCGTGGCCTGGCGCTCGCCGGGCTGACCATCGGCCTTGCGGCCTGCTGCACGCCGTTCCCTCATGCGCACCGTTCGTTGCCACACGCCTTCGGGCCCGGTGGGCCGCCACCTCCGCCACGGGGCCATGGCGATATGCCTTTCCCGCCGCCCGATATCGATGCAGCGATCGCGACGTGTGCGGACGAACTCGACTTGCCCCCTCCTTCGTCCGGTGACCGTGACGCGCCCCCGTCAGCATTGAGCGATGACCAGCGGGCGCTACTGGACGCCTGTCTCGAGGATCGGGGATATCCGCCTCCGCCGGGCGAACCCCACGACATCGAAGATCCTGTGTGACCCTATCCGTCGTGCAGGAGGGAGTGAGCTGCGATCAGTGGTCGGCTCGCGTGGTAGTGCGTGCCGCCTGATCCGCGTGCGCACGCGCCGGATACGGACGTGCTGGATCGCCTCATCGCAGGCGTCTCCAGTGCGGCCGTCATGGCGTTCGCGCTGATGGTGCTGCTGTTTCAGCATCCGACGGCGAAGTTGGCCGAAGGGGAAGCGTCGCCGCTGCGGTTGCGCTTCATCGTCCGGGAACGCGCTTCCCCGGACGCCGTGATGGACCCTGCACGCCTCGATGCTGCGGCGCGTAGCGGTGCCACGTCGCATGCGCCGCCCATGGCACAGCCCACATCGGCTGTCGCGACGTCCACGCAGCCGGTGCCGTCGCAGATGCGTCTGTATGGGCGCGACGGGCGCGTGCGTGTGCCCGAGGGCATCGGCGCCTTGCCGCCCGCACCCGGGCAACCGCCCGGCAGCCCGCCGGATGGGCGGCAGGCGGGCGCGCGCGGGCCGTTCGATCGCGTCAATCCGGTCGAGTACCGCGAGACCCGTTTTGATCGCGTGTGGCGAGGCAAGGGCACGGCGGGCGACGTCGCGCTGGAGAACGCGCACGGCACGGTCACGGGCGGGGCGGTGAGTATCCCGCTCGGTACGGGCGACCAACCCGCGCGCGCACGGCCGCCGCCGCCGGTGCGCTTCAATCCCGCCTTGCACGAGCGGATCGCGGACCTGGGTAGCGAAGCCACTGGCGATGCGTACAAGGCTGCGCCGATCGCGGAGGAGCCGGCGCCGGGACTGGAGGGGGCAGCGAGTCGGGCCATTCGCGGCCAACTGGCGCTGCTTGGCCGCGACTTCGCGCACTGCAAAGCATCGCTTTTCGCCGACTTCGCGCGACCGGTGCGCCTGCACCTGTCCCAATTGGAGGGCATCGAGTACGCGTTCGCGCATGGTGCCGATCCCGTGCGCGCCGAACACCTGTTGCCGCGCGAAGCGGATATGGCCTACACCCTGGCGCGGCGCGCCCTGTGGCACGCCCGCAAGAAGCTGGTGTCCTGCGATCGTTGAGCGCGGGCTAGGGTGTCGTGTGCTGGGTGGAGCGCACGCGCGCGACGTACTGCATGATGTCCACGAAAGGCGCCACCCAGTACACATCGGGATGGGCGGCAAGGTGCCGCAGCAGCGCGTCGTGTGCTTCGTTCGATACCGACAGGTAGTCGCCGCCGATGCCATGGAAGGTGAAGCTGACCAGGGTGCCGCGTCGCGCGGCTTCCTCGACGCGCGCGATCAGCTGCTCGCCAGTGACGCCCACCGGGACATCCACCGGCACGGCCGCGACATCGAGCGTCGCCATGTCCACCACCACGCCGCCCTGGCCCAGCTTGATACCGACGAACTCCGACGCCACGGCATCGATGTAGTTGCCGTCCTGCGCCTGCGTGTCGCCGCAGGGCACGGTCATCGTGCGCGCGGTACGGCCATCCAGCGCGGCGAGCATGACGTTGGCGAGGCGCACCTGATCGGCCATCTGCGCGACCGTGGTCGTGTCGAGATCACGATGCGGCGGCACCCACGCCCGATCCGGCAGCGAAGAAGAACACTGGTGGAACAGGCTGTGGTTGCCGAGCTCGTGCCCACGATGGGCAGCCTCTACCCACGCCTCCCGACGCGTGCGCAGCGTGTCCGACGCCAGCGTCAGGTAGAAGCTGCCCTTCAGGCCGTGCCGGTCCAGCGCCGGGATCGCATGGTCCAGTTGCGACGGCAGCGCGTCGTCGTAGGCGAGGCTGACGGCGGCTCGCTTGCCGCCCGGCCAGGCAAACGGTTCCGCGGCGAGTGCGTGCGTCGCCACCAGCAGCAACGCCAGCGGCCAGCAGCGCATCGGGCGCAGCGAGAATGTCACGGCGTCAGTTAACCAGCGTCTGGATCGCGCGCGCCGGGATGGTGACCACGGTCGAGGCCTGGCCGACGTAGAAGTTGTAGGCGATCTCCTTGTCGGTCGGATTCATCACCACCGTAGCCAAGCGTCCGTCCGGATTCACGAAGGACGTCGCCAGCAGTGTGCTGCGGCTGGTGGCGGTGCTGACGCGGCGAGCTTCCGGGCGGATGAACTTCGAGAAGTGGCCGATGTAGTAGTAGCTGGGCGTATAGATCAGTTCGCCCGTGCGCGTATCGGCATGCAGCGGGGCGAAGCAGAAGTTGCCCACATGGTTGGGGCCGCCCTTCTCGTCCAACAGCATGTTCCAGTCGGTCCAGCCCACGGCGCCATTGTTGAAGTCGTTGATCATCGACGTGCCATAGCGTTCGGCGTTCGGCCAGTACTGGTAGCGCGCGGGGTCGAATTTCTCCACCGCCGCCTCGGTCAGCAGCACGGGCTTATCGGGGAAAGCCTGCGTCACCGCGGCGACGTTACGGAACATCGGGTCGAAGCCCGCCCAGGTCTCGTACCAGTGGAAGCCCAGGCCCCAAGCGTACTTCGCCGCCTCGGGATCACCGAGGATCACTTGTGCGCGGTACAGCATCATGTCGCGGTTGTGGTCCCACACGATGATCTTCTTGTCGGCGAAGCCGGCCTTGTGCATCGTCGGGCCGAGGTAGTCCTTGAGGAAGTCGCGCTCTTCTTCCGCCGTGTAGAGCATCGATTCCCAGGTCTGAGTGGCCATAGGCTCGTTCTGCACGGTGATGCCCCAGATGGGGACACCTTCCTTCTCGTACGCCTGGATGAACTTGACGAAGTAGTTCGCCCACGCCTGGCGGTACTCGGGCAGCAAGGCGCCGCCGCGCAGCATGTGCTTGTTGGTCTTCATGAAGGCCGGCGCGCTCCACGGGCTGGCGAACAGCGGCAGGTCGCCGCCGGCGGCCGCGATGGCCTGCTTGATCATCGGCAGGCGTGCCTGGCGGTCGTGGTCGATCGAGAACGACGCCAGCGCTTTGTCGCCTTCCTTGACGTAGGTGTAGCTGGCCGAGCTGAAGTCCGAGCTGTGGATGGTCGTGCGCGCCAGCGAATAGCCGATGCCGGCATCCTTGTCGTAGTACGCCTTCATGAACTCGCCGCGCTTGTCCGGCGACAGCGTGGCGTACACCTCGGCGGTGGAATCGGTGATCGCGCCGCCGATACCCAGCATCGACTGGAAGCGCTTCGCGGGATCGACGAAAACCGAATTCTCGACCTCGGTGAGCTTGTGGCCGGCCTTCAAGGTGGCGGTGCCGGTCTTGCTCAGGCGCTGCCCGGTGTCCTGCGCGGTGGTGTAGATGGTGACGGTCGCCGACGTCGGCATGGGAGTCTCCCGGGGTTGCGCGGCATCGGCGTGCGTCAGGCCGGCGGCCATCGTCACGCCCAGCGCGACGGCGGCGAACATACGGGTGGAATGCATCGTGGTGCCTCTCGAAGGTGGATGCAGTGCCGGCAACGGCTTGCCGGACACGCGGTAGTTGACAGCGCTGTCATACCGTTGGTACATCTTGGTGTCAACCGTAAGCGGTGTTCGGTGGCGGGACGCGCGATGCAGGGCACATCGCATCGCGCGTCCATCGCACTGATGTGCTGCTTTGCAACAACGATTCGCGCGCGTCGCATGTGTGGATGGCGCGATCGGGGAGCCGCTGCAGCGTGCAGGCACGCGCTGCGGTATCCAGGGAACGGGCGTCGCTGTCAGAATCCGGGGTCTTGCCAGGAGGATGTGCGGAGTGGAGCGGGAGCAGCCGAATGCGTAGTCGGATCGAGGACGTGGCCGCCGCCGCCGGCGTGTCCATGAAGACCGTGTCGCGCGTGCTCAACAACGAGCCCAACGTGCGCGACGAGATGCGCCAGCGCGTCATGAAGGCAGTCGAACAACTGCAGTACCGGCCCAATCTCTCCGCCCGCAGCCTTGCAGGGCAACGTTCCTACGTCATCGCGCTGGTCTACAACAATCCTTCGCGCAACTACCTGATGGAGATCCAGAGCGGCATGCTGGATGCCTGTCGCGACAACCACTACAACCTGGTGCTCGCACCCGTCGGATCGGCCAAGCAACGCAAGGCCGAGGATCTGAAGGTGGTCTTCGAGCACTTCGCACCTGACGGCGTGGTGTTGATCCCGCCGCTGACCGACGACCCGGCGGTGCTCGAGTTCCTCGAGCAGCACGACGTGCCTTTCGCCTGCATTGCACCCAAGCACCCGCAGGACCGCATCGGCGTATCGATGGACGAGACCGCAGCCGTGCTAGAACTGATGGCAGGCCTTGTCGCGCAAGGCCATCGACGCATCGCCCACATCAAGGGCCCGCCCGCGCACGGCGCATGCCAATGGCGCTTCAAAGGCTATCGCGAGGCGCTGCGCAAGGCGGGGCTCGATTTCGACGAGGACCTCGTGGTACAGGGCGCCTTCTCGTACGAGTCGGGCATCGAAGCCGGCAACCGCCTGCTCGACCTCAAGCGCCCTCCGACCGCGATCTTCGCCGCCAACGACGATATGGCGGCCGGCGTCATCCGTGCGGCTTGCGAGCGTGGCCTGGCCGTGCCCCGGGACATCTCGGTGTGCGGCTTCGACGACACGCCCATCGCGCGCCATATCTATCCCGCGTTGACCACCGTCCGTCAGCCCACCTCTGAAATGGGCCGACTGGCTACGCTCCAGCTGCTGGCCCGCATTCGCACGGCGGAGGCGGGCGGCATGGTGCATGTCGAGCACGAAGTGGTGTTCCGGGAGTCGACCCAGTCGCCTGCGCGGCGCTGAGGGCACGCGCGCATTTTTCCACTCATCGATCGCGGCCAGCGCGAGGTCTAGCCCTGCGCGCTGAGTGGCCTCGATCGCCATACCAATCAAAAACCTTCCGCACCGGCGGGCAACAAATTTCTTCCATCCGATAAAGCGATGCGAAGAATGGAAAACGATTTCAGCTGCGCCGCAGCATCGATGAAACAGCTTAAAACAAGGGGTTTTCTGCGCTCAGCGGAGCAATTGTGGGAAAGTTGACAACGCTGTCAATCGCGCGTCCAATGCGGCCCAATGTGAGAGGACAGGGGGCCTCGAGCACGTCGCGCCAACGCATACCAACACGCTATTCGTGAATTTCCGGAGAGGGGAAAGTCCATGAAGCAAGTGCAGTCCGTTCCAAGGAAGCGGGTGCTCACGTCCGCATTGCTGATCGCCATGGCGAGTCCCGCATGGGCCCAGCAAGCCGAGCCGCAGAGCACCACCACAACGCCGTCGACGACGGCTACCGAAGTCGACCCGACCACGTTGGATACAGTGGTGGTGAAGGGCATCCGCGCCAGCCTCGAGTCCTCGATGAACCTCAAGCGCGACGCGCAAGGTGTCGTCGATGGCATCGTGGCGGAGGACATCGGCAAGTTCCCGGATACCAATCTGGCCGAATCGCTGCAGCGCATCAGCGGCGTATCGATCGACCGCACGTCCAGCGGCGAGGGCTCGAAGGTCACCGTTCGCGGCATGGGACCGGACTACAACCTGGTGTTGCTCAACGGTCGCCAGATGCCGGCGTCCAATCTCGGCAATGGCGGTGCGGGCAACTCGACCTCGCGGTCGTTCGACTTCGCCAACCTAGCCAGCGAATCGATCTCGGAGATCCGCGTCTTCAAGACCGGCCGTGCCGACAACCCGACGGGCGGCATCGGTGCCACCATCGATGTCAGGACGGCGCGTCCGCTCGAAGCCGAACCGGTCGCGAGCTTCGGCCTGAAGACCGTCCACGATACGTCGAACGGCAATCTGCCGAAGACGCAGCAGGGCGAGGATTTCACCGGCGAAATGTCCGGCATCTTCAGCAGGACGTTCGCGGATGGCCGGTTCGGCATCGCGCTCAGCGGCAGTTACCAGGAGCGCGATTCGGGCTTCAACCAGGCCTCGGTCGCCGATGGCTGGCTGACCTTTTACGGTGACAATTCCAACAGCTGGCAGCGTCTGCCGCTGCCGGGCGAATCGTATTACGACCGGATCGATAACAGGCCGGGCCCTGACGACGTCTATGCGCGCCCGCAGAACACGGGCTACAGCGTCAATGGCGTGCAGCGCCAGCGCACCAATGGCCAAGTGACGTTCCAGTGGGCGCCGAGCGACCGCGTCACGACCACGCTGGACTACAACTACATCGAGAACAAGGTGCAGCAGCAGCGCAGCGAGTTGTCGGTGTGGTTCAACTACGGTCCGGGCGACAGTTCCTGGACCGATGGTCCGGTAGCTGCGCCGATCATCTATTCCGAAGACATGACCGGCGCCGACCTCTCCATGGGCGGCATGCAGCTCGCAACGAAGACCACCGGCGATTCGCTGGGCTTCAACGTGGAATGGGAAGTCACCGACAACCTGAGCCTGGAGTTCGATTACCACAACTCCACGTCTGAATCGAAGCCGGACAGTCCGCTCGGCTCCGCAGGCGTGCTGGGCGTCGCCGCGTACATCCGTGGCACGACCACGGTGGACTACAGCGGCGAGATCCCGATCGTCAACGTCCAGCTCCCGCCCGGCCAGACCGAGGTGCTGCCGTCGCAGGCGCTGGTCACCGGCTCGGTGTTCCAGAACAGCTACAACAAGTCCGACGTCGAACAGTTGCAGGCCAAGGGTCGCTTCGAGTTCGGCGAGTATTCCGGGCTGGACTTCGGCGTGTCGGCGATCGACGTGCAGAACCGCTCGGCGTCGGCCGTCATGCAGCGCGACACCTGGGGCGGCGTGGGTACGCCGGCGGATTACGACGACAGCATCTGGTACGTCGACCACATGTCGCGGTACTTCGATGCCTTCGGCAACAGCAACAACCCGAACTGGACCGACGGCTTCCTGGTGTTCGACTTCGAGCGCCTGCGCCAGGCGGCGATCACCGAATCCGGATGCGCCACCTGCTACCAGATGCCGACCGAGTTCACGGACGACATGCGCACGTCCGAGAAGTCCAAGAGCGCGTACGTGCAATGGACGACCAAGTTCGACTGGTCGATGCCGCTCAGCGTGGCCCTGGGCGTTCGCTACGAGAAGACCGAGGTCGTATCCACTGCCTTGGAGCGCGTGGGCGAGACCATCTCCTGGGTCGCGGCCAACGAGCTCTACGTGAACTATGCCGATGAGCGCACGTTCGGCCGGCGCGAGGGCGATTACGACTACTTCCTGCCCAACCTCGATCTGAAGTTGGACCTCAGCGAGAGCATGGTCCTGCGAGGCAGCTACAGCCAGACCATCGGTCGGCCGGGATGGGGCGCGATCCGCGGTGGTCAGCAACTCGCCAACGTGGTCCGTATCACCGGTGGCGACGGCAACCGGGGCGATCCGGCGCTCGAACCGCTGCTTTCGGACAATTTCGACCTGTCCTTCGAGTGGTACTACGGCGAAGGCAGCTATTTCTCCATCGGCTACTTCCGCAAGGACATCAAGAACTTCATCAGCGATACCGTGGTCCGGGAAGAACCGTTCGCGCTGCACACGCCGGTGGGCGGCACTTACTGGAACAACGCCCTGGCGGCGGGCTGCCTGCCCACCGATGGCGATTGCATCCGCACCTACATCTTCACCAACCATGCCAATGATCCAGGCGTCGATGTGGCGGCGGGAACCATCACGGGCCAGCCGGGCGATCCGATCGCCGGGTTCAACATCACCGTGCCGGCGAACCAGCGTTCGGACAAGCTCGATGGTTTCGAAATCAACGTGCAGCACCTGTTCGGCGACAGCGGCTTCGGCCTGGCGGCGAACTACACCAAGGTTGATTCGGGCCTGACGTTCGACAACACGGACCTGGGCGACCAGTACCCGTTGGTGGGACTGAGCGACTCCGCCAACCTGGTGGCGTTCTACGACAAGGGGCCGTGGCAGATCCGCGCGGCCTACAACTGGCGCGACGAGTTCTTCAACGGCGTCGGCGGGCAGGGCAACAACCCGAACTACGTCGAAGAGTACGGCCAGTTCGACATGAACGTCAGTTACCAGCTGACGCCGCGACTGACGCTCAGCCTGGAAGGCATCAATCTCACCGACGAGACGATGCGCACCCATGCGCGCCACGAGAACATGGTGCGGTTCGCCACGCAGACCGGTCCGCGGTATATGTTCGGCCTGCGCTACAAGTTCTGATCGCAGGGATGGACCGACGGAGTCGCCGGCAAGCCGGCGGCTCCGTCTTTCTTTGCACGGCGTGATCGGGCACGATGCTTTGGTCATGATGTGCTGCCCTCACGCCTGCGAGAGCCGATGAGCAAGCCTGTCCTGTTGACCCCCACCGAACACCGTGCGTTGCGCGTGCGTGCCGGCCACGGCGCTGCGCTCGGCGATGCCGTGATGCAGGTGCTGACCTTCCCCGCCGAGTTCCGGGACATCCAGGGACACTATCCGATCGTGTTCCGGCGCGGCCGCGACGCAGGATTCGTGCCGTTCGCCCTGATGGGACTCGAGGAAGGCACGAACCTGTTCCTCGATGGCGACCGCTGGGACGCGACGTACGTGCCGCTCGGGATCCGGCGCCAGCCTTTCCTCGTCGGTGTCGCCGGCGAGGAGCGCTTGATCCACGTGGACATGGACCATCCGCGCATCGGAGGTGGCGAGGCGCTGTTCCATGAACACGGAGTCGCGACCGAGCACCTGGAGCGGATCAAGTCGGTCCTACTGGCCCTACATGACGGCGTCAGCGCCACACCTGCGTTCATCGATGCGTTGGAGCGGCACGCGCTGCTGGAATCGTTCGTGCTGGACGTCCGCCTGGATGACGGGTCGAACAACCGCCTCGCCGGCTTCCACACCATCGACGAAGCGCGGCTTGGGGCGTTGGATGGTGCGAGTCTGGAGACGCTCGCGCGGGCGGGGCATCTGCAGCCTATCTACATGGTGCTGGCTTCGATGTCGCGGTTTCGCGATCTGATCGAGCGGACGAACCGACGCCGTGCTTCCGCAGCCTGAGCCCATCCGCGAGATGGACGTCGAGCCGGGCGCGCCAATAGGCGAGCTCCTGCATTCCACCTTGCCGTTGGTGCTGCGCGGCGTGGCGTCGCGCTGGCCCATGGTGGAAGCCGCCAGGACGTCTGCGCTGGCGGCCATGGACTACCTGAAGCGCTTCGACCACGGCACCATGCCGGTCGTCGCGACTGTGGCCGCGCCCGAGATGCAGGGGCGCGTGTTCTACAACGACGACCTGAGCGGCTTCAACTTCCGGCGGGAGCAAGTACCGCTGTCCGTCGCGCTGGACACCCTGCGCAAGTACCTCGACGCCCCGGCGCCACCGTCGATCTACGTGGCATCCACCACGTTGGACACGTTCTTGCCGGGATTCCGCGCGGAGAACGACGTGGATCTCGATCCGCGCGATCCGCTGGCGAGCATCTGGATCGGCAATCGAAGCCGGATCGCGGCGCACCAGGACGTGCCGGACAACCTCGCGTGCGTGGTGGCCGGCCGTCGTCGCGTGACGCTGTTCTCTCCGGACCAGCTCGAGAACCTGTACGTCGGCCCGCTCGACCACACGCCCGCAGGTCAGGCGGTCAGCCTGGTCGACTTCGCATCGCCCGATCCGGAGCGTTTCCCGCGTTTCGCGGACGCGCTGCGGAACGCCTTTCAGGCCGAGCTGGGTCCCGGGGATGCGGTCCTCATCCCCAGTATGTGGTGGCACCACATGGAAGGGCTGGAGGCATTCAACGTGCTCGTCAATTACTGGTGGCGGCGTTCGCCAGGCTGGATGGATACGCCGATGAATGCGCTGATGCTCGCGATCATGAGCGTGCGCGACCTGCCCGCGCACGAGCGCGCGATCTGGAAGGATGTCTTCGATCACTATGTTTTCGGCTACGAGGAAGCGACCGATGCCGGACATATCCCCGAATCCGCGCGTCGCTCGCTGTCGTCCATGGACGAGGCGCGCGTCCGCCACCTGCGTGCGCTGCTGCTGCAGCGCCTGAACCGTTGAGTGCCCCACCGCATGCATAACCAAGATCCCATCGCCACGCCCCGCACCATCAAGCGCGTCGTCATCGCCGGCGGCGGTACCGCCGGCTGGATGGCTGCCGCGGCGCTATCCAAGACGTTGGGCAAGACGCTCGACATCACCCTGGTGGAGTCCGAGGAGATCGGCACGGTCGGCGTCGGCGAAGCCACCATCCCGACGCTCGTCGTGTTCCACCGCCTGCTCGACATCAAGGAGCAGGACTTCATGGCGGCCGTGCAGGGGACCGTGAAGCTGGGGATCTCGTTCGAACACTGGAAAGAGCTGGGCCATCGCTACATCCATTCCTTCGGCATCAGCGGAAAGGATCACTGGTCGGCGGGGTTCCAGCATTTCTGGTTACGCGGCCATGCGGAGGGCATCGCCAGCGACTACAGCGATTACTGCATCGAACTTCAGGCCGCGCTCCAAGATCGTTTCTCGCACCTGCCTCGCTACCATGTGAACTATGCCTACCACATGGACGCCGCGCTGTATGCGCGCTTCCTGCGCGGCTTCAGCGAGCGTCACGGATGCAAGCGAATCGAGGGCAAGATCGTCGACGTCGCCACCGATGCCGACGGCTGCATCTCCTCGATCAAGCTGGAGCGTGGCGACGTGATCGAAGGCGACCTGTTCATCGATTGCACCGGCTTCCGCGCCCTGCTGATCGGCAAGGCGCTGGGCGTGGGTTATACCGACTGGTCGCAATGGCTTTTCAACGACAGCGCACTGGCCACTCAGACCACTGCCGTCCGCGACGCCGTGCCGTACACGCGAGCGATCGCGGGAACGGCGGGGTGGCAGTGGCGTATCCCATTGCAGCACCGGGTGGGCAACGGCATCGTCTATTCCAGCCGCCACATCAGCGACGATGAGGCACGCGAGCAATTCCTCTCCAGCGTCGAGGGGGAGGTCATCAAGCAGCCCTGGCCGATCCGCTTCAAGCCTGGGCAGCGGCAGCAGTGCTGGGCGAAGAACTGCGTCGCGCTGGGCTTGGCCGGCAGTTTCATCGAGCCGCTCGAATCGACCACCATTCACTTGATCCAGCGCGGCATCGTGAGGCTCTTGCAGACGTTCCCGCAGGCCATCACGCAGCCGGCCATCGACGAGTACAACGCGCGCCTGGACGAAGAATTGCAGCACGTGCGCGATTTCGTGGTGATGCACTACCACGTCAGCGACCGCCGCGACACGCCCTACTGGCGCGAGATCGCAGAGATGGAAATCCCGGCGACGCTGCGCCACCGCATCGAGCTGTTCCGTGAGACGGGTACGGTGTTCCACGTACCTGGCGAATTGTTCGGCGAGAATTCCTGGATCCAGGTGATGATGGGGCAGGGCATCGTGCCGAAGCGGTACCATCCCACCGCCGACGTGATGTCTCCGCCAGACCTGCAACGTTTCCTCGACGACATCCGCCGCAACGTATTGGACACCGCGCGGCAGATGCCGGCGCACATGGACTACCTGCGCAGCTATTGCCCCGCGCCCAAACCCTGACCGCCGCGCGACGCATCGCCTATGCTGCCGGCATGAGCGATACGCGACTCGAGGATTTCGTGGCGGCCCACCGCCGCTTGTTCCTGCTGACCGGCGCCGGCTGCAGCACCGGCTCCGGCATTCCCGACTACCGGGACGAGCAGGGGGCATGGAAGCGCACGCCGCCGGTGACCTACCAGGCTTTCGTTGGCGATCTGGCGACGCGCCAGCGCTACTGGGCGAGAAGCCTGCTGGGGTGGCCACGTATCGCGGAGGCCAACCCCAATGCGGCGCACCGTGCGCTGGCGGCCCTGGAGGCGCACGGATCATGCGAGATGCTGCTGACCCAGAACGTGGACGGCCTGCACCAGGCTGCGGGCAGTCGGTCGGTGATCGACCTTCACGGGCGGCTGGACGACATCGTCTGCCTCGGCTGCGGGGCACGATCGTCGCGCGCAGCGCTTCAGGTCCGGCTCGTCGACGCGAATCCCGAGTGGGCGGGCCTGACCGCCGGTGCGGCGCCGGATGGCGATGCGGACCTGGAAGGACGCGACTTCAGCGTGTTTCGTATCCCGACCTGCCATGCGTGCGACGGCATGCTCAAGCCTGACGTCGTCTTCTTCGGCGAAAACGTGCCGCGCGAGCGTGTCCAGGCGGCGATGGCGCATCTGGAGCGCGCCGATGCGATGCTCGTGGTGGGCTCGTCGCTGATGGTGTATTCGGGTCTGCGCTTCGTGCATGCCGCAATGCGCGCGGGCATGCCCGTGGCGGCCGTGAACCTGGGGCGTACGCGTGCCGACGATCTGCTCCAGTTCCGGATCGCCGCGCCCTGCGGCGACGCGTTGGCGTTCCTGCTGGACGGCGGGCGCTACCGCGTCACTCCGCCGGCGATTGCAGGCTGAGCCAGCGCTCCAGCGAATGCGGGGACAGCGGCCGCGACACGTAATAGCCCTGCAGGATGTCGCAGTTCAACGAGGCAAGGACCGCGCGCTGGGCCTGGTTCTCCACGCCCTCGGCCACGACCTTCAACGACAGGCTCTCGCCGATGCGCAGGATGGAGGTCGTCAGCGCCCGCGCCGATTCGCTGTGCTCGAGGTCGCGGACGAAGCTCATGTCGAGCTTGAGCTCGCTGATCGGCAGGCGGTGCAAGTGGCTCAGGCTGGAGTAACCGGTACCGAAGTCGTCGATCGACAAGTGCACGCCCATGCGGTGGATCGCATCGATGTTCGCCAGCACCTCCGGCTTCTGCGCCAGCATGACGCTCTCGGTCACCTCCACCATCAGTTCGTCGGGCGATAGGCCGCACTTGCCCAGTACGTTGCCGATGAAGGTGGGCAGGTCTTGCTGCTCGAAGTTGATCGCCGACAGATTGACGGACACGCGCGGCACCGGCACGCCGCGACGGCGCCAGTCCGCCATCTGCGTGCAGGCCTCTTCCAGCGTCCACCGGCCGAGATCGTCGATCAAGCCGCATTCCTCGGCCATCGGCACGAAGGTCCCGGGCGAGATCTCGCCGATCTCCGGATGCCGCCAGCGCAACAGGGCTTCCACGCCGTGCAGGCGGGTGTCGTCGTCCATGCCGACCTGCGGCTGGTAGTGCAGGCGCAACTGGCCGCTGCGCACGGCTTCGCGCAGCGCATTCTCCAGCGCCAGGCGTTCCTGCATGGCCTGGTTCATTTCGACGCTGTAGAACACGATGCGGGCGCCGCCCTCGGACTTGGCGCGATACATCGCGATATCCGCGTGGCGCACCAGCGAGTCCACGTCCCAGCCGTCGCTGGGAAACATCGCCACGCCCACGCTGGCTTGAGGCGTCAGCATCATCCGGCCGGCATTGACCGGCTGCGACAGGCGCGCCATCAGGCGGTCGGCGAGATTGGCGGCGTCCTCGGCGTCGTAGTCGGGTACGGCGAGCACGAATTCGTCGCCGGCCAGGCGCGCGACCACGTCGGCCTCGCGCAGTTCCCCGCTCAGCCGCCGGGCCAGTTCGCGCAACAATGCGTCGCCGGCGGTATGGCCCTGGGTGTCGTTGACGATCTTGAAGCGGTCGATGTCGACGAACAGCAGCGCCACCGCACTGTCCCGGCGCGCGGCGTCCAGCAGCATCTGCTCGACCTTGTTGTTGAACAGCGCCCGATTGGGCAGCCCGGTCAGGGTGTCGAAGAAGGACAGCTGGTGCATGCGCGCGCGCGCGCGTTCGCGGTCCATCGCCAGGGCGCAGAGGTGCAGGCAGACGTCGACCACGCGCTGGTGGAACTCGTCCGGGGCGCGGTTTTCCCAGTAGTACAGCGCGAAGGTACCCAGCACGCGGCCATCGTGGCCCTTGATCGGGCTGGACCAGCAGGCACGGATGCCGAGCGCGAGGAAGGGTGCCTTGTAGGCCTGCCAGCGCGGGTCGCGATCGATATCGGTGCATTCCACCGGTTGCCCGCTCCATGCAGCCGAGCCACACGCGCCCACCATCGGACCGGCGCGCTCGCCGTTGACGGCGCCGGCGATGTGGTCGGGCAGGCTGGGTGCGGCGAGCACGCGCAGGTGGCCGTAGTCGTCGAGTGCGATCACCGACGCCACCGCCTCCGGCATCACTTTTTCCACCTCGCGGCAGACGAGCGTCAACACGTCCTGCAACGGCTGTTCGCGGACGATCGCGCCCAGCACTTTGCGGTGCAGCTCTTCGTGCAGCTTGCTGTGGGTGATGTCGGTATAGACACCGAGCAGGTAGCGCGCGCCGCGATCGCCGTCGAACACGGGGTTGACCACCGCCGAGATCCACAGCGGCACGCCATTCTTGGCGTAGACCAGCAGTTCGGTGCGGTATCCCTGTTGCGCATTCAACTGCCCACGCACCCATTCGACGGTTTCGGGATCGGTATGCGGGCCCGCGAGGAAGTCGCTGGGCCGGCGGCCCGCCACTTCGTCCAGGGTGTATCCGAGCATCCGGGTGAAGCCCTGGTTGATGTAGGTGATGCGGGCGTCGTCGTCGCAGACCACGACGGCGTTGTCGCTGTGGTCGATGACCCAGGACACATCGGGTTCGGCAGGCGCAGACAAGGCAGGCATGGCGATGGCAGTGGGCCTCACGGTCGCGTCTTCCCCAAGAACGTTATCCGTCGGATGGTCCGGGTTCGCCACGGCAGTCCCTGCTACGCCGCCCCGGGGTGGGGCCATACGAAACGGTATCGGCCCCGGATCAAAGCACTTTACCCGAACTTACGCGCCGCACGCGTGGGTGGATGCATGCAAACGGTTCCATATCATCCGCATGCCTGAGGCCTTGCCGACGCGACGCGAGCGAAGCCGGTGTCCAGTGTCCGAAAGGACAGGGGCGGTCGATGCATCGCCCTGACGCATCGCCGTCATGAAGGCCGCCTAGGCTTGCCGGCCGCATGACGGGGGTGATCCAAGCATGAAGAAGATCGGAATGGGCCTGGCGTTGGTGGTGGGCCTGACAGCATGTGGGCGAGCGCCCGGGCCCGCGTCGGGAGAGCCGGCGTCCGGGGCGTCCATCCGTGCGGTATTGCCCGACAGCGACGACGACGCAGTGACGCCGTACGCGCGCGCGACCCGCGCGCTGGCCGAGCGACGGCTGATGTCGCCCAGCGGCGACAACGCGATCGAACACTATCTGGCGGCCCGTGAGGACGCGACCGAGGCCGCACGTGCGCAAACCGCGCTGGCCGAGCTGCAGCCCTACGTCGTGATCGCCGCCGAGCAGGCCATTGCGCGCGGCGATGCGGCCGAGGGCGAACGGTTGCTCGTGTTGATCGAACGAGTCGACGCGCGCGCGCCCGCCCTGCCGCGCCTGCGTAAGGACATCGCAGCGCTGCAACGGGAACAGGCCGCGCAGGCCACGGTCGCGGCCTTGGAAACGCCGCCGCCGTCGGTGATGGTCGCGCCGCGACCGACGACCGCGCCGCCGTCACCCGCGGTGGCCGATGAACCGGCGCCCGCATCCGCGAGCGCACCCGCGGCGGCCAACCCCGCGCCACCGCCAGCGCCGGTCATGGCCGAGATGCCTCCTCCGTTACCTGCGGCCGCCCGTGCCGCGCCGATGATCCGCACGCCTCGCCTGATACAGGACGCCCAGCCGCGCTACCCATTGCCCGCCTTGCGCGCGCGCATCGAAGGGCAGGCGGACGTGGCCTTCACCATCCAGCCCGATGGCAGCGTGCGCGACGTGCGCCTGCTGTCGTCGTCACCTGCCGGGCTGTTCGACGCGTCCGCGCTGGCGGTGGCGCAGCGCTGGCGTTTCGAACCGAGCGGACAGGCGCATGCCTCGCAGCGCACGGTGCGGTTCCGGTTGCCCGCGGACGCGGAGGGTGGCGCGGACTGATTGGTTTCCACGTGGCACTGCGGCGAGAATGGCGGCATGACGACCCCCGACCCGCTTCTCGACACTGTCGAACAGGACACCGGTCCTTCCCCGCAATGGTCCGTGCTGTGGCTGCACGGCCTGGGCGCCGACGGCCATGACTTCGCGCCGATCGTGCCCGAACTCGTGCGACCCGGCTGGCCCGCGCTGCGTTTCGTGTTTCCGCATGCGCCGGTGCGCGCGGTGACCATCAACAACGGCGTGCGCATGCGCGCCTGGTACGACATCGTCGGCATGGACTTCCCGACCCGTGCGGACAGTGCGGGCATCGAGGAGTCGCTTGTACAGGTGGGTGCGCTTATCGAGCGCGAACATGCACGCGGCATCAGGCCGGAGCGTCTGCTGCTGGCCGGCTTCTCGCAGGGCGGTGCCATCATCCTGTCCGCCGGCTTGCGGCGGCAGGTACCGCTGGCTGGCCTGATCGCGCTGTCCACCTACCTGCCGGGTGCGTCGCAGGCGGCGTCGCACCTCGCTGCCGCAGCGACCTCGCAGCCGGTCTTCATGGCGCATGGCACGGGCGATCCGGTCATCCCGCTGGTCCATGCCGAGCAGAGCGCCCGGGCGCTCGGGGATATGGGCTTCGACGTGGCCTGGCACCGCTATCCGATGGCGCACCAGGTCTGCGCCGAGGAAATCCGTGACCTGGGTGACTGGATGGAACGGCGGTTTGCGTTGTAATCCCCATGCGTCCCCACCCGGGTGACGCGTGGCGCCGCCATGGGTAACCTAGGCCACGGGGGATCACGCCAACGTTCATCGAGGACGCCTTTGCCGTGAAAGTGGTCATAGCCGACGACGAACCCCTCGCCCGCGAGCGCCTGCGCGCGTTGCTGGCCGAACATGCGGGCATCGACGTGGTGGCCGAGGCCGAGAACGGCCTGGATGCACTGCAAGCCTGTTCGCAGCACCGCCCGGACATGGTCCTGCTCGACATCGCGATGCCCGGTGTGGACGGGTTGGAAGCAGCCCGGCATCTGGCCGCCTTCGACCCGCGGCCGGCAGTGGTGTTCTGCACGGCCTATGACGAGCACGCGCTGTCGGCCTTCGAGGCCGCCGCGATCGACTACCTGATGAAGCCCATTCGCGCCGAACGGTTGGCCGCGGCACTGGAGCGCGCACGCACGTTCATTGCCGGGCGCGAGACCCAGGCGCCTGCGGCCGCATCGAGTGGCCAGCCGCGCACCCACCTGTGCGCGCGTCTGCGCGGCAGCCTGCGCCTGATCCCGGTCGACGAGGTGCACTACCTGCAGGCCGAGGAGAAGTACGTGGTGGTGCATCACGCGCGCGGCGAGGACCTGATCGAGGAGTCGCTGAAATCGCTGGAGGAAGAGTTCGGTGGGCGCTTCGTGCGCATCCACCGCAATTGCCTGGTGGCGCGCCACGAACTGGTCGAGATCAAGCGCGTCGGCGATGGCCACGTACAGGCGATCCTGCGCCACGGCAAGGCGCCGCTGGAAGTCAGCCGGCGTTGCGTGGCCGGCCTGCGCGAGACCGTCAAGACGCTCTGAGGCCCGCGGACGTCGCGGCATGCGGGATAATGCCCGCATGACCACGCTGCGCATCGCCACCCGCAAGAGCCCGCTCGCCCTATGGCAGAGCGAACACGTCGCCGACCGCCTGCGCGCCGTCCATCCGGGCCTGGTCGTGGAACTGGTACCGATGAGTACGCGCGGCGATGAGGTGCTGGACCGCTCGCTGGCGGCCATCGGCGGCAAGGGTCTGTTCCTCAAAGAGCTCGAACTCGCGATGCTGCGCGGCGAAGCCGACTGCGCCGTGCACTCGCTGAAGGATGTGCCGATGGAGCTGGAAGGCCCGTTCGCGCTGCCGGCGATCCTCACGCGCGCCGACGCCGCCGATGCCTTCGTCTCGAACCATTACGACGGCATCGCGGCGCTGCCGCAGGGTGCGCGCGTTGGTACGTCTTCGCTGCGCCGTCAGGCGCAACTGCGCGCGTTGCGGCCGGACCTCCAGTTGCTCGACCTACGCGGCAACGTCAACACGCGCCTGGCCAAGCTGGATGCGGGCGACTACGACGCCATCGTGCTGGCGTGCGCGGGCCTGCAGCGACTAGGCTTCGATGCGCGCATCCGCACGCGCCTGCAGGCGCCGGACTGGCTGCCTGCGCCGGCGCAGGGGGCGATCGCGGTCGAATGCCGCGCGGAAGATCCCGACGTGCACGCGTTGTTCGCATCGCTGGACGATGCCGCTACGCGCCTGTGCGTGGAGGCGGAGCGCGCGATGAACCGCGCGCTGCACGGCAGTTGCCACGTGCCGGTGGCGGCGTTCGCGCAACGCGAAGGCGACGCGCTGGTGCTGGTGGGGCTGGTGGGCTCCGCCGCGGAGGGCCAGGTGATCCGGGCCGAAAGCGCGGGCGCGGTGAGCGATCCGGAAGCGCTGGGGCGCCGCGTGGCTGCGCAGCTGCTGGACCAGGGCGCGGGCGCGTTCCTGGCCTGACCGTCGCTTACTTGAAGCGGTAGACCACGTTCATCGTGGTCAGCGTGTCGGTTTTCTTGATGTCTTCGGCCACGTCGCTGTTGTGGCGCGCCTGCCAGCCCGCCTTCAGGGCCAGATGCGAGTTCATCGTCACCGACACGCCCAGGTCGTTCTGCGCGAAGGTGTTGTATTCGCCCGATTCCACCAGCAGCTTGTTGACGATCTCGGTGCTGTCGGTGAGCGCGTAGCGCATGTCGATCAGGCCGCGGCCGATGAAGCTGGCCTCGGTGCGCCCATCGACGGTGTCGTAGGCGCGGCGATAACCCGGGCCGACCTGCAGGTCGAGGTGGGCGCGTTCGTTCTCGATCACCCGGTTGCCGTAGCTGAGGCTGAGTGACTGCTGACGGCTGTACGTGCCGAAGTCGTCTTCCTCATGGCGTAGCGCGGTGTTGAGCGTGCCGCGATCGTCCATGAGGTAGGCGCTGTTGGCGTTGACCGTGTACCGGTTCGCCGTGGTGCGGGTGTCGCGCACGATGCTGCCGTCGTCGTTGGTGCGGGTGTACTCCGACCGCGAATGCAGGCCAAACAGGCTGGCGCTGTGTCGCCAGGCACCACCGTCGGTGTAGGTCAGGTCCAGGCGGCCGTTGAAGCTCTCGGTGTTGCTGTTGCCGCTGGCGGCTGCAAAACCCAGCTCACCGCCACCGGTCAGCTTGGGTGTCGGCGGCGGCGGCGCGGCCGGGGTTTCGGGGATCGGTCGCACCGCCATGGCCACCACCGGCACGAGCGTGGTCGCCTCCTTGCCGAAGGACTTGGTGCTCTTGGCCACGTCGACCTTCTCGTTGCGCGGGAGCAGTACGTCGGCGGCCAGGGCCGGGGAAGCCAGAACGGTGAGCAGGGCGAGCGTCAGCAGGGAGGAGGGCGCGGACGGGGACATGGGGCCTCGGGGGAGGGTGTAATCGGTTACATGGTAGGCGTCACCCGATCGAGTCACAAGCCAAGTGCTTGTTCCGATTCAGGTTTGCGACATGGATTGTGCCATGGATGAACGCACGGGCGGCGACCCTCGTCACGGTTGTAGTACCGGTCCTGGTCGCCTGCCAACCGAACGTTCAGGGTGGCGTTTCGATGGCGATGGCCGGATCGTCGTAGCGCGAGTACGTCTGCACCACGGTGTAGGCGCGGCCTTCGTTGTCGGTGCCGTCGTGGCGCAGTCGCAAGGGCAAGCCGCCGGCTCCGATCCAGTACTCGAACGCCACCGGCTCGGGCACCGTGTTGCGGACGCGGTAGTGCCTGGCCGACACGCCATCGATCTCCGTTTCGCCGAGGAAGTCCGCAGACAGGCCTTGCTGGGCCTGCTGGAGTTTGAGCGGATCTCGCCAGGGGGCCAGCGTCTCGGGAGGCAGCGGAACGCGCGTGGATCGGCCGTTCACCTGCATGTACAACATGTTGCCGATGACGGTCTGCGTGCCGGTGGGCAGGGTGATCCGGTAGCGGTCCGGGGCGACGTACTCCATCTCGCTGGTCATCGGGTGTGCGCCGTCCATCTCCATCCGGGCATGGAAACTGCGGGCATCCAGAAACCGGTGCATCGACGCTTTCACCTCCGCGACGGCATCCGTTGCAGAGACACGATGCGGCGGCACCGGCGCGGCGGTGGAGGCGGTCGTGCCTCCCGCCGCAGGCGGTGTGCGTTGGCATGCGGCCAGGCCGGACAGGATCAGCAGGGTAGCCGTGGACAGCAGGGCGGTACGCAAAGGCATGGCGGCAGCCTCGTCGAAGGGGCAGCGTCTTGGGTCCGTGCGTTGAGGGTGTTCCGGCGGCGCAAACACGCCGGGACGCCTGGCACCGCACGGGCCCAAGGCGCCGCCGGCGCTTGTCCCCTGTATTCCGCTCAACGTCAGGCGGGCAGCGAAAACGGCCACCCGTCGGCGATAATCCGGCCACGCCCCCTGCCGTGCCCCCCATGGACAAGATCGAACGGATTACCGCCCTGCACCGCATCCTCAAGGCGGCGCGCTACCCGGTCACGGTGAAACGCCTGCAGGAGGAGCTCGGCTGTTCGCGCGCTACCGTCTACCGCGACCTGGCGTACCTGCGCGATGCGCTGATGGCGCCGATCGAGGGCGATGGTGAAGCGGGCTTCCGCTACCACGCCGCGGAGAGCGAGCGCTTCGAGCTGCCGGGCCTGTGGCTGAGCTCGGAAGAACTGTATGCCCTGCTCGCGGCACAACAACTACTGGTCCGTACCGGCGGCGGCGTGCTGTCGGGCGCGCTGGCGCCGCTGCAGAAGCGCATCGAAGGACTGCTGGCCGACCATGCCGGCGTGTCGCATTGGCCGGTAGACCGCGTACGGGTCATCCCGCATCGCGGCCGCAAGCTGGACGAAGCGAGCTTCCGCACCGTCGCCTCGGCGGTGTTGGAACGGAAGCAGCTGCAGTTCGAATACCGCGCGCGTTCCACCGACGAGCGCACGCGCCGCACGGTGTCGCCGCAACGCATCACCCACTACCGCGACAACTGGTACCTGGATGCGTGGGACCACGAGCGCAACGCGTTGCGCAGCTTCGCCGTCGATCGCGTGGGCAACGCGCGGTTGGCTGAAGAACCCGCACGCGACCTGCCCAACGAGGAACTCAACCAGCACCTGGCATCGAGCTACGGGATCTTCTCCGGCGAACCGAAAGGCTGGGCGACGATCCTGTTCAGCGCCAAGGCCGCGCGCTGGGTCGCCGACGAGCAATGGCATTCCAAGCAACAGGGCCGCCACCTGCCCGACGGTCGTTACGAGCTCAAGATCCCCTACAGCGTTTCGCGCGAGCTGCTGATGGACATTCTGCATTACGGCGCCGACGCGGAGATCGTCGAACCCGCCGTGCTGCGCGAACAGGCGAAGGCGCTGCTGGAACTCGCGCTATCGAACTACGAGAAGAAATAAGCCGCCAAGCGGTCCGACCGAACCTCAGGGCCCCTTCGACTCGCCGAAGCCCGGCTTGCCGAGCTGTGCGGGCAGCTGCGGTACGCGGACCAGTTGGCGGGCATTGATGCCGTGGTCGCGCGCGCGCTTCACCAGGTCCTGATACTGCGCGTCGTCCATCACCGGATCGCGCGCCAGGATCCAGCCCATGTCGCGGCCCGGGTAGTCGATCAGTGCCCAGGAGTAGTCCGGGGCCACGTCGACGATGCGCCACTTGGCCGGCACCACGCCGACGAACCACAACGTCCACTCGCGGTTGCCGGAGGCTTCCTTCACCGACGCGCGGGCTTCGCGCACCTGTTCGGGCTGGTCGAATCCTTCACGGTAGTGGTAGGCCACCCCGACCTTGTCGCTGTCGCGGAAGGAATATTCATAACGCGCGGCGACGTGCCCACGTTCGGCGAAGTAGGGAATGTGCGCCACCACATGCCAGGTGCCCATGAAGCGGGGCAGGTCCACGGGCGCCGGACCCCCTTGCGCCTCGCCACGGCTGGCGCAGCCGGCGGAAAGCACCAGCAGCAAGGCGATCAGGGCACTTCGGGCGACGCGGGAGAACAACGACATGGGCATGCGGGACTCCTTCCTCCCTGTCATACGGACACGCTAGTCATCAGGATGCGACGGCGATGTTAACCGGGGATGTCGCAACCCGTGAGATGCAGGTGCGCGAGTGTGACGTCGTACCGACATCAACTCACGGGAGCCACTCGCCATGTCCATCGCGTCATTCACCTCGTCCCGCCCAGGTGCTTCCGATCGCCCCGATGCCGCGCTGGACCGCGTGCTGCGTCGGGTGGTGCTGACAGGCCTGGCGCTGGTGCTCCTGGTGCCGCTGGCGCGCGCCAGCACCGACACGCTGGGGTGGCTACCGCTATGGCTGGTGGGCATGCCGGCCGCGGCATGGTGGGCGCTGCACCGGTTCCGCCTGCCCGCGGCAGCGCGCCGGTTTCGTTATGCCGCCCGCCGCCGCACCCCGCAGGCCCGCCGCCTGCGCGCTCGCCACCCGGCCCTGGTCAAGGCGGCCTGACCTTCGGCATGGGGTGGCCTCCGGGCCTTGTGCTAGCGTGAGAGGTTCATGAATTGCACCTCCGGAGCCACTCCCGATGCCCAGACTCACCCACGCCTGCCTGGCCGCCGGCCTTGCCGTTGCGGGCGCCATGACCGCCCCCGTCCACGCCAAGGAGGCTGACGTGTCCAACGACCCGTATGCCTGGCTGGAGGACGTCGAGGGACAGAAACAGCTCGACTGGGTGAAGGGCGTCAACGCCAAGGCCGAGGCCGAGATCGCCTCGACCCCGGCCTTCAAGCAGCTGGAAGCGGACATCCGCGCCATCCTCGATTCCGACGCCAAGATCCCCGGCGTGCAGAAGATCGGCGATTTCTACTACAACTTCTGGAAGGACAAGCAGCACGAGCGCGGCGTCTGGCGCCGGACCACGCTGGCCGAGTACCGCAAGGCCCAGCCGCAGTGGGAGACCGTGCTCGACCTCGATGCGCTGAACAAGGCCGAGGGCAAGAACTGGGTCTGGCACGGCGCCGACTGCCGCAAGCCCGACTACACCCGCTGCCTGGTCGCGCTGTCGCGCGGCGGCGCCGACGCCGACGAGACCCGCGAATTCGACCTGGCCAACAAGGTGTTCCTGAAGGACGGCTTCTACCGTCCCGAAGCCAAGGGCGCGCTGGGCTGGAAGGATGCCGACACCGTCTACGTCTACAGCGACTTCGGCGCCGGCAGCCTGACCAGCTCGGGCTACCCGCGCATCGTCAAGGAATGGAAGCGCGGCACGCCGCTGATATCGGCCTCGGTGGTCTACGAAGGCACGGCGGAAGACATGTACATCGCCGCATTCCACGACGACACGCCCGGCTTCCAGCGCGATTTCGTCAGCCGCACGATCGCCTTCTACAACGATGAGCTGTACCTGCGCGGTGCCGACGGCAAGCTGGCCAAGATCGATGTCCAGAATTCGGCCAACAAGGGCGTGCACAAGGAATGGCTGACGCTCGAACTGCGCGAAGCGTGGACCGTCGGCGGCAAGACCTACGCTGCGGGCAGCCTGCTGGCGACGAAATTCGACGACTTCATGGCCGGCAAGCGCGACTTCGACGTGCTGTTCACCCCGACCGACAAGACCTCGCTGGCCGGCTTCACCTGGACGAAGAACCACCTCGTCCTCAACGTGCTGGAAGACGTGAAGAACCGCCTGAGCGTGCTCACGCCGTCGGCCTCGGGCTGGAAGACCAGCGCCTTCGTCGGCGCGCCGTCCTTCGGCACCATCGGCGTCAGCGACGTGGACAGCGACGACAGCGATGCGGTGTGGCTGACCGTCACCGACTACCTGACCCCGACCACGCTGTCGCTCGCCGAGATCGGCAAGCAGCCGGAACAGCTGAAGTCGATGCCGGCGTTCTTCGATGCCTCGGGCAAGACGATCGAACAGCACTTCGCCACGTCCAAGGACGGCACCAAGGTGCCGTACTTCCTGGTCCGCCCGGAAGGCCTGAAGTACGACGGCAGCACCCCGACCCTGCTGTACGGCTACGGCGGCTTCGAGATCTCGCTGACCCCCGGCTACTCCGGCGGCGTGGGTAAGGGCTGGCTGGAGAAGGGCGGCGTGTACGCAGTCGCCAATATCCGTGGCGGCGGCGAGTACGGTCCGCGCTGGCATCAGGCGGCGCTGAAGGCCAATCGCCACAAGGCGTACGAGGACTTCGCTGCGGTCGCGCAGGACCTGGTCGCCCGCAAGATCACCTCGCCGAAGCGCCTGGGCATCCAGGGCGGCAGCAACGGCGGCCTGCTCACCGGCAATATGCTGACCCAGTACCCGGAGCTGTTCGGTGCGGTGGTCGTACAGGTCCCGCTGCTGGACATGAAGCGCTACAGCCACCTGCTGGCGGGCGCCTCGTGGATGGCCGAGTACGGCAACCCCGACACCGCCGACTGGGAATTCATCAAGACTTTCTCGCCGTACCACCTGTTCGACGCGAAGAAGGACTACCCGCCCTCGCTGTTCATGACCTCCACCCGCGATGACCGCGTCCACCCGGGCCACGCCCGCAAGATGGCCGCCAAGATGCTGGAAGCGGGCAAGGACGTGCGCTACTACGAGAACATCGAAGGTGGCCACGGCGGCGCGGCGAACAACGCGCAGGCGGCGCACATGAGCGCGCTGGCCTACACCTTCCTCTGGCAACAGTTGGCCAAGTAAGTCCCCGGCGCCCCTCCCTCGCGGAGGGGCGCTGCCATTGCATCCCGCATTCCCGGACCCCATCCATGAAGACGACCTCCTTCCTGCTTGCCGCAACCGTCCTGATGAGCACCCCGATCACCTCCGCCCTCGCCGCCACCGCTACCGCGCCCGATGTGGCCAAGAAGCCGCACGTCGTGAAGGCCCCGCACGGCGCCGAGCGCAACGACGAGTACTACTGGCTGCGCGACGACAAGCGCGAGAACAAGGAGATGCTGGCGTACCTCAACGCCGAGAACGCCTACACCGACTCGGTGATGGCGCCGTTGAAGCCGCTGGAGGACAAGCTGTACAACGAGGTCGTCGCCCGCATCAAGCAGGACGACGCCAGCGTGCCGTACCGCGAACGCGGCTGGTGGTACTACGCGCGCTTCGTGACCGGCAAGGATTACCCCGTGCATGCGCGCCGCAAGGACGGCCCGGGCGTCGATGCGGTGTCGATCCAGGCGGCGAACGCAGCCGGCGATTTCACAGGTGAGCAGGTGCTGTTGGACGTCAATGCGCTGGGCGCCGGCAAGGACTACTACAACGTCGGCGACTACGAAGTCAGCCAGGACAACACACTGCTGGCCTACGCCGACGACACCAACGGCCGCCGCCAGTACACCATCCGCTTCAAGAACCTGCAGACCGGCGAGATCCTGCCCGACACGGTCACCAACGCCGAGCCGAACCTGGTCTGGTCCGATGACGGCCGCACCCTGTTCTACGTGGACAAGGATCCGGAGACCTTGCTCAGCAAGCGGGTGAAGTCGCACGCGCTGGGCACGCCGGCCGGCCAGGACAAGCTGGTCTACGAAGAGGAAGACGACAGCTTCTACATGGGCATCGGCCGCAGCCGCGACGACAAGTTCATCTGCATCAGCGTCGAGAGCACCGTGTCGTCCGAGATGCGCTGCACGCCGGCCGCGAGTCCGGGCGTGTTCACCGTGCTGGCCCCGCGCGAGCGCGATGTGGAGTACCAGGCCGACCACCTCGGCGATCGCTGGGTGATCCGCACGAATGCCGATGGCGCGACCAACTTCAAGATCGTGACGGCGCCGACCGATTCGACCTCGCGCAAGGACTGGAAGGACTGGATCGCGCACCGCGCCGACGTGTTCGTCGAGGGCTTCGAACTGTTCGACGGCTTCAGCGTGGTGGCCGAACGCGCCAACGCACTGGAAAGCCTGCGCGTGATCAAGGCCGATGGCAGCAGCGACTACGTCAAGGCCGACGAAGCGGCTTACTCGATGGGCCTGTCCGCCAATCCGGAAACCGGTACCGACTGGCTGCGCTACAGCTACACGTCGATGACCACGCCGGCCACGACCTACGAGATCAATACCAAGACCGGCGAGCGCCGGCAGTTGAAGCAGCAGCCCGTGCCGGGCTACGACGCCTCGAAGTACGTGACCGAGCGCGTGTGGGCGCCGGCCCGCGATGGCAAGACGAAGATCCCGGTGACCCTGGTGTACCGCAAGGACGTCGCCCGCGACGGCAAGGCGCCGATGCTGCAGTACGCCTACGGCAGCTACGGCAGCTCGATGGATCCGAACTTCAGCATCACCAACGTCAGCCTGCTGGATCGCGGCGTGGTGTATGCGCTGGCTCACATCCGCGGCGGCCAGGAAATGGGCCGCGCGTGGTACGACGACGGCAAGCTCTACAACAAGGTCAACACCTTCACCGATTTCATCGACGTCACCGACTACCTGGTGAAGGAAGGCTACGCGGCGAAGGATCGCGTGGCCGCGATGGGCGGCAGCGCCGGCGGCCTGCTGATGGGTGCGGTGTCGAACATGGCCCCCGAGAAGTACAAGGTCATCCTGACCCTGGTGCCGTTCGTCGACGTCGTCACCACGATGCTGGACCCCACCATTCCGCTGACCACCAATGAGTACGACGAGTGGGGCAATCCGGAAGAGAAGGGCTACTACGACTACATCTTGACCTACTCACCCTACGACAACCTGCAGGCCAAGGCCTACCCGTCGATGTTCGTCGGCACCGGCCTGTGGGATTCGCAGGTGCAGTACTGGGAGCCGGCCAAGTACGTCGCCCGCCTGCGCGACCTCAACACCGGCAAGGGCCCGGTGGTGTTCCGCACCAACATGGAAGCGGGCCACGGCGGCAAGTCGGGTCGCTTCCGCCAGTACCGCGAGCGCGCCGAAATGTTCGCCTTCATGCTGGACCAGCTGGGCGTCGCGTCGAAGTAAGCAGCGATGCGAGGCACGAAGAAAGCCGGGGCGACCCGGCTTTTTTCTTTTCAGGGCCAGCCGATGAGCGGCGCTCCAGCGTCGCGGCCTTCCCGCCGATAACAGGGGGAGAGCAGCAGCGGAACGGAGAGGTGGGCCATGGCGAGGTGGGGCGCGGTCGTCCGCTGCGCGCACGTCGTGTTCGCGCCATCAGCGGCGGATTTGGGGTACAAGGGCGCGGTGCCCGATACGTCTTCCCCCAAACCCCGCGATCTGCCCGACCCCAGGCCCGCCCGGTTCCGCTGGGCGTGGTGGCTGCTGGCGTACGCAAGCCTGGGCATGGGCATCCTCGGCGTGTTCGTGCCGGGGTTGCCGACGACGGTCTTCATCCTAATCGCGGCCTATGCGGCCTCGCGCGGTTCGGACCGGCTGCATCGTTACCTGGTCACGCACCCGCGCTTCGGCCCGATGATCCACGACTGGCACTTGCATCGCGCGGTGTCGCGGCGCGCCAAGTGGGCGGCCACGTGGACGATGCTCGCCAGCGCCGTGATCCTGCTCGCGCTGATGCAGTGGGTCGGTTCGCACCACTGGTGGATGGTGGCTTTGCCGATCGTTTGCATGGCCGTGGTCGGCCTGTGGCTGTGGCGGCGGCCGGAGCCACCAGGCTGACCCTCGGCCGCCGCGTTCATCGGCCTGTGGCTATACTCGCGGCATGAATCGGAACGCCCGTCTTCTCGCCGCTGCCGCCCTGATGGCGGTCCTGTCCGCCTGCGGAGCCAAGGGCCCGCTGTTCCTCCCGGAAAAGCCCGCGGAAGACGCGCCGGTGACGCCGGCGACGACCCCCGAGACGACGCCCGCGCCCGCCGTGCCCGCCGAACCGCCGATCGATCCCGCCACGGTGCCGGCCACCGACGGGAATGGCTGAGCCGGCCCGCACGCGGGAGACGTCCATGCGCTTCACCAAGATGCACGGCGCCGGCAACGACTTCGTCGTGCTGGATCTCCGCGACGGCCTGGCGCCGCCCGACGCATCGCTCGCCGCGCGCCTGGCCGACCGCCATCGCGGTGTGGGCTGCGACCAGATCCTCACGATCGAAGCCCCGCGCTCGGCCGGGGCCGTCGCCGCGTACGGCATCTGGAATGCCGACGGCTCGCCCTCCCAGCAATGCGGCAACGGCGCGCGCTGCGTGGCGGCCTGGTTGGTGCGCGACGGTGTCGCGCGCGGCGACACGTTCGTCGTCGACAGTCCGCTGGCCACGCATGGGGTCGAGCGGCTCGGCGAGGACCGCTACGCCATCGCCATGGGCGTGCCCGAGTTCGTGCCGGACCGCATCCCGCTGCACGGGTTCGGCGAGCCACGCGGCGAGTACGACGCGAGCGTGGACGAGGGCGTGAAGCTGCGCTTCGGTGCGGTATCGATGGGCAATCCGCACGCCGTGATCGAAGTGCGGTCGGTGGACGATACGCCGGTGCACCACTACGGTCCGCTGCTGCAGCGCTCGGCGCACTTCCCGGAATCGGTCAACGTCGGCTTCGCCGAAGTGGTCGCGCGCGACCGCGTGCGCCTGCGCGTCTACGAGCGCGGCGTCGGCGAAACGCTCGCCTGCGGCAGTGGCGCTTGCGCGGCGGCGGCCGTGCTGATCCGCCGTGGCCGGGTGGACCGCGACGTGGCCATTGCATTGCCGGGCGGCGAACTCCGCATCCGCTGGCCGTCGGACGACGCGCCGGTCATCATGTCCGGGCCGGCGGCATTCGTATTCGAAGGGGAATGGAAAGCATGAGCGAGACACTCGAAAAGCTGGGCGCCCACGAAGTCGCGGCCTGGTTGCGGCGGCACCCGACGTTCCTGAAGCAGTTCCCCGACCTGGCGCTGAGCCTGGTGGTACCGCGCGACGATGGCCCTACCGCGTCGCTCGCCAGCTACCAGCTTGAGGTGTTGCGCGACAAGAATCGCGAACTGTCCAAGCGCCTCAACGACCTGTTCGGCAACGCGCAGGAGAACGAGCGCCTGGCCGTGCGTACGCACCAGTTGGCGCTCACGCTGATGAAGCAGGGCAGCGCCGCCGACACCGTGCGGGCGATGGCCGCCTCGTTGGCCGAGGATTTCAACGGCGACCGCGTCAGCATCGTCCTGCTCGAGCCCGTCGCGGGACTGGAAGAGAGCGAATGGCTGCAGGTCGTGCCGGCCGATAATCCGCACATGGCACCGTTCCGCGACTGCCTCCGCGATGGCGAGCCGATCTGCGGGCGCCTGCAGCCGGAGAAGCATGTGCTGCTGTACGGCTCGCGTGCGGAAGAAGTCGCCTCGTCGGCGTTGCTGCCGTTGCCCGGCATCGGCCTGGTGGCCGTCGGCAGCCGCGACAGCAACCGTTTCTATCCCGGCATGGGCACACTGTTCCTGCGCATGATGGGCGAGACGCTGGCGACGGCGCTGAAGCGGTTCGCCTGACCCGGGCGCATCGCGCGGACCTGCGCGCATGACCGTCGCCGACTTCCTCGCCTATCTCGAAGTCGAGCGTCGCGTTTCCGCGCACACGCTGGATGCCTACCGCCGCGATCTCGCCGCGCTGACGGAGTGGGCGCAGGCACAAGAGATCGCCGACGTCGCCGATATCCAGGCGGAACAGCTGCGCAGCTTCGTCGCCGCCGAGCATCGCCGCGGCTTGTCGCCCAAGAGCCTGCAGCGGCGGCTTTCGGCGTGCCGCAGCTTCTATCAATGGCTGTTGAAGCATGGCCGCATCGCGGCCAGTCCGGCCGCGGCGCTGCGCGCTCCCAAGGCGCCGCGCAAGCTGCCGCAAGTGTTGGATGCGGACGAAGCGGTACGCTTGGTGGAAGTGCCCACCGATGCGCCGCTGGGTCTGCGCGATCGCGCCTTGCTGGAGCTGTTCTATTCTTCCGGCCTGCGCTTGAGCGAACTGTGTCTGCTGCGCTGGCGCGACCTGGACATGGCCGGTGGCATGGTCAACGTGCTGGGCAAGGGCAACAAGGAACGACGCGTGCCGGTGGGGTCGCACGCGCGCCGCGCGCTGGACGAGTGGCGTCAGGAACGTCCTGCTGGTAACGAAGCGTTCGTGTTTCCCGGTCGTGGCGACGGACCGCTCTCGCAACGCGCCGTGCAGATCCGCATCAAGCAACTGGCACAGCGTCAGGGCCTGTTCAAGCATGTGCACCCGCACATGCTGCGGCACAGTTTCGCCAGCCACATCCTCGAATCCTCCGGCGATCTGCGTGGCGTGCAGGAGCTGCTGGGCCACGCCGACATCGCGACCACGCAGATCTACACGCACCTGGACTTCCAGCATCTGGCCAAGGTCTACGACGCCGCGCATCCTCGGGCCAAGCGGAAGAAGTAGCCGCGTGGAGGGGCCTTCTCCCAAAGGTCATGCTTGAACCGGGGAGCGGCGTCCCCACCTCTGTGGGAACACCCCGGAGGCCTCCATGGACCCCAGCCAGAACCCGAACGTCTTCCACGCCACCACCATCCTGTCCGTGCGCCGCAACGGCCATGTCGCCGTCGCGGGCGATGGCCAGGTGACGCTGGGCCACACCGTTATGAAAGGCAATGCGCGCAAGGTGCGCCGGCTCGGTCGCGACGGACAGGTGCTGGCCGGTTTCGCCGGTGCCGCGGCGGATGCGTTCACGCTGTTCGAACTGTTCGAAGCCAAGCTGGAGAAGCACGGCCAGCTGACGCGCGCTGCCGTGGAATTGGCGAAGGATTGGCGCACCGAGCGCCGCCTGGGCAAGCTCGAAGCGCTGCTCGCCGTCGCCGACAAGGAAACCTCGCTGATCATCAGCGGCACCGGCGATGTCATCGAGCCGGAGGACGGCATCATCGCCATCGGCTCGGGCGGCTCCTACGCGTTGTCCGCCGCGCGCGCGCTGCTCGCCCACACCCAACTCGATGCGAAGTCCATCGCTGTCGAGTCGCTGAACATCGCCGGCGACATCTGCATCTACACCAACCGCAACGTGGTGGTCGAAGAGCTCTGAGCTCCGACGCCCGCTCGCATTCCAACGAATCCATCCCCATGACAGAAAACACTTCATCCACGATGACCCCGCGCGAGATCGTGCAGGAACTCGACCGCCATATCGTCGGCCAGCACGCGGCCAAGCGTGCGGTGGCCATCGCGCTGCGCAACCGTTGGCGCCGCATGCAGTTGCATGAAGGCCTGCGCAACGAAGTCATGCCGAAAAACATCCTGCTGATCGGCCCCACAGGCGTCGGCAAGACCGAAATCGCGCGGCGCCTGGCGACGCTGGCCAATGCGCCGTTCGTGAAAGTGGAAGCCACGCGCTTCACCGAAGTCGGTTACGTGGGCAAGGACGTCGAGCAAATCGTCCGCGACCTGGCCGATACCGCGGTGAAGATGTACCGCGAGCAGGCCAAGGCGCGCATGCGCACCCAGGCCGAGGAGCGTGCGGAAGACCGCATCCTCGACGCGCTGCTGCCGCGCCGCGAGGGCGCCGGCGGCGGGTTCGGCTTCGGCGCGAACACCGCCACCACGACCGTTGACATCGGCGCGGAGCCGTCGTCGAAGGAATCTGAGACCCGGCAGAAGCTGCGCCGCCAGCTGCGCAATGGCGACCTGGACGAGCGCGAGATCGAACTCGAGCTCTCCGCCAACGTCGGTGTCGACATCATGACTCCGCCGGGCATGGAGGAGATGGGCCAGCAGCTGCGCCAGATGTTCTCCAACCTGGGCGGTAGCAAGACCCACAAACGCACGGTTACGATCAAGGCAGCGCGTCCGCAGCTGGTCGAAGAGGAAGCCGGCAAGCTGGTCAACGAGGACGACATCCGTGCGGCCGCGATCGAGGCTTGCGAGCAGCACGGCATCGTCTTCATCGACGAGATCGACAAGGTCGCCAAGCGCAGCGGCAACGTCGGCGGCGCCGATGTCAGCCGCGAGGGCGTGCAGCGCGACCTGTTGCCGCTGGTGGAAGGCAGCAACGTATCGACCAAGTACGGCACGGTGAAGACGGACCACATCCTGTTCATCGCTTCCGGCGCATTCCACCTGGCCAAGCCCAGCGACCTGATCCCGGAGCTTCAAGGGCGTTTCCCGATCCGCGTCGAGCTGTCGGCGTTGAGCAAGGACGATTTCATCCGCATCCTCACCGAGCCGAAGGCGGCGCTCAGCAAGCAATACGTGGAGCTGATGAAGACCGAAGGCGTCGCGTTGCGTTTCAGCGATGATGCGATCGACCGTCTCGCCGAGATCGCCGCGTTGGTCAACGAGCGCCAGGAGAACATCGGCGCGCGCCGCCTGCATACGGTGCTGGAGCGCCTGCTGGACACGCTGAGCTACGAAGCGCCCGACCGCGATGGCCAGAGCGTGGTCATCGACCGCGCTTACGTCGATGCGCACTTGGGCGAGCTGGTGCAGGACCCCGACCTCAGCCGCTACATCCTCTGAGTCCCGAACCCGCCGCGAGGCGGGTTCTTCGTTTCCGGGGTGCATGGGGGCGTCGGTTACAATCGATGCATCCCCGCACTCCTTCTCCTTTCCCATGAGTACGCTGCCTCCCTGCCCCCAATGCGCTTCCGCCTACACGTACGAGGACGGCGTGCAGCTGGTGTGCCCGGAGTGCGGCCACGAATGGTCTGCCGATGCCGCCGCCGGCGATGAAGTGCGCGTCATCAAGGACGCGAACGGCAACCTGTTGCAGGACGGCGACACCGTCACCGTCATCAAAGACCTGAAGGTGAAAGGTTCGTCGCTGGTGGTGAAGGTCGGCACCAAGGTCAAGAACATCCGCCTGGTCGACGGCGACCACGATATCGACTGCAAGATCGATGGCATCGGCGCGATGAAGCTCAAGTCGGAGTTCGTGCGCAAGGCCTGACCCGCGCGTTTCCCATCACCCTCGACGGACACGGAACGACCGCATGCACATCCCTTCGCAGGCATCTCCGGACGGCAAGGCGCGAACGGTGTTGGTGGTGGCGGGTGCGGGGTTCATCGGTGGTTACCTGGTGGCGGCGCTGCGCCGCCATGGCTGGCGCGTCCTGCGTGCCGTGCGGCCGAAGGGAACTCGGCTCGCGGATGACGAGCGCGCGTGCGATCTGCAGGCGATGCGGCGGCCAGAGGACTGGGTGCCACTGCTGGACGGCGTGGATGCGGTGGTCAACGCCGCAGGCATCCTCCGCGAGGGAGCGGGACAGACGTTCGAGATCGTGCATGTGGTCGCACCGCTGGCGCTTGCGGAGGCCTGCGTAGCGCGCGGCATCAGGCGCTTCGTGCAGATATCCGCCCTGGGCCTGCCCGAGGATGGGCCGTTCGTCGCCTCCAAACATCGCTTCGACGAACAACTCGGCGGGCTCGCGCTGTCGTCCGTCGTATTGCGTCCGTCGGTGGTCTATTCGGTAAGCGGCTCCTACGGCGGCACCTCGCTGTTGCGTGCATTGGCGGGCTTTCCCGGCGCGCAATGGTTGCCGGGCGACGGTCGATGGCAGGTGCAGCCCGTTGCAGTGGAGGATCTGGGTGAATTGGTCGCGCGCGCGGCCGACGACACGGTCAGTGGGATTTACGAAGTGGGCGGCCCCGCGCCGATGTCGTTGCGCGACTACCAGCGTCAATGGCGACGTTGGCTGCGCATTCCCGGCGAGCGCGTGGTGGCCGTGCCCGAGGCCTGCGTGTCGCTCGCGGTAGCGGCGATGGAGGCGGTGGGCCGCGGACCGGTGGGACGGACGATGTGGCGCATGCTGCGAAGGGGCAATACCACCACGCCGGATGCGACAGAGCGGCTGACGGCCGCTTTCGGCCTGCGGCCTCGCGCGCTCGCCGAAGCGCTGGGCCAGGTGCCCAGCCAGGTGCAGGACCGTTGGCATGCGCAGCTCTACTTCCTCGCGCCCGCCTTGCGTTGGGCCGTGGTGGGCTTGTGGCTGCTGTCGGCGCTGGCGGGCTTCATCACGCCGGCGGCGGACATCCTGCGCCTCTCGGCGGATACGTCGGTGGCGGCCTGGGAGCCGGTGATGCTGGCGCGCGCAGGCGGTGCGGCCGATCTCGTCCTCGGCCTCTGGTTGGCGAGCGGTTGGCGGTCGCGCACCGCCATCGGCGCGATGCTGCTCTTGTTGCTCACCTACACACTGGTGCTTGGGGGCCTGGTGCCTGCCTCGTGGTGGGACCCGCTGGGTGGCATGGCGAAGAATCTGGTGCTGATGCCGGCGTTGGCGATGCTGTGGGTCCTGACGGAGCGGCGCTGAGATGACCTGCCTGTGGGTGAAGTGGATCCATATCCTCGCCTCGACGCTGCTGTTCGGCACCGGGCTGGGCATTGCGTTCTTCATGTGGCTCGCGCACCTGCGTGGCGATGCGCGCGTGATCGCCGCGACGGCACGGACGGTGGTGATCGCCGACGCCTGCTTCACCGCGCCGGCGGTGGTCGTACAACTGGTCACGGGCGTCTGGCTGACGCATCTGCTCGGCCTGCCGCTGGACGTCTTGTGGGTTAAGGCGGCGCTGATGCTGTTCTTCGTGATCGGCGCGTGCTGGTTGCCCGTACTGTGGCTGCAGGTTCGCGCGCGCAACCTCGCGCAACGCGCCGTTGGGGACGGCACGCCGCTGCCGCCTGCGTATCACCGTGCCATGCGGTGGTGGTTCTGGCTGGGTTGGCCGGCCTTTCTCAGCGTCATCGCCATCTTCTGGCTGATGGTGATGAAACCCACCTGATCCGGCGCCCGGCGAGCTCAGTCCTCGCCGATGTCCTCGTTCCACACCTCGGGATTGGCGCGAATGTAGTCGCCGAGCATCGTGATGCATTCCTCGCTCTGCAGGTCGATGACGTTGACGCCCGACTCGCGCAGCCATTCGATGCCGCCCTGGAACGTGACCGATTCGCCCACCACCACCGTGCCGATGTTGAACTGGCGTACGAGCCCGCTGCAGTACCAGCACGGCGCCAGTGTGGTGACCATGATGGTGTCGCGGTAGCGGCGCTGGCGACCGGCTTTGCGGAAGGCATCGGTTTCGCCGTGCACGGAGGGGTCGCCTTCCTGCACGCGACGGTTGTGGCCGCAGCCGAGCAAGCGCCCGTCATCGTGGTAGAGCGCCGCGCCGATCGGGATGCCGCCTTCGGCCAGGCCTTGGCGGGCTTCGGCGATGGCGGTTTCGAGCAGGGCGCGGTAGTCGATCATGGGGTTCTCGGGCGGGGGAGCGTGACGCGGCTCTAGGAATCCAGCTTCACATATCGCCTACTGTGACGCTACTCGCAGCACGGAAAGGGACCCTCTGGCATCCAGGGGCCGTGGACTGCGTCGCCACGCCAGGGAGCCAGGGGACCATGGACATGAAGACAAGCGCCACGACAGGTCGCGCATGGGCGATCGTCGCCACGCTCGTGCTCGCCACCGCAGGCGTCGCCAACGCGCGTGCCCAGACCATCGAGCAGGGGCTGCTGCAACTGGAGTGGGGCGATCCGGCCCCGGCGCCGCCAGGACAGGCGCGGGCGAAATCCCGTTTCAACGCGCATCTGGTGAAAGACGACGGCAGCCGCATCGCGCTCGATCCCGTGCAGGCGCGCCGCGCCGCGGGCGATCTGTACGTACTCGCCAACCGGCGCGTGGCGGTCGCATTCGGAGCCCCCGGCAAAGCGATGTCGGCCGCGCCTTCGATCGAAGCCATCGTACCGGCGGACCGCACCGCCCAGTCCGCACAGGCCAGCGCGGTCACCGCGCGCGTGGCCGCCGCCGCGCCGATCAATGGCGTCACCCGCTGGGTCACGGTGATGTGCAAGTTCAGCGACATCGCGACGGAACAGAAAGCCTTGCCGTTCTTCCAGTCGCAATACGGCGAGGGCGTCGGCCAGCTTGGCCACTACTGGCGCGAAGTGTCCTACAACAAGATCAACCTCACCGGCAGCAGCGCCTACGGATGGTTCGCCCTACCGCAACCGCGCAGCTATTACGTCACCCAGGAGAACGGCAAGGACAAGGCGGATCTGAAGAAGCTGTTCGCCGACTGCGGCGCGGCGGCCGATGCGGCGGTCGACTTCGGCAGCGTGCAGGGCGTGAACATGATGTTCAATGGGGACCTCGACGGGTACGCCTGGGGCGGCGGCAGTTGCGCGCCGCTGGAAGGTCGCGCGAGCTTGTGCACGCGCGTGACCTGGAATCCGCCGTGGTCCTTCAGCAATCTCGCACCGCTCGCCCACGAGATGGGGCATGGCTACGGCCTGCCGCATTCGGACAACTCCGACGGCGACGACGACACCTACGACAACCCTTGGGACGTCATGAGCGATGGTTGGAGCAACGTGGTGCGCGATGCTACCTACGGTGCGCGGCCCAAGCACATCAATATCTTCCAGCGCCATCGCCTGAGCTGGGTGGACGCTGCGCGGCAGCAGGTCCTCACGCTTGGCGACATCGCAACACGCCAGATCGCGCTCGACTACGCGCATTTGGCTGGATCCGGCAACGTGCAGATGCTCGTACTGTCGCTGTCGCCACAGGCCGATCCCTATGCCACGGTGGTGTACACACTCGAGGCACGCAAGCGCGAGGGCGCCTACGAGGGGTCGCTGGCGGGCGATGCGGTCATCATCCACAAGATCCAGGCGTCGGGTACGGCATACAGCGTGGACGCGGACGTGCCGCCGGCGAACACGTCCAACAACGAAGGGTCGATGTTCAAGGTCGGCGAACGCTGGCTGACGCCGGAAGGGACGCACGCGGTTACCGTCACCGCGCAGACCGCCACGGGGTTCCTGCTGACCGTCGGCCCGCCTCGGGTGATGAGCGCGCCGTTGCCGCCCCGCTTGCAAGCCAGTGGTGTGTCGGCATCCTCCGCCGCTTCGTCGACGGGAGCGCAGGTCGCTCCCGAGGGCGAACGTGCATCGTCCACGGAGCGTTGCAGCCGAATGGGGAGTGCGCGCGCGGCGGCATGCACCACGCGTGAGCGCTGACGTGTAGGGAAATTCCCGACATCACGACCGCGATTCGCCATCGCAATTGCGGACGCGCATCGCAGTTCGGAACATCCGCGGACAGAAACTCTCAAGCCGCCCGCGTAGCGGCCGACACCGCAGCATGGCGCCGCCATTCCGGCGCGCCAGCCGTGAGTGGAGTCGCGCGTGGTCCATCAACGATCCGCCGATACGCGACGGTCGAGCGCGCATGCGTGGGCTGTCGGATTCGTGTTGGCACTGGCGTGCATGTTCGTGGTTCCGCCGTCGTACGCGGACACCGTCGTGCAAGGCATCCTGCAGTTGCAGTGGGCGGATCCCCCGCGCGCGCTGCCCGGCCGCGCGCAGGCAGCGCCGCACTTGGATGTCTGGCTCGAGACCGCGCCAGGACAGCGTGTCGCGCTGGATGCCGCGCAGGCGCGTCGTGCGGCAGGTGATCTGTATGCGCTGGCCAATCGCCATGTCGCCGTTTCATACGAATCTCCGTTGTCCAAAGCAGCGCGTGCAGCGTCTTCGTCGCCGTCGATCGGCGCGATAGTGCCCACCGGTCGCGTGGCCGCGCGCGCGACAGCGTTGGGCGCGGAGGGTCGCGTGATGGCCTCGGCCCCGGTACTGGGCAGTACCCGCTGGGTAACGTTGATGTGCAAGTTCGCCGACATCGCCGCCGAGCAGAAGCCGCGCGAGTTCTTCCAGTCCCAGTACGGCGATGCGCCGGGCCAACTCGGCCATTACTGGTCGGAAGTGTCGTACGGACAGATCGACCTGGCCGGCAGTTCCGCGCACGGCTGGTACACGCTGCCGCAACCGCGCGAGGCCTACCTGGCGCTGGTCAACGGCAAGCAGAAGGCACAACTGTCGCAGCTCTTCGCCGACTGTGCCGCAGCGGCGGACGTCGACGTCGATTTCCGCGGCGCGCAGGGCGTGAACCTGATGTTCAACGGCGAACTGGATGGCAACGCTTGGGGCGGCGGTGCCTGCGCAACGCTCGACGGGGCCTACACCTGCACACGCGTGACGTGGAGCCCACCCTGGTCGTTCGCCAACCTCGCGCCGCTCGCCCATGAGATGGGCCATGGCTACGGCCTGCCGCACTCCAACAACTCGGACGGCGACGCCGATACCTACGACAATCCGTGGGATCTGATGAGCGATGCCTGGCGCAACGCCACCAGCGACGCCACGTTCGGCACGCTGCCCAAGCACGTCAACATGTACCAGCGTGAACGACTGGGCTGGTTGCCCGCCACGCGCAAGCGCGTCATCGCGTCCGACAACGGTGAGACGCAGGAGTTCGTGCTGGATGCCGGCAGTCTGCAAGGTTCGACCAACACGCAGTTGGTCGTCCTGGCGACGCCGGCGCAACCGGATCCGTACAAGACGGTGATCTACACGCTGGAGGCGCGTCGCCGCACGGGCACGTACGAGTCGAGGCTGGCGGGTGACGCGGTGATCATCCACAAGCTGGAGGATTACGGCATCGCCTACAGCATCGATACCGACACCCCCGCAGCCGACGTATCCAACAACGAAGGCTCCATGTTGCAGGTCGGCGAGCGCTGGAACACCCCGGACGAGCGGCATTGGATCGAGGTCGTGGCAGCCACGGCGGACGGTTTCCGGATTCGCGTCGGCCCGCGCCCAAGGTCGATGAGCTCGCCGGCCCCGGCGCTGGTGAAGCCCGCCACGCAGACCGCTTCGTCGCAGCCGCCCGTGAACACGGGAACGCCGTCGCCGCCTGTCGCAACGGCGCGCGCCGCGACGGCCCGCGGGCGCTGCGATGCGTTGCCTGCGCTGCTGCGGCACCCGATGCTCTGCGCATTGCTGGAGCGTTGAGTGGGCGGGGCCACGCGGCCCGGCCGTAGTGCGATAATCGGGGCATGAGCGAATCCCCCTACGAGCGCGGCACCACCCATTTCGGCTTCCGTGACGTCGCCGCCCGAGACAAGCAGAAGCTGGTCGGCGAGGTGTTCACGTCGGTCGCCGGCAAGTACGACCTGATGAACGACCTGATGAGCCTCGGCATCCATCGGGTCTGGAAGCGCTATTTCGTCGGCACTTGCCAGGTCAAGCGCGGCGACCGCGTGCTCGACCTTGCTGGCGGCACCGGCGACATCGCCGCCTTGCTGAAGGATCGCGTGGGCGATGTCGGGCAGATCGTGCTGGGCGACATCAATGCCGGCATGCTCTCGGTGGGCCGTGACCGCATGACCGATCGCGGCTTGGTGCAGGGCCTGGAGTACGTGCAGTGCAACGCCGAGGCGCTGCCGTTCCCGGACGCCAGCTTCGATCTGGTCACCATCGCGTTCGGCCTGCGCAACGTCACCGACAAGGACGCCGCGCTGCGCGAGATGCACCGCGTGCTCAAGGTGGGCGGCCAGGCGCGCGTGCTGGAGTTCTCGGAAGTGACCGTGGACTGGTTCAAGCCGGTGTACGACTTCCATTCGTTCAAGGTGCTGCCGAAGCTGGGGCAGCTGTTCGCGCAGGATGCCGGCAGCTATCAGTACCTGGCCGAGAGCATCCGCCAGCACCCGCCCCAGGCGGCGTTGCAGGGAATGATGGACGGCGCCGGCTTCGCCCGGACCAGCTTCCGCAACCTGTCTGCCGGCATCGTCGCCATCCACACCGGTTACAAGGTCTGACGGGTACCGGTCAGGGGTCGTAGGGGCTGGCCGCCGCATGGCGCGGTAAACTGGGGGCTTCCCCCGATCGCTGGAAGTCCCCTGATGCGTTCACTGGCTTTGCTGTTGTCCTGCGCCGCCGTGCTGGCGGCCGGGTGCTCCAAGGAACCCGAGTCCACCCCCGTGGCCACGCCCAAGAAACCCGCCGTCGCCCAGGTCGCCGACCACGACGAGCACTCCTACGCTGAGCCCCAGAAGGTCGCCATCGCCGACCTGGCACTGGACATTGCGGTCGATTTCGACGCCAAGACCATCGGCGGCACCGCCACCTATACGCTGGACTGGAAGGACAAGACCGCCACCCAGCTGGTGCTGGACACGCGCGACCTGACCATCGCGAAGGTCGAGGGCGAAGCAAACAATGCCTGGGCCCCGCTGCAGTACGCGCTGGCCGCCAAGGACCCGGTGCTGGGCAGCAAGCTGACCATCGAGACCCCCGCGCGCAACGCCAAGGTCAAGGTCACCTATACGAGCTCCCCGGAGGCCTCGGGCCTGCAGTGGCTCACGCCGGAGATGACCGAAGGCAAGCAGCTGCCCTTCATGTTCAGCCAGTCGCAGCAGATCCATGCGCGCAGCTGGGTGCCCCTGCAGGACACGCCGCAGGTTCGCTACACCTATAGCGCGCACGTGACCTCGCGCCCGGACGTGATGGTGCTGATGAGCGCCGACAACGATCCGGCTGCCGCGCGCGATGGCGACTACACCTTCAAGATGCCGCAGAAGATCCCGTCGTATCTGATGGCGATCGCCGCCGGCGACCTGGTCTTCAAGCCGATCTCCGCGCGCAGCGGCGTCTGGGCCGAACCGGCGATGGTCGACAAGGCCACGAAGGAGTTCGAAGACACCGAGAAGATGATCGCCACCACCGAGCGGCTGTACGGTCCCTATCGCTGGGACCGCTACGACATGCTGGTGCTGCCGCCGTCGTTCCCGTACGGCGGCATGGAGAACCCGCGTCTGAGCTTCATCACGCCTACCGTGATCGTCGGCGACAAGACGCTGGTCTCGTTGATTGCGCATGAGCTGGCGCACAGCTGGTCGGGCAACCTGGTGACGTTCTCCAGCGCCAAGCATGGCTGGCTCAACGAAGGCTTCACCAGCTACGTCGAGAACCGCATCGTCGAATCCCTGTACGGCAAAGAACAGTCGAGCATGGAGTACGCGATCGCGCGCAATGGCCTGAGGAAGGAAATCGTCACCATGCCGGAGGCCACCCAGGCGCTGGCGGTGAAGCCCGGCACGAAGCTGGATGCTGACGACGCGTTGAGCGCCGTGTCCTACGACAAGGGCGCGTGGTTCCTGCAGATGCTGGAGGAACGCTTCGGTCGCCAGGAGTTCGACGCCTTCCTGCGCGGCTACTTCGATCACTTCGCCTTCCAGAGCATCACCACGGAGCAGTTCCTGGCGTACGCGAAGAAGAACCTGTTCGACAAGCACCCCAACCTGGTCAGCGACGCCGAGATCCAGGAATGGATCTACGCGCCGGGCATCCCGGCTGGTGCGCCCCAGGTGCAATCCCGCGGTTTCTCCAACACCGACACCGCGCGCATTGCCTGGCAGGGCAGCGGCCAGCTGCCCAACCCGCAGGTCACCAATACCTGGATCACCCAGCAGTGGGTGCATTTCATCGAAGGCATGGGCGACAAGCTGACCGTCGAACAGGTCAAGCAGCTGGATGATGCCTACCACTTCACCGGCACCGCCAACGGTGAGATCGCCATGCGCTGGTACCCGCTGACGATCCGCAGCGGCTACGTGGATGCGCGCCCGGAGATCGCGAAGTTCATCGAGCGCGTCGGTCGCCGCAAGCTGATCATGCCGATCTACGAGGAACTGGTGAAGACGCCCGATGGCCTGGCCTTCGCGCAGGACACCTTCGCGCGCGCCAAGCCGGGCTACCACCCGATCACGACCGGCTCGGTCGAGGCCGTGCTGGCGAAGGCCTCGGCAGGCAAGTAAGGCATGCCGGTCCGTTCGACCCGTGCAAGGACGGTCGCCCTCGTGGCGGCCGTTCTCGTTTGCGGCGTCGCGGTCTGGATATGGCGCGACCCGATGGCGCCGTTGCGCGCCGCGATGGCGTTGCAAGGATGGTGGATCGGCCTGTCGGAGGCGCGCGTGCGCGTGGGCGACCATCGCTGGGCCTACGACACGCGCGAGGCAGCAGAGCCGGGCGCCCCCACCGTCGTGCTGGTGCATGGCTTCACCGGCAGCAAGGAAAACTGGTACCCGCTGGCGGAGCGCCTGGGTGGGCACTACCGCCTGGTGATTCCGGATCTTCCCGGCTGGGGCGAAAGCCAGCGCATCGCAGGGGCCGACTACGGGTTCCTGGCCCAGGCCGATCGATTGGCGCAGTTCCTGAAGGGCATCCGGCGCGACGGCAGCCCCATCGTGCTGGTGGGGCATTCGATGGGCGGCGGCATCGTCGCGCTGGTGGCGGCGGACCATCCCGACCTGGTCGCGCGCGTCGCGCTGATCGATGCCGCCGGCGTGCGCTTCCGCGACAACCGATTCGGCGAAGAGGTGCTGGCCGGCGGCAACCCGTTCGCCGTGAGTGACGAAGCCTCCCTGCAGCGTTACCTGGACACGGTGTTCAACGATCGCGCCTCGCAGCCCCCGCTGCCATGGCCTGTCTCGCGCGCGGTGATCGACTGGCGCATCGCACAGGCACCGTTCGAGCAGCAGGTACTGGATCGCATCGGGCGCAGCAGCGAGCGCTTCCTACCCGGCGAGGCAGCGGCTGCGATCCGGCAGCCGGCGCTGCTGCTCTGGTGCCGGCAGGACAAGGTGATCGACATCAGCGCGATGGCGCTGTATGCCGCGAAGATGCCGCAGGCCATGCAGGTTTCACTCAATGGTTGCGGCCATATGTCCATCATGGAAAGACCCGATGACGTGGCGGCCTCCATCGCCCTGTTGATCCAACGAGGAACGGCAAGATGAACAAGCATGTGTGGAAGGGTCTGCTGCTGGTCGCGTGCACCGTCGCGATGGCGGCTTGCGGCGACCGCGAGGCCGAGCGCGCCGCGGCCGCCGCGGTGCAGGCGGCGGCGCAGGAACAGCAGGCCGACGAAGTGGCGAAGAAGTACGACAGCGCACTGGCTTCGCGCGATTGGGACATGGCGCGCATCCATGGCGTGGCGTTGCTCGACCAGTACCCGGACAGCGCGGCGGCCAAGCGCATCGCGCCCGGCCTGGAGGAGGTCAAGGCCAAGGCCGAGGGGGCACGCGAGCAACGGCGGATGGAATCGCTGTGGGACTACTCGCAGGTGTCCGCGGAGGGTGGCACGCAGCGTTCGGCGGCCCTCCTCAGCAAAGAGCCGGTCGACGTCGATGGCAGCGGCGCCAAGCCGGTGCAGCTGGTGTTCCGCGACCATCCGAAGTGGAAGCGCAGCAGCTACCTGGTGTTGCAGGCCAGCGATTTCGCCAAGGCGTGCTACAGCCGCTGCAGCGTCAGCGTGGTCGCCGACGGCGCAGCGGCGCGAAAGATGTCGGCCAACCGGCCCGATACCGACGAAGCCACGGCGATGTTCATCGACGACAACAAGGCGCTGTGGCGCCTGGCCCGCAAGACGAAAGTGCTGGAGATCGAGTTCCCGGTGAAGGATGGCAGCCTGCGTAAGGCGGTGTTCGAAGTGGGCGGGCTTGATGGCAGCCAGATGCCCGGGTGGGATTAAGCAACGCCGCGCAGCGCCTCACGGCGCGGCGATGACCCTGTTCCGCCCCATCGCCTTTGCGCGATAGAGCGCGTTGTCGGCCTGGTGCAGCAGGTCCTCGAGGCGTTCCAGACGGTTGCCCAACGAGGTCGCGACGCCGACGCTGACGGTCACGTCCAACGCGCGTCCGTCGTCGAGGATCACCGGTTCGCTGGCGATGTGGCGCAGGCGTTCGCCGACGGCGAGCGCGGCATCGGCCTGCACGCCCGGCAGCAGCACCGCGAATTCCTCGCCGCCGAAGCGCCCGAACAGGCCGTCCTCGCGCAGGTGAGTGCGAACGCGCTGCGCGAACGCCGCCAGCACCGCATCGCCGGCGGCATGGCCGTGGCGGTCGTTGACGGACTTGAAGTGATCCAGGTCCAGCATCATCGCGGCAACGGGCACCCCGTCCTCGCGGGACTGGTCGAGCTGCCGCCGGCCCCGACGGAGGAAGGCGCTGCGGTTGAGCACGCCCGTCAGTGCGTCGTGGTCCGCGGCATGGTTCAACGTGGCGAGCAGATGGTTGCGGGCGGCGTTGACGCTGGCGACCGTCAACGGAGCCACCGCGAGCAGGGCCATGCCCATCCGCAGGGAAATCACCGGTTGCACGCTGCTTTCCAGGAGTTGCAGATCGATGATGCCGGTGGCGATGGCGATCAACGTCCACATGCACAGCAGCAGGGTGATCAGGGCGGTGGTGAACAGCCGATAGGCCAGCGCACACCACAGCAGCGCCGGGACCGGGAAGGCGATAGCACCGGGGCCGCCGATGGCCACGCCGAGCAGGATCGCCAGCGCCAACGCCACCACCGGTAGCACCAAGGCAGGCCGCTGCCGCACACGGCCCGCTTGCCCGCGCAGCGTTCGCATGAAGCCGGTGGGGGTCGGTGCCAGCAGCACGACGGGCAGGATGGCCACGTAGCTGACCAGCTCGGCGGAGAACCAGAAGCCGCTCGCGGTCAGGAAGCCCATGCGCATCATCGCGTGCGAACTCAGGCTGCCGGCCAGCGCGGCCCCGAGCGCCGCCACGGCCGAGACGGCCAGCACCCACAGCATCGACAGTGGGTGCTGCAAGCGCCGGTCTTCGTGTCGCACATGGCGGAAGAGCAGGTAGCCGGCCAGCACGCCGGCCAGGTTCGCCATCGTCAACCGCAGCGTAGTGGGCAGCGAGGTCCCGGTCAGCAGGTCTACCGCCACGTAGCCCAGGGCAGCAGCGGCCCAGCCAGCGGGCGAAGCCAGCCGGGGTTTGCGGGCGAACAGGCCCAACAGCAGCGCGTTAGTAGGCCAGAACGAGGCCAGCTGGTGTTCCGGGCGGGTCAGGATGCCGAGACCGCTCGCGGCAAAGACCATGCAAGCCACCAACAGGGCCTGCAGGGCCAGCCGGCGAAACGTCGCGAACGGCGATTCGTGGGTCGCGGGGTCCCGTGGAGTGGAATGCCGAACCTGCACGACCATGTTGCCCCTGCCCGATGACCGACTGCGAGGGGACGCGACATGCTCGACGGCCCCGGGGCTACCTTACGCCATGGTTATGGCGGTCGGGAAAGTGCTCGGACGGCTGGTGTTACAGCGCGTAGCCGAACTGCTGCTTGAACTGCTCATTGAACTCGTCGAAGTCGAAGCGCTGGTTCTGCGTGCCCGGGTGTTCGACCTTCAGCGCGCCCATCAGGTTGCCCATGCGGCCGATGGTCAGCCAGTCGTAGCCCTTCTCAATGCCGTAGATCAGGCCGGCGCGGAAGGCGTCGCCGCAGCCGGTGGGGTCGGTCACGCGGCGTTCGTGCGCCGGCGGGATGTCGTAGGTCTTCTCGGGCGTGTGGATCAGCGAGCCGTGCGGGCCGCGCGTGGTGATGTAGGCCTTCACGCGCTTGACGATGTCGGCCTCGCTCCAGCCGGTGCGTTCCTGCAGCAGGTTGGACTCGTAATCATTGACCGTCACGTAGTCGGTCAGCTCGATGAACTGGCGCAGTTCCTCGCCGTTGAACAGCGGCATGGCCTGGCCGGGATCGAAGATGAAGGGGATGCCGGCGTCGGCGAATTCCGCCGCGTTCTGCAGCATGCCCTCGCGCCCGTCGGGGCTGACGATGCCGAAGGTCACGCCGGGCACGTTCTTCACGTGGTTCTCGTAGCTGCGCATCATCGCGCCCGGGTGGAACGCGGTGATCTGATTGTTGTCGTGGTCGGTGGTGATGAAGGCCTGCGGGGTGAACAGCTCATCGATCACCTTCACCTGGGACAGGTTGATGCCTTGCTCGACGAAATGCTCGCGGTAGGGGCCGAAGTCCTGGCCCACCGTGGCCATCGGGATCGGGTCGCCGCCCAGCAGCTTCAGGTTGTAGGCGATGTTGCCGGCGCAGCCGCCGAACTCGCGGCGCATGCGCGGCACCAGGAACGACACGTTCAGGATGTGCACCTTGTCCGGCAGGATGTGGTTCTTGAACTGGTCCGGGAACACCATGATGGTGTCGTAGGCAAGGGAACCACAGATCAATGCGGACATCGGCGAACTCGGCTGGAGAGGGTGCGGCCGTCCCGGGCCGCCCGGAAAAAGCGGGACGTGCGCCCCATTCCCGGCGCGCCGGTGCGAAGGTTACCGGCTGGGACCGGCGGCGACCAGTCTTGGCTGGGGACGTCGCGCGCACCGGCGACGCTGGAGGAGCCGCGGCGCGATGCCGGCGTATCGGGTTTTCCCCGCGGATTCACGAGATTTTTCCTTGCCCGCTCCATGCCGGATTGTTAGGCTAGCCGACTTCGTTTTTGCCCAAAAAATCGCCAGCCTCGCGCGATTTTCCAGCCCCCAGCAGGAACCCGTCCCCCGATGTTCAAGAAGCTCCGCGGCATGTTCTCCAATGACCTGTCCATCGACCTGGGCACGGCCAACACCCTGATCTACGTGCGCGGGCAGGGCATCGTCCTCAACGAACCCTCGGTCGTGGCGGTACGCCAGGACCGCGCCATCGGCGGCTCGCGCTCGGTCGCGGCGGTCGGCGCCGAGGCCAAGCAGATGCTGGGCCGTACCCCGGGCCACATCACCACCATCCGCCCGATGAAGGACGGCGTGATCGCCGACTTCACCTACACCGAGGCGATGCTGAAGTACTTCATCAAGAAGGTGCACAAGTCGCGCTTCCTGCGTCCGAGCCCGCGCGTGCTGGTCTGCGTGCCGGCCGGCTCCACCCAGGTGGAGCGTCGCGCCATCAAGGAATCGGCAGAAGAGGCCGGTGCGCGCGACGTCTACCTGATCGAGGAGCCGATGGCGGCCGCGATCGGCGCCGGCATGCCGGTCACCGAGGCGCGCGGCTCGATGGTGATCGACATCGGCGGCGGCACCACCGAAGTGGCCGTCATCTCGCTGAACGGCATCGTCTACTCGCAGTCGGTCCGCATCGGCGGCGATCGCTTCGACGAGTTCATCACCAACTACGTGCGCCGCAACCACGGCATGCTGATCGGCGAGGCCACGGCCGAGCGCATCAAGCTCGAAATCGGCTGCGCCTACCCGCAGGCCGAAGTGCAGGAGATGGAGATCTCTGGCCGTAACCTCGCCGAGGGCGTGCCGAAGATGATCAAGATCAACTCCAACGAAGTGCTGGAGGCGCTGCATGAGCCGCTGTCCGGCATCGTCAGCGCGGTCAAGCTGGCGCTGGAGCAGACCCCGCCCGAGCTGTGCGCCGACGTAGCCGAGCGCGGCATCGTGCTGACCGGCGGCGGCGCGCTGCTGCGCGACCTGGACCGGCTGATCAGCGAGGAGACCGGCCTGCACGTGCAGGTCGCCGACGATCCGCTGACCTGCGTGGCCCGTGGTGGCGGCCGCGCGCTGGAGCTGGTCGATATGCACGGCAACGAGTTCTTCGCGCCGGAGTGAACGGCACAGCGGTAAGGCCGCCCGCACCGCGGGCGGTACAGGGGAGGGGGACGCGGATGCGCGTCGCAGGCGAAGCGGAACCGGCCGGCCTGCGCCTTCCTTACGATCTGCGCGTTACCCTTGTTCCTTGCGGGCGGCGTTGCCGCCGACCTTCCTCCTGACGGCCCCCCAGTGCCTTCCTACGCCGGTCCTCCCGTCGCATCACGCCCCGGTGAAGTCGCCAGCACGCTGCGGCTGCTCGCGTATCTCGCACTGACGATCGCCCTGGTCGTGCTCGACCATCGTGGCGGCTGGCTGGCGCAGGTACGCGCGCAGGCCAACGTGGTCACCCAGCCGTTGTGGTGGCTGGCCGGCCTGCCGGGCCGCGTCACCACGCGTGTGCAGGACGATGCCGCCACCCGCACCGGCCTGATCGAAGAAAACCGGCGCCTGCGCAACGACATGCTGGTGGCCAATGCACGCCTGGCCCGCCTGCAGACCGCGGCCGCGGACAACGCGCAACTGCGCGCACTGCTCGGCGTGAAGACCTCGCGCGGCCTGGATGTCCAGCTCGCGCCCGTGCTCGACATCGACCTCGCGCCCGGTCGGCAGCGCCTGGTGCTGGATGCGGGCAGCCGCGACGGCGCGACCCTGGGCCAAGCGGTGATCGATGCCGGTGGCCTGATGGGCCAGATCATCGACACCACGCCGGCGCATGCCACGGTGTTGCTGCTGACCGACCCGGATCACGCCGTGCCGGTCGTCGTCGCGCGCAACGGTGTGCGCCTGATCGTCTACGGGCGCGGCCGCAGCGATCTGCTGGAACTGGCCGACGTACCGCTGAACAGCGGCGTGGAGGTTGGGGACGTGCTGGTAACGTCGGGCCTTGGCGGGCGGTTTCCTGCCGGTTTCCCGGTCGGCACCGTCGCCGCGCTGCGGCCGGACGACAGCCATGCCTTCCTCGTGGGCGACGTGACCCCGGCTGCGCGCCTGGACCGCGGTCGCGACGTCCTGCTGCTGAAATCGGCGCCACCTCAGCCGCTTCCGCCGGCTGATCCGACGAGGTTCCTGCCCGAAGCCGCCCCCACGACACAGGGTGCGGGAGCCGAGGTGCCTGCGGCTGCGTCGTCCACGCCCGCACAGCCGCAGGCTCCAGCGCCTGCGAGTGCGCCAGCCGCTTCACCTTCCGTCCCTGCGCAGGGTGCGCAGTCCGGGCCCGGCGGCACGCCACCTGCGGCCACGCCACCGCAGGAGCCGCAGCGATGAGCCGCGCACGTACCGGCTGGCTGATGCCGCTGAGCATCATCGTGGCCTTGTTGTTGGGCCTGTTGCCGCTGCCGGACCTGCTGCAGCCGCTGCGTCCGTACTGGCTCGCGCTGGTGCTCGCTTATTGGGTCATCGAGGCGCCGGACAGCGCGGGCCTGGGCTTCGCCGTCATCATCGGACTCATCGCCGACCTGATGTTCGGCACGCTGCTGGGTGAACAGGCGCTGCGCCTGCTGATCATGGCCTTCATCCTGCAGCGCTTCCGTGCGCGGCTGCGTTTCTTCCCGGTCTCACAGCAGGCGCTGGCCATCGGTGGCCTGCTGCTCAACGACCGCATCGTGACCACGGTAGTGCATCTGGCGCTCGGCGAACCCACCCTGCCATGGACGTACTGGTGGGCACCCGCGGTGGGCATGCTGTTCTGGCCGCCGCTGTTCGTGCTGATGGATGCGCTGCGGCTCGGCCGCCGCAAGCGGGGCTGAGCGATGGCGGGCCTGCGCCGGCGCAGCAAGAATCCGCATGCCGAGGCTGACCAGTTCCGCCGCCGCGCAGTGATCGGCTTCGCCGTGGTCGGCGCGTGCCTCGTCGCGCTGGCGGCCTGGTACTTCAAGCTGCAGGTGCTGGACCACGACGAATACGCCACGCGCTCGGAAGCCAACCGCATCCGGCCGCGCCCCGTCGTGCCTGGCCGCGGCACGATCTACGACCGCAATGGCCTGTTGCTGGCGGAAAACGTCCCCGCCTTCCGACTGGACATCACGCCGGACAAGGTCAAGGAGCCGGCCAAGCTCGTGGCCGAACTCGGCAGGATCATCGAGCTTTCCCCCGAGGACATCGAACGGTTCGAAGCCACGCGCAAGGCGTCGCGCGGTTTTCGGCCGATCACGCTGAAGCTGCGCGTCTCCGAGGAGGAGATGGCGCGCTTCGCGGTGGACCGCTGGCGCTATCCCGGCGTGGAGCTGGTGCCCTACCTGACGCGACGTTATCCCTATGGCGAATTGTTCGCGCACATCGTCGGCTATGTCGGCCGTGTCGATGAGAAGGATCTCGAGCAACTCGGCGAGATCAACAGTGCGCTGACCCACATCGGCAAGACCGGGCTCGAGCGCTATTACGACGAGCAGCTGCGCGGACGCATCGGCTACGAGAAAGTCGAGACGAACGTCGAAGGCCGCGCGCTGCGCGTGGTCGGGCGCGTCCCCGCGCAGGCCGGCACCGACCTGCGCCTGAGCGTGGACGCGAAGCTGCAGCAAGCCATCGTGGATTCGTTCGGCGAGCTGGAGGGTTCGGCGATCGCGGTCGATCCGCGTACCGGCGAGGTGCTGGCGATGGTGAGCCTGCCGAGCTACGACCCGAACCTGTTCGTCAACGGCATCTCCAGCAAGGACTTCAAGCTGCTCAACGACAATCCGTCGCGGCCGCAGTTCAACCGCCTCGTGCTGGGCGGCGTGGCGCCGGGTTCGACACTGAAGCCGTTGATCGCGCTGGCAGGACTGGACAGCGGCAAGCGCAAGCCGGAGGACACCGTGGTGTCGACCGGCATGTTCTATCTGCCGGGTACGAGTCGCGGCTGGGGCGATGCCAGCCGGCGCGGCCACGGCGTGACCAACCTGCGCAAGTCGATCTCGCAATCGGTCAATACCTACTACTACCGGCTCGCGCTGGACCTGGGCATCCAGCAGTTCGACGAGTACATGGCGTACTACGGCTTCGGCGAGCCCACGGGCATCGACCTGCGCGGCGAGATCGGCGGCATCCTGCCCTCGCCGCAGGCGAAGTTGAAGGCGCGCAAGGAGCGCTGGTATCCCGGCGATACCGTCAACGTGGCCATCGGCCAGGGCGACTGGAAGGTCACCCCGCTGCAACTCGTGCGCGCGACGGCCGGCATCGCCAGCGGCGAACTGCGCCGACCGCACCTGGTGGCGCAATCGCGGATCGGGTTCGATCGTCCGTGGGAATCGATGCCGCAGCCGGCGGCCGTGCCGATCAGCCCGAATCCGGCCAACGTCGCCGTCGTGCGCCTGGGCATGCAGGACACCATGCAGCCCGGCGGTACCGGCTGGCGCGTGGCCCAGGGCGCGTCCTACCTGATGGCGGGCAAGACCGGCACTGCGCAGGTGATCAGCCGTCGCGGTACTGCGGCAGTCGATCCGCGCAGCCTGCCGATGCACTTGCGCCACCGTTCGTTGTTCGTCGGCTTCGCGCCCGCGGACAACCCGACGATCGCGATCGCGATCGCGGTGGAAGGCGGCGGTTACGGCGGCAGCACCGCGGGCCCCATGGCGCGCAAGATCTTCGACGCCTACCTGCTCGGCCAGATGCCCGAGAAGGTGGACCCGGCAGGCGTGCCCATGACGCCCGACGCGACCGTCGCGCCGCCGGCCGCACCCGCCGCGGCGCCGACCGCCGCGCCGCCGTCGGCGACGCCATCCCCCGCACCGCAGGGAGAGCGGCGATGAGCGACCTGCTGCGCTGGGCGCTGGACGCCCTGCGCTACCTGCTGCGTACCCTGGACTGGCCGCTGCTGGGCGCATTGCTGGCGCTGATGGCGGTCGGCCTGGCCGTGCTGTACAGCGCGGGGGGCGAAGCGCTCGGTTCGCGCCTGGTGCTCGCGCAGGGCGTGCGCTTCGGCGTGGGCCTGGCGGCGATGTGGGCGCTGTCGCGGGTGACGCCGGTGCGGCTGCGTGCGTGGACGCCCGGCGTGTTTGCGGTCGCGCTCGTGCCGCTGGTGCTGGTGCTGTTCATCGGCACCGGCAAGCACGGCGCGCACTGGATCGACCTGAAGTTCTTCTACCTGCAGCCCTCGGAACTGCTGAAGATCGCGTTGCCGATGATGCTGGCCTGGTACCTGCACCGCGAGCCGCTGCCGCCGGGCTGGCGCACCACGATCGTGTCGGCGCTGTTGATCGGCCTGCCGACCGGCCTGATCCTGCTGCAGCCGGATTTCGGTACCGCGATGCTGGTGGCGGCCAGCGGTGTGTTCGGCCTGTACCTGGCCGGCCTGTCGTGGTGGTGGTTCATCACCGCCGGCGTGCTCGGTGGCACGACCGTGGGTCTGGTGATGTTCGCGCCGATCTCGTGGTTCTCGTTCCTGCGCGAATACCAGCAGAACCGCATCCTGACCTTCCGCGATCCGGAGAACGATCCGCTGGGCGCCGGCTGGAACATCCTGCAATCGAAGATCGCCATCGGCGGCGGGGGCTGGACCGGCAAGGGCTGGGGCCAAGGCTCGCAGTCGCACCTGGATTACCTGCCCGAGCACACCACCGATTTCATCTTCTCTGTGTTGTCGGAGGAGTTCGGCTGGATGGGTGTGGCCGTGGTGCTGCTGCTGTACCTGTTCGTCGTCGGCCGCTGCTTGTGGATCGCGATGGATGCGCGCGACACCTATTCACGACTCATCGCCGGCACGCTGGGCATGGCCTTGTTCGTCTACGTGATCGTCAACGGCGGCATGGTGTCCGGCCTGCTGCCGGTGGTCGGCGTGCCGATGCCGTTGTTGAGTTATGGCGGCACGTCGGCCGTGTCGTTGCTCGCCGGCCTGGGCCTGGTGATGGCGGTGCGCGCGCACCGGCCGGTGCACGGCTATTGAGGCTACGCCGCGCAGTGCTCTGTTCACCCTGCACGGAAAATCGCGTGCTACCCTCGCGCCGATGATGCGACGCGTACTTCCCTGTCTTCTGGTGCTGGCCCTTGCGTCCTGCGCCACACCGCAACCGCCGCCGCCGGGTTCCTCGGCGACTCCTCCCGCTGCGACGACGACGCCCGCCGAAACCTCGGTGGAGCGCGTGGCCGACGTGCCGCCAGAGGCGCTCGCGCCGGTCGACTTTCCCACGGCGCGTGCGCAATTCGTGCGCGACACCGCGACGAAATACGGCATCGCGCCGGCCGACATCGAGGCGACGCTGGCCAAGGCGCAGTTCCTCGACAGTGTGGTCGCGGCGATGTCGCGCCCCGCCGAGCGCGTGAAGCCCTGGAGCGAGTACCGCGTGGGCTTCCTCACGCAGACGCGCATCGACGGCGGCCGTGCGTTCATGGCGCAGCACCGCGACGAACTCGCGCGCGTCGAGCAGCAGTACGGCGTGCCGCCCGAAGTGATCGTGTCGATCATCGGCGTGGAGACCAACTACGGCGGTTTCACCGGCCGGCACAAGGTGCTGGACGCCCTGTACACGCTGGCCTTCCGCTACCCGCGCAGCGGCAATCCCGAACGCGTAGCCTACGAGTACCGCCGCGAACAGTTCTTCCGCGACGAACTGGCGCAGCTGTTCGCGCTGGGACGCGAAGAGAAGCTCGATATCGCCACCCTGACCGGCAGTTACGCCGGCGCGATGGGCCTGGGCCAGTTCATGCCGTCGAGCTACCGCGAGTTCGGGGTGGACGGCAACGGCGACGGCCGCCGCGATCTGTTCACCACGTATCCGGACATCTTTGCCTCGATCGCCAACTACTTCCGCAAGAAGGGTGGCGAGCGCGGCGGTTGGGTGCCGGGCGGCGCGGTGGTGGCGCGTGCGCAATTGCAGGACGGCTATCCGGAATTCAACCCGGAGACCTGGACGCCCGATTACACACTCGCGCAGCTGGCCGAGAAGGGCTACCGCCCGCTCGACGCCGTCGCGCCCGACGCGACCGCCACGCTGGTGCAGCTGGACGGCGCCGACGGCAAGCAGTACTGGCTGGGCTTCCAGAACTACTACGCGATCACCCGCTACAACAACTCCAAGATGTACGCGATGGCGGTGTACCAGCTGTCGCAGGCCATCGCCGGCCGCGAGATTCCGCCGGCATGAAGTGGCTCGCGCTGCCGATGGTCGTCGTCGCCCTGGCCGCGTGCAGCACGGCACCGAAGAAGGCCCCGCCACCGCCGTTGTCCGGTGGCGCGACGACATCGCCTTCGTCGCCCTCGCGCCCGACGGCGGGCAAGGATTGTTCGCGCTACGCGCCCGCGCAGGAAGACCTGTCCACGCGCGGTGATTACAAGGCCGGCGGCTTGTACAAGCCGGGCGTGGCCGACACCACCCCTGATCACGTGCCCGACCTGGACTGCATCCACGAGCCCGTCGTCACCGCCGAGGCGCGCTCGCGCGTGGGCAACAAATCGCCGTACACGGTGCTGGGCAAGCAGTACCGCGTGCTCGATCGCGTGGACGACTACGTGGAGCAGGGCACCGCGTCGTACTACGGCAACAAATTTCATGGCCGTCGCACGTCGAACCAGGAGGTGTACGACATGTACGCCTACAGCGCGGCGCACAAGTCGCTGCCGCTGCCGAGCTTCGCGCGCGTCACCAACCTGGACAACGGCAAGTCGGTCGTTGTCCGGGTGAACGATCGTGGCCCGTTCCACGAAGGGCGCGTGATCGACCTGAGCTACGCCGCCGCGGTGAAGTTGGGCATCACCCAGCGCGGCACCGGGCGCGTCGAAGTGCGTGGCCTGGCCCCGGATGGACGCGCGCTGGCCGACGCGCCCGCGGTATCCGCACCGATGGCCACCACGCCCCCGGCGACGCCGTCGGCGATGGATGCGCTGGTCGACCGCTTGCCCCAGGGCACGGCCACGACCGCGCAGGGGTTCGAACAATGGATGCAGGCCAACGGCGTGCGCGTGGCGACCGGCAAGCCCGGTGGCGCGGCCACACCGGTGGTGACGGCACCCGCGGCCGCGTCCGTGCTGCCGGCCTCGGCGCCCGCTACGACGTCGCCGCTGCAATTGCAGGTGGCCAGCTTCTCCAGTCGGGACAACGCCGATCGTGCACTGGCCCGCCTTGCGGCGGCCGGTATCGCCGACGCGCGGCTGACCGATGTGCCTGGCAACGGGGGCACCCTGTGGCGGTTGCGCGTCGGTGCGCCGGATGCGGCGACGGCGGAGGCCTTGGCGGGCCGCATCGCGGGCCTCGGCTTCGGCCGTCCGCAACTGGTGCGCGAATAGTCGCGGGAAACCGCTGGTTTTTTACGTTCTTCCAACCCACGGGCGGGCCGGCGTCCCTACAATATCGGCCTTGAATCGTCAGGCCCACGGCCTTGCCAGGAGTTTTCCGCCGATGAAGTTCCGTTTCGTCCTCGCCGCGCTCGCGACCACCGCCATGGGCCTGGCTATTGCCCAGACCCCCGCGCCGACCCCGGCACCTGTCGCTGCCGCGCCCGCCGCGCCTGTCGAGATCCCGCCGCCGCCCAAGCCCACCGCCACCGCGTGGGTGCTCGTGGACTACATCACCGGCCAGGTGCTGGCGGGCGAGAACTACAACGAACGCGTCGAGCCGGCCAGCATCACCAAGGTCATGACCTCGTACGTGCTGGCGGCCGAGCAGAAGAACGGCAAGATCAAGCCCGACGACCAGGTGATGATGAGCGAGCGCGCCTGGCGCGAGGGCGGCGCCGGCACGGATGGCAGCTACAGCGGCTTTGCCGTCAACAAGACCGCTGCGCTGCTGGACATGGAAAAGGGCATGGCCGTGCAGTCGGGCAACGACGCCGCCATCGCGCTGGCCGAGCACGCCGCCGGCAGCCAGGAAGCCTTCGCTTCGCTGATGAACAACTACGCCGCGCAGATCGGCATGAAGGGCTCGCACTTCGTCAACGCGCACGGCCTGTCCGCGCCGGAGCATTACTCGACCGCGTACGACCTCGCGCTGCTGGGCCGCTCCTTCATCCGCGATTATCCCGAGCAGTACGCCTTCAACAAGATCAAGGAATTCACGGTCGGCACGATCACCCAGCCGAACCGCAACCTGCTGTTGTGGCGCGATGCCAGCGTCGACGGCATCAAGACCGGCCACCACTCGGCCGCCGGCTACTGCCTGATGAGCTCGGCCAAGCGTGGCGACCAGCGCCTCGTCGCGGTGGTGATGGGTTCCACCTCCGAGAAGCAGCGCGCCGACGACAGCCTGGCGCTGCTCAACTGGGGCTTCCGCTTCTACGAGACGCACCGCCTGTACGAGCCCGGCAAGGTCATCGCCAGCCAGCGCGTGTGGAAGGGCCAGACCAAGGAAGTGCAACTGGGCGTCGCCCAGCCGATGCTGGTCAGCGTGCCGCGTGGCCGCTACGGCGATCTGAAGCCGACGATGGACGTGCCCAAGACGCTGGTCGCGCCGATCACGCAGGGCCAGGCCATCGGCACGGTGAAGGTCACGCTGGACGGCAAGGTGGTTGCGCAGTCGCCGCTGGTGGCGATCTCTCCCATCGAAGAGGCCGGCTTCTTCAAGCGTCTGTGGGATGCGTTCTGGATGTGGTGGGAGTCGGAGTGATCCGTCTCGCCGCATGATGATGGAGAAGCCGGCGCATGCCGGCTTCTTCGTTTCTGGCGTCAGCGGATGCCGGCGGCGATCAGCCCGATGGCGATGATGGCCAGCGGGATCGCCAGCAGGTTCAGCCGGTTGAGCCGCTCGCCGAAACCGAACACGCCCACCAGGGTGCCCAGCACCACCACGCCGATGTTCATCATCGAGAACACCACCGCCGGATGATCCGGTAGCGCGCGGTGGGCCTTCACGTAGAACAGGATGTTGGCGAAGTTCAGCGTGCCCAACAGCAGGCCCGTGCCCAGCGCGGCCCGCGTTGGCGCGATCCGCGAACGCCACAGGCGCAGTCCCTGCACGAGCAGCATCACTGCGAACGCCGCGATGAAGGCCACCTGGAGCGACGCGGCGAACGGGGTGCCGGCCGCGGCCAGGCGTTTGAGCAGTACATCCACGCTCGCGTAGCCGACCAGCACCAGCAGCGGCAGCGCCCAGGCCTGCCATCCGTCGCCGCGCGTGCCGCGTTCCGGCCGTGCCACCAGGCACGCGATCGCCACCACGCCCAGCACGAGGCCGGCGATGCGGAGCGCATTCGCCTGCTCGCCGAACCACAGGAACGCCGCCAGCAGCGACAGCACCAGCGACATCCGCTGTGCGATGTCGGTGCGCACGATGCCCGCAGCGCGCACGGACGCCGACAGCGCCAGGAAGATGCCGGGCAGCAGCAGCGCCAGCAGTACCAGCTCGGTCCACGGCGTGCCCGCGTGGCGGAGGGTCGCCAGCGGCGGATCCAGCAGGCCGAAGCACAGCAGCGAGGCGGCCAGGTAATTCCAGGTGATGCCCTGCGCGGTATCGATCCCGCGGCGCTGCATCAGCTTGAGCAGCACGGAGACGAGCACGCTGCAGGCGACGCTGATGAGCAGGTAGACCACGGCCGAACTCTGAGGAGGAGAGCGGAATTATCGCGCCTGAACGCGGGCCGATGTGGCCGCGCGCCGCATGGCCGTCGCATCCCGCTCTTCGCGTGCCTATCGGGAAGGACGGCCACCATCGCCTATCATCGGGTCCGGGAGGTGCGACGCGGCCCGCGTCGTCCGCCCGGCCCACGGAATCACCCGCGCCACGCGGATCACCATTTTTCAAGGAGATGCACGAGTGAACAGGGGAACACGAAACACGGTACTGGCGACGGCCTGCCTGTTGATGGCGGCAGCCGCGACGCCCGCATTCGCCCAGCGCGCCAGCGCTCAGGACCAGCGCAAGCAGCAGATGGCGGAAATCCCGACCTGCGCCAAGCCGCTGGGCACGATCTCGGTGATCGAGCCCGAGGACGGCGTGAACTGGTGGAGCGGCCAGCAGCTGCCGGCACCGTCCAAGCTGATCAAGGTGTTCGTCAACAAGTCGCGCTGCTTCACCCTCGTCGACCGCGGCGCGGGCATGGATGCGGCGATGAGCGAGCGCGCGCTGGCCTCCAGCGGCGAGCTGCGCAACCGTTCCAACATCGGCAAGGGCCAGATCCGCGCCGCGGACTACGTGCTGGTGCCGGACCTGATCTCGCAGAACAGCAACGCCGGCGGCAACGCCATCAGCGGCCTGCTGGGCGGTCTGGTGGGCGGCAACGTCGGCCGCGTGGTCGGTGGGCTGGACTTCAAGAAGAAGACCGCCGACGTCGTGCTGACCGTCACCGACGTGCGTTCGTCCGAGCAGGTCGCCATGGCAGAAGGCAGCGCCAAGAAGACCGACATCGGCTGGGGCGCGGGCGGCAGCCTGTTCACCGGCAGCCATTGGGGCGGCGGCGGCGCCAGCGGCTACGCCAACACCGAGATCGGCCAGGTCATCACGCTGGCCTACCTGCAGGCCTACACCGATCTGGTCGCCCAGCTGGGCGGCGTGTCCGGCAACGCCTCGGCATCCAACGCCCAGCAGGCGGTGGAAATGACCAAGCCGGGCCGGCTGTTCGCCAACCCCAAGGGCACCGGCAAGGCGGTGCGCGACCTCGACCCCGGCATGATGCTGTACCCCACCGGCAACAAGGAGGGTGTCATGTGGGAAGTCGAGGACGAACTGGGCAACAAGGGCTGGGTCTCGTCCAGCCTGGTGCAGCTGGCGCGCTGAACCGCGACCGCTGTCCGCCGGAGGGCCGCCGCAGGGCGGCCCTTCGCGTTTCCGGGGCCACGGCTTGGCTTTCAGGCCCCGCGTCCCAATAATTCCCGCATGGAAATCAAATCCGACAACCCCGAACACGGCTTCCAGTTCCCCGGCACCTTCGAGCTCAGCGCGATGGGCACCGCCGGCACCGGGCTGGAAAGCGAGCTGCCGCGCCTGCTGGAATCGGCCGGCGTGGAGGTCCTGCACGAGGACATCAGCTGGAAGCACTCGAGCAACGGCAAGTACGTGTCCGTGCGCATCCGCTTCCGTGCCGACGACCGCGCCCAGTACGACGCCGCGCACAACGCGCTGCGCGAGCATCCGGAAGTGAAGTGGACGCTGTGAGCGCGCCCTGCATCGTCCGCGAGCTCGGTCGCCAGCCGTACGAACCGGTGTGGCGCGCCATGCAGCGTTTCACCGACGCGCGCACCGACGCCACCGTCGACGAGCTGTGGCTGGTCGAGCACGATCCCGTGTTCACCCTGGGCCAGGCCGGCAAGGACGAGCACGTGCTCGCGCCGGGCGACATCCCGGTGGTGCATGTCGATCGTGGCGGCCAGGTGACCTACCACGGCCCCGGCCAGATCGTGGCGTATCCGCTGTTCGACCTGAAGCGCTTGAAGGTGGGCGTGCGCGATTACGTCTGCAAGATCGAGCAGGCGATGATCGATACGCTGGCCGAGTGGAACATCGAAGCCGCGCGCAAGGATGGCGCACCCGGCGTCTATGTCGCCGGTGCGAAGATCGGCGCGCTGGGCATCCGCGTGCGACGCGGCTGCACCTTCCACGGCCTGGCGTTCAACATCGCGATGGACCTGGAGCCGTTCCACCGCATCAATCCCTGCGGCTATCAGGGTCTGCAGGTGGTTTCGCTGGCCGATCTCGGCGGCCCGAACGGCATGGACCAGGTGAAGCCAGTGCTGTTGAAGCACATGGCGGACCAGTTCGGCCTTGCGCTTCGCCACGACACCGCCCTGCCGGATCTGTCGCAGGCCGCATAACGACGGCCTTGGCCGCGTGCCACAATCGGTCGCCATGAACGATGCGACCCTGTCCCTCAATGCCGAATGCGATGCACTGACCGAACGCGGCCTGGCGCGCTTGCGCGCCGCGTCGACTTCATCGGATGCGCTGCTGGCCGATCCTGGCAAGGTCGAACGCGTATCGCGCGTGATCGCCACCAGCGATTTCGCGCTGGAAACATTGCGCCGGCAGCCCGACCTGCTCGCGACGCTGCTCTACGATGACGGCGCTGCGCCATGGCCGGTACCCGCGCTGCTCGCGGACAACACGACGCAGTGGCCCGAACTGCTGCGCCGCTACCGTACGGCCGAATCCACGCGCCTAGTGTGGCGCGACGTGCACGGCCTGGACACCGTGGACGACACGCTGGCGGGCACCACGCGTTTGGCCGAGGTCTGCCTACAGACCGCACTCGACGCGCTGGAAGTCGAATTCGCGCAACGCCACGGCGTGGTGCGTGCCGCCGATGGCAGTGCGCAGCGACTGGTGGTGTTCGGCCTGGGCAAACTGGGCGGCGGCGAGCTGAATTTCTCCTCCGACATCGACCTGGTCTACGCCTATCCGCAGGGCGGCGACTCCGACGGCGCGCGTTCGCTCGCTGCAGAGGACTATTTCATGCGGCTGGGCCAGCGCCTGGCGAAACTGCTCGATGAACCCACGGCCGACGGCTTCTGCCATCGCGTCGACCTGCGCCTTCGGCCGTTCGGCAACGCCGGGCGCGTGGCGTTGTCATTCGCCGGCATGGACCAGTACTTCCAGCGCGAGGGCCGCGATTGGGAGCGCTACGCTTGGTTGAAGGCGCGCGCCGTGGCTGGGGACATCGAGGCAGGGGAGCAGTGGCTGGAGTCGTTGCGCCCCTTCGTCTACCGGCGTTACCTGGACTACACCGCGCTCGATGGCCTGCGCGAGATGAAGGCGGCCATCGCCGCCGAAGTCGCGCGCCGCGAACTGGCCGACGACATCAAGCGCGGCCCGGGCGGCATCCGCGAGATCGAATTCCTCGTGCAGGCGTTGCAGCTCATCCGTGGCGGGCGCGAAGCAGCGCTGCGCGAACGGCGCCTGCGCGTGGCCTTGCCCGCACTGGTGGCTACGCGACAGGTATCGGAAGAGGAAGGCGAGATGCTCGCGGGAGCCTATCGCTTCCTGCGCCGCCTGGAGAATCGCCTGCAGATGCTGCGCGATGCGCAGACGCACGCCTTGCCGGAGTCGGCGCTGGACCGCCACCGCATCGCGCGCGGGTTGGATTATCCGGATTGGGACGCGCTGCGCGCCGACTTGGATGTGCAGCGCGAACGCGTGTCGGCAGAGTTCGCGGAACTGCTCGCACCGCGCCAGCGCGATGCCGAGCCGGGCGCGCTGGCGTTGTACTGGCGTGCATTGCCGGAAGGAGGAGATGCATCGCCGCTCGCGGCATCGGGGTTCGCCGATCCGGGCAGCGCGGACCACGCGCTGCGTGAGTTCGCGCAATCCAGCGGCGTGCGTGCGCTATCCGATGCTGCCCGCGCACGGCTCGATCGCGTCGTGCCATCGCTGCTCGACGCCTGCGTGCGCTCGCGCCAGCCCGATGCCGCGCTGCGCCGCGTATTGCCTTTGTTGCAGGCGATCCTGCGTCGTGCCAGCTATCTCGCCCTGCTCGACGAGCAGCCCAGCGCGCTGGCGCGCCTGGTCGATGTGCTGGCGCGCAGCGCGCTGCTCGCGGAGCGGCTCGCGCAGTACCCGTTGTTGTTGGACGAGTTGCTGGACACGCGCGTGGCCGGGCCGATGCCCGACCGCGCCGAGCTACGCGCCGAATGCGAAGCGGCATTGCTCGAAGACGATCCGGAAGCCTGTCTACGCCTCTTGAACGAACGACGCCTGGCGTTGAGTTTCCGCGTGGCGCTGGCCGCGCTGGATGGACGACAGGCGGCGCGCGACAGCGTGCGCCAGCTGGCCTGGCTCGCCGACGAGGTGGTCCGCGTCGTGGTGCAGGTGGCGACACGCGACGTGCTGGCCGCGCATGGCCGCGTGCCCGACGGACGCTTCGCGGTGGTCGGTTACGGCAGCCTGGGCGGCGAGGAACTGGGCTTCGGTTCGGACCTCGATCTGGTGTTCCTGTTCGACGCCCCGGCGGGCGCGGAATCCGATGGCGCGCGTCCGCTGGAAGCGGGGCGCTGGTACGCGCGCCTCGCGCAGAAGATCGTGGCGTTGCTCGGCGCGGTCACGGCGGCAGGACGGTTGTACGACGTCGACGTGCGCCTGCGCCCCGACGGCGCGAAAGGCTTGCTGGTGTCGTCGCTGGCGAGCTTCACCGAATACCAGCGCGAACGCGCATGGACCTGGGAACACCAGGCGCTGGTCCGTGCCCGCGCGATGGCCGGCGACCTGTCCCTGCGCGACGCCTTCGAAGAGGTCCGCCGCCAAACGCTGGCCCATCCGCGTGATGCCGATACGTTGCGCGCCGAGGTGGTGAAGATGCGCGCGCGCATGCGCACCGAGCTCGACCGCAGCGATGCCGCGCGCTTCGATCTCAAGCAGGGCGCGGGCGGCCTAGTCGATCTCGAATTCCTGCTGCAGTACCTGGTGCTGCGCGATGCGGGACGGCGACCGGGCCTGCAGCGGCCGCGCGATACGCCCGGCTTGCTGGTCGCACTGGTGGAAGCGGGTGTGCTGTCGCCGGAGCAGGCCGCTGCGCTGGATGCCGTGCATGCGACCTTCGTGGCGGAAGGCCTCGCCTGCACCCTGGACCGGCGTCCGCGCCTGGTGGTGGAGAACGCGGCGCTGGCGGCTGCGCGTGAGCTGGTGATGCGGACGACGTCCGCGCACGGGTTGGACTTCGACGCGACGGCGTAACGGATCAGAGCGACAGTCGCGCGCGTACCTCGGCGGCAATGCGAGCCGTCTCGCGTAACGGCTCGACATCGAAAGGCGAGATTGCAGCAGTCAATGCGCGGATACGTCCGCGTTCCAGCAGGGCATCCAGGAACAGGCGGGGGCGTCCGCTGACGCGTGCCGGCTCGAACACATAAACCGGCACCGTCGTCGCGCACGCTTCGGACAGCATGTTGACCGACTCTGGCGTGCAGACGATCCGGTCGGCGCAGGCCAGCAGGCCTGCATAAGGATTCGGGCCGTCGGACGGATCGCACCACAGCAAGGTGTCCGCACGCGATGCGTAACGCGCGCGCAGGGCCTGCGCGACATCGGCGGGCGTCCGGCGCGATGCCGTGATCAACAGACTTCCCGCTCCCATCGCGTCGTCGAGGGTGGTGGTGAGCCGCGCGAACGCATCGATATCGAAAGCGTAGTGCGCGCTGTCGCCGCCGATCAGCAGCGCGGTCAGCGGCGAGGGCAGGGCGGCGAAGGACGGAAACGCCGTGCGGGCATCCGATAGCCAGGCATCGTCGACCGGGTTGAGGCTGCCGAGCAGGGTCAGCACGTTGGGTCCGGCAAGTCCGTCATGGGCCGGCGCGATGACCAGGTCCCAGTGCGACGGGTCGAGGCGCGGGTCGAGGATCTGGACGGTGCGGCTGCCGCGTTCGCGCAGCAAGCGCGTCGCCAGCGCCGCCTGCCGGCCGCAACCGATGGCGAGCGCGGGGGGCGTGTTCCATGCAGTCTGGAATGCCGGTCCGAACGATTGCGATGCACCCGGCAACCTTCGCGGCGCGAACCAGCGCCAGGGCGCTCGGGGCAGCAGCACGATCTCGTCCGCCACCCGCCCCAGTGCGCGCGCCAGCGCCAGCGCCTGGCGCACGTTGCCGGCATGGCCGTCGGTGAAGGTGCAGGTGCGGGGCGAATCGGCCGTCACGGGGCGTTTTCGTTCCACTGGTTAAAACAATCCGTTCCGGGGCGGCTGGATGTTGCCATAGTCAGGACACTCTACACTGCCCCCGCATTTGCTGGCCCGGAACATCGGGCTCCGTCTTCTTCCTGCCGCAGGTTTCCCATGCCCCAAGCTCTCGACGCCGCTTCGCTGGACCAATTGTTTCGCACCGCCCGCACCTACAACGCTTTCGGTGGCGAGGTCAGCGACGAGACGCTGCGGCAGTTGTACGACCTGCTGAAGTTCGGTCCCACCCAGGCCAACACCACCCCGGCGCGCTTCGTGTTCGTGAAATCGGCCGAGGCCAAGGCCAAGCTGGGCCCGGCGCTGGACGAAGGCAACTACGCCAAGACGATGGCGGCGCCGGTTACCGTGATCATCGGTCGCGACGAGGACTTCCACGAGAAGCTGCCGTTCCTGTTCCCGCACACCGACGCCAAGGCCTGGTTCGACGGTCCGCGCGAGAACCGCACCAAGCCTGCGCTGCGCAATGCGAGCCTGCAGGCGGCCTACCTAATCGTCGCCGCACGCGCGCTGGGCCTGGACGCCGGCCCGATGACCGGTTTCAACGCCGCGAAGGTCGACGAGGCCTTCTTCGCCGGCACGGCGATCAAGTCCGACATCCTGGTCAACCTGGGCCATGGCGACCCGGCCAGCATTTTCCCGCGTTCCCCGCGCCTGGGCTTCGACGAAGCCGCACGCATCCTCTGACCCCCACCCCCTGGAGATTCCCCATGCGCAAGACCCTGCTCGTTGCCGCCCTGTTCGCGTTCGCCGGTTCCGCCTTCGCTGCACCGGTGACCTACAAGCTCGACCCAGGCCACACCAATGTGTTGGCCAGCTGGAACCACTTCGGCTACTCGAACCCGAGCGCCAACTTCGGCCAGGCCGACGGCACCCTGGTGTACGACGCCGACAAGGTGTCCGCCTCGAGCGTGCAGGTCACCCTGCCGCTGACCGGCCTGAGCGCGCTGGCCGACCAGTTCTACGACCACCTGACCAGTGACAAGTGGTTCGACGCCGCCAAGTACCCCACCGCCACCTTCAAGAGCACCAAGGTCGAAGCCGCGGGCGAGGGCAAGCTGAAGGTCACCGGCGACCTGACCATCAAGGGCATCACCAAGCCGGTCGTGCTCGACGTGACCCTGAACAAGGTCGGTGAGCACCCGATGAAGAAGGTGCCGGCGATCGGCTTCGACGCCACTGCCACCGTCAAGCGCAGCGATTTCGGCGTGGGCGCGTACGCCCCGATGGTCAGCGACGACGTGACGCTGAAGATCACCACCGAAGCGACCGCCGACGCCAAGAAGTAAGCCGCGTCCCTCGGCCTTTTCCCGGCCGATGCGCTCCAGAACGCCGCCCTGTCCCGGGCGGCGTTCTTCGTTCCCGGCCCTGCGCCTTGGGGCGTCCGGGAGCGGCTGGTAGACTGGCCGCCCCTGTTTCACACCGTGCACCGTCATGAGCCAGACCGCCACCGCGCCCGCCAACGCCGAGAAGCGCTACACCGTGAGCCGCGCCGACCTGCCGCTGAGCTGCCCGCTGCCGTCGATGGCGCTGTGGAACTCGCACCCGCGCGTGTACCTGCCCATCGAGGACGCCACAGGCGGCGAGGTGCAGTGCCCGTACTGCGGTTCGCATTTCGTCCTGGCCGACTGACCGGACGATGCCGGCCCCTCGCATGGCCCGCCGACCATGCGCCGACTGACCGTCGTCCAACTGCTGCCGGCGCTGGAATCCGGCGGTGTCGAACGCTCCACCCTTGAGATCGCCGATGCGCTGGTGCGGGCCGGCCATCGCGCCATCGTGGTGTCGGCCGGCGGTCGCCTCGTGCCGACGCTGCAGGCGTCCGGCGCGGAACACATCACGCTCGAGATCGGCCGAAAGTCGCTGCTGACATTGCGCCATGTCGGCGCGTTGCGACGGCTGGTCGCCGAGGCCGGCGCCGACATCGTGCACGCCCGTTCGCGCCTGCCGGCATGGCTCGGGCTGTGGGCGGTGCGCGGCATGCCTGCCGCATCGCGACCCCGCTTCATCACCACCATGCACGGTCTCAACTCGCCGAGCCGCTACAGCGCGGTGATGACGCAGGGCGAACGCGTGATCTGCGTGTCGGATACCGTGCGCCGCTATCTGCTGCAGCACTATCCGCGGACGAATCCCTCGAAGCTCGTCGTCATCCCGCGTGGGATCGATCCCGCGCAATTCCCGCGCGCATCTTCGCCCGATCCTTCCGCGCGCGCGTGGGCGGCCCAACAGCACCCCGCGCTGGCCGGCGATGGCCCGCTGCTCCTGTTGCCAGGACGCGGCACGCGATTGAAGGGGCATGGCGACGCGCTGTCGCTGCTCAGGCGGTTGCGCGAGGCCGGTATGGACGCGCGCCTGTGGATGCCGGGTACGCGCGAGCCGGGTCGCGAACCCTACATCGCCGAGCTCGAAGCCGAGGCGCAGCGTGGCGGTGTCGCGGAAACGCTCGCGATCACCGCGCCGACCTCGGAGATCGCACGCGCGTACGCCGCCAGCGACGTGGTGCTGCAGCTGTCGCGCAAGCCGGAAGCCTTCGGCCGCACCGTCATCGAGAGCCTGTCGGTCGGCCGTCCCGTCGTGGGCTGGGCGCACGGTGGCGTGGGCGAACTGTTGGCCGAACTGCAGCCGGAAGGTGCCGTGCCGACCTTCGACGAGGATCGCCTGTGCGCTACCGTGACGGCGATGCTCGCCCATCCGCCATCGCGATTGGCTACGATGGATGCCTACACCCTGCGCGCGATGCAGGACGCCACGCTCGCCCTCTACCACGATCTTGCCGATGACTGCCGACCCGCCATCGACCCCTGACACGACCGCAAGACGCGACCGGCACGGCTGGCGCTGGGCGCCCGCGTGGGTGCTGACGTTCGTCGCCCTGTGGCCGGCACCCGGCTACGCGGAGGCCGTGATGGTGCTCGGAGCGCTGGCGGCGATCGTGCGCTTGCTGCTGGGGCGCTTTCGCGGCGGCACGCGCTTGCTGAGCGGCGCGGCGTGGGCCCTGACAAGCGCGCTGTTTGCCGCCTACTGGTTGCCGCAAGCCATCTCGGCGATCGACGCCGTCGATGTGGGGCGTGCATTGCGGGAAGCTGCGGTTGACCTGCGCTACCTGCCGTTCCTGTGGCTGGTGGCGGCGTCGGTGGCGAATGCGCGCGCGCGCCGCACCACGTTCAACGGACTGGCCGTGATCGTGGGTGTCTGGACGCTCGATGCATTGGCGCAGGTGGCATTCGGCACCAGTCCGTTGTTCTGGGGCCTGGACCAGCTGAAGCAATGGATCAGTGGGCGGCCCATGTGCACGGTCGAACAGATGGCCGGCATCGATCGTTTGAGCGGCTTCCTCGGCCCATGCAATCGCAAGCTAGGGGTGGTGATGGCCAGTCTATCGCCGTTCCTGTTATTCGCGGCCGCCGCGCGCCTGCGCGTGGCGGGCTGGCTGCTCGCATCCGCGGCGATCGGCGTGGTGGTGCTTCTCGCTGGCGCCCGTGCCGCGTGGATCACCTATGCGCTGGTGCTGGTGTTCTCGGGCTGGAAACTGCTGGGCTGGAAGCGACTGCTCGGCGTGTTCGGGTTCGGCTTTTTGCTGTTGGGCGTACTCACCGTCGCCTCGACGCAGGTGCGCGAGCGGATCCTATTGACCACGCATGCGCTGACCGCCGACGAAGCCGGCGTGGATACCGCGTTGTCGGGCCGCGCGCAGATCTGGTCCGCCGCCACCTGCATGATCGCGAAGCACCCGATCAACGGTGTCGGCGCGCGCGGATTCCGCCAGGCCTACCCGGACTGCGACGCCAGCCCCGCGTCGCGGCCGGCCTGGGGCCAGGGACCCGCGTTCCACGCGCACCAACTGGTGCTGGAAGTGCTCAGCGAGACCGGCGTCATCGGTCTGCTGTTGTGGCTGGCGGGGGCTGCGCTCGCGTGGCGCGCCTGGCGCTACGCCACGCCCCAGGCGAAGGAGCGCGCGCGTCCGGCGATGCTGGCGCTGGCCGTGACGGTATTCCCGTTCAACACGCACCTCGCGTTCTACTCCACGTTCTGGGGTGGACTGACGCTGCTGCTGGCCGCGTTGTATGCCGGCAGCCTGCTGGCGCGCGATGACGAATGAGGCCGCACGTGCGCGGCGCTGCGCCTTCATCGCACCCGCGAACCTGATCGCCACCGCGATCGCGGCACTGCCGCAGCGTGCGCTGCTCGCGCTCGGCTCGGTAGCGACGTGGGTGCTCTGGCCTGCACTGGGCAAGCGGCGCCGCTATGCGGCCACCAACATCGCGTTGTGTTTTCCGGAGCTGGATGAGACGGCACGGGTCCGCCTGCTGCGCGACAACCTGCGCGCGACCGTGACCGGCGTGCTGGAGTTGGTGCGCGGCTGGTTCGCGTCGCCTGGCAGGCTCCGCGGCCTCGCCGACGTGGAAGGCCTCGAGCACGTGCGTGCCGCGCGCGAACGCGGGCAGGGCGTGTTGCTGTTCGGCGGCCACTTTCCGCATTCGGAACTGTGCGCGCGCCTGCTCGGTGAAGCGCTGGGCGAACGCGTGACGATCGTTGCGCGCCACAACAACGATGCCTGCGTCGAGCGCTGGCTCGATGGCGCGCGCCGCCGCGCCTTCGCCGATGTCATCGGCAAGAAGGACGTGCGCGGCCTGCTGCGCGCGCTGTCTCGCGGCGGCATCGTGGCGTACTCGGCTGATCAGGATTTCAACTACCAGAACGCCTTCGTGCCCTTTTTCGGCGTCCGGGCCGCCACCCTGGTGGCGACGCCGGATCTCGCCCGGCGCGGCAATGCCGCGGTGCTGCCCTTCTGGTTCCACCGCGATGCGGAGGGACGCTACAAGCTGCGTGTGGAACCCACGTGGGACGGCTGGCCCAGCGGCGATCCCGCGCAGGATGCGGGGCGCTACATGGCGGAACTCGAAGCCGTCGTGCGCCAGCATCCCGAGCAGTATCTCTGGGTGCACCGTCGCTTCAAGACGCGACCACCGGGCGAGCCCGGCCTCTACCGGTAGAGCTCGCCGCGGCCGTCGGGCTGACGCTTGAAGCGCCGGTGGATCCACAGATATTGGGTGGGCGCCTCGCGCACCATCCCCTCGATGGCGGCGATCACGCGTGCGGTATCGGCGGTGGCATCGGAAGACGGGAAATCCTCGAACGCGGGCGACAGCTTCAGCGTGTATCCGCCATCCTCGCGGCGGACGTGCGAGAACGCCATGACGGCGGCACCGGACAATCGCGCCAGTTGATGCGTGGAGGTCAGGCTGTAAGCCGGATGGCCGAAGAACGGCACGAAGACGCTCTCGCCGCGCCGCGTGTCCTGGTCTGGCGCGAACCACAACAGCCCGCCTTGCTTGAGGTGCTTCAGCGCAGGGCGCAACTCGTCTCGGGTGAACATGGCGGTGGCGTAACGCAGGCGTCCGCGCTTCACCGCCCACTCCATCGCCCCTTGGTCGTGCGGGCGGTACATGCCGGCCAGCGGTGCGTAGTCGCACATCAGGCGGGCGGAAATCTCCAGCGTGGTGAAATGGCCCGAGACGACGATGACGCCGCGCCCGCCGGCCTGCGCGGCCGCCAGGTGCTCCAGGCCCTCCACGCGCACGTTGCCGCGCATCGGCGCCACGCTGCCCCACCAGGCGCGTGCGAATTCGAACAGACCGATGCCGAGTTCGCCGAAACTCGCGCGTGCGAGAGCTTCCTGGTGGGCAGCCTCCATCTCGGGAAAGCAGAGCGCGATGTTGCGCCGGGCCACGTGCCGGCGCCCGCGCATCAGCGCGAACAGCAGGGCGCCGATGGCACGCCCCAACGGACGCTGCAGGGCCCACGGCACGCGCGCAGCCAGCCAGGCCAGGCCGACGCCGGCCCAGGAGGGCCATTGGCGCGGCCCCATGGGAGGGCGCTCGTTCGCGCCGGGGGATCGCTTCTCGGATTCGGCCATGACCCATTGTAGCGGCGGCCCCGGGTATCCTTGTCGACGATGCCGAACCGAACCGCCGAACGCCTGCTGCGCGCCCTGTATTCGGTGGTGCTGTACGTGCTGACGCCGGTCACCGTCTACCACCTGATCTGGCGTGGCTTCCGCTATCCGGAATACTTCCAGCGCTGGAACGAGCGCTATGGCAGCTACGCCGCCTCGCCGCGTCCGGTCGATGTGTGGCTGCACGCCGTGTCGGTGGGCGAGGTCAACGCCGCCGCGCCCGTCGTGGACGCACTGCTGAAACGACACCGCGGGCTCAGGCTGCTGGTCACCACGATCACGCCCACCGGTTCGGAACGCGTGCGCGCGCTATGGGGCGACCGCGTGCTGCATGTCTACTCGCCCTACGACCTGCCCGGCGCGGTCGCACGCTTCCTCGACCACTTTCCGCCACGGCTCGCGCTGATCATGGAAACCGAGTTGTGGCCCAGCCTGCTGTTCGGCTGCCACGACCGCAAGGTGCCGGTCTACATCCTCAATGCGCGCTTATCGGCGCGCTCGCTGCGAGGCTACAGCGTATTGCGTCCACTGATCGCGCGCACGTTGCGCACGGTGCGCCGCGTGGCGGCGCAGTCCGAAGGCGATGCCGCGCGTTTTGTCCAGCTCGGTGCGGCGCCAGAACAGGTGCGCGATGTCGGCAACCTCAAGTTCGACATTCCGGTGCCGGCCAACGTGCAGGAGGTGGTCGCGGGCTTCCGTGGGCACCTCCCCCAGGGTCGCCCTGTGTGGATCGCGGCGAGCACGCACGAGGACGAGGAATCGCCGGTGCGCGAGATCCACGCCCGTCTGCGCCAGCGCTGGCCGAACCTGCTGCTGTTGTGGGCGCCACGGCACCCGGAACGCTTCCCCCGGGTGGCGGAAGGTGCGCGCGAAGCGGGCTGGAAGGTGGGCACGCGTCGTGCGGATCAGTGGCCCGCCAGCGACGATGACGTGTTCGTGCTCGACACGCTAGGCGAATTGATGGCGTTCTACGCCTGCGCCGACGTGGCCTTCGTTGGTGGCAGCCTGCAAGCGATCGGCGGCCACAACCTGCTCGAGCCCGCGGCGGTGGGAACGCCCGCCGTCACCGGCCCGCACTTGCACAACTTCAGCGAGATCTCCCGCCGCCTGAAGGAAGCCGATGCACTCGTCATCGCGCCGGATGCCGTTGGAGTCGCACGCGCGCTGGAGGATCTGCTGGGTGACCAGGTGCGCCGCGAAGCGGTCGCCGCCCACGGCAGGGCACTGGTCGAACACGGCCGTGGTGCACTCGCGCGCACCCTGGTGATGATCGCGCCGCACCTGCCGGCGCCCGTCGCGTGAGCGCTGCCACGCCGCGTGCCCTGTCCGGCGTGCGCGTGCTGGATCTCACGCGCGTGCTGGCGGGTCCGTGGTGCACGCAGGTGCTCGCCGACCTGGGCGCCGACGTCATCAAGGTCGAGCGCCCGGGCACCGGCGACGACACGCGCGGTTGGGGCCCGCCCTTCCTGCGTGATGCGTCCGGCGACGAAACAGGCGAGTCGGCGTATTTCTTGTGCGCCAATCGCAACAAACGTTCGCTGACGGTGGACATGTCGATCCCGGAGGGACAGGACGTCATCCGTCGCCTCGCCCAGCAATGCGACGTGCTGGTGGAAAACTTCAAGGTTGGCGACATGGCGCGCCATGGCCTGGATGCCGCTGCGTTGCGCGCGTTGAACCCGCGTCTGGTCTATTGCTCGATCACCGGTTTCGGCCAGGACGGACCGTATGCGCAGCGCGCAGGCTATGACTTCGCCGTGCAGGGCCTGGGCGGCTTGATGAGTCTTACGGGTGAAGCCGATGGCGAGCCGCAGAAGGTGGGGGTGGCGGTATCGGATCTCTTCACTGGCATGTATGCCACCGTCGCCATCCTCGCCGCGCTCCGCCATCGCGATGCCACGGGTGAAGGGCAGGTCATCGACATGGCCCTGCTGGATGCGCAGGTCGCGATGCTCGCCAACCTCGGCAGCCACACACTGGTCGGCGGCGAGCGGCCGCCACGGCAGGGCAATGCACACGCCAACATCGTGCCGTACCAGGTCTTCGCCGTGGCCGACGGGCATCTCATCGTCGCGGTCGGCAATGACCGGCAGTTCGCGCGGCTGTGCGAACTGCTCGGACTCGCGGCGTTGGCCCAGGACGTTCGCTACGCGACCAACGCGGCGCGGGTGCGCCATCGCGATGCGTTGATCTCGGTGTTGCAGGACGCGTTCCGCACGCGCGGGCGCAGCGCGTGGCTGGCATCGCTGGAAGCAGCCGGCATTCCTTGCGGGCCGGTGAACGATCTCGACGATGTCTTCGCCGATCCGCAGGTGCTGGCCCGCGGCATGGTCGTCGAGACGCCGCATCCGTTGGCCGGCGCGGTGCCGCTGGTAAGTAGTCCATTGAGATTGTCGGCAACGCCGGTCGAACCGCCGCGAGCACCGCCCTTGCTGGGGCAACACACCGACGGCGTGTTGCGCGAAGCCGGCTTCAGCGACAGCGAGATCGCGGCGCTGCGGGCAAGCGGTGCGATCTGAAAGACCTCTGTAGGAGCGACGTAAGTCGCGACCTGGAACCTTCAGCGTAGGCTCACTGGCCGTCGATCAGTGAGCGTCCGGTCGCGACTTACGTCGCTCCTACAGGATCTTCTCCCCGTGCGAAAACGACAACGGCGGGCCGAAGCCCGCCGTTGCGTGCGCGCGAAGTGCGCGGGGGTTACTGCGAAACGGGCTGCGACGACAGGCGCGCTTCGGCGTCGGCGGTCAGCAGACGGTTGACGTCCTGTACGTCGGCGCCGTCGAGCGTGCCGGCGGCTTGTTCCAATAGCAGACGGTTCTGCAGGAAGTTGTAGCGGGCCTGCGCGTACTCGACCTGCGCCTGGAACAGCGTGCGCTGGTTCTGCAGCACGTCCAGCACGGTGCGGGTACCGACTTCCAGGCCGACCTGCGAGGCATCCAACGCGCTCTGCGCGGAGACCACCGCCAGACGGCGAGCCTCCACTTCGCTGACGCCGGCGACCAGCGCCTGATAGGCGTTGCTGGTATTGCGGATCAGCGCACGGCGGGTCTGCTCCAGGCCATCGGAGGCACGATCACGCTGGGCCAGCGCCTGGCGCACGCCGGACTGGGTGGCGCCGCCGGAGAAGATCGGCACGGTCAGGGTCACGCCCCAGGAGTAGCCTTCGCCATCCTGCGACAGGGTGCCCGGCACGCTGTCCCAGTCGGTACCGTTGGAGTAATTGCCGCGGAAGTTCAGGGTGGGGTAGTGGCCGGCACGCGCGCTGGATACGCCGTGTTGCGCCGACTCCAACTGGTACTGCGCCGACTTCAGGTCCGGGTTCTGCTCGACTGCGCGATCGACCCATGCCTGCGCGTTCTGTTCGGCCGGCAGTTCAGGACGGAAGTCGTCCGGCAGACCCTTCAGGCCGCTGATCGGCTGGCCGGTGATCTCGGCCAGCGCGCGGTAGCTGTCGTCCAGCGCGTTGCGGGCCAGGATGGTGTTGGCGCGAGCGCTGTCGTACTGCGCGCGGGCTTCGTGCACGTCGGTGATCGGCGCCAGGCCCACGTCGAGACGCTTCTGCGCGTAGTCGAACTGCTTCTTGGAGGCCGCTTCGTTGGTTTCCGCGGCGGCCAGCGATTCGATGCCGATCAACACGTTGAAGTAGGCGGCCGACGTGCGGGTGATCAGGTCGTTGTTCGCCGAGGCCAGGTCGTAATCGGCGGCCTGGCTGATGGCCTTCTGGCCACGCAGATCGGCGATACGGCTCCAGTCGAAGATCGTCTGGTTCAGCGAGGCGCCGTAGCTGCGGCTCTTGCCGTCGCCGGTGGGGTCGCCCGGACGGCTGCTGTGCGTGAGGTCATAACCGGCGCTGCCGGAGATCTGCGGCAGCAACAAGGCGCGGGCCTGCACGGCGCCTTCCTTGTCGATCAGCCGGGTGGATTCGGCGATGGACAGCGTGGTGTCGCCGGCACGCGCCAGCTCATAGGTCTGCATCAGGTCGGTGGCATTGGCCGCGGACGGCAGGGCCAGGGCGAGCGCAAGTGCGAGGGGGCGACGGCTCATGCGGGTTCCTTTTTGTAATGCTTCAGAAGACGAACTGGGGCGCCGGCGCGGCGCCGACAAGATAGGGGAGGTCGGTCTCGAACAACGATTCGATGCGAGGACCGTTGACATCGTTGACGTGCAGCACGGCTTCCATCACCGGCGACGCACCGCGCACGACGAACAGGCGACCACCGGGGCGCAGCCACTGCAGGAAGCGCGCCGGCACGGTGGCGACGGCGGCGGTCACGCAGACTACGTCGAAGCGACGATCGGTGTCCCAGGTGAGCGCATCCACGTTCTCGATACGGACGTTGGTGCCCAAGCCGGTCGCGTCCAAGCGCGCGCGCGCGGCGGCGGCCAGTTCCGGCTGGATTTCCAGGCTGACGACTTCGCGCGCCAGGTTGCCCAGGCAGGCGGTGAGATAGCCGCTGCCGGTACCGATCTCGAGCACGTCTTCAGCGGCCTGCGGCTTGAGCGCCTGCAGGGTGCGGCCTTCGACGATGGGCTTCATCATCGACTGGCCGTGGCCCAGCGGCAGTTCCAGGTCCGCGTAGGCGAGCGCGCGGTGCGATTCGGCTACGAACGCCTCGCGCGGCAGCGTCGCCAGCGTCTCCAGCACGCGCGCATCCAGCACGTCCCAGGGACGTACCTGCTGCTCGACCATGTTTTCGCGGGCCTGGGTGTAGTTGATCGTCATGGGGGTGGTCATCCGACGCGGGAGGCTGGGCCGGGCATTTTACCGGGCCGGCTGCCTCCGCGCTGGGCAAGGATCGGGGCAGCCGTCGCGGCCGGCGCAGTGCCGGAAGTCACCGCGACCTCCTGCGTGCGGGGCTGGGCTTCAGCTTCAGCGGCGGCCATAGGCCCTCAGGAACATGTCCACGGTGGCGTCGATGTGGCGCCCGACATCCGCCGGGCGGGGCTGGCTGCACAAGCCGCAGGTCATGCGCGCATGGACTTCGCCCTTGATCAGGGTGAAGAACTGCACGGAGGCCGTCCCCACGTCCGCAATATCCAGCTCGCCCTTGGCCACCTGGGCCTGCAGCAGGGCCGCGAAGGCATCGTGGGTGCGCTGCGGACCGGCTTCCCAGAAGGTCTGCTTCAGCTTGTCGTCGATGTTGCCGGGGACCATCATCATGCGGTGCGTGCTGATGGCCTCCTCGCTGGTGATCAGCGCGAAGAACGCTTGTGCGATGGCCTTGAGTTGGTCGCGCAGGGTTCCCTTGAGTTCGATCTCGAACAAGGCGTCCGGCAGCATCTCTTCGCACTTGGCCTGCACGGCGGCCGCGAACAGCGCGTCCTTGTCGCCGAAGTGGCTGTAGACCGTCAGCTTGGACACCCCGGCCTCGGCGGCGATCTGGTCCATGCTCACGCCATTGAAGCCTTCCCGCGCGAACAGCTGCTTGGCGGCTTCCAGGATGGCGGCGCGCTTGCCCAGGTCCTTCGGACGGCCGGGCCCGCTGGCAGCGGGTTTGGCGGTGGGCTTACGACGGCTGGCGGAGGGGGGCGGGCTGACCATGATGTAATACTAGACTACTCGGTTCGATATTTATACTATACCGGCAAGTCCACTAATTGAAATGCCCACGGAGCGGTTTATGCGCCAGATGCGCTGGAACGGAGTGTTCGGGATGCTGCTGCTGGGCCTTGCGGCCTGCAGCGCGGAAAAGCCGGCGGAAACGGCACGCCCTGCGCTGGTCGTGCAACCGGGCGGCGGCGCGGACGCTGCCTTGTCGGCGTACGCCGGCGAGGTGCGCGCCCGCGAGGAAAGCCCTCTGTCGTTCCGCGTTGGCGGCAATCTCGTCCGACGCAATGTCGATGCCGGCGCACGCGTGCAGAAGGGCGAGGTGCTGGCCCTGCTCGACCCGGGCGATTTCGCGCTACAGGCGCAGGCCGCGCAGGCGCAGCTGGCCGCCGCCGAGGCCGACCTGGTACGCGCGCGCGGTGATCGCGACCGCTACGCGAAGCTGGTAGGCGACAAGCTGATCAGCCAGTCCGCCTACGACGCGCAGGTCGCGGCGTACAAGGCCGCCGAAGGCCAGGCGCGCGCAGCGCGTGCGCAGATGGACGTGATGCGCAACCAGGAAGGTTATTCGCAGCTGCGCGCACCGCGCGACGGCGTGATCGCCAGCCGGCAGGCCGAAGCGGGCCAGGTGGTCGCCGCAGGCCAGACGGTGTTCACGCTGGCCGCCGATGGCGGTCGCGAAGTCGCGATCGGTCTTCCGGAAAACCGCATTCGCGAATTCAGCGTGGGCCAGCCGGTCGTCATCGAACTGTGGAATGCCCCCGGCCAGCGCCTGCCCGGCGCCATCCGCGAGATCGCGCCGGCGGCGGACGCGCAGACGCGCACCTATGGCGCCCGCGTGAGCCTGGTCGGCGATGCGGTCCAGCAGGTCGAGTTGGGCCAGAGCGCACGTGTCTACGTGCAGGAGAACGGCACCAAGGCGGCATTGAAACTCCCGCTCTCGGCCGTGCAGCGTGGCGAAGACGGCAAGACGTCGGTCTGGATCGTCGATCCGGCGAGCGGCAAGGTCCGTGCGCAGGTCGTGCAACTCGGTCGTTACGGCGAGTCTTCGGTGCCGGTGCTCGGTGGCCTCAAGGCGACCGACTGGGTCGTGGCCGCGGGTGGCCACCTGCTGCGCGAGGGCCAGGTCGTCGCGCCGGTGGACCGCAACAATCGGCCGCTGAAGCTCGCGGCCGGTGGCGGCACCGCCAACATCGCCTCGCGCTCGGAGTAACGGCATGCGCCGCTTCAATCTCTCCGAGTGGGCGCTGACCAACCGCAGCCTCGTGCTGTTCGGCATGATCCTGCTGGGCATCATCGGTGCGTGGTCGTACAAGCACCTGGGCCAATCCGAAGATCCGCCCTTCACCTTCAAGGCGATGGTCGTGCGCACGGTATGGCCGGGCGCGACCGCCGAAGAAGTCTCGCAGCAGGTCACCGAACGCGTCGAGAAGGCGTTGATGACCACCGGCAACTACGAGTTCATCCGCTCGTACTCGCGGCCGGGCGAGTCGCAGGTGATCTTCATGGCACGCGACTCCATGAAGTCCAAGGAGATCCCGGACCTCTGGTACCAGGTGCGCAAGAAGGTCGGCGACATCCGCGCCACGCTACCCAGTGGGGTGGTCGGCCCGTTCTTCAACGATGAGTTCGGCGACACCTTCGGCAACATCTATGCGTTGACCGGTGAGGGCTTCGACTACGCGGTGATGAAGGATTACGCCGACCGCATCCAACTCGAACTCCAGCGCGTGGACGATGTCGGCAAGGTCGAACTGGTCGGCCTGCAGGACGAGAAGATCTGGATCGAGTTGTCCAATACCAAGCTGGCCACGCTGGGCATCCCGCTGAGCGCGGTGCAGCAGGCGCTTGAAGAGCAGAACGCGATGACGCCCGCCGGCTTCTTCGAAACTGCCAGCGACCGCGTGCAACTGCGCGTCAGCGGCGAGTTCGATTCGGTCGACGAGATCCGCGAATTCCCGATCCGTGCCGGCGGCCGCACCGTGAAGCTGGGCGACATCGCCGAGATCAAGCGCGGCTTCGCCGATCCCGCCGCACCGCGCATGCGCTTCATGGGCCAGCCCGGCATCGGCATCGCGGTGGCGATGAAGGACGGCGGCGACATCCTCAAGCTCGGCGCGACCCTCGAAGCGGAGTTCCAGCGACTGCAGAAGACGCTGCCTCTCGGCATGGAACTGCGCAAGGTGTCCGACCAGCCGGCGGCCGTCGAAGACTCCGTGGGCGAGTTCGTCCGCGTGCTCGCGGAAGCCGTCATCATCGTGCTGCTGGTCAGCTTCTTCTCGCTGGGTCTGCGCACCGGTCTGGTGGTGGCGGTGTCGATCCCGCTGGTGCTGGCGATGACGTTCGCGGTGATGCACTACTTCGGCATCGGCCTGCACAAGATCTCGCTGGGCGCGCTCGTGCTCGCGCTGGGCCTGCTGGTCGACGACGCGATCATCGCGGTCGAGATGATGGCCATCAAGATGGAGCAGGGCTTCGACCGCTTGAAGGCGGCGAGCTTCGCTTACGAGTCGACCGCGTTCCCGATGCTCACCGGTACGCTGGTGACGGCGGCCGGCTTCCTGCCGATCGCGACGGCGGCATCGAGCACAGGCGAATACACACGTTCGCTGTTCCAGGTGGTGACGATCGCCCTTGTCGTCTCGTGGATTGCCGCCGTGTTGTTCATCCCCTACCTGGGCGACAAGATGCTGCCCGATCTGGGCAATCCGCAGCCGCCGAAACCCGGTTCGCTCGCCGCGCGCTGGCACGGGTTCCGCGCGCGCCTGGCGGATCGCTGGCCGCAGTACGCGATAGTGCTCGCGCCGAAGGCGCACGATGCGCACGACCACAACCCGTACCACACGCCGTTCTACCAGCGCTTCCGCGGGTGGCTGGAATTCTGCCTGCGCCATCGCTGGCTGGTGATCGGCGTGACGGTGGCGGCGTTCGTGGCATCGCTGGCGCTGTTCCGCTTCGTGCCGCAGCAGTTCTTCCCGGATTCGGTGCGCCCCGAGCTGATGGTGGACCTGGAGCTGGCCGAAGGCAGCTCGCTGAAGTCGACCGACGCGCAGGCGCGCAAGCTGGAGAAGCTGCTGGCCGCGCGCGAAGGCGTGCAGAACTACGTGTCGTACATCGGCACCGGTTCGCCGCGCTTCTACCTGCCGCTCGACCAGCAGCTGCCGCAGGCGAACTTCTCCCAGTTCGTGGTGTTGACCGAAGACATCGAATCCCGTGAAGGCACCCGCCATTGGCTGATCGACGAGGTCGCGCCGCAGTTCCCCGAGCTGCAGTTCCGCGTGACGCGGTTGGAGAACGGTCCGCCGGTCGGCTATCCGGTGCAGTTCCGGGTGTCCGGCGAGCACATCGACCGCGTGCAGGCGCTGGCGCGCCAGGTGGCCGAGAAGGTGCGCGCGAATCCGCACGTCACCAACGTCAACCTGGACTGGAGCGAGCCCAGCAAGATCGTCCGCCTGGAAATCGACCAGGATCGCGCACGTGCGCTGGGTGTCAGCACGTCGCAGGTGTCGCATTTCCTGTCGGGTTCGCTGTCCGGCCTGAGCGTCAGTACCTACCGCGAAGGCAATGAACTCGTCGAGATCCTGCTGCGTGGACCCGACGACGAGCGCGCACGACTCGACCTGCTCGGCAGCCTGGCGGTGCCGACCGGCAACGGCGGCAGCGTGCCGCTGTCGCAGGTCGCGAACCTGGAGTATGCGTTCGAGGACGGCATCATCTGGCACCGCGACCGCCTGCCCACCGTCACCGTGCGCGCCGACCTCAATAGCGACGACGTGACGCCGCCCACCGTGGTCCAGCAGATCCTGCCGACCCTGGACGAGGTGCGCACGCAACTGCCGCAGGGCTACCTGCTGGAAACCGGCGGTACCGTCGAGGATTCCGGACGCGGGCAGAAGTCCATCGCCGCCGGCATGCCGCTATTCCTGCTCGTGGTCACCACGCTGCTGATGCTGCAGCTGCGCAGCTTCTCGCGGGTGTCGCTGGTACTGCTGACGGCGCCGCTGGGCCTGATCGGCGTAACCCTGGCGCTACTGGTGTTCCGCGTGCCGTTCGGCTTCGTGGCGATGCTGGGCACGATCGCGCTGGCCGGCATGATCATGCGCAACTCGGTGATCCTGGTGGACCAGATCGACCAGGACATCCAGGCGGGGCACGATCGCTGGCACGCGATCATCGATGCGACGGTGCGGCGCTTCCGTCCCATCGTGCTGACGGCCCTGGCGGCTGTGTTGGCGATGATTCCGCTTTCGCGCAGCGCGTTCTTCGGCCCGATGGCGGTGGCGATCATGGGCGGCTTGACCGTGGCCACCGTGCTGACGCTGTTCTTCCTGCCGGCGCTGTATGCGGCATGGTTCAAGGTGAAGCCGGTCGAGAGCGCCTGAGGATGTGCGCGGGCGTCGGCCCGCGTCCTCCCGTCATCGCGTGGCGAAGCGCAGCCCGGCCTCGCCTTCGCCGACGGTCTCCGGATCGGTGACCAGCGCGTTCTCGAACCCGCCTCCGCTGCCGTTGTAGAGCAGGAAGACGGGCTTCTCGTTGCGCAGCAGGTCGATCGCGTTGGCGAAGTCGTCCAGGTGGTAATGCAGCTGCGGCTGCGTCCCGTTGAGGCCGTCGGCCGGCAGCGTGGCGCCGTTGGGATGGAACACCAACTGGCCGATGTAGGCGCCGCCGGCCATCAGGCCGATGCGGCGGTCGAAGCGGTTGGCCGAGTAAATGACGTGGTACTTCTCGATCTGCGTGGTCGGCATCGTCCCTGTCCTTGCGTGAGCCCCTGTTCCCTGTCGAACGCAGGGGCGCACGCGATCAGGTCAACGCCGGTCAGTCGCGCAGGTCCGCCACATAGCAATGCGCCTGCATCTGCTCGATGACGGCTTGGGCGGCGACCTGCGTGGAGACGCCGCGGCCGCCGGTGGCGAGGTCGTTGGTGAAGACCTGCGCATTCAATGCCGCGTCCACCGCGCGTTCGATGCAGTCGGCTTCTTCGTGCAGGCCCAGCGAGTGGCGCAGCAACAGCGCGCAGCTGAGGATGGTGGCGTAGGGATTGGCGATCCCCTTGCCGGCGATGTCCGGCGCGGAGCCGTGGATGGGTTCGTACAGCCCGACCTTGCCGTCGCCCAGCGAGGCGGACGGCAGCAGGCCCAGCGAGCCGGCCAGCATCGAGGCTTCGTCGGTCAGGATGTCGCCGAACATGTTCTCGGTGACGATCACGTCGTACTCGCGCGGCTTGGCCAGCAGGTGCATCGCCATCGAATCGACCAGCTGGTGCTCCAGTTTCACGTCGGGGAATTCCTCGCGGCCGATCCGCGAGGCGACATCGCGCCACAGGCGTGACGTTTCCAGCACGTTGGCCTTGTCCACCGACACCAGATAGCTGCGGCGCTGGCGCGCCAACTTGAACGCACTGCGCACGACGCGCTCGATCTCGGTGACCGAATAGCTGCACAGGTCGCTGGCGCCGCGCGCATCGCGGGTCTTCTCGCCGAAGTAGATGCCGCCGGTGAGTTCGCGCACGACCACGATGTCCACGCCGGTGAGCAGGTGCGGCTTGATCGGCGATGCATTCAGCGCGGCCGGATGCGGACGCACCGGTCGCAGGTTGGCGAACAGGCCCAGGCCCTTGCGCAGCGCCAGCAGGCCCTGCTCGGGGCGCACCTTCGCGTTCGGATCCGACCACTTCGGTCCGCCGACCGCGCCCAACAGCACGGCGTTCGCCTGCTGGCAGCCCTGCAGCGTCGCCTGCGGCAGCGGTTCGCCGTGGCGGTCGATGGCGATGCCACCGATGTCGTATTCGTGGAAGTCGAAGCTGTGGCCGTGGCGGCGCGCCAGCGTGCGCAGCACGTTGACGGCGGCGGCGGTCACTTCGGGACCGATGCCGTCCCCTGGCAGTACGGCGATGTCAGCGTGCATGGCGGGTGGCCTCGTAGGTTTCGATATCGGTATGGCGGGCCAGCAGGTAGCCCAGTTCGTCCACGCCTTCCAGCAGGCAGGTCTGCGCGAAGGCATCCAGCGGGAAGCCGAAGACGGAACCGTCGGGTGCGCGCAGTTCGCGCGCCGCGACATCAATGGTCAGCTCGTCGTCCGGTCGTTCCATCAGCGACTGCACGATCTCCTCGGGCAGCACGATGGGCAGCAGGCCGTTCTTCAGGCTGTTGTTGCGGAAGATGTCGGCGATCTCGCTGCTGACGATGGCGCGCAGGCCGAGATCGGTCAGCGCCCACGGGGCGTGCTCGCGCGAGGAACCGCAGCCGAAGTTGCGGCCGGCGAGCAGGATGCTGCGGCCCTGGTTCTCGGGCTGGTTGAACGGGAACGCCGGATTCGGCGAGCCGTCTGCCTGCCAGCGCCAATCGTTGAACGCATTCTTGCCCAGGCCGGCGCGCTCGGTCGTGGAGAGAAAGCGCGCGGGAATGATCTGATCGGTATCGATGTTGGACTGCGCCAACAGCACGCTCTTCGAGCGCAACTCGCGGAAGCCGGCCATCACGCCACCTCCTTGCGTGCGTCGAACAGCTCGCGCGGATCGCTGACGTGTCCATTCACCGCGGCCCACGCCGCCGTCAGCGGCGATGCGAGCAGCGTGCGCGCACCGGGGCCTTGCCGGCCCTCGAAATTCCGGTTGCTGGTGCTCACGGCCAGCTGGCCGGGCGCGACCAGGTCGCCGTTCATCGCGATGCACATCGAGCAACCCGGCTCGCGCCATTCGGCGCCGGCCTCGCGCACGATGCGGTCGATGCCCTCGGCCTCGGCCTCGCGCTTGACGATCTCCGAGCCCGGCACGACCAGCATACGCACTCCGGCTGCGACCTTGCGGCCCCGCAACACCTGCGCGACTTCGCGCATGTCGCGCAGGCGGCCGTTGGTGCACGAGCCGACGAACACGACGTCCACCGGCGTGCCCGCCACCGCATGGCCGGCGCTCAATCGCATGTAGTCCAGGCCCTTCTGGTCCGCCGCATCGGCGGGTGCCGGAATCGGCGCGTCCACCGCGATCGCAGTGCCGGGATGCGTGCCCCAGGTCAGGGTGGGGCGGATCTCGGCGGCATCCACGCGGACTTCCGCATCGAACACCGCGCCCTCGTCGGTGCGCAGCGTCTTCCAGTAGGCGACGGCGGTATCGAAGGCGTCGCCCTTCGGGCCGCGCGGCGTGTTCGCCACCCAGTCGAGCGTGGTCTGGTCGGGCGCGACCATGCCGGCGCGCGCGCCGGCTTCGATGGACATGTTGCACAGGGTCATGCGCTGCTCCATGTCCAGCGCCTCGATCGCGCTGCCGCGGAACTCCAGCACGTGGCCGGTGCCGCCGTTGACGCCGATCCTGCCGATCACGTGCAGCACGATGTCCTTCGCGCCGACACCGGGCGCGAGCGTGCCGTCGACGGTGATGCTCATCGTCTTCGGCCGGCGCTGCAGCAGGCATTGCGTGGCCAGCACGTGGCCGACTTCGCTGGTACCGATGCCGAAGGCCAGCGAGCCGAACGCGCCATGCGTGCTGGTGTGGCTGTCGCCGCAGACGATGGTCATGCCCGGCAGGGTGAAGCCCTGCTCGGGGGCGATGACATGGACGATGCCGCGGTTCGGCGAGTCCATGTCGAACAGTTCGATGCCGTAGTCGGCGCAGTTGCGCGCCAATGTTTCCACCTGCGTCTCGGCGGCCTTCGTGTAGTACGGCAGCTTGCCGTCAGCGCCGGCCGGCAGGGTGGGCGTGGAATGGTCCATCGTCGCTTTCGTGCGATCCGGGCGGCGCGGCGACAGGCCACGCGCCTTGAGCTCGGTGAAGGCTTGTGGCGACGTGACCTCGTGGATCAGGTGCAGGTCGATGTAGAGCACGGCGGGGGCTGCGTCGGTCTCGGGGACGACGACGTGGGCTTCCCACAGTTTGTCGAACAGGGTGCGTGGCGCGGTCATGCGGATTCCGGTGGTGCGTTGGACGGGGTGGAAAACGGGGTAGCGCTTCAGGCGGCCGCTGCTTCCTGCTTCTCGACGCGGCGCTGGCGCAGCAGCCGGTTGGCGACATCCAGCCAGGCCAGCGCGCTGGCCTCGATGATGTCCTTGCTGGTGCCCGTGCCTTCGTACTCCTCGCCGTCGCAACGTACCGACAGGCTGGCTTCGCCACGCGCGTCCGCGCCGATGCCAACGCTGTGCACCTGGTAGCTCTCCAACTGCAGCTGCACGCCGGTGGCGGCCGCCAATGCGCTGAACAGCGCATCGACCGGTCCGTTGCCCTGCGCGGTCTCGGAGACGCGGTTGCCGTCCGGGTCGGACAACTCGACCAGCGCGTTGGCGCGGCTTCCCACGTCGCTGATGGTCATCGAGGCCAGGCGATAACCGTCGCTGACGGCGGCATCCTGCATCAGTGCCTGCAGGTCGGCATCGCCGACTACGCGCTGCTTCTCGCACAGCGTCTTGAACTGTTCGAACACCAGCTTCAGTTCGTCCTCTTCCAGCCAGTAGCCCAGCGCACGCAGGCGCTGTTCCACCGCGGCGCGGCCGCTGTGGCGGCCCAGCACCATCTGCGACGACGGCCAGCCCACATCCTGCGGCTGCATGATCTCGTAGGTGCCGCGGTGGCGCAGCATGCCGTGCTGGTGGATGCCGGACTCGTGGGCGAACGCATTGGCGCCGACGATGGCCTTGTTGCGCTGGACCGGCATGCCGACCAGGCGCGACAGCAGCTGCGACGTGGGCACGATGCGGCGGGTATCGATGCGCGTATCCAGGTTATAGAAGGCATTGCGGACCTTCAGCGCCATCACCAGCTCCTCGATGGCGCAGTTGCCCGCGCGTTCGCCGATGCCGTTGATCGATCCTTCCACCTGGCGCGCGCCGCCCTCGATGGCCGCCAGCGAGTTCGCGACCGCCAGCCCCAGGTCGTTGTGGCAGTGGGCGCTGAACACCACTTTGTCGGCACCGGGCACGCGGGCGATCGCGCGCTCGAACATGCCGCGGATCTCTTCCGGCGTGGTGAAGCCCACCGTATCCGGCAGGTTGATGGTGGTCGCGCCGGCGGAAATGGCGGTGGCGATCGCCTCGTGCAGGAAGTCCTCCTCGGTGCGGGTCGCGTCTTCGGCGGAGAACTCGATGTCGTCGATATGGCCGCGTGCCATGCGCACGTGCTTGTCGATGGATTCCAGCACCTGTTCGCGGCTCATCCGCAGCTTGTGCTCGCGATGCAGCGGGCTGGTGGACAGGAACAGGTGCAGCCGCGGCCTCGCGGCGGCGGTCACCGTGCGCAGCGAGGTCTCGATGTCGGTGGCCAGGCAGCGCGACAGCACGACCAGCGTGGTGTCGCGCAGCTCGCGGGCGATCAGCGCATGCGCTTCGCGGTCGGACTGCGAGCTCGCCGGGAAGCCGGTCTCGATCGCGTCCACGCCCAGGTCGGCCAGGCCGCGCGCCATGACCAGCTTCTGTTGCGGCGTCATGCTGCAGCCGGGGGATTGCTCGCCATCGCGCAACGTCGTGTCGAAGATGCGGATCTGCGTCGGGGAAGGATGGGTTGGCGTGTTCACCAGATGGGTTCCTCGTGTACTTCTGTTTCCGTGATGGGCGCTTCGAATCGGCGCGCACCGGTCTTTGCAGGGGAAAGGGTCGTGGCCGCGCGTGGTGCGCGGCCCTTGGCAGGCGAGGGCTCGCCCTCGGCATTGCGGCGGCGCGGCTTGCGCGGCGGACGCGGCCGCACGTCGGACAGCAGCTGTGCCAGCACGGTGGCGTCGATGTTGCCGCCCGACACCACGGCGCATTTGCGCTTGCCGGCCACGCGCCGGCCCGCGGCCAGCGCTAGCGCGCCGGCGCCTTCGGCGATCAGGTTTTCTTCCAGCGCCAACCGCACCAGCGTTTCGCGCAGTTCGGCTTCGCGCACGGTCACCACGTCGTCCAGCAACTGCGTGCACAGGCGACGGGTGATGAAGCCGGGCACCTTCACCCGGACGCCATCGGCCAGCGAGGCGACGGGATCCTTCGGTGCGGTGTCGCCCTTCATCGCGCGGATCATGGAATCCACGCCTTCGACCTGCGCGCCGACCACGCGCACGCCTTGCGATTTCAGCGCCAGCGCCACGCCCGAGGCCAGCCCGCCACCGCCGATCGGCACGATGACGACATCCGGGGTGTACGGTGCGATCTCGATGCCGACCGTGCCCTGGCCCGCGATCACGTCCGGATCGTCGAAGGCGGACAGGAAGCGGTAGCCATTCTGCTCGGCCAGTTCCTTCGCGAAGGCGAAGGCTTCGTCGTAGCTGTCGCCGTGCTGGCGCACGGTGGCGCCCCAGTGCGCGACACCGGCGATCTTGGTTTCCGGTGCGCCATGCGGCATCACCGTGATGGCCTGCACGCCCAGGCGGTATGCAGCCCAGGCCAGGCCCTGCGCATGATTGCCGGCCGACGCGGCGATCACGGGACGACGGTCGCCGCGCTCGCGGGCGGCCAGCAGCGCGTTCAACGCGCCGCGGACCTTGTAGGAACCCGTGCGCTGCAGGTTCTCCAGCTTCAGCATCACGCCGAAGCGTTCCGCATGGTGCAGCGGGGTGGGCGGCAGGTAACGACGCAGCCGCGCCTGCGCCGCCAGTACGTCGGCCACGGTGACGACGACGTCGCCTACGTCCGGTTCGTTGCTGGCGGGGGCGCGGCCGGCATCAGGCATCGCGGCACGCGAACGGCTGATGTCGAAGAAGACGCCTCCGGACCGCGACGACCGCGTTGGCGGGTGCGGCTTTCATGCGGCGCGGTCCTGGGGGCGACGATCCCGGCTCAGTTCCTGCACGGCGCTGAAGGACAGTTCCTCGACATCGTAGATTTTCAGCAGTTGCTGGCGCAGCGTCTCCGGCGCGCGGGTGCTGTCGATCACCAGCGCCAGTGCCCAATAGCCTTCGCCGTCGTGGGTGGCATGCACCGCGTGCGGCGGAAAGCCACGGCGCTCGATCATGCCCAGCACGCGCAGCAGGGCGCCCTCCGCGGGTTTGAGCTTGAGTTCAAGCCGGTAACGCATTCTTTTTCTCCGTGCCGTCGGCCGCGACGGCAGGCTCGGCGGATGGTTTCGCGGGATTGGCATCCAGCATCGAACTGTTGGCGTGGTTCGGCGGCACCAGCGGCCAGACGTTCGCCTTGATGTCGATGGTGACGTGCAACAGGGCGGGCCCGGGCTGTGCCAGCAGGTCGGCCAACGCGTCCTCGACCTCGTCGCGCAGGTCGATGTGGCGCGCCGGGATGCCGAACACGCGCGCCAGCGCGGCGAAATCCGGGTTGTCGGACAGATCGATCTCGCTGTAGCGCTCGGCGAAGAACAGTTCCTGCCACTGCCGCACCATGCCCAGTGCGCTGTTGTCGATCAGTACGATCTTCACCGGCAGCTTGCAGCGGGCAATGGTCGCCAGCTCCTGCACGTTCATCATGAAGCCGCCATCGCCGTTGACCAGGATGACGGTGCGGTCCGGACAGGCGAACTGCGCGCCCATCGCCGCGGGCAGGCCGAAGCCCATCGTGCCCAGCGCGCCGCTGGTCAGGTGGTTGCGCGGGTGGGTGAACTTGCAGTGCTGTGCCACCCACATCTGGTGCTGGCCCACGTCGCACGCGATGATCGCGTCGGCCGGCGCGACTTCGCTCAGCCGCTTCAGCAGGCCGGGTGCGTAGATGTCGCTGCCAGGCGCGTCGTAGCGGAAGCCGAAACGCTCGCGATTGCCCACGCAGCGCTTGCGCCATTCATCGCAGGTGCTGCGTGCCGCCGTCAGCGCCTTCAGGCTGGCGCCCACGTCGCCGGGAACGGCGATGTCGGCCGTGCGCAGCTTGCCGATCTCGTAAGCGTCGGCGTCCACGTGCAGCACGCGGGCGAACGGGGCGAACTCGGCCAGCTTGCCGGTGGCGCGGTCGTCGAAGCGCGCGCCGACCACGATCAGCAGGTCCGATTCCTGCACCGCCATGTTGGCCGCGCGGGTGCCGTGCATGCCCAGCATGCCGAGGTAATGCGGATGGTTGGCGGGCAGCGCGCCCAAGCCGCGCAGCGTCAGCACGGTAGGGATCTTCGTCGCATCGACGAACTGGCGGAACGCGTCCACCGCGTCGGCAATGCCGATGCCGCCGCCCCCGTAGATGACCGGCTTCTCGGCGCCGGCGATGGCGGCCAGCGCATCGGCCAGCCTCGCGTCTTCCGGTGCCGAGATCGGATCGACGCTGGCCGGCACATGGTCGGGCAGATGCGAGGCGTCGGACATCTGCACGTCTTTCGGCAGGTCGATCAGCACCGGGCCGGGGCGGCCCTCGCGCGCGATGCGGAAGGCTTCGCGCACCATCTCCGGCAGGTCGTCCACGCGCCGGGCGACGAAGCTGTGCTTCACGATCGGCAGGGTCAGGCCGAACACGTCCAGTTCCTGGAACGCGTCGGTGCCCATCAGCGTGGTGGCGACCTGGCCGGTCAGGCAGACCATCGGCACCGAGTCCAGCATCGCATCGGCGATGCCGGTCACCAGGTTGGACGCGCCGGGGCCGGAGGTGGCCACGCACACGCCCACCTTGCCGCTGGCGCGGGCGTACCCGTTCGCGGCCAGCGCCGCGCCCTGCTCATGGCGTACCAGGATGTGCTTGAGGTTGGAGTCTACCAGTGCGTCGTAGAACGGCATGATGGTGCCGCCGGGATAGCCGAACAGCGTGTCCACGCCCTCGGCTTCCAGGGCGTGGGCCAGCCAGCGGGCGCCATTGCGTGGGGCAGTGGCCGCGGCGGCGTTCATGCGGCGGCCTGCTCGTCTGTATCGGGTTGCGCGGCATTGGCCTGCAGCCACACCATCTTCGCGCGCAGTTCCTTGCCGACCTTCTCGATCGGGTGGTCCTTGTCGGCCTGCTGGAACTTCTTGTAGTTCGGCAGGCCCGCGTCGTACTCGGCCTGCCAGTTGCGGGTGAAGGTGCCGTTCTGGATGTCGGTCAGCACGTCCTTCATGCGCGCCTTCACCGAGGCGTCGATGACGCGCGGGCCGCTGACGAAGTCGCCGTACTGCGCGGTCTCGGAGATGAACTCCAGCATGCGGGTGATGCCGCCTTCGTAGAACAGGTCGACGATCAGCTTCAGCTCGTGCAGCACTTCGTAGTACGCGATCTCGGGCTGATAGCCGGCTTCCACCAGCGTCTCGAAGCCGGCCTGCACCAGCGACGAGGCGCCGCCGCACAGCACGGCCTGCTCGCCGAACAGGTCGGTTTCGGTCTCTTCCTTGAACGTGGTCTTGATGATGTTGGCACGTGCGCCGCCCAGGCCGCCGGCGTAGGCCAGAGCAAACTGCTCGGCCTGGCCGCTCTTGTCCTGGTAGATGGCGTAGATGCAGGGCACGCCACGGCCGATTTCGTATTCGCGACGCACCAGCGCGCCCGGGCCCTTCGGCGCCACCAGCACCACGTCCAGGTCGGCGCGCGGTTCGATCATGCCGAAGTGGACGTTGAGGCCGTGCGCGAACAGCAGCACGGCACCCTGCTTCATGTTCGGCGCCAGCACGTCGGCGTAGAGCTTCTTCTGCACCATGTCCGGCGTCAGCACCGCGACCAGGTCGGCGTCCTTCACTGCGTCGGCGACCGCTTTCACCACGAAGCCGTCGGCCTGTGCCTTCGCTTCGGTCGGGCCACCCGGGCGCAGGCCGACGGTCACGTCGAAGCCGGAATCGCGCAGGTTCAGCGCATGCGCGCGGCCCTGGCTGCCGTAGCCGACGACGGTGATCTTGGGATGCGGGAGAGCGTTGGCGGTGGTCATGGCGCGGGTTTTCCTGAGGGTTGATGGGGAATCGAGGGGGCTTAAACAAAAAACCCCGCACTTCTCAGTGCGGGGTTTTGCGAATCTGGCGTTTCTGCTGCTTACACGCCGGTCCGTCCCGCACTTGTGGGCGAGGTAATAAGGACGAGTACGAGGAAAGACGCCGCAGCGGATGCGGTGGGGTCGTTCGTCGTGGGCGTGTGGCGTTGCAACATGCGGCAAGAGAAACATGCCGCTCCAAACCGTGTCAAGCGCTTTTCCGTCGTTTGCGACGATCGGATGATTTCAGTCGAGATGGTTGCAACTGAAACCTAGAAAACGCCGCAGAATCAGGCTCCCCACGCTGTCGCAACGTCGGCTGTTTCCATGCCCGAATACCGTTCCAAGACCTCCACCCATGGCCGCAACATGGCCGGTGCCCGTGCGCTGTGGCGCGCGACCGGCATGAAGGACGAGGACTTCCACAAGCCCATCGTCGCGGTGGCCAACTCCTTCACCCAATTCGTTCCAGGGCATGTGCACCTGAAGGATCTGGGGCAATTGGTTGCACGTGAAATCGAACGGGTCGGCGGGGTCGCCAAGGAGTTCGACACCATCGCCGTCGACGACGGCATCGCGATGGGCCACGACGGCATGCTGTACTCGCTGCCGTCGCGCGAAGTGATCGCCGACTCGGTCGAGTACATGGTCAACGCACATTGCGCCGACGCGCTGGTGTGCATCTCCAACTGCGACAAGATCACCCCCGGCATGCTGATGGCGGCGTTGCGCCTCAACATCCCCACCGTGTTCGTGTCCGGCGGGCCGATGGAAGCGGGCAAGACGCGACTGGCCGACCACAAGCTCGATCTGGTCGATGCGATGGTGATGGCGGCCGACCCGAACGTGTCCGATGAGGAAGTCGCGGCGGTCGAGCGCAGCGCGTGCCCCACCTGCGGCTCCTGCAGCGGCATGTTCACCGCCAACTCGATGAACTGCCTGACCGAAGCGCTCGGCCTGTCGCTGCCGGGCAACGGCACCGTGGTCGCGACCCATGCCGATCGCGAAAAACTGTTCAAGCGCGCCGGCGTGCTGGCCGTCGAGCTGTGCCACCGTTGGTACGGTGGTGAAGACGCGACGGCGTTGCCGCGCGGCATCGCCACGTTCGAGGCATTCGAGAACGCGATGACGCTGGACATCGCGATGGGCGGTTCCACCAACACCATCCTGCATTTGCTGGCTGCGGCGCAGGAGGGCGAGGTGCCGTTCGACATGCGCGACATCGATCGCCTGTCGCGACGCGTGCCGCAGTTGTGCAAGGTGGCGCCGAACACGCAGAAGTACCACATCGAGGACGTGCACCGCGCCGGCGGCATCATGGCGATCCTAGGCGAACTGGCGCGCGGCGGCCTGCTGCATACCGGGGTCGCCACCGTACACGCGAAGTCGCTCGGCGATGCAATCGCGAAGTGGGACGTCACGACCAACGACGATGACGCGGTCACGACTTTCTACAAGGCGGGTCCGGCCGGCATCCCCACCCAGGTGGCCTTCAGCCAGGCCACGCGCTGGCCGTCGCTGGACACCGATCGTGCCGAAGGGTGCATCCGCAGTGTCGAGCATGCGTTCTCGCAGGAGGGCGGCCTGGCGGTGCTCTACGGCAACATCGCCCGCGACGGCTGCGTGGTGAAGACCGCGGGCGTGGACGAGTCGATCCATGTCTTCGAAGGTACCGCGCGCGTGTTCGAAAGCCAGGACGCGGCGGTGGCCGGCATCCTCGGCGACGAGGTCAAGGCGGGCGACGTGGTCGTCATCCGTTACGAAGGCCCCAAGGGTGGGCCCGGCATGCAGGAGATGCTGTACCCGACCAGCTACCTGAAATCGAAAGGGCTCGGGAAGCAGTGCGCGCTGCTGACCGATGGCCGGTTCTCGGGCGGCACCTCCGGCCTGTCTATCGGTCATGCATCGCCGGAAGCCGCCGCGGGCGGTGCGATCGGCCTGGTGCGCGATGGCGACCGCATCCGCATCGATATTCCGCAGCGTGCCATCGCGCTGCTGGTCTCCGACGACGAACTGGCGGTGCGCCGCGCCGAGCAGGACGTGAAGGGCTGGAAGCCGGCGCAACCGCGTACGCGCAAGGTCAGCACCGCATTGAAGGCGTACGCCCTGCTCGCGACCAGTGCCGACAAGGGTGCGGTACGCGACAAGCAGTTGCTGGATGGTGTCTGATAGCGGGATGACCCGCGTCTTCCTGTTCGTCGTCCTGTCGCTGCTGTCCGTCCTGCCCGCGTGGGCGCAGGAGACGCCGCCGCGGCCGTGGGTGATTGCGACCTACGCTTATCCGCAACGCGACCGGGCGGCGGCGATCCAACCCTTGGCCGACTATCTGGGGCTACGCGCGCGGCACCCGGTGCAGCTCCGCCTGTTCGACTCGCCGACTGCGCTCGTCGATGCGCTGCGGCGTGGTGACGTCGACGTGGCCGTACCCAACCTGCATGGGTACCTGCAGGCGCGGCGCGCTAGCGAAACGCTGACGACCCTGCCCGTGCCGCAGGTGCCGGCGCTGCAGGCGGACCGCTACCGCGCCGTGCTCATCGCCCGGCAAGGACTGGAGGCGCCGGGTGAGCTGGAACGGCAGGCGAAGACCCTGCGCCTGGTGCTCGTCGGCCGCGATTCGGCCTCCGGTGGTTTCGTGCCGGTGCGCGAACTGCGCCGCCGCGGTCTGGAGCCTGCAAAGGCCTTCAGTCGACTCGCGTATGCCGGCTCACATGCGGCGGCCCTGGACGCCGTGGCGAGCGGTCGCGCGGATGTGGCCGCGCTGGCGGCGGATGTTTATGACGCAGGGCGCCCGGCCGGCGTGGTCGAACTCTGGCGCTCCGACCCCATTCCACCCGGCCCGCTGCTGTGCCGCCCCGCGGCCGACGTGCCGTGCCAGCAGTTCGCGGCCTGGCTGCTTGAAGCCCATGACGAAGCCCCGTCGGTGGTGGCCGCGTTGCGCGTGGGCTGGCCGGAGTTCGGGGATGCGACGATCTTCGTTCCTGCGTCCGCCGGCTTGCTGACGCCCGCACTGCTCGACTGAATACGCCCAGCGACATTGTTGTGGTCTAATTCGCGCCGAAGCGGGGGTATCGCCGGTCTGGCCGGTGATTGAGACAGACCCTTCGAACCTGATCCGGTTGAGACCGGCGTAGGGAAGCTTCGCAGGATGCGCCGTGTTGCCGTGTCGCCCTCCGTGGGCCTGGGATCCGTCCGCCGCCGCGCCGCCGCTTCGTCCGTGATGCGAATCCTCGCGTCCCATTATGCGAATCCCTCGCAAGAGCCCGCACATCCATGTGCGGGGATTCAAAAAGGACGAAGCCGATGAATGCCATTCCCAAGCCCGCCGCCGATCTGCTGCAACAGACCGGACAGCTCTCCGAGTCCGTGACGCGCCCGATCCCGGGCTCGCGGAAGATCTTCGTCGAAGGCTCGCGCGCGGACCTGCAGGTGCCGATGCGCGAGATCGCGCTGACGCAGACGCCGACCATCTTCGGCGGCGAAACGAACCCGCCGGTCACGGTGTACGACACCTCGGGCCCCTACACCGATCCCGATGCCCGCATCGACCTGGCCGCGGGCCTGCCGGCGTTGCGCGCGAAGTGGATCGAGGAGCGCGGCGACACCGAGGAGCTTTCCGCGCTGAGTTCGGATTTCGGTCGCGCGCGCGAGCACGATGCCAAGCTCGATGCCGTGCGTTTCCCCAGCCGCGTGTTGCCACGCCGGGCCAAGGCGGGCGCGAACGTCAGTCAGATGCACTACGCCAGGCGCGGCATCATCACCCCGGAGATGGAGTACGTCGCGATCCGCGAGAACCAGCGGCTCGACGCCGTGCGCGAGGCGCACCTGCTGTCGCAGCATCCGGGCGAGAGTTTCGGCGCGAACATCCAGAAGTTCATCACGCCGGAATTCGTCCGCGACGAGATCGCGCGCGGACGCGCGATCCTGCCGAACAACATCAACCATCCGGAAAGCGAGCCGATGATCATCGGCCGCAACTTCCTGACCAAGATCAACGCCAACATCGGCAACTCGGCAGTGTCCTCGGGCATCGCCGAGGAAGTGGAGAAACTGGTGTGGTCGATCCGCTGGGGCGGCGACACGGTGATGGACCTGTCTACCGGCAAGCACATCCATGAGACGCGCGAGTGGATCATCCGCAACTCGCCGGTGCCGATCGGCACGGTACCGATCTACCAGGCGCTGGAGAAGGTCGATGGCCGCGCCGAGGCGCTGACGTGGGAAATTTTCCGCGACACGCTGATCGAACAGGCCGAGCAGGGCGTGGATTACTTCACCATCCACGCTGGCGTACTGCTGCGCCACGTGCCGCTGACGGCCAAGCGCGTGACCGGCATCGTCTCGCGCGGCGGCTCGATCATGGCCAAGTGGTGCCTGGCGCACCACAAGGAAAACTTCCTCTACACGCACTTTGAAGACATCTGCGACATCATGAAGGCCTACGACGTGGCCTTCTCGCTGGGTGACGGTCTGCGCCCCGGCTGCATTGCCGATGCCAACGACGCCGCGCAGTTCGGCGAGCTGGAAGCGCTCGGTGAGCTGACCAAGATCGCGTGGAAGCACGACGTGCAATGCATGATCGAAGGCCCCGGTCACGTGCCGATGCAGCTGATCAAGGAAAACATGGACAAGCAGCTGCGCGAATGCGGCGAGGCGCCGTTCTACACGCTGGGACCGCTGACCACCGACATCGCGCCGGGCTACGACCACATCACCAGCGCGATCGGTGCGGCGATGATCGGCTGGTACGGCACGGCGATGCTCTGTTACGTGACGCCGAAGGAGCACCTGGGCCTACCCAACCGCCAGGATGTGCGCGACGGCATCATGGCGTACAAGATCGCGGCCCACGCGGCCGACCTGGCCAAGGGCCACCCCGGTGCCCAAGTCCGCGACAACGCACTGAGCAAGGCAAGATTCGAATTCCGCTGGGAGGACCAGTTTCATCTCGGCCTGGATCCGGAGAAGGCCAAGGAGTTCCACGACGAGACCCTGCCCAAGGACGCGCACAAGCTGGCGCACTTCTGCAGCATGTGCGGCCCGCACTTCTGCAGCATGAAGATCACCCAGGACGTGCGCGACTACGCGGCAGAGCACGGCGTGGACGAGCAGCAGGCGTTGGCCGACGGCATGGCGGAGAAGTCGGCGGAGTTCCTCGCCCAGGGCGCGCAGGTGTATCGTCAAGGCTGAACCGGGGGGCGGATCCGTGCGACGGATCGACCCGGGACTGCGTAGAAGAGGGAAACGGGCCGCCATGGGTGGCGGCCCGCACCGAACTTCCGGAGACCTGCCATGACCCTGATCGCCCGCCTGACCTGCCGCACTCTGTTGCTGGCCGCCACGCTCGTGCTGGCGGCCTGCGCCACCGGCCCGCGCGTCACCAGCGACGTCGACCCATCCGCCAACTTCACCCAGTACCGCACGTTTGCGTTCTACACACCGCTGGCGATCGAAAGCCAAGGCTACGCCACGCTGACCAGCGGGCGCACCAAGGACGCGGCGCGTGCGCAGATGGAGGCGCGAGGCTACGTGTATGACGAGAAGTCGCCCGACCTGTGGGTGAACCTCAACGCGTACATGCAGGAAAAAACCGACGTAGTGAGCACGCCGGAAGTCGACTACGACTACTACTACAGCTACCGCGCGCGGCGGTACTTCGCCGTGCCGTACTGGCGCGACCGTACCGACGTCTACAAGTACACCGAGGGTACGCTCAACGTGGATCTGGTGGACGCGAAGCAGAATCGCCTGGTCTGGACGGGCGTCGCAGTCGGCCGCGTCGGCCGCACCAAGCCTGAGGAGCGTGGCGCGAAGATCGATGCGGCTGTCGCGGAGATTTTCCTGCGCTATCCGTACCGTGCCGGCAGCGGCACCGCGGCGGTGACGCCATGAAGGGTAGCGGCAGCGGTATCGCGAAAGCGGGTATCGGCTTCGGCACGGCGCTGGCGATCACCATCTCCTGGAGCGCCAACAAGTCGCTGCTGTGGGCGGTGATCCACGGCGTGCTGTCGTGGGTCTACGTGGTCTACTACGCGCTGGTCTACCACTTCAAATGAAGGCTGCCGCATGACGATGCCCTTGGCGTGGCTACGCTGGCTGGTCACGGCGCGGCGTCATCCCTGCGCTTTTCTGTTGATCGTGCAGCTGGCGGGCATCCTGCTGTACCCCGTGATGGAAGACACTCAGGCGGGCCGTGCATTGTTCGGCGCGTTCGGCATCCTGGTGCTCGCGCTGGCCCTGTGGGTGGTCAATCGCAGTGCGGCGGTGAACTGGATCGCCTGGTCGCTTGCCGTGCCATCGGTGCTGCTGTCGGTGTCGGCGGCCCTGTTCGATTTACCCTCGCTGGGCATCTATGCCCACTTGCTGGAGAGCGGCTTGTACTTCTATACGGCCGGCAGCCTGATCTCCTACATGCTGCAGGACCATTCGGTCACCAGCGACGAACTGTTCGCCGCCGGCGCCACGTTCACGCTGCTCGCCTGGGCGTTCGCATTTGCGTTTTCCGTATGCCAACAGTGGTACCCGGGTAGCTTCACGGCCGCCGTGGACCCCACCTCGGCGCGCAGTTGGATGGAACTGCTGTTCCTGAGCTTCAGCCTGCTCTCGGGCGTCGGCCTGAGCGACGTGGTGCCGATCCTGCCGCAGGCCCGGGCGTTGGTGATGCTCGAGCAGTTTGCCGGCGTGATGTACATCGCCGTTGTCGTGTCGCGCCTGATCGGCCTGACGATGCTGCGCATCAAGCCGGTCGTACGGGACCGGGACTGAGCCTCTGCCGGTATCATCCGCGGGCAAGTACCACACCGCCCGCTTCCGGAAGCCCCCATGAAACTGCAGGTCCCTTTCATCCAGCTCCCCATCCAGTTCGACGCCGCCGCCCTCCTGGCCGAGGTTGCGGCGATCGAAGAGAGTGCGTGGCGAGGCCGGACGACGCGGGATGATGGCAATAGCGCGCTGACCCTGATCACGACCGACGGCGACCCCACCAGCGATGCGCTTTCAGGGCACATGCGCCCCACGCCCTGGCTGGAACGGTGTCCCTATCTGGGCCAGGTGTTGGAAACGATCGGTGCTACCTGGGGGCGTGCACGCCTGATGCGCCTGAATGGCCAGGCGGAAGTGAAGGCGCACGTCGACATCAATTACTACTGGCGCGAACGGATGCGCGTGCACATCCCGATCGTCACCACGCCGGGCGTCCGTTTCCAGTGCGGCGATGCCGAGATCAACATGGGCGCCGGCGAGTGCTGGATCTTCGACACGTGGCGGCGCCACCGCGTGCTCAACGAAGGCAATGCGCAGCGGATCCATCTGGTGGCGGACACCGTGGGCGGCGAGCGTTTCTGGGACCTGCTTTCCGAAGGGCGTGCGCCCGGCCAGGCCTACCAAGGGGAGTGGCGCCCGCGTCTGCAACCGCCTGTTCCGGGCAAGCGCGCGCAACTCGATTTCGAGCACATCAACGCGCCGGTGGTGATGTCGCCGTGGGAAATTCGCGAGCACATGGTGTTCCTGCTTGGCGAGAGCGTGGCGGACCCGAGATTGGGCGCGATCCAGGCCGCGCTGCTGCGCTTTTCCCGGCGTTGGCAGGCCCTGTGGGCGTGTTACGGAGAGGACGTGGCGGGCCGACCCCGCTACCAGGCCCTGCTCGAGGCCGCCAAGCGGGAGCTGCTGGCCTTGGGCGCCGACAAGATCGACTTGCGCAACGACGTCGGGTTCTGGCATGCGCTGAATTCGCATGTCTTCGACATGGCGTTGTCCGATGAAAGTCGACCCGCGCAGATGGATGTGCATGGTCAGCCCGATGTGCATGCGGGCGCGGTAGCGGTTCCCGATGCGCCTGCGCTGCCGCGTGTGACGACGTCGGCGTCCTCGCGGGCCAAGCCGCGACTGGAGCGCCCCGTCTTCATCGTCAGTCCGCCGCGATCGGGTTCGACGCTGTTGTTCGAAACGCTCGCGGGTGCGCCGCAGGTCTACACGATCGGCGATGAGAGCCACCAGCTGATCGAAGGCGTGAATGGTCTAGCGCCCGAACAGCGGGGTTACCACTCCAACCAGCTTGGCGAGGACGATGCCACGCTTGCGGTCGTGCAGGAGTTGCAGGGGCGCTTCCAGAACGCGCTGCGCGACCGCGAGGGCCGGACGCCGGAGGGTGGGTCGGCCGTGCGCATGCTGGAAAAGACACCGAAGAACGCGTTGCGCATTCCGTTCCTGAAGGCGGTGTTCCCGGACGCCAGATTCATCTATCTGCACCGGGACCCGCGGCAGGTATGGGGCAGCATGATCGACGGATGGACGTCGGGGCGGTTCCGCATGTACACGTTGCCCGACTGGAAGGGTCCCACATGGTCTTTCCTGCTCACGCCGGGTTGGCAGGCCTTGAACGGACAACCGCTCGGCGAGATCGTGGCACGCCAGTGGGAAACCGCCACGCGCATCATGCTGGACGATCTGGACGCGCTGCCGGGGGACGACCGGACGTCGGTCGATTACGGCCGCTTCCTTGCCGATCCGCAGGGCGAGGCGCGCCGCCTCAGTGAGTGGGCCGGCTGGTCCTGGGACCGGGAGTTGGGAGCGCAGCTACCGCTCTCGCGCTATACGCTCTCGCAACCCGATCCGGACAAGTGGCGCCGGCACGCGGCGGACATCGAGCCGCGCTTGGCGAAGTGGCGCACGACAATCGACCGCGCCGCTCGCGCCGCAGGCCTATGACAAACACCAAGAAACAGAAAGGCCGCCCAAGGGCGGCCTTTCTGTTCCTGCAACGCGGAGGCGCGATCAGAACTTGTGCTTCTCGTCTTCCGGCTGCGCGGCCTGGCGGGCGATGGCGTCGACCAGCACCGCCTTGGCTTCGGCGGCATTGCCCCAGCCGTCCAGCTTGACCCACTTGCCCTTCTCCAGATCCTTGTAGTGCTCGAAGAAGTGGCCGATGCGCTCCAGCCAGTGCGGGCTGACCTGGTCGATATCGCTGATGTGGCTGTAACCGGCGAACACCTTGTCCACCGGCACGGCCAGCAGCTTCTCGTCGCTGCCGGCTTCGTCGCTCATGCGCAGCACGCCGACGGGGCGGCACCGGATCACCGAGCCGGGAATGAGCGGCAGCGGCAGCACGACCAACACGTCGGCCGGATCGCCGTCGCCGCACAGGGTGTGCGGCACGTAGCCGTAGTTGCAGGGGTAGCGCATGGGGGTAGAGAGGATGCGGTCGACGAAGATCGCGCCGCTGGCCTTGTCCACTTCGTACTTCACCGGCTCGGCGTCCTTCGGGATCTCGATGATGACGTTGATTTCGTCCGGCGGGTTCTTGCCGGCGGTGACCAGATCCAGGCCCATTGCGTACTCCGAGGGGGTGCGGTGAAAGAGGGTCCGCATTTTACGCGCTTGGCTGCTGCGGCGCAGCAGGACTGGGGCCGGAATTGGCCGGCCGTCGGCGTCGGGGACGTGATTCAGGCTGTCTTACAGCTTCCGGGCCCTAGAATCCGCCGCCCATGCATCCCCTGCGAACCGCCGCCGGCCTCCTGCTGACGGTGCTGGCCCTGGCCAGCGCCGACGCGGGCGCGCGCACGGTCTACCGGTGCGTGCAGGGCGGGACGGTCAGCCTGGCCACCGCGCCCGAGCCGGGCTCCAAGTGCACGGCCAAGGAAATCGACGACAACGCCGTGAGCACCCCCAACCTATGGGGCTCGATGGGCGTGTTCAGCGGCACCCTGTACGAGCGGGAGCAGGACGGCCAGAAGGTGTACTCCACCCGCAAGCTGCCGGGATCCACGCCCTACCTGAAGTTCACCGTGCAGACGCCGCCCGGCGAGCCGGCGCATCCGGGTTTGGGCCGGGTCGGCAAGCCCCGGCTTGACCGGTATCCCACGGAGTTCAAGGCGGCCGCCCGCCAGACGGGTGTGGACGACGCATGGTTGCGCGCGGTGGCGCATGCGGAAAGCGATTTCGACGCGAAGGCCGTATCCCCGAAAGGCGCCATGGGCGTGATGCAACTGATGCCGGACGTGGCCAAGGAGTACGGCGTCGCCGATCCGTTCTCTTCCGCCGAATCCATCAACGCGGGCGCACGCCACCTGCGCCTGCTGATGACACGCTACAAGGGCGACCTGACCTTGGTGGCCGCGGCCTACAACGCCGGGGTCGGCACGGTGTCGCGCTATGGCGGCGTGCCGCCCTATGCGGAAACGCAGGAGTACGTCTCCAAGGTCACGGCGCTGTACGAGCTCTACCTGCGCGCGATGGGCCGCAAACAAGCGCCGGAACGGCCCGCGCTCTAAGCCGGGCCCGCGTTCTTCACCTTGCGCTCCCATGGCCGGGCCTACGGTGTCGCTACGGCCGGACCTACGCGCCGGCCAGGAGACCGCCATGAAGACGCGACGCGTATTCAGCGCCCCGGATATCGACACCGCCGAAGCGGCGCTGCATGTAGCCCTGCATATGGGCATCCAGCCGGACCACGCCGCCCTCGTTGGCCGTCCGGAGATCGAGATGACCCAGATGCCCGATGCCGAGAAGGAAGGCTCGCCTACCGATTTCATGCCGGCCGCCCTGCGCGGCCTGGTTGGTGGCGGCGTAGTCGGCCTGGTGATCGGCCTGCTCGCGATGGCGATACCTGCGGTGGGCATTCCGTTGGTCGCGGTGCTGCTGTGCACGCTGGTCGGTGCACTGGTCGGCGGCTGGGCCGCAGCGCTGGCCGGGTCCTCTGTACCCAGTGAGGTCCGCCGCGACTACCGCAACGAGATCGAGGCGGGCAAGGTGCTGGTGGTGATCGATGACGAGGACGAGCGCCTGCTGGAGCGGGCGAGCGATGCCATCACCGCTGCCGGTACCCAGCGCCTTCAACTCGTTCACCACGGCTTGTTGCACTGAGCCCACGCCATCAGCGCACGGCTATGATGCGGGCTTCCCTGGAAGGAGTACGTCCGATGCGTCGTGTGCTGGTGATGGTGGGTCTGATGGTGTCCGCGGCTGCCGCGAATGCGGCTGACGGCGCATGGGAGAAGTTCGGTGCGGACATGCCGGCAGGCCCGGTGGTACCGCTCGCACAGGCGCTGGCCGATCCGGCGGCGCACGAGGGGCAGTCGCGCGTCTTCAGCGGTCGCGTCGTCGACGTGTGCCAGAAGAAGGGCTGCTGGGTGATGCTGGAGGACGCGGGGCAGGGTGCGCGCGTGCTGCTGGGCGATCACGACTTCTACGTGCCGAAGGATGTGCGCGGACCGGCGCAGGTGCATGGCGTGCTGTCGAAGGTGACGCTGTCGCGGGCGGCGCGCGAACACACCGCGAAGGAAACCTCGCCGGGTGCCCAGGTGCCCACGATGGAGTACCGCATCGTCGCCGATGGCGTGCAGGTGCTGGCCGACGATCCCGGCGCCTGAGCGCCGTTCAACCGAGCAGTTGTTCCGACGGCACGACGTGGCGCCCTGGGCGCGCGTCCAGCGTAGCGTCGAGCAGTGCGGCCGCGACCCGCTCCGGCGGCACTACGCGGTAGCGGCGCGGAACGGCAGGACCGAGCGTGCCCAGGATCCGCTGCGCCCAGCGTTCTCCTGCGCGGTGCTGCGTGCGATCGCCGCCCAGCAGGCCTGGTCGCAGCAGCGTCAGTGAATCGAAGCCGCTGGCGCCCAGCGCCTGTTCCACTTCGCCCTTCGTGCGCGAGTAGAACACGCGTGAGTCCGGGTCGGCGCCCAATGCCGACACGAGCGCGAACGACCTTGCGCCATGCGCATGGGCTAACCGGGCGATGGCCAGCGGATAGTCGTGGTCCACGCGATGGAAGGCCGCTTGTGAACCGGCATCGCGGATCGTCGTGCCCAGCGCACAGGCAACGGCATCCACTTGCCACCAGTCGGCGTCGCCGGGTAGCGCATCAAAGTCCACCACCGGATTCAGCAGTTTCGGGTGCGCGGGCAGTGGCCTGCGCGTGGGCGCGATCACGTGGGTCACGCGCGGTGACGCAAGCGCAAGGGCCAGAGCTGTTTGGCCGATGAGGCCGGTGGCGCCTGCCAACAGAAGACGGCTCATGCGGGGATTCCACCTATCGGGAGACCGCATCATGCCAGCCGGGCGCATCCGCGACAGACGCTTCGGTTACGCTTCCCTGTCGGCCACGAACCCGGGCGCCCGGAGCGCCACCCCATGCCTGCTGCCTCCGTTATCGCTCCTGCGTTCGAATGGACCCGGGAGCGCACCCGATGAACCTCCCGCTCCACTATGGCGTGCTGGGTGCGCTCGAAGCCGGCCTGATCGCCTTCGTCATCGGTCTGCTGTGCTTCCTGGTCTGGCACTGGCTGTGCGGTCGCCAGGGATGGTCGATCGGACATGCCGTGGGGTGGGCCTGCGTGTCCGCCGTACTGATCGGCGCAGGCATCGATACGTGGAACCTGTTCTATCTAGGCATCAGCCGGCTGGAGTCGCCGTTGTACGCGCGCCTCGCCTTGCAAGGCATCCACGATGCCGAGTCCCTCGGTTCGCGCGTGGTCCTCGAGATCGCGGGCGCATTGAGTGGCGTCGCGCTCGGTTGGCAATGGTTCAGCAAAAAAACGCCGGACGGAACATCGGCGAACAGCGAGGAAAAAACGGGCGCGTAACTTCAATCCTGCGCGACGTCACGCATTCCACGAAGTGACAACTACGTGATCACCACGCCATAACACCCGGCTACCCGATGCCACGACGCGCGTGGTTAAGCCTGCGTGCACGTTCATATCGGCGCGCAATTTTCGTTCAGACGCTTCGCTGCAAGGTGGGGCCGTGCGCAAATCGGACGCACTTCCTACGAAGACAGACGGAGCACTGACATGACGAAGAACACCCGCACCCCGCTGATCGCCCTGGTTGCCCTGAGCGCTGCGCTGGCCATGCCGCTGGCGTTCGCCCAGGAGAAGACCGAAGACGCCGCCACGCAGCAGGCGCAGCAGACCGAGCCCACCGCCGAGCAGGCGACCGGTTCGGCCACGCAGAGCCCGACCCAGAGCACGCAGTCGGCCGCTGACAGTGGCAAGCAGGGCTGGGCCGATGTCGACACCAATGGCGACGGCAACATCAGCAAGGAAGAAGCCGCGGCCAACCCGGGCCTGAGCCAGGTCTTCGACCAGGCCGATGCCAATGCCGACGGTTCGCTGACGGCCGATGAGTACAAGGCGTTCGTGAGCAAGAACTACGGCGAGCAGAAGTAAGCACTTGCGGTAACAACGGCGTGACGTCGCGCCATCGCGCGACGCATGCTTCACCGGGAGAGGCGGCCGGCGTGCCGCCTTTTCCGCTTCATGCGTCCACGCTTGAACGAAGCGGCGTGGTCAGTACAGGAGCTACCCCATGACGCCCCCCATCTGGCGCTACTCCGGCCTCGCGATCGCACTTGCGGTCGCGGCGTCTGCGGGCGCATCGCTCGCGCACGCGCAGGATGCCTCGCGCAGCGCGGACGAGCCGCAGGCACCGCCTCACAGCGCGCCAGCCCCCTCATCGCCGAAGCCCTTCGCAGAACTCGATGCGAACGCCGACGGCGCCATCAGCAAGGATGAGGCCGCGGTGGATCCGCCGCTCGCGCAGGCCTTCGGCACGCTCGATACCGATGCCGATGGCCGCCTGACGCCCGAGGAGTACGCGGTCTACGCGCAGGGCCAGTCCTGATCCCTTCCCCCACCTGGAGAACACCATGAACACACGCATCCACCGATTGCTCGACAAGCCGCTGCTGCTCCTGGGCACCGCCGTGCTCGGCGCGGGCCTGCTGACGGCTTGTGGCCCGAAGCCGGAAGACACCCCTGCTGCTGCGGCGCCGGAGCCGGTCGAAACCACGCCGCCGACCGATGTCGCGCCGCCGGCACCGACGCCGGTCGATCCGACCGCGCCGACGGACCCGAACGCCCCGCCGACGGACCCGAACCTGCCGCCGCCGGCGAACCCGAATGCGCCGGAAACCACGCCGCCGCCGGCCGACGGCAGCACCACGCAGCCCGCCAGCGGCGGATAAGTTCGCGTGCATGGCGTGAGCAACCGCTGATCAGGATGGCCGCCGCAAGGCGGCCATCTTCGTGACGCGCGCGGAAAGTCGGGGCTGTTATCCTGCGCGCCCCTCCAGCGACGAAGACAGGCTTCCGCATGGCGCGCATCCAATGGGTCGGCTTCGACGGCGACGACACGCTCTGGAAGAGCGAGGACTATTACCGCCAGGCCGAAGCGGACTTCGAAGCGATCCTCGGCGGATACATCGATCTGGCCGATCCGCGGACGCATGGCCACCTGCTGGAGGTCGAGCGCCGGAACCTGAAGATCTTCGGCTACGGCGTGAAGGGCATGACCCTGTCGATGCTGGAAACCGCGATCCAGCTGACCGAAGAACGCATCAGCGCCCGCGACCTGCATCGCGTCATCGAGATCGGGCGCGCCACGCTGCTGCACCCCGTCGACCTGCTGCCGGGTATCCGCGACGCGGTCGCGCAGATCGCGGCCGACCACGAGATCGTGCTGATCACCAAGGGTGATCTGTTCCACCAGGAGGCCAAGATCGCGCAATCCGGCCTCGCCGATCTGTTCCACCGCATCGAGGTGGTGTCGGAGAAGGACGAGGTCACTTACGCCCGCGTGCTGCGCGAACTCGAGGTGGCGCCCGACGCGTTTGCGATGGTTGGCAACTCGCTGCGATCGGACATCGAACCGGTGCTCGGGCTGGGTGGCTGGGGTATCCACATGCCCTACCACGTGACCTGGGCGCTGGAAGCCGAACACGGCGTCGCCCACGACGCGCCGCGCCTGCGCGTGGTGGAGAGCGCCGATCAGCTGGTCGCGGCGCTCGCGGCGATCGAAGCCACTCCGGTCGCCTGATGACGACGAAGCGCCCGCGCTGGCGCTGCGGCACAATGGCGGCATGAAGCGCGCGCTGCCTATCCTGATCCTGTTGGCCTGCCTGGCGGTCGTCGCATTTGCCGGCGCGCAGAACGCTGCGGTGTACACGCCCGCGACGGGCGACGCCGCGGTGGATCGGCACCTGGTCGATATCAACGACTACGCCGCGCGTTATCCCGCCGCATTCGCCGACGAGATGTCGCGCTACTACGCGGTACCGCGTGGCTACGTCGAAGCGATGCAGCAACAGCCCAACTGGACCGCCGGCGACATCTTCATGGCGTGCGCGCTGGCGCAGATCGTGGGACAACCCTGCCGCGCGGTCGTGCGCGAATGGTCGCGCGATCACGAGGGCGGTTGGAAAGCCGTCGCCGGGCGCCTGCAGGCCGAGCCGGGCAGCCCGCAGTACCGTCGCCTACGTAGTGCGCTGGAGGCAACCTACCGTCGTTGGGATCGGCCGCAGCCGTAGTCGCGGCATCCACTGCAGCGCGTGCGCTCTTGCCCGAAGACGGGTACTACGGCGCCTTTTTCCCGTACATGATCAACAACACCAGATCCTCTTCGCCGTCCTGACGGATCGCGTGGGTGCTGCCGGGACGGGTCAGCATCGCATCGCCGGCCTGCACCACCTGCGCGACGCCATCCAGCTCGTACACGCCGCGCCCGCTGAGCACGTAGTAGATCTCGTCCTTGTGGTGCTGGTGCAGGCCGATGCCGGCACCCTTGTGCAGCACGCGCTTGCGGAACTCGAAGCCGAGCGCGGGCGCCTCGCGAAAGAAAGGATACGCCGTGGTGGTTCCCGCGCCGCCGTGCGGACCCGGTTGCTCCACGGCGATGTCGCGCTCGTGCGCGATGAGCGACGGGTTCGGCTGGGCCTTGCGGTCGGCCAGTGCGGTAGCGGGCGCGCCGCAGTCCGTATCGCGGGTCACGTGCGCATCGAGCGCGGGATCGACCTGCTTCCAGCCTCCCACTACCAGGCACGCCACCATCACGGCGCCGCGCTGCTGGAAGTGGGTGTCGTCCTGCTGGTCCTGCGCCGGCACGTGCATGAAGTAGGCCTTGCTCGCTTCGTCGCCGGCCGCTCGAAGCCAGTCCATGCTCAGGGTGGTCAGGTCGATCAGGCCGATGCGTTCCCGCTGCGCCAGGTCGCGCACGGCCTGTGCGTACACGCCATGCGTATCGAGCAGTTGGCCGCGATCGAACTTCCTGCGCGCCACCGGCGTCACCAGGATGGGCGTGGCGCCTTTCGCACGCGCGAGCTCGACGTAGCGCATCAGCCACTCCGGGAACGCGCGCTGCGGCTCGTTATAGCGGGTGGGGTCTTCGATCTTCTCGTCGTTGTGGCCGAACTGGATCAGCAGCACGTCACCCTTGCGCACGTCCTTCGCCATGCCGTCGAACCAGCCTTCGGCGACGAAACTGCGCGCGCTGCGCCCGCTCTGCGCATGGTTGCGCACGACGAATGCCTTCGGGTCGAGGAAGCCCTGCAACTGCTGCCCCCACCCCTCGCGCGGCGCGCGTTCCGGGCCATAGGCGCTGGCCGTGGAGTCGCCCACGATGAAGACCTGCCGGGGTGGCGCGGCGCACGCGAGCGAAGGCAGGGCGGCAATCAGGATCAACGCGGCGAGCGGACGGATCATGGCGGCACCATGTCGGAAGGCGGAAACGACACGGGCCGCGTCGGAGAGGGGCGCGGCCCGTGTCGCTGCAGCAAAGGGGGAGGAAACTCAGCGCGCCAGCCAGCCACCGTCGACGGGGATGACGGCGCCGTTGACGTAGTCGGACGCACGCGAGGACAGGAACACGGCCGTGCCACCCAGGTCCGACGGCTCGCCCCAACGGCCCGCCGGGATGCGGTCCAGGATGGCCTTGTTGCGGTCTTCGTCGGCGCGTAGCTGCGCGGTGTTGTCGGTGGCCATGTAGCCCGGTGCGATGGCGTTGATGTTCACGCCCTTGGCGCCCCACTCGTTGGCGAGCAGGCGGGTGATGCCGGCGATGCCCGACTTGCTCGCCGTGTACGACGGCACGCGGATGCCACCCTGGAACGACAGCATCGAAGCGATGTTGATGATCTTGCCGCTGCCCTGCGCGATGAAATGGCGTCCTGCCGCCTGCGACATGAAGAAGGCGGACTTGATGTTGACGTTCATCACGTCGTCCCAGTCCTTCTCGCTGAAGTCCACTGCGTCGGCGCGGCGGATCAGGCCGGCGTTGTTGACCAGGATGTCCAGCCCGCCCAGGCCGTCGACGGTTTCCTTCACCAGGCGTTCGACCGGATCGATGCTGATCAGGTTCGCTTCCAGGTTGAGGAAGCGACGGCCCAGCGCGCGCACCTTCTCGCCGGTGTCCGCGGCTTCGACGATGCCGGCGGCGGCGATGTCGGCGCCCGCTTCGGCCAGCGCGAGCGCGATGCCCTGGCCCAGGCCGGTGTTGGCGCCGGTCACCAATGCGACCTTGCCTTCGAGACTGAAAGGATTGCGTGCCATCGTGTGTTCCCCTCGGATGTTGGGTGGCGCGGTTACTTGAGCTGGCAGATGTCCAGCACGTGCATGTCGGTGTAGTCCATGTTCTCGCCGCCCATCGCCCAGATGAAGGCGTAGTTGCTGGTGCCCGAACCCATGTGGATCGACCACGGCGGCGACACGACGGCCTCGTCGTTCTGCACGACGATGTGGCGCTGCGCGTCGGGCTCGCCCATGAAGTGGTAGACGCGGTCGTTGTCGGCCAGGTCGAAGTAGAAATAGACCTCGCTGCGGCGGTCGTGCAGGTGCGGCGGCATGGTGTTCCACACGCTGCCGGTCTTCAGCACGGTCAGGCCGAGCAGCAGCTGCGAGGATTGGCAGGTCGCCGGCACGATGAACTGGTAGATCGTCCGCTCGTTGCTGGTCTCCAGCGCACCGCGCTCGAGCGCGACGGCATCCTTGATCGAGAGCTGCTTGGTTTCGAAGCGCGCGTGCGCCGGCGTGGAGGTCAGGTAGAACTTGGCGGGGTTCGACGCGTCGTCGGATTCGAACGCCACGTCCGTGCTGCCCATGGCCACGTACAGGCCGTCCTTCGGGCCCAGCGCGTAGGTCGTGCCGTCGACGGTGACCTTGCCGGCGCCGCCGCCGACGTTGATCACGCCCAGCTCGCGACGCTCCAGGAACGGCTTGCCGGCAGCCGAGGCGGGCTCGGTCTGGCGAGGCAGGTCGACCTTCTTCGACACCGGCGCGGCGCCGCCGATCACGAAGCGCTCGTTATGCGAGTAGTTCAGCTGCACCGTGTCGTCGGCGAACAGGTTGCCGATCAGGTAACGGTCGCGCAGCTGGTCGTTGGTGGCGCCGTCCATCATGTCCGGGTGGGTGGCGTGGTAGGTCTTGCAGAACATGGGCGGGGCTCCGTCGGTGCGGACGCGCCGTGCGGCGGCGTCGGTAAGAGATGTGGGGTGGATTCTACGGACTTTGGTAACCGGTGTCATTTTGCGGTGCGGCAGGGGCGCCGAGGCCGCTACTGCGGATTATTCAGGGGGCTGGGAGGAGTCGCGGATGATCAGGTGCGGGCGGATGCTGGCGGCGGCCAGCACGGGCGTGCCTTCCGGCTGGATCAGCATGGCAGCTGCGGTCCGACCGGTATCGCGGGTGTTGCGGCGGACGGAGGTCAGCGATGGCCACAGGCGCGAGGCCAGCGGGCTGTCGTCGAAGCCGACCACCGACAGCTGGCGCGGGATGCTGATCCCGGCACGCATCGCCACCTTGTAGACGCCGGCCGCCATTTCGTCGTTGCCCGTGAAGATGGCGGTGGGGCGGTTCTTGCCGGACAGCAGCTTCTCGGCCGCGACCACGCCGGACTCGAAGGTGTAGCCCGCCTCGATGATGCGCGACTTCGGCAACTCGAGGCCCCGCTTCGCCAGCGCCTGCAGGAAGCCGTCGGTCCGCTCGATCGACGACCGATACGCGGCAGGGCCGGTGATCAGCGCGATGTCGCTATGGCCGAGCGATTGCAGGTATTCCGCCGCTTCGGCCGCACCGTCGCGGTCGTGGGTGACGACCATGCGCGACGGCTCGTCCATCGAGACCGATGCGATACGCGAATAGCGGCACCCGATCTCCGCCAGCATGTCGGCCAGCGCCTGGTCCTCGGATGCGCGCGGCACCAGCATCACGCCATGCAGCTTCTGCTGCTGCACGAAACGGCGCACGCCATCGATGTAGCCGGGGCTGCGGCTGTCGCAGGGATGCACCACCAGTTCGAAACCCGAATCGCGCAACGCGTCCAGCGCGCCGTACTGCATGTTGACGATGTACTGCGCGGTAGGGTTGTCGTAGACCATGCCGATCAGGAACGAACGGCGGAAGGCCAGGCCGCGCGCCATCGGGTCGGGCACGTAGCCGACCTCGCGCATCAGCGTCTCGACTTTCTCGCGCGTGTCCTTCCGCACCAGTGGCGAGTGGTTGATGATCCGCGACACCGTTTTCTTCGAAACACCGGACAGCCGCGCGATGTCGTTGATGGTGGCGGCCTTGCCACCGGTGGGCAGGCTGGCAGGGCTTTCGGGCTTCTTGCGCGCGGGCATGGGGCGATGCGGGTCCGGTCGTCGGTCGGGAGGATTCTAGCGGCTGGGGGTCAGTCCAGCGCGCGATAGCGGAAATTACGGAAATGCACCTTGCCCTGGCCAGCGGCGTACAGCGACGGCTTCAGGGCGAGGAAGCCCCCGGCCACATTGTGGTGGTAGCCGGAGACCTCCATCTGGACGGGGTACTTGGTCCAAGTCTTGCCGTTCGTGCTGGTATGGATCGTGAGGACATGGCGGTTGTGGGTGACCCGCAGCCAGAGCCTGCCGCCCTTGGCGCTCGGGGCCAGCTTGCCGGGGCGCTCCAGGCCGTAGCGGTGCATCACGAACTGTTCCCCGTTGCTGCCCACGCCGGCATACAGGCGGTCGTTGTAGAACAGCACCGCGCCACCCTGCGCGCCGGGCTCGACCTCCATTTCGACCTCGAACTGGTAGGCCAGATCGCCCGCGATGATGCCCAGCGGCGAGCTGTCGCGCGGCGCAGTGCCCTTGCCTTGCAGCGTCATCACGCCATCGCCGAAAGTGAGTCGACGGGATTCGTCCGGCGCCGGATCGTAGAAGGCCCACTGTGGGCCGAGCTTGCCGCCGCGGAAGTCGTCCGACAGCGCCATCCCGTGCGGCGCCAGCGCCTGGCCCGCGGGTTTGCGCAGCGGCTGGCTCAAGTCGCCGCCCTTGGCGACGAACCAGCCGTCCTCCGTCCACTCGATCGGATCGAGCAGCGCCTGCCGGCCCAGCGTCCAGAAGTCGTGTTCGTAACCGTGGTAGATCATCCACCACTGGCCCGCGGCATCCTCGACCAGCGTCGCATGGCCGCGCGACCACCAGTACTGGTCGCGCGAGGTCGTGCGCACCACGGGATTGTTGGGTGCGTTCACCCAAGGACCGTGGATCGAACGCGAACGCGCGACGATCACCATGTGGCCGGTGGGCGGCCCCGCGGTTCCGCCGACCGCCGTGACCATGTAGTACCAGCCGTTGCGGAAGGTGATCTTCGGGCCTTCCTGCGCATAGCCTTCGACGTCCCAGGATTCGGGATAGCGCCAACCGTCGTAGACATGCTTCACCGCGCCGACGGTGCTCAGACCGTCGTCGGCCAACTGCACATAGTCGCCGCCGCTGAGGAACAGGTAGCGTTTGCCGTCTTCGCCCACCGCGTGGCCGGGGTCGATGTGGCCCGGCAGGCCGATGTCGATCGGTTCGCTCCACGGCCCGCGGATGTTATCGGCCCACACGACGAAGTTGCTGCGCCGTGGCGATTCCGTTCCGCCCACGCGCGCCGGAAAATAGATGTAGTAGCGGCCCTGGTGCTTGACCAGATCCGGCGCCCAGATAGAGCCGACGTTCTTCGTGATCGCATGGCCGATCGGCTGCCAGTTGACCAAGTCGCGCGAGTGCCACACCGGCAGGCCCGGATACGCCGTGAACGACGACAGCGTGAGGTAGTAGTCGTCGCCATCCTTGAGCACCGATGGATCGGGACGATCGCCCGCCAGCACCGGATTGAGGAACGTGCCGTCGCCGAGGTCGGCCTGGCGCTGGTGCTCGATGCCGCGCTTCCAGGCGGGAGTTGTGGTGTCCGCGGCCATCGCCTCGAAGGCGACGCAGAAGGACAGTGCGACGGCGATGAACCTGATCAACGGCATGCGGAACTTCCTCAGGGCGCCGCCGGATGCGACGCCTTCCATTGCGGGTATTCCTTCGACAGCAGCCGCTTCGGCCAGCTGCCGTACCACTCGTAACCGGTGCGCCGCTCGCGCGGGATGTCCTCGTAGCGTGCGACGCGTCGGCTATCGCGTGTCGCGAGGAAGGCGCTGTTGTCCTTCACGTCGTAGAAGCGCGCCCATAGGCCGGAGGCCGTCGGATCGGCCACCAGCCGGCGGTCCTTCGTACTGCTGTGGTACTGGAACTGCTCGGCGGGCGCCTCGAACGTCTCGATGCGCCACCCCGTGATTTCCACACGGCGCAGCCACGCGACCGCACCGTCGACCGCCTTCACTACGTCGGGCGACGGGTCGGGAATCGACATCAGATAGCGCACCACGCCGACGGTTTCTTGGCCGGTGATCGAAGGCAATTCGAATTTGCGGCCCTGCGCGGGCGTCAGCGTCTGCGCGTCGTACTGGCCCGCCCAACCCGCCAGTGCGTCGCCCTGGCGGACCTGCAGCCGCAGCAGGCAGGCATCACCCGCATCGACGGCTGACCGCACGCGCGCGCGCAGCGCGGCATCGACGAAGGCGTAGCGACGCTCGTCGCTGAGCACCTTGCGCAGCGTGCCCAGCACGCCGACGGTCACGTCGTCGGCGATAGTGATGTGAGGGTGGTAGGACTGCGTGGCAGGCACCGTGTGCGGCCACCCCCCGCACGAGGGGATCTGCTGCGCCAGGGTGAACTTCAAGCCCTTCAGGCTGCCGTCGCGATACCGCACATCACCGGTGATCGCGTACGCCGTGGCGAGGTAGTCCACCTGCGTGTAGATGTTACGGTTGTCGAAGCTGCCGCCGGACTTGTCCGCTTCGGCATCGAAACGCGCTTTCTCGGCATCGTCCAGGATCCGCGCCGGATCCTGGTTCTCGATCCAGCCGCCATCGATCCGCTGATAACGAAGGATGTTGTCGGCGATCGGCGCGACCTGGTCCGGTGCATAGCGCGGATAGGCGTCGCCATGCACGTTGCGCCAATGGTGGATGGCGTCCTCGAAGCCCGCCAGCGACGGCGACGGCGGACCTGCCGCCCAGGCGGGCGATGCCACGAGCAGCCATCCCGCGGCGAAGGCGCTCGCGCGCTTCATCCCTTCAGCGCCCGCGGCAGCCACAGCGACAGTTCCGGGAAGAACGCCACGATCAGCAGCACGACCAGTGCGGCGAGCCAGAACGGCCAGATCGTGCGCATGCTCTGCGCGACCGTGATCTTGCCGATCGACGTACCGATGAAGAGCACCGAGCCGACCGGCGGTGTGACCAGGCCGATGCCGCCCGCGAGCACCATCACCAGGCCGAAGTGGATCGGGTCGATGCCGTACGCCTTCACCACCGGCAGGAAGATCGGCGTGCAGATCAGGATCTTCGGTGCGAGGTCCATGAACATGCCCAGCACCAGCAGGATCACCACGATCATCAGCAGCACCGTGCGCTGGCTGTCGGCGATCGACTGCAGGAACTCCACCGCCGCCGCCGGCACCTGCAGGTAGGCCAGCAGCCAGCCGAACACGGCGGCCGTGGCGATCACGAACAGGATCACGCCGGTCGTGCGCGCCGCATGCACCACGGCGCCGCGGAACTCGGCCCAGCGCAGCTGGCGGTACAGCAATGAAGTCACCAGCAGAGCGTAGACCACCGCGATCGCCGCCGATTCCACGGCGGTGAAGATGCCGGCGCGGATGCCGACGAAGATCAACGTGACCAGGCCCAGGCCGGGGAGGGCGCCCACCAGGCGCAGGGCGACGGCGCGCCAGCCGGGGAAAGGTTCCGTGCCATAGCCGCGATGGCGGGCGACCACGTAGCCGGTGACCATCATCGCGACGGTCATCAGCAAGGCCGGCACGATGCCTGCGGCGAACAGGTCGGCGATCGAGATGCCGCCGCCGGCCGCCGCCGAGAAGAGGATCAGGTTGTGCGACGGCGGCACCAGCAGTGCGACCAGTGCGGCCGTCATGCAGACGTTCACGGCGTAGTCCACGTCGTAACCACGCTTCACCATCTGCGGGATCATCGTGCCGCCGACGGCGGAGACGTCGGCCAGCGCCGAACCGGACACGCCACCGAAGAACAGCGACGACAGCACGCTGACCTGGCCCAGGCCGCCGCGCATGCGGCCGACCAGCGACGACGCCAGCGCGATCAGGCGTTCGGAAATGCCGCCCCTCAGCATCAGTTCGCCCGCGAAGATGAAGAGCGGGATCGCAATCAGCGAGACCGAGCCGGAACCAGCGGAAATCTGCTGCACGAGCACGATCGAGGGGACATCGAGGTAGAGCAGAGTGGCCAGCGCAGCGACCGCGAGCGCGAACGCGACAGGAACACCCAACAGCAGCAACAGGACGAAGGCGCCCAACAGGATGGCAATGGCCACGGATCAGACTCCTTCTTCTCGCGCGGGCCGCAGGGCCTTCCACGCGATGTTCAGTGCGAACAGGCAGATCAGCGCGCCGCTGATCGAGAGCGGCAGGTAGTTGATGCTCTGCGGCATCGATGCCCCGGCGATCTTGATGTCCAGGCCGTCGAGCAACAGCACGGCGGCCCAGCCGGCGACCATCGCGCCCACCGCAGCGATCAGCAGCGGACGCGCTACCGCCAGCAAGCGACGGCCAGCGGCCGGCAGGCTTTCGGCCAGCAGATGGAAACTGAAATGCCGGTTGGTGTGCACGCCCGCAGCGGCGCCGAGGCTCATCGCAGTGCTCAGCAGCAGCAGCGTGACTGGCTCGGTCCAGCTGGGCGAATCGTTGAGCACATAGCGGGTGAATACCTGCCAGCCCTGCACGACCACCAACCCCACCAGCGCGGTGGCGGCGATGGCGATGGCGGCATCGGCGAGGCGGTCCAGCGCTCGCTGCACGGGGCCGGCCGGAACGGAAGCGGCGGTCTCGGTCATGATGGTGTCTCGTCAGGCCAGGTCGCGGATGCGACGGTAAAGAGCTTCGATCTGCGGCTGCCGGTGGTACGCATCCAACAGGGGCTGCGCAGCCTTGCGGAACGCAGGGATATCCACCTCGTTCGTCTGGATGCCATGTTCCAGCACGGCCGTGCGGGCCTCGCTCTCGGAGGCATCCCACTTGGCGCGCATGATCGGCACGGACTCGCGCGCCAGCCGCACCAGCAACTCGCGATCCTTCGGCTGCAGGGACTGGAAACTCGCGCGCGACATCACCAGCACATCGGGCGCGTAGGAATGGCGCGTCTCCGACCAGTACTTCGCGGCTTCGAAATGACGGCTGGAGTGGAAACTACGCATGTTGTTCTCGGCGCCGTCGATCATGTGGGTCTCCATCGCCGAGAACGTTTCGCCCAGCGACATCGGCGTGGGATTCGCGCCGAGCAGGCGGATGAGCCGGATGAAGATGTCGGACGCCGCCACGCGCATCTTCATGCCGTGCAGGTCCGCGGGCTTCGTGATCGGGCGCTTGTTGTTGTAGAAGCAGCGCGCGCCGGAATCGTAGATCGCCAGGCCGACGAGATCGCGGGCGTCGAAACTGTCCAGCACGGCCTGGCCGACGTCGCCGTCGATGACGCGCCGCTGGTGCGCGACCGAATCGAACACGTACGGAAGGCACAGCGCCTGGGTCAGGGGCAGCGCGTTGTTCAGTGCGCCGGAGAAGACGCGGGTGATGTCGATCACCCCGAAGCGCGCCATGTCGATGGCTTCCGCTTCGCGGCCCAGTTGCCCGGAGTGGTACTGCCGCAGCGTCAGGCGGCCACCGGTCTCGCGCGCCATCGCGTCGCCGATCCAGCGGACCGCCTCGACGGTGGGATAGTCCTTCACGTGCACATCGGACGCCGTCAGTACACGGCGGCCTTCGTCGGCCTGCGCGTACGCGCCAACGAGCGGGGCGGCCACGGCGGCGCCGAAGCCGGCACCGAGGAAACGACGACGGTTCATCATGCGCGCCAGTCTCCCTCGTCCTGCGCGATCGCGGCCACGGCCCGGCACTCGATGCTGCCATGCTGGTCGAAGTCGATGCGTGCGACCTGGCCCGGCAGGATGTCGTGGATGCCGGTCGCATTGCCGGTCGCGATCAGGTCGCCGGCCTTCAAGGGGCGGCCGCGCCGCGCGGAACGCGACAGCGCGAACGCGAATGCGGCACGGAGGCCGCCGGGCAGGGTGGTGGCGCCACCTTGTCCGACGCGTACGCCGTCGATCCAGGTGCTGCAGGTCAACGATGCGTCGCTGCGTGCGGCCCAGCCCGGGATTTCCGCGCCCATCACCAGCCCGTTGTTGTTGCCGAAGTCGGAGACCACCACGCGCGGTCCCAACTGGTTGATCGTGGCCAGCGGGCTGCTGGCGACTTCCATGCCGATGAAAAGCGTGGACGGAAGCGCCGCCGCCTCCTCGGGCGTCCAGTCGGTCTTGCTCTCTGGAGCGTCGGTGTCCAGGCGTAGTACGTACTCGGCCTCGACCGCGCCGAACCCGCCGGCAAAGACGTGGAAGGCGTTCTGACCACCGGTGGTCATTTGCAGGGCGCGGGCGAAGATGGGCCCCAGCAGGCGCTCGTCGCCAGAGACATCCCGGCGCTCCGGTGCGATGTAGCCCACCTTCCATCCGACCACCCGGTCCGGCCATTGTGCGATCGCGAAATCCTGCACGCGGTACGCGGTCACGAGGTCGGCGGGGATGTCGCCGGGAAAGCCCTGGAGCGCTCGGCCCTGTCGGCGGGCCGCGACAAAACTGTCCGCGATGGCCGCCAGTTCCGGGGCTTCGGCGCGCTGGCCCGCCAGGGCGCTGCTGTCATTGCTCAAGAGGGTTTCTCCCCACTCCGTTTGTTGCACTGCCGAGTGACAGCGCCGCTGTGGCCTGTATATGGTAAACCGGTGTCATTGACAATGTGCACTGCCGCAAAAACCCACCCGATGCCACGATGCATCGATCCACTCCTGGGAGGGAGCCAATGCTTCATATCCGTATCCCCCCGCTGGCAGGTGCCCGCCTGCTGGCCTTCACGCTGCTCATAGCCGCGATGGCAACCGCCTGGGCGGCCGACACGCGACCGCTGGCCTTCCCAGGTGCACAAGGCAGCGCTGCGCATACGCCGGGCGGTCGTGGTGGCACGGTGCTGCGCGTGACGACGTTGGCGGCCGAGGGACCCGGATCGCTCAAGGCCGCACTGATGGCGAAGGGGCCGCGCACGGTGGTGTTCGAGGTCGGCGGCGTGATCGACCTCGGGATGAAGGAGCTCCGCATCTCCGAGCCTTTCCTCACCGTCGCGGGCCAGACCGCACCGCATCCGGGCGTGACGATCATCAAGGGCGGCCTGACCATCGCCACCCACGACGTGGTGATCCGCCACATCCGCATCCGTCCGGGCGACGGTGGCATGGCCAAGCGCTCCGGTGATATCGATGCGATCACCACCGTACGCGGCGCGCACGACGTGATCGTCGACCACTGCTCGCTCACCTGGGCGACGGACGAGAACCTGTCGGCGTCCAGCACGCGCTTCCACGGCGAATCCGAAGCCGAGTGGATGGCCAATGCGTCGCGCAGGATCACTTACAGCAACAATATCGTCGGCGAAGGGCTGGCGAACGCCACCCATCCCAAGGGTGAGCATTCCAAGGGGTCGTTGATCCACGACCACGTCAACGAGGTGTTGATCGTCGGCAACCTGTACGCGCACAACTACGAGCGTAGCCCGCTGTTCAAGGGTGGCGCGCGCGGGCAGGTCGTCAACAACCTGATCTACAACCCGGGCCAGCGCGCCATCCACTACAACCTGATCGCCGAGGAATGGCTGGGGCATCCGTATTCGCGCGGGGAAATGGCGGTGCGTGGCAACGTCATGCGTGCGGGCCGCTCCACGGAGCCGCTGGCCTTCTTCATGATCGGCGGGTCCGGCGACCTGGACCTGTACCTGCAGGACAACCTGGTGGTGGACCGCGTGGGCAACAAGAGCATCCAGGACACCGGCAGCTATACGACTGCGCCGCTGAAGCTCAATCGGGTGAAGAGCGCGCCCGCCTTGCCGTTCGGGGTGACGCTGCTGGCATCCGAGAAGGTCCAGGACTCCGTCATCGAGAACGTGGGTGCAACGCCGTGGAACCGCGATCTGATCGATCGCCGCATCGTGGCCGACGTCATCGAGGGGCGCGGCGAGATCATCGACAGTCAAGAGCAGGTCGGTGGCTACCCGCAGTACAAGGAAGCGCGCAAACCGTTCGTCGAAAGCGAATGGAACCTGGACGTCATGGAGCCGCTGGCGGGCTATCCGCGCGGCGAACCGCTGCGCTGATCGCAAACGAACGCCAGCGAGTGCATCGAAAGGGTCCGCCGCAAGGCGGACCCTTTCTTCATGGACGCCGTCGACCACGTCGTCTCCGGCGCGATCCGTACGCAAGGCTCAGAAGTTGAATCGCGCGCCGACGTAGTACTGCCGGCCGGTGTGGTGGTAGACGGACGCGCGATCGCCGATCGAATCCACATACTGATCGTTGAACTCGTCGGTCAGGTTGAGCCCCTCGAGCGTCAGCGTGAGGCGCTTGTTCCACTTGTACGACATCGAGACATCCACGCTGCGGGCACTGCGCTTGCCTTCCACGTCGTTGTTGTTCTGGCCGGGAACGCGTTGCAGGTAGTCGTCACGGAACGAGGTGGAGACGCGCGCGCTGAAGCGATCGTTGTCGTAGTAGAGCGTGGCGTTGTAGGAATCGGGCGACAGGTTGACCAGATCGTTGGCGATGTAGGTCACCGGGAAGCTGCCGGGCACGGCGTAGTCGATGTCCGATTCCACGTGCGTGTAGTTGAGCAGCACGCCGAAATGACGGAATCCGCCAGGCAGGAAGGTAAACGGCTGCTGGTAGTTCAGTTCGAATCCCTTCAGCGGGCCGCCGGGTGTGTTGATCGGCGTGCGCACATCGAACTCGACATCCCAGAACGTCGATGGCACCCATTCGAGCGGAAGACCGGTGTCGCGGTAGGCGATGTTCTCGCGCAGCTCCTGGATGTAGGTTTCGATGTCCTTGTAGAACAGCGCCAGCGAGAGCACGGAATCTTCAGCGAAGTACCACTCTGCGCTGAAATCGTAGGTCTTGGCGCGGAACGGCTGCAGGTACGGATTGCCCACGCGGATGTTCGGTGAACCGGTCGTGGTGATGCCCGCGCCGGGCGACAGATTGCCCAACTGCGGACGCGCCATGACCTTCGCCGCGCCGAAGCGCAACACGACGTCATCGGTGATGTCCCATGCCAGGTTCAACGAGGGCAGCCAGTCCTTGTAGTCGTTGCTCACCGTCACCGCGCTGCCTCCCCCTACGGAGGTGTAACCGCTGGCCTCGATGTCGGTCGTGGCATGGCGCACGCCCAGGTTGCCGCGCAGCGGCCGGCCGATTAGGTCGGTGTTGAAGTCCAGCTGCAGGTAGCCGCCCCAGTCCTCCTCGCTGATGCTGCGATTGTTGCCGCGCGCGTTGCCGTTGGTGATGCTGGTGAGGGTGAAGTCACCACCGGGCACGCCGGTGTTGCAGTTGCAGTAGATGTTGAACAGGCTGGCGATCGCGTTGAGGTCCGGGATCAGCCACGCGCTCGGACCGCGGCCGTCCAGACCGCGACCGAAGCCGGTCACCAGCGTGGAAATGTCGGCCACGGTCGTGCCGGTGGGCAGCGCCGGCACCGAGGTCTCGCTGCTGCGGCGGAACTCCCACGTATCCATGTCGAAGCGCTTGTACGACAGGCCGCCGCGCAGGGTGAACGTTTCGTTGATCGCAAAGTCGAGGTCGAGCTTGCCGGTATCGAACGTGTTGTCTACGCCTTGCGGGCGGATGCGGATCTCCGAACCCGTCGTATTGGCGGCCGGGCTGCTGATCCACCGCCAGGACGCGGGATCGGTCACATCGAGGTTGCCGTACGTGATTACCGGCAGTCGGCTGTTGCCACGGTAGTCCCAGCTGTAGCCATCCAGGTTCTGGATGTCGAACGTGACTGTGGTCTGCACGGGATTGTTGAATTCCGAGCGCGACGTGCCGGCCAGGGCCGTCAGCTTCAACCGGTCGGTGATGTCCTGCTCAAGCGTCAGGCTGTACTGGCTGAACTCGGTGGACAGCTTGTCGAAGCGAGATTCGGAACGCACGTCCACGTTGTCGAACACGCCGTAGACCAGGTTGCCGCGCGCATCGACCTCCGCCTGCAGCACGTGCGTCTCGTACTTGCCGCCCTGCGCATTGGACCGGCTGAACGAGATGGTCTCCAGGAAATCCTCCTGGCGTGTCGCATCAAGCTTCGAGTACATCGCGTCGAAGCTCAGCAGTGTGCGGTCGCTGGGCTTGAACTGCAGTGCGGCGGTGACGCCCAGGCGTTCCTGGTCGTGGGTCAGTCGGCCGTAGCGCGGAAGGCGCGGGTGGAAGGTGGTGGCCGCGGATGCGAGACGGTAGGCATCGTTGTTCGCCTGTGTGTTGGCCGGACGCGGATTGCCGGTGGAGCAGTTCAGCGCGGTGGTGCCGCGGCCGCTGTTGTTGGTGTTGTTCTGCGGCGTATAGCCAACCGGACTGCAGAACCCGTTCGACGAAGCGCCGTTGTCCCAACGCACCGCGCTGTAGCCTTCTTCGAGCAGGTGCCGCTCGCTGTAGGCGGCGGAGAGCAACGCGCCGAACCGGCCGTCGGCCCAGGTATTGCTGATCAGCGCGGAGAAGCGCGGGTCCCAGTCCTTTGACAGATCGTTGTAGCCCATTTGGCTGGTTGCGGTCGCGGTGAAGCCTTCGTAGTCGAACGGGCGCGCGCCGCGCAGGTCGACGGTGGCGCCGAGCGAGCCTTCATCCACCTGTGCCGATTGCGTCTTGCGCACCGTCAGCTTGCTGAAGAGTTCGGAAGCGAACACGTTGAAGTCGAAACCGCGGCCGCGGTTGGCGCCGCCGGAACTGTCGGTGCCGCCGGTGGTGGCCAGTGCTTCCAGGCCGTTGATGCGCACGCGGGTGAAATCCTGGCCCAGGCCGCGCACGGTGATCGAGCGACCTTCGCCGGCATCGCGATCGATCGCGACGCCGGGAATGCGCTGCAGCGCTTCGGCCAGGTTGAGGTCGGGAAACTTGCCGATGTCTTCGGCTACGACCGCGTCGATCTGCTCGGCGCTGTAGCGTTTTTCTTCCAGTGCCTTCTCGAGGCTGGCACGGAAGGTGCCGACGACTTCGATGCGATCCAGATCGGTCGCGGCCGGTGGCGAGGTCTGCGCGTCCTGAGACTGTGCGAATGCAGGTACATGAAGCGCGATGGCGATCGAGAACGCGAGTGCGGACACCGGTGTCTTCCGGCGATATGGCTGATGCGTCATGACGTCCCCCTCCCAAGGGTTGCCAATCATGTGAGCGCGCCGGGCGGCGCCGGCGACGTGTGGAAACTCCCCAGATTCCAGACTCGGCGTACGAAAAATGACACCGATGGTCAGTGACGCTACCAGAGTGTGCGATGCAACAACAAGTGATTGATTCGGATAGAGAAAATGTCCTTATGGACAATCTCGCAGATGGAACCGTTTTCCATACGGGGGGCGACAAAAAAGCCCGGTCGAATTCGACCGGGCTTCCAGGGCGAAACCGGTTCCGCGTCTATCGATCAGAACTTATAGCGCAGGCCGAGCAGGTACTGGCGACCGGTTTCGCTGTAGTCCAGCGGCAGCTGGCCATTCGCGTTCTGGACCCACGACTCCTGTGCCTCGTCCGTCAAGTTGATGCCTTCCAGGCTCAGCTCCAGCTTGTCGTTGAGCTTGTAGCGAAGCGCCATGTCGATGGTCGTGGTGCCGGTTTGCCCGTGTACGCCATCGATGTTGTAACCCGCTTCGGTACCGGGAGCCTGCAGCAGGTAGTCGTCGCGGTTGGTCGCCGAGATGCGGCCGGAGAAGCGCTCGCCTTCGTAGTACAGCGTTGCGTTCCACGAATGCTTCGACATGCCGGTCCACGGCGCCTTCAACACGTTGACGCCCGCGCTGTTGACGTACTGGATCTCGGTGTCCACGTACGTGTAGTTCAGTTGGGTACCGAAGTTGGACCACTTGCCGGGCAAGAAGGAGAACGGCTGGACTAGCGTGGCTTCGAAGCCCTTCACTTTGCCGCCCGGCGTATTGACCGGCACGCTGAAGACGAAATCGTCGTTGACCGTCGCGCCCGTCCCGTCGAGCAGGCTGGCCGGCAGGCCGCTGGAGGCGTAGCTGCGCACTTCGCGCGTCGTCTGCACGAAGCCTTCGATGTCCTTGTAGAACAGGCCCAGGCCCAGCATGGCGCCTTCGTTGAAGTACCACTCGAAGCCCAGGTCCGCCGTCTCCGCGCGAACCGGATCGAGGTTGGGGTTGCCGCCGCTGACCGTGCGTGCGCCGCCACTGACGTTGACGGTCACACCGGGGGTCAGGAAGCCCAGGCCAGGACGCGACATGACCTTGGCGGCGCCCAGCCGGATCAGGAAGTCGGGCGTGATCTCGGCCACCAGGTTCATCGACGGCAAAGTATCGCTGTACTCGCGCGTGACGGTCGTGGCGACGGGCGTGCCGCTGGCGGTTGCGATGCCGGTCGAGCTCTGCTTCGTGCGCACGTAGCGCACGCCGAAGTTACCCGACACCGGGATGGCACCCAGATCCGCGGAAAACTCACCCATCAGGTAAACGCCGCGGTCCTCTTCCTTCACGCTGCGGGTATTGACCGCGCGCTCGGTGACGGCATAGATGCCGCTGTTGCTGTAGATGTCGAACAGGTCGGCGATGGCCTCGTAGTCCGGGATGACCCACGTACCTGGCGAACCATTGACGCCGCTGAGACTGGCCAGTTCGGTCAGGTCGGACGGCACGGTCGTGGTGCCGCCGGTGAAGGTGGGGACCGCCAGTTCGGAAGCGCGTCGCAGCTCATGCGTGGAGAAGGAGTAGTCCTTCGACTGCACGCCACCCTTCAGGCGGAAGCCAGGGCTGATGTTCCAGTTGAAATCCAGCTGCGCCGTGTCGAAATCGTTGGTGACGTACTGGGGACGGATACGGATCTCCGCCAGCGTCCAGCCGTTCGGGTCGGTTGGGTCGATGCCGTAGTTGAGGATCGGCTTGTAGGGATCGTTGCGATAGTCGTAGCTATAGTTGTCGACGTTCGCCTTGTCCATGATGATCGTCGTCTGGATCGGATTCTCGTGCTCCGACTTGGACGTGCCGATCTTGCCGCTGATCTTGAAGTTGTCGGTGAACTCGTGCTCGCCTTCCAGATTGAACTGGGTGAACACGGTATTCCACTCGTCATGACGGCTCTCCGAGCGGATGTCGACGTCGTCGAACAGGCCGTATACCAACGCGCCATTCTGGATCACGCCGTCGCGGACGACGGTCTGCGGCTTGCCAGTGCCGCTGCGGCTGAACGAAATCGCTTCTATGTACTTTTCGTCGCGGGTAGCATCGATCTTCGAGTACAGCGCATCCAATGCGAACTGGGTGCGATCGGTCGGCTTGAACTGCAGCGAAGCGGCCAAGCCAGTGCGCTTCTGGTCGTGCTCCATCAGCGTGTAGCGGGGGAAGCGCGGGTGGTAGACATCCGCGCTGCGCGCCGCCGCGAACGGCGACGTCGCGCTGAAATTGCCGTTGCTCGTGCCCTGCGCCCAGCGGCCGCTGCCGGAACCTTCTTCGAGCGCCTGACGCTCGGAGTAGGCGACCGACAGCAGGGCGCCGAACTTGCCGTCGGCCCAGGTATTGGCGATCAGCGCGCCGATCCGCGGGTCGGTCTTCTCGGCCATGTCGTTGTAGCTGGCCTGTCCACTGGCGGTGAAGGTGAAGCCGTCGTAATCGAGCGGACGCGCGGTACGCAGATCGACGGTCGCGCCCAGCGAGCCTTCTTCCACGTCGGCCGAGGGCGTCTTGCGCACGATCAGCTGCGAGAACAAATCCGAGGCGAAGACATTGAAGTCGAAACCGCGGCCGCGGTTGGTGCCGCCATTCTGGTCGGTGGCGCCCACCGTGGTGAGGGCCTCCATGCCGTTGATGCGGACGCGGGTGAGGTCCGGCGGCAGGCCGCGGACGGAGATCTGGCGGCCTTCGCCGCCTTCACGCGTGATCACCACGCCCGGGATGCGTTGCAGCGACTCGGCCAGGTTGAGGTCGGGGAACTTGCCGATGTCCTCGGCGACGATGGCATCGACCACGCCGGCTTCGCCGCGCTTGATGTCGAGTGCCTTTTCCACGCTCGCGCGGTAGCCGGTGACGCTGACGGTATCCAGCGTATCGACGCTCTGCTGCGCGGGGGTGGCCTGACCGGACTCGGTCGTTTGCGCCGCTTCCTGGGCGTGTGCGGCTGCACTCATCTGCAGCGCCAGGCCGATCGAAACGGCAAGCAAGGTAACCGGTGTCTTCCGGCGGTGTTGACTGACTGGCATGTTCTCCCCTCCTCAAGGGACCATGGCCGCGTGTGCGACTGTTTTGGTAGCAAAAAACCGCTGTGTATTCCCTTCCAGATCGTGCCAGCTGATAAAATGACACCGCTGGTCAAAAACAACGCTAACAGAGTGTGCGCTGCAACAACAACTGTCGCCGGCTCCGGATTATCTTGTCCTCGGGACAAGCCAGGACGGCGCGCAAGCATCGATGCAACACCGCAACGGGAGGAGTGCTGGCATGGCCAAGATCGTGTGTTTCGGAGAGTTGCTGCTGCGCCTGGGTGCGCCCGGCAGGCAGGTATTGCTGCAGTCGCCGGTGCTGGACGTGCATGTCGGCGGCGCGGAAGCGAATGTCGCGGTGTCGCTGGCGCGGTTCGGTCACGACACCCGCGTCGTGGGTGTCGTAGCGGACAACGCGCTGGGTGAAGCCGCCTTGGGCGAACTGCGCCGGCATCGGGTCGATGTCACCGCCATGCAGCAGCAGTCGGGCCGCATGGGTCTCTACTTCCTGACGCCCGGCGCCATCCAGCGCCCGAGTGAAGTGCTTTACGACCGCGCCGACTCCGCCTTCGCGCGCGCGGGTGGCGGAGACCACGACTGGCCCGCATTACTCTCCGGCGCCCAATGGCTGCATGTCTCCGGCGTCACGCCCGCATTGGGGCAACGCGCGGCCGATGGCGTGCTCGCCGCAGTGAAGGCAGCGCGTGCCGCGGGGGTGAAGGTCTCGTTCGACGGCAACTTCCGTCCGAAGCTCTGGGAAGCGTGGGGCGGAGATGCGCCGACGATCCTGCGCGGGTTGATGGCCGAAGCCGACATCCTGTTCGCCAGCCACCGCGACCTTCAGGTCGTGCTGGGCCTGGACTTCCCGCAGGCGACGCCTCAGGAGCGGTTCGCCGCCGGCGCGGCCGCCGCGTTCCGGGCTTTTCCGCACCTGCAGCAGATGGCCGCCACCGTTCGCGTCCAGCGCAGCGTCGACCACCATGTACTGTCGGGGATCACCGCCCTGCGCGACGGTGCACTGCACACCACGCCATCGCACGAGGTTTCGCCGATCGTCGACCGCATCGGCACCGGCGATGCGTTCGCCGCGGGCGTCCTGCATGGCGGGCTGTCGGGCATGTCGTCGGCCGACGCGCTGTACTTCGGTGTCGCCGCAGCGTGCCTGAAGCATTCGCTGCCCGGCGACTTCAACCTGGTTGGGGCTGCCGATGTGCAGGCGTTCCTTAGCGAGAACAGCCTGGACGTGAAGCGCTGATACCTGCATCGAGCAACAGGGAATGTTGCGTCGCGACATTCCCGGACGCAGGAAAAACTATCGTTTGAAGATGCCGGCGCAGGCTTTGCCCGTCGCCTGATTCCCGCAGACTGCGCGCCATGATGAGCGCCGTCCATGCGTAGCAAATTGTTCGTGCCCGGCAGTCGCCCTGCGCTGTTCGCCAAGGCCATGGCCGGCGACGCCGATCTGCTGTCCCTCGACCTGGAAGACGCCGTCGCCGGTGACGACAAGGCGACGGCGCGCCAGCAGGTGGCCGCCTTCCTCCAGTCCGCACCGCATCGTGCCGCGGGCAAGCAGGTCGTGGTCCGGGTGAACGCGTGGAACACCTCCGCCTGGGAGGACGATCTGCGCGCGATCCTGCCGCTGGATATCGACCTGCTCAACTTGCCGAAGATCGAATCCGCGGACCAACTCCGCCAGGCGATGAGCGAGATCGATGCGATCGAGGCGCGCCTCGGCGTGCGCCGTTCCGTCGGTATTCTGGTCAACATCGAGACGCCGCGCGCATTGCGGCATGCCGCGAAGATCGCGCTCGCCCATCCGCGCATACGCGGCCTTCAGCTCGGCCTGGGAGATCTGTTCGAGCCGCACGGCATCCGCCGTACCGACTTGCGCAACGTCCACGCCGCACAGTACGCGCTGCGCATGGCGGCGGCGGAAGCCGGTGCCTTCGCCTACGATGCGGCCTTCCCGGGGCTCGAAGACGAAGCAGGCTTCCGTGCGGAGGCCGATGCGGCACGCGCCCTGGGCTTCGCGGGCAAGAGCTGCGTGCATCCGCGCCAGGTGGCGTGGGCGAACGATATTTTCGCGCCCTCGGCGAAGGAGATAGACGACGCGCGCCGGACCGTGCAGAAAGCGGACGAAGCGGGCGAAGGGGCTTTTGCCGTGGATGGCCGCATGGTGGACGCGCCGTTTCTGGCGCGCGCGCGCGCCGTGTTGGCGCTCGTGGATCGGAACAAGGGGACAGCATGAAACATCCGGCAGCGCGGTCCGTGACCGCCGGCATCCAGCGCGTGGCCCGTTGTGCGTTCGCGATGCTGGCGTTAGCCATGGTGGGTGCGGCGTTGCCGGCGCATGCGGAAAGCCTGACGACGGTGCGGCAGGAGGTACTACCAGCGCCCTCCGCCCGCGCGATGGGCGATGTGCACGCCGTCGGCACGTCATTGGTCGCGTTCCATGCGGGTTCGGTCGAGCAACTGCCGGCAGGAGCCAAGGCGTGGCAATCGCTGTCGATGCCCGCCGACGTTCCCGTACCTGCCACCTGGATCAGTGCGGCCAAGGGCTCGCTTTACCTGCTGCACGGCGATGACGAAGGACATATATCCACTGGAGTTTCCGGCGTCGCGCTGCAGCAGGGACGGTTGGCGCTGCGTGCGCTGCCCGCGTGGCCCACCCCCTTGCGGGATGTGGCGCTGGCAGAGGCGGACGGCCGGCTCTATGCCAGCGGCCTCGACGCAACCGGAACGCCGCGCCTCTACCAGTTGACGCTCGCTGCGACGTCAGCGGGTTGGACCGCGCTCGCGACCTGGCCCACCGGTGGCGCCTCCAGCTTGCTCGCGCAGCGCGGCGACCTGTTCGCAACCGTCGGCGGAGCTTCGGGCGACGCGCTCTGGCGCTGGCATAGTGAAACGGGCTGGACGCAGATGCCTGCGTTGCCCGGATCGTTGGTACCGCATGCGGCCCGTGCGCTCGGGCAGGCGCATTTGCTGTACCTCGTCTCCGAAGGCGGATCAGGTACGCCGCAACTGGTCACCTTCCACACCATCACCAAGGCCTGGGCGACACTGCCGGCGACCGTGCCGGCCGACATCGCGGGCGTGACCGCGTGGGGCGATGGGCTGGTATGGACGGGCGCGGACGGCACCTTGAACGCGTTGGAACTCCAGTCCGGCAAGCATCTGCTCACCTGGCTGGACTGGCTGGTGATCGTGGTCTATCTCGCCGCGATGATCGGCATTGGCCTGTACTTCTATCTGCGCGAGAAGCGCAATTCGACGGAGAACTTCTTCGTCGGCAGCCGCACCATCCCGTTCTGGGCGGCGGGCCTGAGTCTGTATGCGGTCAACACCAGTTCGATCAGCTTCATCGCGATTCCGGCGAAGGCGTTCGAAACCAACTGGCAGTACCTGACCAACAACCTGATCGCCGTGCTCGGCCTGATGTTCGTGGCGATCTGGATCGTGCCGCTGTTGCGGCGGCTCAACCTGATGTCGACCTTCTCCTACCTGGAGACGCGTTTCCACCCGACCATCCGCATGCTCGCCAGCGCCCTGGCGATCCTCATGCAGATCGGCAGCCGCATGAGCGTCATCCTGTTCCTGCCTGCACTCGCCATCTCCACCATCACCGGGATCGACGTGGTCTGGAGCGTGTGGCTGATGGGTGGGTTCACCATCATCTACACCGCCATGGGCGGCATGAAGGCGGTCATCTGGACCGACGTGGTGCAGGTGATCGTGAAGATGGGCGGTGCGATCTTCGCCATCCTCTTCATCATCTGGACGCTGAAGGGCGGATTCGGCGAATTCACCCAGATCGCGATGGCGGAAGACAAGACCAAGCTCTTCGACTTCAGCTTCGACCTCACCAAGGCCACGGTCTGGGGCTTCATCTTCCTGGTGCTGTTCGAGGTGGTGCTGACCTTCCCGAAGGACCAGGTGCTGATGCAGCGCGTGCTGTCGACCAAGTCGGACAAGGAGGCCGGACGCTCGGTCTGGGCTTTCGCCGCCATCATGATTCCCGGCGGCTTCGTCTTCTACGGCATCGGTACGGCGCTGTTCGTCTACTACAAGAACAATCCGGAGCGGATGAATCCACTGTTGCCGGTCGATGCCACCTTCCCGCTGTTCATCGCCGCGGAACTGCCGATGGGCGTGACCGGCCTGATCATCGCCGGCATCTTCGCCGCGGCGATGGCGACGCTGTCCGGCATCATGAATTCGGTAGCGACGCTGATCACCGTCGATTTCTACGAGCGTTTCGCCAAGGACAAGTCGCAGAAGAAGGGCGTGTTCTTCGCCGAGATCATGACGGTGGTGGTCGGCCTGGTCGGCATCGGCGCAGCCTTGGTGCTGTCGCGCTTCGACATCGGCTCGCTGTTCGACGTGTCGATCGAACTGGCCGGCCTGCTCGGCGGCGGCTTCGCCGGCGCGTACACGTTGGGCATGTTCACCCGTCGGGCGAATTCGCAGGGCGTGGCGATCGGCATCGTCACCGCGATCGTGCTGACGTTCGTGGCGTGGTGGTTCGACCTGGTCCACCCCTATTTTTACCTCGCCATTTCCATCCTGGTCTGCGTGGTGGTCGGTTACCTGGCGAGCCTGTTCTTTCCGGCACCGGCGCGCTCGCTGGAAGGCCTGACGATCCACCGGCAGGATGCCGTGAACACGGCTGACGGAGCGCATGGGCCATAGGTCCCATCGTCGGCGTCGCGCGCCTCGTGTAGCCTGAAGGTAGCAGGGGAGGCGCGTGGACACCCAGTTCCTGAATACCTTCGTGGTGGTGGCCGACCGGGGCTCGATGGCCGCGGCCGCGCGCGTGCTCAACATCACGCCGGCCGCCGTGGCCCAGCAGATCCGCACGCTGGAACGAGAACTCGGCGCACCGCTGATCGCCCGCGCCGGCCGCACCGTCAGCCTGACCGAGGAGGGCTCGCGCATCCTGCAGCGCGCCCGCGACCTGCTGCGCGACGTCGCCGACATGCGCAGCGTCGCCAACGACAGCGAAGTCTCCGGCGAGCTACGGCTGGGCGCTTGCCCGACCGCACTGGCCGGCATGTTGCCGGACATCCTGGCGCGGATGGTCGACGCCTTCCCGCAGATCAACGTCTACATCCGTCCCGGCTATTCGGCGGAGCTGTACCGCGCCGTGGAAAACGGCGAACTGGATGCCGCGCTGGTACTGCAAGCGCCCTACAACCTGCCCAAGACCTGCGACTGGCAGCTGCTGCGCGAAGAGCCGCTGGTGGTCATCGCGCCGGCGCGCATGGCCGGCCGCGACCCGCACGAGCTGCTGCGCAGCGAACCGTTGATCCGCTACGACCGCAACCAGTGGGGTGGGCGCGTGGCGGACGACTACCTGCGCCGCGCCGGCATCGTGCCGCACGAGCGCTTCGAACTGAACGGCCTCAACGCCATCGCCGTCATGGTGGACCGTGGCCTGGGCGTATCGCTGGTGCCGGACTGGGCCAAGCCGTGGCCTGAAGGCCTGGACCTGGTCCGCATCCCGCTGCCGATGCCCAGCGAACCGCGCCGGATCGGCATGGTGTGGTCGCGCTCGACGGTGCGCATCCGTCTGGTGACGGTGCTGCTGCAGGAAAGCCGCGCCACCGCAGGGCAGGTTTGATCGCGCCGCTCCGCGCGGCGTCATGTTGCAGTGCACGCTACAAAAACTAGCCTGTGAACATATCCGCGGGCGATTCTTCCGTGACGGACGTCCGCCTACGCTTCGAACATCGTCGGGTTCGAGCGTCTGGGAGGAACGCTGGGCACGCCGGCCGCCGGGCGCGGCCTTTCTCGCACTCACCCTTGCCATGCGGCAGGCGCATCGCGCGCCGCCGCCCACCCCGCATTTCGAGAACAGACCATGAAACAGGTACCCGCCGCGTTCGGCGTTTTCCTACTCGCCGCCGCCGTCAGCGCCAGCGTCAAGGCCCAACAGAACACGCCGCTGCCGCCGCAGGACGCGGCGACCGAAGAAGCCAAGGCCAAGGACGCCGTCGACCTGGATCAGGTGATCGTCACCGGCGTGCGCGCGCCCAAGGCCGTGGACAAGATCCCCGGCGCAGTGACGCTGGTGACCAAGGAAGAAATCGCCCACACGCTGCTGGTCACCGAAGATGCTACCGCCGTGCTGGCACGCACCGTACCAGGCTACGCCGAAGCGTCGCAGGCCATGAGCAACAGCGGCGAGACGCTGCGTGGCCGTGTTGCATTGCGCCTGTTCGATGGCGTGCCGCAGGGTTCGCCGCTGCGTGACGGCAGCCGCAACGCCACATTCACCGACATGGGCATTGTCGGCCGCGTGGAGGTGATCAACGGTCCGTCGGCCTCCGAGGGCATCGGCGCTGCGGGCGGCATCATCAACTACATCTCCGCCGTGCCGAACAAGGAAGGCAGCGAGTTCCGCTTCCTGTCGCGCTACTCCACCCAGTTCAAGGACGACAGCGCCGGTTGGAAGCTGGGCCTGAACTACGCCTATAAGCAGGACAACTACGACCTGGTCGCCGGCGTGGCGCAGATCGACCGCGGCATGGGCTACGACGCCGACGGCGTGCGCCTGGGCATGAACACCAGCGGTTCGGTCAATGATTCGGTCGCGCGCAATATCTTCGTGAAGGGCGGCTTCAACTTCGGCGAGGACCTCGAGAAGCGGCTGCAACTGAGCTACAGCCACTTCAAGATCGAAGGCAACGGCGACTACATCCAGGTGGACGGTTGCCGCTACGAGCCTGGCTGGTGCGAAGATCCGCGCCCGAACACCTCCGAGCGCGGCCACATTTTCGGCAGCAAGGCCGAGTTCAACGACTTCAAGCAGGTGAACCTGCAGTACACCGATGGCGACTTCCTCGGCGGCACGCTGAACCTCAACGCATATTGGGCCGACCAGGCGATGCGCTATCCGCCGGAAAACGGCAGTGACCGCCAGGATCCGCTGATTCCGCCGAACGGCCCGGATGGCCTCATCTGGGACCAGTCGGAGATCAATTCGGACAAGGTCGGCTTCCGACCGTCGTGGGTACGCGGCCAGCTATTCGGCGTGGACGGCCTGGAGCTGCGCACCGGCGTCGACTGGGTGCGCGACAAGGCCGACCAGCGCCTGGCGTTGACCAACCGCGTGTGGGTGCCGCCGATGGAGTACGAGAGCATTGCGCCGTATGCGCAGCTGAGCTGGGACATCGGCCCTGTGACGTTGAGCGGTGGCTTCCGCCGCGAAGACGGCGAACTGAGCGTCGATGACTACACCACCACGTGGTTCCGCGACCGCCGGTTCGTCGAAGGCGGCAAGCTGTCCTACAAGGAAAACCTGATCAACTTCGGCGCCATCTGGCGTATCACCGACCAGTGGTCCGTGTTCGCGGCATATGGCGAAGGCTTCGGCCTGCCCAACGTCGGCATTCCGCTCCGCAATGTCGCGTGCCCGGACGATCCGAACGACACCAAGCCCGACGGCTGCCCCGGTGATCCACCGGTGTCCGTGGACTCCACGTTCCGCGAGCTCTCGGCCGTGGTGGTCGACAATCGCGAAGTCGGCGTGAACTGGCGCGGGGATGCGACGTCCTTCAGTGCGTCGTACTACGACTCTCGTTCGGACTACGGCACGTCGTTCGCGATCGATCCCGCTACCAACGACTACGTCCTCTTCCGTGCACCGACCCGGATCAAGGGCTTCGAGTTCTCCGGCGACTGGAACATCAACGAAGACTGGAAGCTCTCCGGCCTGTATTCGCGCATCCGCGGCAAGACGGCGTTCTGGACCGAGGACCCGCGCGGTCGTTGGGATGCGGGTGGATTGAACAAGCCGATGGGTGCGCTGGACGTCAACCCGGACAAGATCGGCCTGACCGTGCGTTGGAAGTTCAACGAGGCCGGCGACGTCACCCTCGGCTCGACCACGCTACTGTCGCGCGACCTGACCGGCAGCGATGTCCGCGAGTTCGACAATGCGAGCTTCTCGTATGAGGAGCACACCAAGGGTTACACGCTGTTCGACCTAGGCATGAACTACCGGGTGGAGAAGTGGGGTCGCTTCTCGCTGGGCGTCGAGAACCTGACCAACAAACAGTACATCCTGAGCTGGTCGCAGGTCCCGGGCTTCCGCAACTACTGGGCGGGCCGTGGCCGCATGTACTCCTTCACCTACGAATACACGTTCTGATCCACGATCTGCGGATGCCGGCACTCCCCCACGCTGCATCCACCCGCGCCGCTCCCTCTCCAGGGCGGCGCGGGCTTTGGATGGTCCTGATGCTCTCGCTCGCGGCCTGCGCGACCGCCACTCCGCCGCCGCTCCCGCGTGCGCCGATGGATACGCTGCTCACGCAGGACATCGGCAAAGCCGGCTACCTGGGCGCCGTCGCCGTGGTCGCCGATCATGGCGCCGTGGTCTACCGCGGTGCGTTCGGCCATGCCGACCTTCAAGGCCAGCATCCGCTGCGCGAGGACGCGATCTTTCGCATCTACTCCATGACCAAGCCCGTCACCTCGGTGGCGGCATTGATGCTGGTGGAAGAGGGCAGGCTGCACCTCGATGCCCCGGTAGCCACCTACCTGCCCGCATTCGCGGGTCTGCAGCGGGTCGCGGGTGGCAGCGTCGAGGCGCCAACATTGATGCCGGTGCAGCGCCCGCTGACCGTGCGGCACTTGCTGACGCACACCGCCGGTTTCGTCACGGGTGGCGACGACATCCGTGTGGCATCGGCCCTGCTGAAGGCGCAGGCGCCGGAAGAAGCCACGGATCTCTCCAGCTACGCGGACCGCGTCGCACGCGCGCCGCTTGGTACCGAGCCGGGCACGCGTTTCCGCTATGACGGCGTCAATACCGAAGTGCTGGCGCGGGTCATCGAAGTCGCCAGCGGTCAATCGTTCGAGACCTTCCTGCGTACGCGCATCTTCGTGCCGCTCGCCCTGCACGACACCGGCTTCGAAGTGCCCCCGGCGCAACGTGGCCGCATCATGGCGCTGACCACGCGCGATGCCGCAGGGCAACGCGTCCTGGCCGATACACCGTCCGCACGCGAACCCGGCGTCCGCCTGCGCCCCTACACGAGCGGTGCCGGTGGCCTCTATTCAACCGTCGCCGACTACCTGCGCTTCGCGCGGATGCTGGCCGACGGTGGCGTGCTCGAGGGCGTTCGCCTGCTGCGCGAAGACACCGTGGCAATGATGATGTCCGACCAGCTCGCGGGCTTCGATCCGCCGGTGCCCGCCCCCGAGCCGGGCGAAGGCTTCGGCCTCGGCGGCTACGTCGTCACCGACCCGGCGATCAGTGCGCGTCCCGGATCGCGCGGGCAGTTCGGCTGGTCCGGTGCCGCGTCGACGTACTTCACCATCGACCGCGAACGCGGCCTGGTGATCCTGCTGCTGTCGCAGCACCTGCCCACCGACGGAGCACCTCCGTTGCCCAAGCTGGCCACGCCGTTCTATCGCGCGGTCTACTCGGCGGCGACACCATGAGCCGCGGCCAGGGCGGCGTGCTGGTCGCGGGGTCGGCCAACCTCGATTTCGTCGTGCGTGCGGCGCATGTGCCGGCGCCGGGCGAGACGGTATTGGGTCGTGAGTTCGCGACGTTTCCGGGCGGCAAAGGCGCCAACCAGGCCGTCGCCAGTGCGCGTGCCGGCGGCGTGCCGACTCGCATGCTGCTCGCGCTCGGTGACGATCTGTACGCGGCGGTGCTCGAAGCCGCCCTCGCCGACGCCGACGTGGCCATGCACATCGTGCGCGTGCCGGATACCGCCAGCGGCACCGCCTTCATCTGCCTGTCCGACGACGCGGAGAACGCGATCACCGTCGCGCCGGGCGCCAACGCGGGATTGATGCCGCACCATCTTCCTTCGCTGCGCGGCATCAGCCACCTGCTGCTGCAACTGGAAACACCGTTGGACAGCGTGGCCAGCTACGCCCGGCTTGCCCGCGAGGCCGGCGTGCGGGTGGTGTTGAATGCCGCCCCCGCCACCCCGTTGCCCGCGGGCCTGCTGGACAGCGTCGATGTGCTGGTCGTCAACGAAGGCGAACTGGCCACCTTGGCCGGCGAAGGTCCCGTGGCCGCGCAGGCGGCACGCCTGCCGGTGCCCTGCGTGATCGTGACGCTTGGCGCGCGTGGTTGCTTCGCACGACGGGGCGGTGAAATCTTCCTGCAGCCCGCGTTCCCGATCGACGCCGTGGATACGACCGCGGCCGGCGACACGTTCTGCGGTGCGCTGGCAGCCCGCCTGGCCGAGCATGCCGGGCTAGCGGACGCGCTACGCTTCGCCAGCGCGGCGTCCGCGCTCGCCTGCACCCGGCTGGGCGCGCAGACCAGCATCCCGGCGCGCCCGGAAGTCGAAGCCTGGCTCGCCGGGCATGCCGACGCACCTTCGCAGCAGGCCGCCCTGGCGACCTACTGCGGCCTTCCCCGCGACTGATCCATCGTCCCGATCCAAGATCTCCCCATGAGCACTCCCACGTTCCCCGATTCCCACGATGCCGCTGGTCACGACGACACGCACGTGGTGAAGACCGAATACAAGTTTTCCCACGTCACCACGCAGCGCTACCTGCCCACGCCGGGCAAGGCGCCGGGCTGGCCGTTCGCCGACATCGGCCAATGGAAGATCGATGCCAACGCCTCGGCCGACGACTGGGTCGCCGAGCTGAAGGACTGGCGGCGCGAGCACCTCACGCGCATCGGTTACGACGATGCCAACTACCGCCGGCCGGAACTGCAATGGGCGCAGCGCAACTTCGTGCATGCGCAGGCGATGGTCGAGGACCGCTACCTCTACGATCCCGTCGCCGGCCGCTACACCGTCGACCGCTACCTCGATGATCTGGAAGCGCGCTTCGGCGGCCTGGACAGCGTGCTGCTGTGGTGCGTGTATCCCAACATCGGCGTGGACGATCGCAACCAGTTCGATCTGGCACGCAGCCTGCCGGGCGGGCTGGAGGCGCTGCGCGGTGCGGTCGACGATTTCCACCGACGTGGCGTGCGCGTGTTCCTCACCACCATGCCGTGGGACAACGGTACCCGCGACGAAGGCGCGCCGGACTGGCAGGCCATCGCGCAGATCGTCAAGGCGGTCGGTGCGGACGGCATCAACGGCGACACCTACAACGGCGTGCCGCGCGCGTTCTTCGATGCCTGCGATGCGCTGGGCCATCCGGTGGTGGTGCAGCCGGAATCCACGATCAGCGCCGAAGAACACCTGATCTGGAACGTGCAGAGCTGGGGCAAGAAGGCGCCGAACGAGGTCGTGCCGCCGGTAGCGAAGTTCAAGTGGCTGGAACCGCGCCACATGATCAACTACGAGAACCGCTGGGGCCGCGACCGCAACCACGACCTGCAGTACATCTTCTTCAATGGCGTGGGCTACAACGCGTGGGAGAACGTGTGGGGCTTGTGGAACCAGCTGACCCCGCGCGACGCCGCCTCACTGCGCCGCATCGCCACGATCTACCGCCGCTTCGCACCGTTGCTGGTCAGCCTGGACTGGCGCCCGTACGAGCGCACGCTGCAGGCCGGCATCTTCGCCAGCCGCTTCCCGGGCGAGGGCCGCACGTTGTGGACGCTGGTCAACCGCCACGAGTACGCGATCGCCGGTGAGCAACTCGCCGTGCCGCATGTCGACGGCACGCGCTATGTCGACCTGTGGAACGGCACGGTACTGCAGCCGCGCATCATCGACGGCCACGCGATCCTGGAGACGACCCTGGAAGGCCGTGGCTTCGGCGCGCTGCTGGCGCTGCGGTCGGGCGTGGAGGAAGAAGGCCTGGAGGCGTTCCTCGCGCAGATGGCCACGCATGCCGCCACACCGCTGGCGTCGTTGTCCGCACGATGGACCGCACTGCCGCAGGCCTTGCAGCCGATCGCCGCGACCACGCCACAGGCCACGGCACCGGACGGCATGGTGACGATTCCTGGTGGCGAGTTCCTGTTCGCCGTGCAGGGCATCGAGATCGAAGGGCAGGTGTGGGAAGGCGTGGACGTGCAGTTCCCGTGGGAACCGACCGCGCGCCGCCACCATCGCCAGCGCATGCAGGTCGCGCCGTTCCACATCGATCGCCACCTGGTGACGAATGCGCAGTTCAAGGCCTTCATCGACGCCACCGGCTATGCGCCACGCGATGCGCTGAATTTCCTCCGCGACTGGCGCGATGGCGCACCGCAGGCGGGCTGGGACAACAAGCCGGTCACCTGGGTGTCGCTGGAAGATGCGCGCGCCTACGCCGCATGGGCGGGCAAGCGTCTGCCGCACGGCTGGGAATGGCAATACGCCGCACAGAGCACCGACGGCCGCCTGTATCCGTGGGGCGATGCCTGGCGCGACGATGCCGCGCCGCCGGTGTTCCGCGGTCGCGTGCTGCCGCCACCGGCCGATGTCGGTGCGTTTCCCGCCGGGGCCAGTCCATTCGGCGTGATGGACCTGGTGGGCCATGTCTGGCAGTGGACGGATGAGTTCCACGACGAGCACACGCGCGCGGCCATCGTGCGCGGCGGCAGCGACTACGAGCCGCGCACGTCGCACTGGTATTTCCCCCAGGCCAAACGGCTGGACCAGCACGGCAAGCTGCTGCTGATGGCGCCGGGCAAGGATCGCTCCGGTCGCATCGGTTTCCGTTGCGTGGTGGATGCGGCGTGATGCCAGGCGGGCGCGCACGCGGGTTGTCGCGCGCCTGTCGTTGGGTGGTCGCGCTGGTGCTCGCCTGCGCGCTGGTGGCCTGCTCCGCCGGAGCGCCGAAGACGGTCGTGCTGATCGGCGGCCCGGCCAGCGAAGGTCCGGGTCGGCATGCGTATCCGGCAGGCATCCGCCACCTGCAGCAGATGCTCGAAGAGGAAGCGTCCGGGCGCGTGCGCGTGCAGGCCTATCCCGACGGCTGGCCGACCGATCCCGCCGCGCTCGCGCAAGCGGATACGGTGGTGTTGTACTTCGATGGCCTGGAGAAGCATCCGCTGCGCGATCCTGCGCATCGCGCGGCCTTCGACGCCGCCATGCAGCGCGGCGCTGGCGTCGTCGCGCTGCACCAGGCCTCGACGGTGCCGCAAGGCCATGATTTCGGTCTCGCGCGTTGGCTGGGCGCGGTGCGCGTGGGCATGTTCGATCGCACCACCGAGTGGACGACGCTCGAACCGGCCGCGCACCCCGTCACCGCCGGCATGCGGCCCTTCGCCTACCGCGACGAGTTCTATCCCACCTTCCGCGGCACCGGCGCGCGCACGCCGCTGCTGCAGGCCGTGCTGCATCCGCAGTTCCGCGACGGCGAACCCGTGATCGAGGACATCGCCGAGCGGACCGACGTGGCCTGGGCCCACGAGCGCGCCGACGGTGGGCGCGTCGTCGTCTTCACCGGTGGGCACTACCTCGATGCGCTCGGCCAACCCTCCGTGCGCCATGTGCTGCTCAACGCCATCCTGTGGTCGGCGCATGCCGACGTGCGGGATGCGCCAGCGATCCCTGACGCATCCGCGCCCGCGCCGACCGGCGCACCCGGCCAGGTACGTCGCGCCACCTTCCACGTCGATGCCGCACGCACCGGCTGGCGCCGCGACGAAAACGTCCTGACGCCGGCTACCGTCGGCGCGAAGGATTTCGGCCTGGTATGGGAATCGCCACCGCTCGATGCCGACAACGGCAGCGACGCGCGCCTGTACGCTTCGCCGCTGTATGTCGATCGGCTGGCGATCACGTCGGGTCCGCAGACCGGCGAGCGGCATGACGTCGTCATCGCCGCCAGCAACAACGGTCATGTCTATGCGATCAACGCGGCGCGCCAGGGCGACGTCGCGCCAGGGCGCATCCTCTGGAAGACGCGCCTGGGTGAGCCGTGCCGCCTGCAGCCGGCGCCGCTCGATGGCGTGCCTACCGGCATCCTGAGCACGCCGGTGATCGATGTCGCGCAGGGCCGGTTGTACGTGACCCATTGCGACCCGCAGCACCGGTGGCAGGCCTATGCGCTCGAGCTGGGTAGCGGCCGCGTGCTGCCGGGCTGGCCGGTGATGCTCGACGAAGCCGCCTTCAACCGCCTCAACACCAACGCCGGCCCGTCGCCGGTGCCGCCGAAGCGCAAGTTCGATTTCCGCGTGCAGCGCGGTGCGTTGAACCTCAGTCCCGATGGTTCGCAGCTGTACATCGTGTTCGGCGAATCGGAGACGGGCTGGATCGCTGCGGTGGATACACGTCATCCACGTGTCAGCGGTGCGTTCGCTTCCGTCGCCATGCCGCACCGGGGCAGTGGCGGCATCTGGGGTGCGGGCGGTCCTGCCGTCGATGCCGAGGGCCACGTGTATGTGGTCACCGGCAGCGGCTTCGGCGGTTACCAGCCGTCCGACGGCGACTGGGCGCAGTCGGTGCTGAAGCTGGCCTCGTCGGACGAGAAGGGTTTCGCGTTGCGCGGCACGTATACGCCGTTCAACTACTGGACCACGGCCGAAAGGGACATCGACCTCGGCTCGGGCGGCGTGGCGCTGTTCCCGGATGCAGCGGGCGAGGGTGGCCGCCGGCTGATGACCGTGGGCGGCAAGCAAGGCAACGTCTATCTGCTGGATCGCGATCGCCTGCCCGGTGCGCTCGATCGCCGTGCGCCCTGCAGCACCGATGCCGCAAGCGATCGCTCGCTGCTGGCGCCGTCGCCGCAGCGACCGTTCGGCACGCGCGGGCCGCTCAACGTGTTCGGCCCGTATTCGGAAGACGATGCGGCGCTCGACCTGGCCCGCGCCCGTTCGGTGCCCGCGGTGTACCGCGATGGCTCGGGCGCCGAGTACGTCGTCGTCACCGGCAACACCAAGCAGGCGCCCGGCTCGTCGGTCAGCATCGCGCCGTCGGTGGTGCGCCTGCGCGTCGACCGCACGTCGCCGGACGCGCCGTTCCTGCGCGTCGATCGCGCGCATCCCACGCTGGTGCTCGGCAATCCCGGTTCGCCGGTGGTGACCAGCCGCGGCACCGACGATGCGCTGGTCTGGATCCTCGACGAGAACGCACCGCGCTCGGCCTCGCTGGCCGGTGGCGATGCGCCACGGCCCGTGCTCTATGCCCTGGACGCGCGCTCGCTCGAGATCGTGTGGCGCAGCGCGCCGGGCGAACTGTTCACCAGCGGCAAGTACAACCAGCCCGCGTTCGGCGGCGGGCAGGTGTTCGTCGGCACCGACCGCATCCAGGCCTTCGGCCGTGGCGGCAAGCGGGTCACCGATCGCACGCCGGTCGCCACCGCCACGCAGGAGGTCGCCGTCGATGCGCGGCTGGCCGGCGTGCCGGCGGCAACGTTGTACACGCAGCGCTGCGCTGCCTGCCACGACCATCCGCAAGGCAATATTCCCCCGCGCGCGGTGATCGCCACGCGCCCCCACACCCGCATCGTCGATGCGCTCAGCCGCGGCGTGATGCGCCCGCACGCGGCCGGCTTGAGCGCGCAGCAGATCGACGACCTGGCCAGGTACCTGAAGCAATGACCCCGCACCACATCCAGCTGCACGGCGTCCTCGGCGCAGCCCTCGAGGCCAACCTCCGTGGCCGCCTCTCGCACTTCATCACTGCGCCGGACAGCCCCGCCATCGCGCTGTTCTCGCCCGAGCACCGCGCGCGCAACACCGAGGGCGACTGGTACGGCGAACACGCCGGCAAATGGCTGTCGGCCGCCGCCCGCGCCTATGGCCGCAGCGGCGATGCGACGCTGGGCGCGCACCTGCGTTCGGTCGCCGACTACCTGCTCTCCGTGCAGGAAGCCGACGGCTACCTGGGTACCTACGCGGAAGAACGCCGCTTCCTCCATCCGCAACCGCCGAAGCCGCCCAGCTGGGACGGTGCGCCGGCGCTGCGCACGTGGGATATCTGGGTGCATGCGTACCTGATCCTTGGCCTGGTCGAGACGGCGCGCGCCCTGCAGGATCCGCGCTACACGCAGGCCGCCGCACGTATCGCCGACCTGTGCGCGCAGGCGCTGGCGTCCGGCATCGACATCACCACGCTCGGCAACCACCACGGCATGTCGGCCACGGTGCTGATGGATGCCGCGCTGGAGTTGCATGCCGAAACCGCGGAGCCGCGTTTCCTGGCGCTCGCCCAGCGCGTGCTGGAGCAGGCGAACGCCTATCCGGCATTGCGCCTGCTGCCCGCGCTCGACGCCGGCGCCGATGCGTCCGAGATCGCCACCGGCAAGGCCTACCAGCTGCTCTGGAACCTGGTCGCCCTCGTGAAGCTGTGCCGCGCCACCGGTGACGCCGCCCTGCGCGACACGCTGGAGCGCATCTGGCAGAACATCCGCAAGCACCACCTGACCCTGGGCGGCGGACCGTGGGGCGGCGTCGCCCATCGCTCGCGCGAAGTGTTCAACGCACGCGGCAGCTTCAGCCCGAATGCCTACGTGGAAACCTGCTCGCTGCTGTCGTGGATCCAGTTCAACCGCGAGCTGCTGCAGCTCACCGGCGAAGCGCGCTTCGCCGAAGAGATCGAGCGCACCGCGTACAACGACCTGCTCGGCGCGCAGGCGCCGGATGGCGAGGACTGGTGCTACTACTCGTTCCCGAACGGGCGGCGCGTGCACACCACCTACTGGCGGTGCTGCAAGTCCAGCGGCGCGATGGCGGTGGAGGAACTGCCGTCGCTGGCGTACGCCGTGGACGGCGACACCGTCCGCGTGCAGCTCTACGGGCCCGGCGAAGCGCGCCTGGCGCACCCACAAGCCGGGACGGTGGTGCTGCGCCAGCACACCGGGTATCCGTTCGACGGCGACGTGTCGCTGGACGTGCATCCCCAGCGCGACGCGACGTTCGACCTGCAGCTGCGCATTCCATCCTGGGCCGAGGGCGCTACGGTCTCGGTCAATGGCGAGCCCGTGGAGGCCGCGGTCGTCCCCGGTGCTTTCCTCGTCCTGCGCCGCCTGTGGCGTTCCGACGACCACGTGCAACTGGCCTTCCCGCTGCGGCCGACCCTGCACCGGCAGGTGCTGCGCAACGTGCAGGAATCGCGCGCGCCGGACGGCTCGGCGGTCCACCAGCAGGTGCTGGACCTGCATTACGTCGGGCTCACGCGCGGCCCGCTGGCCTACGCCACCGACCTGATCGACGGCTTCAAGACCGAAGAGACCGTCCGTCTGCCCGACGGCCCGCAGGACGACTGGTTGCAGGTGCTGCCGGTGACCGACGGCGAGGAGGGCGCGGCCATTTCGCTGCAGCCCGCCAGCCGGCCGCCGCTGCTGTTCTGGCCGTACTACCGAGCCGGTGGGCGTCATGACGGCGCCTGGCGCCTGACCTGGCTGGCGCTGCCGTCGCCATGACCGTCCGCGCGCTCGCAAGAATTTGTGGCAGCAGAAGCTACGGCCGCTGGCTGTATCGCGCCCGCGCCGTGGCACAGACTGGCCATCGCCGTTGCGGCGGCGGCTGAAGGAGCCCTCTTCCATGGACAATCCGTCTCCCTTCCGTTCGCGGCTGCGCACGGGTCCCGTCGGCCCGCTGAGCGGGGTGAAGGTACTCGACCTCAGCGCCTACATCGCCGGCCCGTACGGCTGCACGCTGCTGGCCGACCAGGGCGCCGACGTGATCAAGGTCGAGCCGCCCGATGGCGACAACCTGCGCCAGTACCCGTCCACGCTGGAGCGCGAGAGCCGCGCTTTCCTCGGCGTGAACCGCAGCAAGCAGGGCATCGCCCTCGATCTCAAGCAGCCGGCCGACCACGCCGCGCTGCTGCGCCTGGTGCGCGAGGCCGACGTGCTGGTGCACAACTTCCGTCCCACCGTGCCGAAGCGGCTGGGCATCGATTTCGACAGCCTGACGGTGATCAACCCGCGGCTGATCTACTGCGCGGTGACCGGCTACGGCGAAACCGGGCCGATGAAGGACAAGGCCGGCTACGACCAGGTGCTGCAGACGATGACCGGCATGTGCACGCTGCAGGGCAAGCGCGGCGGTGCGCCGGAGATCATCTACGGCTCGGTGGTGGACTACTACGCGGCGGCGCTGCTCGCCGCCGGCGTGTCGTCGGCGCTGTACGAACGCGAACGCAGCGGGCGCGGGCAGTTCGTCGGCGTGTCGCTGTTGCGCAGCGCGCTGACCATGCAGTCCGCGCGCATGATCTGGGCCGAAGGTGAAGCGCTCGACATCGGCCGCGACATGCGCTCCGGCGGCGTCACCGGCATCCATCCGGCGCGCGAGGGCTATCTCTATCTCTCCGCCAATACGCCGCGCTTCTGGAAGGCGCTGTGTCGGCTGACCGGCCTCGACGCCTTGGCCGACGATCCGCGCTACGACAGCGTGCGCAAGCGCGCCGCGCAGGCTGCCGAGATCGTGCCGCAACTGCACGACGCGCTGCAGGCGCGCACCGCGACGGAGTGGGAAGCGCACTTCGGCGACGAGGTGCCGTGCGCGGCGGCGCGACGCGTCGAAGACATGTTCGAACATCCGCAGGTGCTGGCCGAAGACATGGTGGCCGAGATCGCGCATCCCGTCGTCGGCAGCTACCGCGGCGTCACCCGGCCCATCGCGTTCGGGCGGACGCCGGGTCCGGCACCGTTCGCCGCGCCGGTGTTCGACCAGGATGCGGAGCACGTGCTCGGCACGTCGTCGCCGCAGGCACGCAACGCGGGCTAAGGCAGGGCGCGCGGCTTTACGCCGAATTTACGGCGGTGCGCGGGAAGCGCATGGCGGCTTTACGCGGGGCAGGACCAGACTTTCGCGGTCGGCGGAACGTCTTCCGCCTGGATCGCACCGATGTCTTCCTCCTCGTTCCTTCCGCGCCGGCCGATGCCGGCGCGCCTCGTCGTTTCCTCCATCGCCGCCGGCCTGCTGCTGACGACGGCGTTCACCACGCACGCCGCTACCTTCAACGGTTCCGGCGCGCTCACCACCGATTACGTCTGGCGCGGTACCACCCAGACCCAGGGCGACCCGGCCGTGCAGGCCGGCTTCAAGGCCACGGCCGACAACGGCGTGTACGGCGCGGTGTGGGGCTCGAACGTCGAGTTTGCGCCGGACACCCACGCCAGCAGTGAAATCGATGTCACCGTCGGCTGGGGTGGAGCGCTGTCGGACGACTGGGCGCTCGACCTCAACCTGACCCACTACCGCTATCCGTCCACCACCGTCGAGCTCGACTGGACGGAAGCGATCGGCACGCTGACGTGGAAGCAGAACTACTGGGCGCAGCTGGGGTATTCCACCGAAGCGCTCGCCACCGATGACGCGGGCGCCTATGCCCAACTCGGTGCGAAGTTTCCGCTGAACGACCAACTCCGCGTGGAAGCCGCGGCCGGTTACTACGGGCTGGACGACGTCTACGACGATAGCTACGCGCATGCACAGCTCGGCGCGGTGTGGGCATTCAAGGCGCCGTTCGAACTGCGGGTGACCGCGCACGCCACCGACAGGAGCGCGAAGAGGCTGTTCCCCGGCCTGGCCGGTTCGCGCGTGGAAGCAGCGCTGCAGGCCGCGTTCTGAGCATCGCCATGGCCACCGACTTCCTTCATCTGCTGCTGGCCCTGGCGGGCGTGCTCGCCGGTGCCGGTCTCCTGTTCCTGCTGATCACGCGGCGCGCACGCGCCCCGATGGACGACTTCCATGACTGAATTCCTCCTTGTGTTCGCGCTGGCCATCGCGCTGGGCTGGCCGCTGGGCCGCTACCTCGCCGCGGTGATGCGCGGTGCGCCGATGCGCGGCGACGCGCTGTTCGGATGGATCGAACGACCGCTGTACCGTCTGCTCGGCGTCGATCCGGCGCAGGGCATGGACTGGAAGGCGTATGCGAAAGCCTTCCTGCTGAGCAACCTGATCCTCGGCGTGCTGACCTGGGGCGTGTTCATGACCCAGGCGTGGTTGCCGCTCAATCCCAACGACGCGCCGAACATGCGCTGGGACCTGGCGCTGCACACGATGGTGTCGTTCCTCACCAACACCAACCAGCAGCACTACTCGGGCCAGGCGCAGCTGTCGCACCTGGCGCAGATGACCGGCATCGTCGGCCTGCAGGTGGTCACGCCGATGATGGGCCTGGCCCTGGTCGTGGCCACGCTGCGCGGCTTCTTCGGTGGCCGCGGCGACAAGGCCACCACGCCCGCCGCCGGTGACGCCGATGTCGGCAACTACTGGGCCGACGTGCTCCGTCCCACCGTGCGCGTGATGCTGCCGCTGTGCCTGGCGTGGTCGCTGCTGCTGACCTGGCAGGGCGTGCCGTCCACGCTGCAGGGCGGTCTGGTGGCCACGCCGATCGACACGACGGCGCAGATGGCCGAACAGAAGATTGCGGTCGGCCCGGTCGCCGCGATGGTCGCGGCCAAGCAGCTCGGCAGCAACGGCGGCGGCTGGTACGGCCCGAACAGTGCCGTGCCGCTGGAGAATCCCACGCCGTTCGCGAACTTCATGGAAACGCTGGCGATCCTGCTGATCCCGGTCGGCGTGGCCTTCATGGTCAGCGCATTCACCGGGCGCAGGAAGTTCACCGCGCTCGTCGTCGGCACGATGATGACGATGTGGCTGGCGACGTCCGCGCTGGCGATCTGGTTCGAGCGCCATGCCGCGCCCGTGCAGGACATCGCATTGATGGAGGGCAAGGAAGTGCGCATCGGCGCCGACGCCTCGGCGCTGTGGGCGGCCACCACCACCGCGGTCAACAACGGCTCGGTCAACGCGATGCTGGACTCCGCCGCGCCGCTCACCGGCCTGGTGGCGATGGGCAACATGCTGGTCAACGCGGTCTGGGGCGGCGTCGGCTGCGGCCTGCAGCAGTTCCTCGTCTACCTGCTGCTCAGCGTGTTCCTCGCCGGCCTGATGACCGGCCGCACGCCGGAACTGTTCGGGCGCAAGATCGAAGCGCATGAAGTGAAACTGCTCGCCGCGCTGGTGCTGCTGCAGCCGCTGGCATTGCTGGCGTTCACCGCCATCACGCTGGCGGTGCCCTCGATCACCGGCAACTCGAATCCCGGTTTCCACGGCATCAGCCAGGTGTTCTACGAGTACACCTCGGCCTTCGCCAACAACGGCTCCGGTTTCGAGGGCCTGGGCGATGCGACCTATTGGTGGAACCTCAGCACGACGCTGATGTTGCTGCTCGGCCGCTACCCCGCGCTGATCATTCCGCTGGCCATCGCCGCGTCGCTCGCCCGCAAGCGCGCCGCGCCGGAAAGCCCCGGCACCCTCCAGGTGGAAACCCCGACCTTCGCGCTCACCCTGATCGCCGTGGTCGTCATCCTGACCCTGCTGCAGTTCATGCCCGTGCTGGTCCTCGGCCCGATCGCCGACCACCTGGCCTTGAGCGCGCTCTGAGAACACCGACATGACTTCTTCCTCCTTACGCTCCTCCGGCCGTGCGCCGGTCCTGCTCGACCGCGCCGGCGTCCACGCCGCGGTGATCGCGTCGTTCGCCAAGCTCGCCCCGCAGCACGCCTTCAGGAATCCGGTCATGGCCGTGGTCTGGCTGGGCACGTGGCTGACCGCCGGGCTGACGCTTGCCGGCACCACCGCGCCCGGCATCGGCTGGGCGGTGACCGCGCTGCTGTTCGTCACCGTGCTGTTCGCCAACTTCGCCGAAGCCGTCGCCGAGGCGCGCGGCCGCGGCCAGGCGGCATCGCTGCGGCGCGCCCGCAAGGATCTCGTTGCGCGCTGCGTGGATACGCCGCTCGGCGGCACCGAACGCCGCCTGCCTGCGGCGGACCTGAGGCCCGGCGACTACGTCATCGTGTCGGCCGGCGAACAGATCCCGGCCGACGGCGAGATCGTCAAAGGCCTGGCCACGATCAACGAATCCGCCGTCACCGGCGAATCCGCCCCGGTGCTGCGCGAAGCCGGCACCGACCGCAGCGGCGTGATCGGCGGCACGAAAGTGCTCTCCGACGAGATCGTGGTGAAGATCACCGCCGAGCCCGGCCACAGCTTCCTCGACCGCATGATCGCGCTGGTGGAAGGCGCCAACCGGCAGAAGACGCCGAACGAGATCGCGCTCGGCCTGCTGCTGGTGACGATGACGTTGACCTTCCTGATCGTCGTGGTCACGCTGCCCTTCATCGCGGGTTTCGTCGGTGCGAAGCTCGATCCGCTGTTGCTGGTCGCACTGCTGGTCTGCCTGATTCCCACCACCATCGGCGGCCTGCTGCCGGCCATCGGCATCGCCGGCATGAACCGCGCGCTCGCCGCCAACGTGCTGGCCAAGTCGGGCAAGGCGGTGGAGGTGGCCGGCGACATCGACGTGCTGCTGCTCGACAAGACCGGCACCATCACCCATGGCGATCGCCAGGCCACGCTGTTCCATCCGCTGGCCGGCATCGACCGCGAGCGGCTGCGCGATGCGGCGATGCTCGCCTCGCTCGCCGATCCCACGCCCGAAGGAAAGTCGATCGTGAAGCTGGCGCGCGAGCAGGGCGCCACCCTGGCCGATCCGGAGCGTGCGCAGTTCATCGCCTTCTCCGCGCAGACCCGCATGTCCGGCGTGGACCTGCCGGACGATGGCCGCGGCCACGCGCGCGTCATCCGCAAGGGCGCGGCCGACGCGATCCTCAAGCACGTGCAGGCGCACGACGGCACCGCGCCCGCCGAACTCAACGCACGGGTGGAACAGGTCGCCCGCAACGGCGCCACGCCGCTGGTCGTCAGCGACGGCAACCACGTGCTCGGCGTGGTCGAACTCTCCGACGTGGTCAAACACGGCATCAAGCAAAAGTTCGCCCACATGCGGGCGATGGGCATCCGCACGGTGATGATCACCGGCGACAACCCGTTGACCGCTGCCGCCATCGCCGCCGAAGCCGGCGTGGACGACTACATCGCCGAGGCACGCCCCGAAGACAAGCTGGCGCGCATCCGCCAGGAACAAGCCGGTGGCCGCTTGGTTGCGATGGTCGGCGACGGCACCAACGACGCACCGGCGCTGGCGCAGGCCGACGTGGGCCTGGCGATGAACTCCGGCACGCAGGCGGCGAAGGAGGCGGGCAACATGGTCGATCTGGATTCCGACCCGGCCAAGTTGCTGGAGGTCGTCGAAGTCGGCAAGCAGCAGCTGATCACGCGCGGCGCGCTGACCACGTTCTCGCTGGCCAACGACGTATCGAAGTACTTCGCGATCCTGCCGGCGCTGTTCGCGTCCGCCATCCCCTCGATGGCCGCGCTCGACGTGATGCGGCTGTCCAGCCCGACCAACGCGGTGATCGCAGCGCTGATCTTCAACGCCATCATCATCCCGCTGCTGATCCCGCTGGCCTTGCGCGGCGTGCGCTTTCGTCCATCCGGCGCCACCGCGCTGCTGCGCCGGAACATGCTGGTCTACGGCGTGGGCGGCGTGCTGCTGCCGTTCGCCGCCATCAAGCTCATCGATCTGTTGCTGGCCGCCGTTACCGGCGCCTGAGGAATTGCCATGACCACCGCTTCCGCCCCCCAGGGCGCACTCCGTCCGTCGCTGATGCTCGCCGCCGTCTCGCTGCTCGGCTTCGGCCTGCTGTACTCGCTTGCCGGCACCGGCCTGGGCCGCGTGCTGTTTCCCGACCAGGCCACCGGCAGCCTGATCGAACACGACGGACAGGTGATCGGCTCGTCGCTGGTCGCCCAGCCGTTCACCGACGACCGCTATTTCCAGTCGCGCCCATCGGCGGCGAACTACGACACGATGGCGCTGGCCGGCAGCAACCAGGCGCGCACCAACCCCGACCTGCGCGCCCGTATCGCCGAGGCACGTACCGCCGTCGCTGCGCGCGAGCAGGTGGCGCCGTCCGAGGTCCCGGGCGACCTGGTCACCCAGTCCGGTGGCGGCATCGACCCGCACCTGTCGCCGGCCGCCATCCGGATCCAGATCGCCCGCGTGGCTCGCACGCGCGGGCTGCCGGTCGGCGAGGTGGAACGCCTGGTCGCCGCGCATGTCGAGGGAAAGCAGTTCGGCCTGTTCGGCGCGCCGCGCGTCAACGTGCTGGAACTGAACCTCGCGCTGGATGCGCAGGCACGTTGAGGCAGGTGTCAGGACTTGCTTGATGAAGCAGTTTTCCCTGCCATCGAACCCGAAAGGTGCGCTACCCGAGCACGTGGCCTCGTGCTTGAGCTTCGGAAGTGGCAGGGCGGCCTCGTCATCGAGGAGATCTGCTTCGACGCCGCCCTTCGCGAGGTCGGCGCCCGCTCGACGTGACACGACAACAGGCAGAATAGTGCGATGACCGATCCCCGCGACCGTCAGGCCGACGCCCTGATCGACCACCTGCAGCGCGAGCGGGGTGGGCGGCTGACCATCTTCCTGGGCGCGGCGCCCGGGGTAGGCAAGACCTACACGATGTTGTCGCGCGCCAGGGAGCTGCGCCGGCAAGGGCGCGATGTGGTGGTGGGCATCGTCGAGACGCACGGGCGCGGCGAGACCGCGGCGCTCACCGAAGGGCTGGAGATCCTGCCGCGCAGGCGCGTGGACTACCAGGGACGCTGGCTGGAGGAGATGGACCTGGACGCGCTGCTGGCGCGTCGTCCGCAGATCGCGCTGGTGGACGAACTGGCGCATCGCAACGCCCCGGGCAGCCGCCACGAGCGGCGCTGGCAGGACGTGATCGAGCTGCTGGATGCCGGCATCGACGTCCACACGACCATCAACATCCAGCACCTGGAGAGCCTCAACGACGTGGTGCACCGGATCACCGGTGTGCGCGTCAGCGAGACCGTGCCCGACCTCGTGTTCGATCGCCTGCGCGACATCGTGCTGGTGGACCTGCCGCCGCGCGAACTGATCGAACGCCTGCACCAGGGCAAGGTCTACGTGCCGGAACAGGCGTCGCAGGCGCTGCAGGCGTTCTTCTCGCCGTCCAACCTGATCGCGCTGCGCGAACTCGCCATGCAGACCGCCGCCGACCGCGTGGACGCCGATCTGCGTGACGACCAGGCCGCGCGTGGCCTGCCCGGGCTGCCGCTTCGCCGTCGCGTGCTGGTGGCGATCGACGGGCTGGGATCATCGGAGTACCTGGTGCGCGCTGCACGCCGCATCGCCGAGCGCCGCGATGCCCCGTGGAGCGTGGTGACCGTGCAGACCGACACCACGGACGACGCCAGGCAGCGCGAGATCGACGAGGCGTTCGCGCTGGCACGGCGGCTGGGGGCGGACACGGAAGTGCTGCGGGGTGCGCGCATCGCCGATGCGCTGCTCGACCATGCCGCGCAGAACGGCGCGTCGACGCTGGTGCTCGGCCGCACGCGCGAGCGGCCGGTGGCGCGCATGTTCAATCGCACGCTGACCCAGCAACTCCTGCAGCGCGGCGCGCATTACGAGCTGGTCATCATCAGCACGCCGGAAGCCCGCGCCCGGGCACGTCGCGGCGGCACGCGCGTGTCGGACCTGCTGGGCCGGCACGACCTGGCCTTCGCTGCCGTCGCGTCGGTGCTGGCGGTCGGCGTCGCCGCGCTCGCCGAGCGTTGGGTGGGGCTGGACGACCTGTCGATGGTGTTCATCGTCGCGGTGGTGCTGGTGGCGGCGCGCACGCGCATGACGGCCGCGGTCGTCGCCGCACTGTTGAGTTTCCTGGCCTACAACTTCTTCTTCATCGAACCACGTTTCACCCTCAACATCGGCGCGCGCCAGGGCGTGACCACGGTGGTGCTGTTCCTGGTAGCGGCGCTGGTCGCCGGCCGGCTCGCGTCGCGCCTGCGCATGCAGGTGGTGGCGCTGCGCGCGGCCAATGCGCAGGCCACGGCGCTGCAGGCGCTGGGGCGCGACCTGGCGGGGGCCGCCGACCTGGGACAGGTGTTGGCCGCGGGCCGCAAGGCGTTGTCGCGCGCGTTGCCCGGCGAGGCGTGGCTGCGCGTGCAGGGGCAGGCGGTGCCGGCGCACGCGGTGCTGTCCGACATCGACCGCGCGGCGGCGGACTGGGCGCAGCAGCATGGGCAGCCCACCGGCCGCCACACCGACACGCTGGCGGGCGCGGCGCACTGGTTCCTGCCGCTGCGCGGCGACCGCGACACCCTGGGCGTGCTCGGCCTGCGCTTCGACGATGCGACGCGCCTGGTGCCCGAGCAGCGTCGCCTCGCCGAGGCGATGGCCGACGACATCGCGCAGGCGGTGGTGCGCACGCGGCTGGTCGCCGAACTGGAAGACGCGCGCGTCAGTGGGGAAACCGAACGCTTGCGCTCGGCGCTGCTGTCGTCGGTGTCGCACGACCTGCGCTCGCCGCTGGCGTCGATGATCGGCTCGGCCAGCAGCCTGGCCAGCTACGGCCAGCAGATGGGCGAAGAGGACCGGCGCAGCCTGCTCGAGACCATCCAGCAGGAAGGCGAGCGGCTGGACCGCTACATCCAGAACCTGCTCGACATGACCCGCCTCGGCCATCGCGGGCTGACGCTCAACCGCGACTGGATCGGCGTGGACGAGCTGCTGGGCTCTGCGGTCACGCGCCTGCAGCGCTACCAGCCGGGCGTGCGCGTGCAGACCACGGTCGCCGCCGACGTGCCGCCGGTGTGGGTGCACCCGGCGCTGATCGAGCAGGCGGTGTTCAACGTGCTGGAGAACGCCGCGAAGTTTTCGCCGGCGGACGAGCCGGTGCAGATCGATGCGAAGCTCGTCGACGGCGCATTGCGCATCGACGTGCGCGACCGGGGCCCCGGCATTCCGGAAGACGAGCGCGCGCGCATCTTCGACATGTTCTACAGCGTGGAGCGCGGCGACCGCGGCCGCCACGGCACCGGCCTGGGACTGGCGATCTGCCAGGGCATGGTGGGCGCGCACGGCGGCAGCGTGCAGGCGCTGCCGGGACCGGATGGCCGCGGCACGGTGATCCGGATTACCCTGCCGCTGCTGTCGCCCACGCCCCAGGAACCGGCTTGACCTACACCGCGCCACCGCCCGCGTCCGCACCGCCGGCCCGCATCCTGGTGATCGACGACGAGCCGCAGATCCGCCGTTTCCTCGACATCAGCCTGCGCGCGCAGGGCTATGTGGTGGCGCTGGCGGAGAGCGGGCGCGCCGGGTTGGCGGACTTGGCCGCGCATGGTGCCGACCTGGTCGTGCTCGACATCGGTCTGCCCGATCTCGACGGCCATGGCGTGCTGCGCGAGTTGCGCCAATGGTCGCAGGTGCCGGTCATCATGCTGACCGTGCGCGATGGCGAGGCGGAGAAAGTCGCCGCGCTCGATGGCGGCGCGAACGACTACGTCACCAAGCCGTTCGGCGTGCAGGAACTGATGGCGCGCATCCGCGGCCTGCTGCGCGCGCGTATCGCCCCGGCCGACGCCGCGATGCCGGTGTTCGACGACGGCCACCTGCACGTGGACCTCGGTCGCCGCGAAGTGACGCTGGACGGCGAACCGGTGGTGCTGAGCCGCAAGGAATTCGCCCTGCTCGCCCTGCTGCTGCAGCACGCCGGCCGCGTGGTCACCCAACCGCAACTGCTGCGCGAACTCTGGGGCCCCACCCACCAGGACGACACGCATTACCTGCGCATCCTCGTGGGCAAATTGCGGCAGAAGCTGGGCGATGACGCGACGGCGCCGCGGTATATCGCCACGGAGCCGGGCGTAGGGTTGAGGTTTATCGTGCGGGAGTGAGGCGAGAGGCCCCACGCTACAATGGCGGCATGACGTCCCCCCCGATTCCCCATGACGCCCTGCGCCTGTCCGTCGCTCCGATGATGGATTGGACGGACACGCATTGCCGCGTGTTTCACCGGCTTTTGGCGCCGAACGCGCGCCTGTACACCGAGATGGTGCACGCGCAGGCGGTGATCCATGGCGACCGCGATCGCCTGCTGGGGTTCGAGGCGGGTGAGCATCCCGTGGCGGTGCAGCTGGGGGGCAGCGAGCCGGCGCACCTGGCGCAGGCCGCGCGCGTCGCGCAGGAATGGGGCTACGACGAGGTAAACCTCAACGTCGGCTGCCCGTCCGACCGCGTGCAGGCGGGGCGCTTCGGTGCCTGCCTGATGAAGGAACCCGCACTGGTGGCCGAGTGCGTGGTGGCGATGATCGAGGCCGTGAGCATTCCGGTGACGGTGAAGTGCCGTCTCGGCGTGGACGAGCAGGAGGACTACGACCTCTTCCTCGCCTTCATCGATACGGTGGCGGCGACCGGTTGCGACACGTTCTTCGTGCATGCGCGCAAGGCGTGGCTGCAAGGGCTGTCGCCCAAGGAAAATCGCGAGATCCCCCCGCTGCGTTACGACTGGGCCTACCGGCTCAAGCGCGAGCGGCCGGCGCTGACGGTGGCGATCAACGGCGGCATCACCACGACGGCACAGGTGCACGAACACCTGCAGCACAGCGATGGCGTGATGATCGGGCGTGCCGCATACCACGAACCCTATGTGCTGCATGAAATGCAGGCGGCCTTGTTCGGTGGCGACATCGCGCCGCGCGCGGACCTGCTGCGCGCATGGCGCCCGTATGTCGAAGCGCAGCTGGCGAAGGGCGTGGCGCTGAAGCACCTGACCCGCCATGTGCTGGGGCTGTTCCATGCGCAGCAGGGTGGACGCGCGTTCCGGCAGATCCTCAGCGAAGGTGCGCACAAGCCCGGCGCGGACTGGTCGCTGGTGGAGCAGGCGCTGGCGACGACCGTGCGCGAACTGCGGCCGGCGGCCTGAGCGATGATCACGCGCGACATCGACGCCTTCATCGCCTTTGCGCGCACGTTGCAGCCGGACTTTGGGCCGGCGACGGCGCGTGCGGCGTTCCTCGTGTCGCCGGATGGCTTCGTGCGCGCGGACCAATCCGCGCAGGACAACCGCTACATGGCCGACGCCGGCGCGTTCGATGCCGAGGCGGCGTTGCGCGAGCACCATGCGCTGCATCGCGCGTTGTCGCAGGACGTGCCGGTGATCTGCTTCCCGGGCGACGAGGCGACGCCCGACGCCGTATTCCCGAACAACGTGTTCGCGACCGCGCGCGTCGATGGCCGGCCGCGCCTGATCGTCGGGCGCATGCGGCATCCGGTGCGACAGCGGGAAGCGGCGCGGGCCGACATCCGCGGCTATTTCAACGCGATGGGCTACGCCGAGACCGATCTGTCTGCCCAGCCCAGCCCCGGTGAACTGACCGGCGCGCTGGTCATCGACCGCGCGCGCGGCATCGGCTTCTGCGGCCTGTCCGAGCGCTGTGATGAGGCCGGTGCGGCGCAGATGCACGAGGCGTTCGGATTGCGCGCCACCCTAATGTTCGACCTGGCGGCGGGCGAGTACCACACCAACGTGCTGCTGGCGGTGCTGGCCGGCCGGGCGGCCCTGGTCTGCCCGCATGCGTTGCAAGGCGACATATCAGCCGCCTTGTTCGCTTTGTACGGGCCGCACGTCGTGACGCTGTCGCCGGCCGAGCAGGCCGCCTTCGCCGGCAATGCGATCGCGCTGACCGACCGGTCGGTCTGGATGAGCCGCCGGGCACACGATGGTCTGACGGCTGACGCCCGCCGCCAGTTGGAAGAGGTGGCGGGCTTTGCCATCCGGAGCGTGCCCCTGGAGGCCATCGAGGCGGGAGGGGGCTCGCTAAGGTGTTGTGTGGCCGAGATTTTCTGACCATTCAGCTGACTGAATGGGGCCCCTCGGGCTGTGGATAAATTCAGAACGGATTCACCGCCGCCGGCCAAAACTCTGCCTCCCATCCACAGAGGCGGTTTCGGGTTTCGTTCAGTTTCGCGGCCCCGTATCCGTTACGATTCCGTTATGCGATTTCGTTCATCCACGCTTGCCGCCTTTGCCATGACCGGGCTCATCGCCCTGGCGGGCACCTCCGTGGTGCTGGCGCAGGACGATCAGGGCCGTGGCAACGCGCCGCCGTCGCGCGAGCGCGGCGCCCAGCGGGCCGAGGATCGCGGCCATCGCAGCTCGATGTCGGACTCCGTGCGCCGCGTGCGCAACGAGACCGGCGGGCAGGTGTTGAGCGTGGAGCGCATGCAGTACGACGGTCGCGAGATCAATCGGGTGAAGTACGTCGACGACCGTGGCCGCGTGCGCACGATGGACGACGCGGGTCCTTCGCGTCGCGGTGCCGATGCGCCATCGCGACCGCGCGATGGTAGCCAGCCTGCACGCGGCGATAACCCCCCGCGCCCGTAGTCTTACGTAGAATCACGGCTCAACACGAGCACGTCCCGCGCGGCCCACGCCGCGCCGCATTCCCAAGGAGAGTCCATGCGTATCCTGCTGGTCGAAGACGAAGCCCCCCTGCGTGAAACCCTTGCCGCGCGCCTGAAGCGCGAAGGCTTCGCGGTGGACGCGGCCCAGGACGGCGAGGAAGGCCTGTACATGGGTCGCGAAGTGCCGTTCGACGTGGGCATCATCGACCTGGGCCTGCCGAAGATGTCGGGCATGGAGCTGATTAAGGCGCTGCGCGACGAGGGCAAGAAATTCCCCGTGCTGATCCTGACCGCGCGCAGCAGCTGGCAGGACAAGGTTGAGGGCCTGAAGCAGGGCGCCGACGACTATTTGGTCAAGCCGTTCCACGTTGAGGAACTGCTGGCGCGCGTCAACGCGCTGCTGCGTCGCGCCGCGGGCTGGAGCAAGCCGACGCTCGAGTGCGGCCCGGTCGCACTGGATCTCGCTGCGCAGACGGTAAGCGTCAACGGCAGCAACGTCGACCTGACCAGTTACGAATACAAGGTGCTCGAGTACCTGATGATGCATGCCGGCGAGCTGGTCTCGAAGGCCGACCTGACCGAGCACATCTACCAACAGGATTTCGATCGCGACTCCAACGTGCTCGAAGTCTTCATCGGCCGCCTGCGCAAGAAGCTGGACCCGGAAGGCGAACTGAAGCCGATCGAGACTGTGCGCGGCCGCGGCTACCGCTTCGCCATCCCGCGCACCGGCGAGGCCTGATGCGCCGCGCTGGCATCGCCTGTACTTGAATGCCCGCGCCACCTTCCGGCGGTACGCCGCCCGCGCCCGTCGGCCGTGACCGGTTCGACGGCTGGCGCCCGCGCTCGTTGCGCGCGCGCCAACTGCTGGCCGCCAGTCTCGCGCTGCTCGCCTTCCTGGCGCTCGCCGGTTGGGCCTTGGATCGCGCATTCGTCGATACCGCTCAGGACAACCTGCGCCAGCGCCTGAAGAGCTACGCGCTGTATTACACCGACAAGGTGGAGTTCGGCCGGAACGGCACGCTGATCCCGCCTTACAACACGCCCGACCCGCGCTTCGACATGCCCGACAGCGGCATGTACGCGCAGGTGGTGCTGCAAGGCACTGCGCCGTGGGGCTCCAACTCCACGCTGGGCCCCGAGCTTCCGACGCCTCAGCTATTGGGTGCGCTGGACGAGTCTTTCGAAGGCCCATTGCCGATCCGGCGCGCCGACGGCACCGAAAGCGAGGCCTACCGTTATGGCGTGGGCTACGCATGGCCGGCTACCCACCAGCACGGCGAAATCCCTTACAGCATCTACATCCTTGAAGACGCGCAGGCGCTGAGTGCGCAGATCCGTGTTTTCCGCGGCTCGCTGTGGGTCTACCTGGGTGGCGCAGGCGTGATCCTGCTGCTGCTGCAGATGCTGGTGCTGCGCTGGAGCCTGCGTCCGCTGCGGCGCGTGATCTTCGAACTGAGCCGCGTGCAACGCGGCGAGGCTTCGGGCATGACCGAAAGCCATCCGCGCGAGCTGGAGCCGTTGACCGACAGCATCAACGCCTTCATCGAAAGCGAACGCGAGAACCTCGAGCGCCAGCGCAATACGCTGGCCGACCTGGCGCACAGCCTGAAGACGCCGATCGCCGTGCTGCGCACGCAGATGGACAACAACGCCGATCCCGCTGCGTTGCGCGATGAGCTCGACGTGCAGCTCAAGCGCATGAACAACCTGGTGTCGTACCAGCTGGCGCGGGCGGCATCGAGCGGCCACAAGCTGTTCTCCGCACCGGTGCCACTCGAGCCGCATGCGGAAGAAATCGTGCGCGGCCTGGAGAAGGTCTACGCCGGCAAGGGCGTGATCTGCGAATTCGAGATCGATCCGCGCGCGCGCTTCCATGGCGAGACCGGCGACCTGCAGGAGCTGATGGGCAACCTGTTGGAGAACGCGTTCAAGTGGGCGCGCTCACGCGTGCTGCTCACGGTGAAGGTGGGCGCGACCGCACCGCAGCGCCGGCCGGGCCTTTTCCTCGCGGTCGACGATGACGGTCCCGGCATCGCAGAAGACGATGTGGCCAAGGTGCTGCAACGGGGCGTGCGCGGCGACGAACGCGTGCAGGGCCACGGCATCGGTTTGTCGATCGTGCAGGACTTGATCCGCGACTACCGCGGCGAACTTCACGTGTCGCGCTCGGAAGAACTGGGCGGTGCGCGCTTCGAAGTGCGGCTGCCGCCTGGCCTGTAGCGCTAGCGCCGGGCGAACGGCGACGGACCGTAAAAGCGGTGTAGGTGCTCGGCCACCTTCGGCAGCGATGCCGCCAGCACGTCCGGTGCCGAGAAGTGGTACTCGGTCGTGACGGCAAAGAACTCTTCCGGCGCTTCCGCTGCGTAGGGGTCCAGCGCGGTCTCGCGCCCCAGATCCACCTGCATGCAGAAATCGTCGTACGCACGCTGGAAGTCGCGTGCCCAGCGCGCGTGCCACTCGCGGGGGAGCGGCGGTGTCCCATCGAGTTCGCCGTCCAGCACATCCAGCTTGTGCGCCATTTCGTGCACGGCCACGCAAAAGCCTGCATCGGGTTCGGCCAAGTCGGCCTGCACGTCGGCCCAGGAGAGGATCAGGGGGCCCTGGTCCCAGGCTTCGCCGGACAGGTCGTCTTCCCATTCGTGCAGCACGCCGGCGGCATCGGTGTGCGTGCGCTGCACACGAAAAGCATCGGGGTAGACGATCAGCTGCGACCAGCCACGCAGGCCGGTTTCACCGAACTCCAGCAACGGCAGGCTGCACAGCGCGGCGAGTTGCACGCGCTGCGCATCGTCCAGCTTCAGGCCGGCCAGCGGCGTGATGGTTTTCTCGTGCAGGAAGCGCGCGGTCAACGCGCGCAGGCGGTCCGCGCGTGCATCATCCAGCGCGGCGGTCCAAGCGGTATCCGTCCGGACCGCGTGCCACAAGACGTCTTCGATGAAGGGGGCGGGGCGCCGCAAGCGGCGCAACAGTCCAATCACGGGTCGGTGCAGTCCGCGTCAGCGGAACATGCCCGGCAGGAAGCTGTGCCACTTGGAGCCGCGGCTACGCGGCAGGGGGGTCTCGTCGTCATCGCCGCCACCGCGCGAGGCGGGGGGTGTCAACGCAGTCGGTGCGGCGTACTTGCTGCGCACGGCGGTCGCGCGCGCGCGGCGTGCATCCGTGGCCGTCGGCACGGCATCGCCCGGACGGTCTGCGACCGCGCGGTCGGCGACATCCTGGCAGACCGTGGCGTTGCCATTGGAGATCGCGCGCCCGTTCTGGGCGAACACGGCCGCCGAGGCACCGAGGAGCAGCAGGGCAAGGCTGGCGCGAAGCATCGGTAGACTCCTGTCGGTCGGTTACGGCGGCCAGATGACGTCGCCGACTATAGCCGGAAAGACCCCTTCCCGGCACGGGCCGGGGGCGCCGTGCGACGAAACGCCGATACACGGCGACGGAATGAGGGAACCCGGCGACTGGCTGCTGCGACGCAGCAGGTAAGCGGCGCCGGTTGCGGCAGACTGGCGCCCCATGCCTGCCCCGCCGGACCGCCCACTCACCGCACCCGCCCTGCGCCTGGCGCTGATCGCAGGGGCCCGGCGCGTCATCGCCGCCCGCGACGGCCTGAACCGGATCAACGTGTTCCCGGTGGCGGACGGCGATACCGGCAACAACCTTGCCTCCACCCTGGGAAGCGTCCTGCACGGGGCGCTGTCCCGGCCCAGCCAGCATGCCGGCGACCTGCTGAGCCGGGTCGGCAACGACGCCATCGACGGCGCGCGCGGCAACTCGGGCGCGATCCTCGCGCAGTTCCTGTACGGCGTCGCCGAGCGCGTCCGGACCCTTCCGGAACTCGATGCCCGATCCCTCGCCGCCGCCGTCCGCCAGGGGGCGCAGAGCGCGCGCCAGGCGCTGGCGCAGCCGGTGGAGGGCACCATCCTCAGCGTGATCACCGCGTTCGCCGACGAACTGGATGCCGCCGCCGGCGACCGCGATGCACCGGCCGACGCGCGCAGCGGCTTCGCCCGCGCGCTGGACCGCGCGCGTCGCGCGCTGGCCGACACGCCGCGGCAGATGGCGCTGTTGCAACGCGCTGGTGTGGTGGATGCCGGCGCGCAGGGCTTCGTCGACTTGCTGGAAGGCATCGCCGAATTCGTCGAGGGCGGACCGCGCGCGGTCCGCATGCGCGGCAGCGCGCCGCCGGCCGCGAACGACGCCCCGGATCCGATCGGCCATGACCATGACATCGATCCGGCGCGCCGCTGGTGCACTGAATGCCTGCTGTTGGGTCAGGGACTGGACCGGGACCGCCTCCGTACGGCGTTGGAGGCGGCGGGCGCGGACTCCATCGTAATCGCGGGTGGCGCGTCGCGGTTGCGCGTGCACGCCCATACGGGATCACCGCAGGCGTTGTTCGATGCCTGCGCGGAGCAAGGGCAGGTCGAAGGCATGAAGGCGGACGACATGGTGCGCCAGCAAGCCGCCGCCTCACTGACGCAATCGCTGGTGATCGTCACCGATAGCGCGGCCGACCTACCCGAGGACATCGGCGAGCGTTTCGCCATCGGTGTGGTGCCGGCACGCGTGGATCTGGATGGCCGCGACTATCTGGACAAGGTGGGACTGTCTACGGCCGAGTTCTACCGGCGCATGGCGGCTTCACGGCAATTGCCGCGCACGAGCCAGCCGCCGCCGGGGGATTTCCGTCGGCAGTTCGAACTCTCGCTCGCACATCATGCGCGCGTGCTGTATGTCGGCCTGTCGCGCGCACTGTCCGGCACGCTGCAATCGGGCGAGCATGCGGCGGCACGCGACCCCGGAGCACGCGTGCGCGTGTTCGACACCATCAATGCGGCATGTGGGCAGGCGCTACTCGTCTGGCGCGCAGCGGAACTCGCCGCACGAGGCCAGGAGGAGAGCAACGTGGTGGCGGAACTCGAACGCCTCCGCCCGCTCACCTGGATGTGGGCGATCGCGCCAGACATCTCGCACGCAGTGCGTGGCGGACGCATTCCTCGCTGGGCCGCACCGATCGCCCGACTGACCGCGTTGACGCCGATGGCGAAGATGAGCGTGGACGGTCGTATGACCGTGGCGGGGCTGCTGCTTACGCGTGCCCGGGCGCCCGAAGCGTTCGCGCGCCGCGTTGCGCGTGCACTCCCGCCGGGCCAACGCTGGCGCCTGATCGTGGGCCACTGCGACGCGCGACCGGAAGCCGACCGCCTGCTGCTGGCGCTGCGCGCACGCTTGGATATCTCGGAAGACCGCTTGGTGGACACCGGTGCGGCCATCGGTGCGCACGCCGGGCAGGGCGCGTTGATCGTCGCGGTGCAGCCAGCGCAGGCCGACTGAGACGCGCCGGCCGTGGCCCATAATGGGGCGATGCTCGTCTCCCTCTTACTTCTCGTATCCGCCTACCTGCTCGGCTCCGTATCCGGAAGCCTGACCCTGGGCCGGCTGCGCGGCGTGGATATCCGCACCCAGGGCAGCGGCAACGCCGGCGGCACCAATGCCTTCCGCACGCAGGGCGCGAAGTTCGCGCTCGGCGTGGTGTTGATCGACATCGGCAAGGGCGCGCTGGCGGCTTGGCTCGCGCTGCGGTTCGCGCCAGTGGATGGCGCGCTGCCCGCGCGTGCGGTCGCGTGGCTGGCCGTGTTCGCAGCCGCGGTGGGTCACGTGTGGCCGCTGTGGCATGGGTTCCGCGGTGGCAAGGGCGTCGGCACGCTGCTGGGCGGCGTCGCAATCCTCTGGCCGGTCGCGTTGTTGCCGTTGTTCCTAGTCTGGGTGTGCGTGCTCGTCGCCACCGGTTACGTAGGGCTGGCTTCGATCATCGCGACAGCATGCCTGCTGCCGCTGGCCCTCTGGCTGGACGCGGATGGCGCGACGCAGTTGTTCGCGGTGGCCGCGGCGCTGCTGGTGCTGTTCACCCATCGCGCCAACGTGCAGCGCCTGCGTGCGGGCACGGAGTCGCGCTTCGAGCGCGTGCGTTTCTGGCGTCGGCGCGCATGACGGGCGAACGCGACCTGCTGTTGCGCCTTTCGCAAGGCCCGGTGTCCGGCGACGCGCTCGCGCGTGCCGTGGGACAGACACGTGCGGCCGTGTGGAAGCGCATCGAGACCCTGCGCGAGGGCGGCGTGCGCATCGATGCGCAGCCGGGTCGCGGTTATGCCTTGGCATTGCCGGTCGAACTGCTGGAGGCCGATCGGATCCTGGCGCAGACGCGGCACGTCGCCTCGGTGTCGGCACTCGAAGTCGCGTGGTCTGTGGATTCGACCAACAGCGAACTGCTGCGACGGAAAGCGCCCGCGCACGGCGCCGACGTCTTGCTTGCCGAACAGCAGACCGGTGGACGTGGCCGGCGCGGGCGGCACTGGGCGTCGCCGATCGCGGCGAACCTCTATCTCTCGATATCGCGGCAGTTCTCCGGCGGATTGGCGCGCCTGGGTGGCCTCAGCCTGGTGGTGGGCGTGGCCGTCGCCGAGGCAATGCGACAGGCGGGCTACGGCAGCGTCGGCGTGAAGTGGCCCAACGATCTGCTGGCCGGCGACCGCAAGCTCGGCGGCATCCTCGTCGAAGGCGGAGGCGAACACGGCGGGCCGGTGCGCGCGGTGATCGGCATTGGCCTCAACGTGCGCATGCAGGATGCCGCTGCCGGGGACATCGAACAGGCGTGGACCGATCTGGCCAGGTTGGGCGATGGTGAGGCGCCATCGCGCAATGCGATCGCCGCCCTCGTGCTGGATGCGCTGCTGCCCGCCCTGGATCTCTTCGATGCCGATGGCTTGGCGCCGTTCCTGGCGCGCTATGCCGTGCTCGATGTGCTCTCGGGTCGTGCGGTCACCGTGCACGGGCCACAGGGCGACGAGCAGGGCATCGCCGATGGCATTGGCGCGGATGGCGCCTTGCAGGTGAGGATCGGCAGGGAACGCCGGCAGGTGCATGCCGGGGATGTCAGCGTGAGGGCGACATGACGCAATGGGTGTTCGACGTGGGCAATAGCCGCCTGAAGGCCGCGCCGCTGCGTGCCGATGGCAGCCTCGGCGAGGTCATCGCCGTCGCCCACGATGGGGACGGGATCGCGACCGCGCTGGATGCGGCCTTGGCGTTGGCGCCGACGCCTTCCGCATCGGCCGCGTTGGCGAGCGTTGCCTCGCCGGCACGCACGGCAGCGGTGGTGGAGTGGTTGACCACCCGGTTCGCCGCCGTTTCGATCGCCCGGACGCAGTCCTCGTTGGCGGGTGTACGCATCGCCTACGCCGATCCGGCGCGATTGGGCGTGGATCGCTTCCTGGCCCTGCTCGCGGCACGTGCACGCGGCGAGCAGGCATGGCTGGTGGTGGGCGTGGGCACGGCGATCACCGTGGACGTACTGGACGCGCGGGGCCTGCACCATGGCGGGCGCATCGCACCGTCGCCGACGCTGATGCGGGCCGCGCTCGAACAGGCCGCCGCGCAATTGCCAGCGCAGGGCGGCGACTACACCGAGTTCGCGACCGATACGCTCGACGCGCTCGCCTCCGGCTGCGAGGGCGCCGCGTTAGGACTGGTCGAGCGAAGCCTCGCACAGGCGACGGACCTGCTGGGTTCGCCACCGGTGCTGCTGCTGCATGGGGGCGGCGCCGAGGCCCTACGTTCCAGGCTTCCGGCTGCCGTGCATGCCCCAGCGCTGGTGCTGGAAGGCCTCGCACGCTGGGCGCGTGCCGGTATCGACGACTGAGCCGGGCTGGCTAGAATCAACGCATGCTGATCCGTGCCCTGATCGTCCTGCTGGTGGTGCTGAACGTGGGTGCCGCCGCTTGGTGGCTCACCCGACCCGCCCCCGCCCCCGAACCGCCACCGGCGCTGCCGGCAGGCGTGGCGCGACTGCAATTGGTGGGCGAGGAGACTCCGGCCGCGCCCGTATCCGCGTCGCCCGCAGCCATCCTCGTGTCGCCCGCGCCTGCCGTGTGTTTCAGCCTGGGCCCGTTCACCAGCGAGGCCGCCGCCACCCAGGCGCGCGACACGCTGGGCGCAGACCTGCTCCGCTCGCAGTTGCGGGAAGCACCGGGTGCCAGCGCCAGCGGCTACCAGGTCGTGATGCCGCCGGCCGCCTCGCTGGAAGAGGCGCAGGCCACCGCGACGCGGATCGGTGCCGCGGGCTTCGATGACTTCCTCGTCGTGCGCCAAGGCGACCAAGCCAACGGCATCGCGCTGGGCCGCTACCGCAGCCGCGATGCGGCCGAGCGCCGGATCGCCGAATTGCAGGCGGGCGGCTTCACCGCGCAACTGCAGCCCGTGGGCCGCGCAGGACCCAGCCTGTGGTGGCTGGATACGGGTGCGGCCGAGGGTGCAGACCCGGCTGCATTGGCGCGGCGTGCGTCGAGCGCGGCACCGCAACCGCTCGAATGCACGGCGCTGCGCTAGAATTGCCGCCCACGCCGCTTTAGCTCAGCTGGTAGAGCAACCGCCTTGTAAGCGGTAGGTCATCCGTTCGATTCGGATAAGCGGCACCACTCCGCGCCCCGTGCCGCACCTTGTGTGCTGCGATGCCACAGGGACGTCATCGCCATCGGCATAGACTGTGCGCCTGTTTCCGCAAGGTATGCCCATGAGTCGAGCCTTTCTTCCCGTGTCCTTGATCGGCGTGCCCACCGACGTCGGTGCCGGCCATCGCGGCGCCCGCATGGGACCCGACGCGCTCCGCATCGCTGGCCTGGGTGAGGCCTTGCTCGCGCGCGGGGTGGATGTCATCGACACCGGCAACGTGCAGGGGCCGGCCAATCCGTGGACGGGACCCGTCGCGGGATATCGCCACCTCGATGAAGTAGTGGCCTGGAACCGCGCCGTGATGGACGCGACCGCCGCGGAACTCGCCAGTGGCCGATTGCCGATCATGATGGGCGGCGACCATTGCCTGGCGATGGGGTCGATCACCGCTGTTGCGCGGCATTGCCGCCAGGCCGGCAAGAAGTTGCGCGTGCTGTGGCTGGACGCGCATTCGGACTTCAACACCAGTGAGGTCACGCCGTCGGGCAACATCCATGGCATGCCCGTGGCATGCCTGTGCGGCATCGGCCCCGATGCATTGACGAAACTCGGGGGCGATTCGCCGGCGATCACGCCGTCGATGGTCCGGCAGATCGGCATCCGCTCGGTCGATCCCGAGGAGAAGAAGCTGATCAAGGACCACAAGGTCGATGTGTACGACATGCGCTACATCGACGAGGTCGGCATGAAGCGCACCGTCGAAGCCGCGCTGGAGGGCGTCGATGCCGACACCCACCTGCATGTCAGCTTCGACGTGGACTTCCTCGACCCCAGCATCGCGCCGGGCGTGGGCACCACGGTGCCGGGCGGCCCCAACTATCGCGAAGCGCAGCTGGTGATGGAGATGATCGCCGACACCGGGCTGATGGGGTCGCTGGACATCGTCGAACTCAACCCCGTGCTGGACCGGCGCAACCGCACCGCCAAGCTCACGGTGGACCTGGTGGAGAGCCTGTTCGGCAAGTCCACGCTCATGCGCGACTGAGGCCGGCACCGTAGGGAAAACTGCGACTGAACGGCACGGAGCGGGCTTCACGCGGTCTATACGGCGGCGCGTCGAAGGTGGACGCACACGCCGCCGCGACGTCGGACGCACGCGCAGCGGCACCCCTTTCCACCAGGAGAAAACACATGAAGCGTGCGATGACCCTGCTGATGCTGGCCCTGTTCTCGACGGCGGTGCTGTCCGGTTGCAACACCATGGCCGGTGCCGGCAAGGACGTACAGAAGGTCGGCGAGAAGGTTGAAGACAAGGCGCAGGATTGCAAGGACGGCAAGTGCTGATCCATGTGTGACTCGGGACCCCGAGGGGTCCCTACAGGAAGGGCCGGGGTCGCTCCCGGCCCTTCTTCGTTGTGGGCGCACGCGTTTGGTCAGCCGGCAGCCAGTGTGCTTGAATCAGACTGCGCGGGTGGGCAGCACCGCCGGCACGGTCCGGCCGCCCGAGCCCCCGATCGTGAATACCGTCCACAGGAGTCGCTTATGAAGCGTTTCGTCGCGTTGATGCTGTTGTCCCTGTTCTCCGTCGCCGTGCTGTCCGGCTGCAACACCGTCAAGGGGTTCGGCAAGGACGTGCAGAAGGTGGGCGAAAAGGTCGAGGATTCGTCCGGCAAGTAAGGCCGGCGCCAACCAGAAAAACGGGCCGCATCGCGGCCCGTTTTTTTTGCGTGTTTGCACCTCGCGCATTCATCGCTGCGAACGCTTCGTCATGCGACTGAATCGTTCAGGCAATCATAATGATGCGTTGACGGCCACTTGATCGGATGGGAACGCGCCGTTTGCGATGCTGTTTCCGCGGCGCCCCCTGCCGCGACATCTAGCGAGGCAACACCATGAACCAGGACATCATCGCCGGCAACTGGAAGCAGCTAAAGGGCAAGATCCAGGCGAAGTGGGGCGACCTGACCGACGACGATTTCAAGGTCGCGCAGGGCAACGCCGAATATCTCGAAGGCCGGCTGCAGGAGCGCTACGGCTACGACCGCGACCGCGCGCATACCGAAGTGGAAGACTTCCAGCGCAGCCTGCGCTCGGACAAATCCGTGAACCACTGACCGGCTGACGCCGCGTCGAGCAGGACGGGCCGCCTCGCGCGGCCCGTCTGCGTTTTTGCGCTCAACGATAGCGCGGCGGATCGGCGACGAAGCCGCCGGGGAACGCGGACGGTGCGTCCTCGCGCCAGATTGGGCCATGGCGCCGCGGTACCACGCCGAGCGCGACCAGGCGACGGTAGTCGTCGTAGCGCACTTCGCTCACCTGTTCCGGCTGGCGCGTCGCGCGTTCGAAACCCGTGCGCGAGGTCGGGGCCCATTCGCGATCCCCGTGCCCGGTGCCGATGCTCTGCTGGCGCATGGATTCTTCGGCGGCAATTCCGCGTGACGTGTCCGCGGGTGCCGCGGCGGCGTCATTGGCTTCGCCTCGCTTTTCCATCCGTCCCCGCGCGATCGGCGGCGGCGTGTATTGCGGATAGTAGGTACGGGCTTCGCGGAACGCCGCTACGCCGATCACACCGACGTTGCGCGGCCGGCCGGTACGTGCGGCGTAGCTGTCGCCGAGGTCGGTGAAGACGAACTGCGCCACGTCGTGCATCGACTTGCGCCAGCCGTTGATCTCCGTTGTCTGCCACGGTTCCAGCACGTAGCCCGCTTGCGAAGGGTGCGCGGTCTGGCCCGTGATCGCGTTGACACCGTCGACCGACAGCACGACCAGCACGCGCTCGCCGGTGGTGTTGGTTAGGCGGACGCTGTAGCGATGACCGGGCGAACCGGCCACCCAGACATCGCCCCGGTGGGGGTGTTGGGACAGCCATTCGCCGGTGTCGCGGTCGACCACGCTGACGTCCACGAGTGGGCGGGCATGGGACGGGGCGCACGCGGCGAGCAGCGCCAGCGTAGCCAGGGAAGCGAGGATGCGATGCAGCATGTCCGTTCTCCAGGTGGGGACGATGCTGGGAACGGATCGTCGGCGGCAGTGGGGTTGCCTGGAACGGCGATGCCTGCCCCGGTTAAGCCGCCAGTGGGCCGCGCCTGCGACGCCGTGTCGCAGGCCGGCCACCGGCATCGCCCGCCCCCAGCCGGTAAACTGGCCGCTTTCCCGCATGCCCCCGCTTCGCACATGACCACCCGCGTCCTTACCGGCATCACCACCTCGGGCACGCCGCACCTGGGCAACTACGTCGGCGCCGTGCGCCCCGCCGTGGCCGCCAGCCGTGCCGCGGACACGGAGAGCTTCTACTTCCTGGCCGACCTGCACAGCCTCATCAAGGCGCAGGACCCGGCGCGCACCCAGCGTTCCACGCTGGAGATCGCGGCGACCTGGCTGGCCTGCGGCCTGGAGCCGGACAAGGTCTGGTTCTACCGCCAGAGCGACGTGCCGGAGATCACCGAGCTCACGTGGTTCCTGACCTGCGTGGCGGGCAAGGGCATCCTCAACCGCGCGCATGCCTACAAGGCCGCGGTGGACAAGAACAACGCCGAGGGCGAAGACCCGGATGCCGGCGTCAGCGCGGGCCTCTTCATGTACCCGGTGCTCATGGCTGCCGACATCCTGATCTTCAACGCGCACCAGGTGCCGGTGGGTCGCGACCAGATCCAGCACATCGAGATGGCGCGCGACTTCGGCCAGCGCTTCAACCACGTCTACGGCAAGGAGTACTTCACCCTGCCGGAGGCGCTGATCGACGACAACGTCGCCACGCTGCCCGGCTTGGACGGGCGCAAGATGAGCAAGAGCTACAACAACACCATCCCGCTGTTCGCACCGCGCGAGGAGCTCAAGAAACTGGTGTTCTCCATCCTGACCGACTCGCGCGGGCCTGGCGAGCCGAAAGACACCGAAGGTTCGGCGCTGTTCCAGCTCTACCAAGCCTTCGGCAGCGCCGAGGAAACGCGCGCATTCGCGCAGAAGTTCGCCGACGGCATCAGCTGGGGCGACGCCAAGCAGCAGCTGTTCGAACGCATCGATGCGGAAATCGCACCGCTGCGCGAGAAGTACGAAGCGCTAATGGCCAAGCCGGCCGACATCGAAGCCATCCTGCGCGATGGCGCCCGCCGCCTGCGCGAGCGCTATGCCACGCCGCTGCTGGCTGAGCTGCGCCATGCGGTGGGCCTGCGTGACCTGTCCCAGCAACCGGTGGTCGAGGCGAAAGCCACGGCCTCGAGGGCCGCGTTGCCGGCGTTCAAGCAGTACCGCGATACCGATGGCCGCTTCTACTTCAAGCTCACGGACGCCGAGGGCAACGTGCTGGTGCAGAGCAACGGCTTCGATTCGCCGAAGGACGCCGGCAAGCTGATCGGTGTGCTCAAGCAGGCCGAGCAGGCGGACGCGATGGAAACGCCGGAGATCGTGCTGCAGGTCCCCGCCGGTGATGTGCTCGCGGCGTTGGCCGCGTTGCGCGCCGCGGAGGCTTGAGCCATGCCGTACCTGGCGGTCATCCTGTTCCTGCCGTGGTTCCTGTTGCTGGGATCGTTGTACTGGCTGTTCCCGCGCCAGCCGCGCAACGCGCGCCGCAAGGGCTTCGATCTCGCGGCGCTCGCGGTGGCCTTCGTGCTCAGCTTTATCGGCATGCAGTGGGGGTATGCGCTCGGTGCGTCCGACGTGGGCACCGGCGCGATCTGGAAGCAGGTGCTGGCGACGCTCGTCGCCTACGGTGCTTTCCTGTTCGTGCTGACGTTGGCGGTGCCGCTGCGCGGCTGGTGGTTGTCGCGCGGGTGACCTGAGCGTGGATGGCGTGTTCCACCAAAGGCGGGTCGTGCTGTCGCGGATCGCGGACTAGAATCGGGTCATCCGTCCCCACACAGGCCCGCGGATGAGCCTCCACGGCATCCACACCATCGACACCGCGTTCCAGCGCGACCACTTCGACGCCGCCTACCTGATCGTCGAGGAAGGTCGCGGTGCGTTCATCGACTGCGGCACCCACCATTCCGTACCGCTGTTGCTGGCGGCGGCGCAGCGCGCCGGCCTCGCCGCTGCCGACATCGACCTGCTGATCGTCACCCACGTGCACCTCGACCATGCCGGCGGCGCCGGCCTGCTGATGCAGCACTTGCCGAACGCCACGCTGGTCGCACATCCGCGTGCGGCGCCGCACCTCATCGACCCGGAGAAGCTCATCGCGGGGGCGACCGCGGTGTATGGCGAAGAAGAGATGCAGCGCAGCTACGGTGCCATCCAGCCCGTGCCGGAGGCGCGCGTGCGCATCGTCGACGATGGCGAGACAGTGCTGTTGGCCGGCCGCGCGCTGGAGTGCATCGATACGCCGGGTCACGCACGGCACCACCACTGCATCTGGGATACGCGCAGCCGGAGTTGGTTCACCGGGGACACGTTCGGGCTGTCCTATCGCGAACTGGATGGGCCACAGGGCGCCTTCATCCTGCCGACGACCACGCCCGTGCAATTCGAACCTGCGGCGCTGAAGGCCAGCATCGCGCGCATGGTCGAACGCGCGCCCGAGGCCATGTACCTCACCCATTACGGGCCCGTGTCCGACGTGCCGCGCCTGGCGCAGGCCTTGTACGAGCAGATCGATGCGATGGTGGCCATTGCCGACAGTTGCGACGGGCGCGCGGACCGGCACCGTTGCCTCACCGCGGGTCTCACGGCGCTCTACCTGGAGCGTGCCCACGCATTGCAGGTGCCGTTGGCAGATGAAGATGTCGAACGCATCCTGGCCATGGACATCGAGTTGAATGCGCAGGGTCTTGGCGTGTGGCTCGATCGTGGGCGACCGTGAGGGCGTTCGGGGAAGCATCCCTTAGAATCGCGGCGACGATAGAACGAGGTTGATCTCCATGAAACGCGCGCTTCCGATGCTGCTTTCCTTGTGCGCGGTGCCCGCGCTCGCTGCGGACGTCCCGGGTGGCGGTATCAGTGCCGACAACCTGTCGCGCCACGTGCGCGTGCTGGCGTCCGATGCGTTCGAAGGTCGCGCGCCGGCGACCCCCGGTGAAGACAAGACGATCGCCTATGTCGTCGATGCGCTGAAGCAGGCCGGCGTGCAGCCGGGAGGCGAGGAGGGCGGCTGGACGCAGGCGGTGCCGCTGGTGCGCGCGCAGGTGGAGGGGGCGGTGACGGCATCACTGCGCATCGGCGGTGAAACGCAGGTGCTCGCCAACGGCGAAGACGTGGTGCTGCAGAGCCTGAGCCCGGTCGACCGCATCGCGCTGGCCGACGCGCCGCTGGTCTTCGTGGGCTACGGCATCGATGCGCCGGAACGCGGCTGGGATGATTTCAAGGATGCCGATCTCGCCGGCAAGGTTGCCGTGGTTCTAGTCAACGATCCGGATTTCGAGACCGACGCGCCGGGTGCCTTCGATGGGCGTGCGGTGACCTACTACGGTCGTTGGACGTACAAGTACGAGGAGCTCGCGCGCCAAGGCGCCGCAGGCGTTCTGATCGTCCATGAGACCGCGCCGGCCGCGTATGGCTGGGCGACGGTGCGCGCCTCCGGCCTGTCGGCGGTGTTCGACATTCCGCGTCCGGATGCGGCGAAGTACCACACGCGGCTGCGCGGCTGGATGCAGCGCGATCTCGCGGTCTCGCTGTTCAAGCGCGCCGGGCTGGATTTCGATGCGGAGAAGCGTCGTGCGCAGACGAAGGCGTTCACGCCGGTGGCGCTGGGCGATGCGACGCTGTCCGCCGCATTCGCCATCAAACGCGACCAAGTGGTCACGCGGAACGTCATCGGCCGGCTGGAGGGTGCGCAGCGTCCCGATGAGACCGTCATCTATTCGGCCCATTGGGACGCGTTCGGCATCGGCGAACCCGATGCGGCCGGTGACCCGGTGCGCCACGGCGCGGTCGACAACGCGACCGGCGTGGCGGCGGTGATCGAACTGGCGCGCGTGTTTGCTGCCGGCCCGCGGCCACAGCGGACGCTGCTGTTCATGGCGCTGACGGCGGAAGAGAAGGGTTTGCAGGGTGCGACGTTCTACGCGGCGAATCCGCTGGTGCCGTTGGCGAAGACCGCCGCGGTGCTGAACATCGAGATGCTCAGCCCCGACGGCCCCACGCGCGACATCGCCTCGTGGGGCAACGGACGGGTGTCGCTGGAGGGCGACCTGAAGCGCGTCGCCGAGGCACAAGGGCGGACGTACTCGCCGGACCCCAATCTGGAAGCAGGTTTCTTCTATCGCGCTGACCATTTCGCGTTCGCTCGGGCTGGCGTGCCGGCGATCACCGTGGGCGCGGGGCTGGATCGCATGGACGGTGGCGTCGCGAGCGGCAAGGCCCTGCGCGATGCGTACTTCGCCAAGTGCTACCACCAGGCCTGCGACGCCTGGACGTCGACGTGGAATGCGCACGGACAGACGCAGGACGTGGAGATCCTCTACGTGCTCGGTCGCGAGATCGCCGACGGCGATACATGGCCGCATTGGCTGGACGGATCGGAGTTCAGGGCCGCGCGCGAACGCAGCCGCGCCGAACGCGAGTAGCACGAGAGCGCGCCGCTCGGGGGGCGGCACGCGCTATGCTGCGCGTCCTGTCGGCCTCTTCGGCGAATTCCATGGCGCCTCTCCACGCACTCGTCTACCAGAGCCAGGCCTCGCGCCCGCTGGATGCGTCGGACCTGGACATCCTGCTGCTGGATGCGCGCATCAATAACGAACTGGCGAACGTCACCGGCGTGCTGCTGTACGGCGACCGCCAGTTCGTGCAGTACCTCGAGGGGACGCGCGCGGACGTGGAGCAGATCTATGCGCGGATCACGCGCGCCAGCCAACATCACCGGTTGGAGATCCTGGAGCAGGGACGGTTGGACGCGCGCCGGTTCCAGCGCTGGCACATGGGGTTTTCGGAGGCGCCGCAAAGCGTCGTGCAGCAATTGAGCCAGGCGCAGTGGCAGCGCGACGCCCCCTGGTTGGAAGACCATGCCGGTTCGTCGCCCGGACTGATGCGCCTGCTGACGTTCTGGAGCGAGCAGGCGATCCTGTCGCGCTGACGCGTCAGGGCCAGCGGTTGGGCGCTTCGCGCGCGCTGTCCTCGTTCATCGGCACCACGCAGAAGCGGTGGCCGGTAGGTGCTTCCATCACCCACCAGCGGTTTCGCACGTGCTGCACCCGCTTCGCGCCGAGCGACTCCAGGCGCATGACTTCGGCCTCGATGTCATCGGTTTCGATATCCAGGTGCACGCGCGCTTCATGCTTCACCTTCTGCACTTCGATATGCAGGCCGCCCGGGCCGGGCTCGAATTTGTCGTAGATGCCCAGGCCGCCGTCGTCGGGATCGGTGACCTTCAACCCCAGGGCGGCGCTCCAGAAGGCGGAGGCGGCGGGCAGGTCGTCGACCTGGCTGTCGATGATGAAACCGGCGAGGCGGCTGCGGTGGCTCATGGCGACTCCTGCGGTGGGATCACCGCAGCATCCTGCCACGCTTCGCGGACGCGTGTTGTCCTCATCCCACAGCGCTGGTGGAGTGAGCGACGTACCTCTGCGTCGCTCACTTGTACGACGCCCGCGTTATTGAGGCAGGGCCAGATCGTCGATCAATGCCTTGAGGAAGCGCGCGGCTTCGCCGCCCGTGCAGGCGCGGTGGTCGAACGTCACCGACAGCGGGATCACCTTGTGCGATTCGAAGCCGCCCATCACCGGCGTGACCTGATGGCGCGCGCGACCCGCGGCGACGATGGCCACGCACGGCGGCACCACCACCGGCGTGGCGTAGCGGCCAGCGAACATGCCGAAGTTGCTCAGCGAGATCGTGTAGCCGGTCAGCTCCGACGGCGGGATGCTGCGGTCTTCCACCTGCGCGCGCAGGCGGTTGATGCTCTCGCGCACGCCGCCGGCCTCCAGCAGGTCCGCATTGCGCAGCGCGGGGACGAACAGACCGTCATCGGTATCCACGGCGATGCCGATGTCGACATGCGGGTGCAGCGTGCGGGTGAGCTTCTCGCCATCGAACCAGGCGTTCATCGCCGGCACCGTCTTGCAGGCGCGGACGATGGCGCGGACGAGGCGGCCGGTCATGTCGTTGCCGGGCGTCCAGGCATGCACGTCGGCGTCGTCGCTGAGCGTGGTCGGCACGACCTTGGCATGCGCATCGGCCATCACGCGCGCCATGTTCCGGCGCACGCCCTTGAGTTGTTCCGGCTGGCCGCTGACCGAGACGCCCGGCGGCTGCGTGCGCATCGGCTTTCCGCTCGCGGACAGCGCGGTCCGCTGCGGGGCCGCGACGGGTGCCGATGCGGCAGCGGGAGCGACGTTGCGCGTGGCGGCAGGGGCGGGCGTCGCGGCACCATGCGCGGTGCCGTCGGCCGCGGCCTGCTTCACGTCCTGCATCGTCACCGCGCCATCGGCGCCGGTGGCGCGCACGCGTGCGAGGTCCACCCCGAGCTTCTTCGCCATCGCGCGCACGGCGGGCATAGCCTTGACGCCACCCACCGCGATCGCCTGCTCGGCGTGCACGGTGTTGGACGATTGCATGGCACCGACCACGGTGCCGGCATCATCGCGCTCACCGCCGTCGTTCGCCGCCGGTGCGGGTGCTGCGACCGCAGCCGGTGCGGATTGCTCCTTGGGCGGGCCATGGTGATGGCCGGTGTCCTGGCCCTCCGCACGCTGCGGCAGGCTGGCATCGGGCTCGAACACGGCCAGCATGCTGCCGGTGATGACCACATCGCCCGCCGCGCCGGCGAGCTTCACCACCTTGCCGGACACCGGGGAGGGCACTTCGACCACGGCCTTCGCGGTCTCCATCGACACCAGCGGTTCGTCCAGCCGGATCACGTCGCCTTCCTTGACGAACCATTCGACGATGGTGGCGTCCGGGAGGCCTTCGCCCAGGTCGGGAAGGTGGAAGGTCTTGCTCTCGCTCATTCGGATATCTCTTCGTAGTCGTTCGTGGGCCGACGCGCGGTCAGCCGTTCGCCATCGCCCGCTTCGCCGCCGCGACGATTTTGTCGACGCTGGGCAGGTACTTCATTTCCAGGCGGAACAGCGGAATGTGGGTGTCGTAGCCGGTGACGCGCTCGACCGGGGCCAGCAGGTCGTACATCGAGTGTTCGGCCAGGCGCGCGGCGATCTCGGCGCCGAAGCCCGCGGTGCGCGGCGCTTCGTGCACGATCACGCAGCGGCCGGTGCGGGCCACGGATTCGGCGATGGTGTCGAAATCGAGCGGACGCAGCGTGGCCACGTCGATGACTTCGGCGCTGATGCCTTCGCCGGCCAGCTTGTCGGCCGCTTCCAGCGCTTCCTTCACCTGCGCGCCCCAGGTCACCAGGGTCACGTCGGTACCGTCGCGCAGTACGTAGCACACGTCCAGCGGCAGCGCTTCACCGTCGTCGGCGACCACTTCCTTGTACTGGCGGTAGATGCGCTTGGGCTCCATGTAGATGACCGGGTCCGGATCGCGGATCGCGGCCAGCAGCAGGCCGTAGGCGCGCTGCGGCGAGGACGGCATCACCACGCGCAGGCCCGGCACGTTGGTGAAGATCGCTTCGTTGGCTTCGCTGTGGTGCTCCGGCGCGCGGATGCCGCCGCCCCACGGCACGCGCAGCACCATCGGGCAGTGCAGGCGGCCGCGCGTGCGGGTGCGCAGGCGGGCGGCGTGGCAGATGATGTGATCGACCATCGGGTAGACGAAGCCGTCGAACTGCGCTTCTGCCACGGGCTTCATGCCTTGCGCCGCCAGGCCGACGGTCAGGCCGGCGATAGTGGTTTCGTCCAGCGGCGTGTCGAGCACGCGCTCCGGGCCGAACTTCTGCTGCAGGCCCGCGGTGGCGCGGAACACGCCGCCGTTCACGCCCACGTCCTCGCCCAGTACCAGCACGGAATCGTCGTGCGCGATCTCCCACGCCAACGCCTGGGTGATGGCTTCGATCAGAGTGATCGCCGTCGGGGCGGCCACGGTCTCGGCGTTCTGCGTCTTGGCCACGGTCTTGTTCTCCATCACGGCGCTCATGCGCGGCCCTCCGCGGCGATCGCGGCGGCGCGTTGCTGCAACAGTTCCGGCGGCGGATCCGCGTACAGGTAGTCGAACATCGCCTCGACCGGCTGCACCGGCGTGTTGAGGTAGCTGTTGACCTCTTCGTCCACGCGCACACCGCACTCTTCCTTCCATGCGGCCTCGTCGGCGTCGCTCCACGCGCCCTGCGCGGTCAGCCAGGTGCGCAGGCGCGTCATCGGTTCGCGTTCCCAGCCGGCCTTCACCTCGGCGTCGTCGCGGTAACGGCGCGCGTCGTCGGCGGTGGTGTGGTCGGACAGGCGGTAGGTGACGAACTCGATCACCGTGCCGCCCTGGCCCTTGCGGGCGCGCTCGCCGGCGCGGCGCATGCCCTCGAGCACGGCGATCAGGTCGTTGCCGTCCACCTGCAGGCAGTGCAGGCCGCCGGCCAGGCCCTTCTGCGCCAGCGTCTGCGCGCCGGTCTGCGCGCTGCGCGGCACCGAGATCGCCCAGCCGTTGTTGATCACGCCGAGCACCAGCGGCAGTTCATAGGCGCCGGCGGAATTCAGCGCGGCGTAGAAGTCGGTCTTCGACGAACCACCATCGCCGCAGGTCGCCACCGCAATGTGCGATTGCTTGCGCAGCTTGAACGACAGCGCCGCACCGGCGGCGTGCAGGCACTGGGTGGAGATCGGCACGCAGAACGGGAAATCGATGCGCGCATCGCTGTCGCGGTCGAAGTCGCTGCCGCGCTCGTCGCCGCCCCAATACATCAGCACGTCGCGCGGCTTCACCCCGCGCATGAACATCGCGCCGTATTCGCGGTAACTGGGGGCGTAGACGTCGCCAGTACGCATCGAGGCACCGATGCCCACATGGGTGGCCTCGTGGCCCAGGCAGCTGGCGTAGGTGCCCAGCTTGCCGGTGCGCTGCAGGGCGATCGCCTTGGTGTCGAAGGTGCGCACGAACAGCATCTGCTTGAACAGCTCGCGCAGGCGGGCGATATCGCGCCCGGCCTCGGGCAGGTCGTTGCGCACCAGGGTGCCGTCGGGGCCCAGGTACTGGAGGTATTCGATCTCGAAGCTTGCGGCGGTGGTCATCTGGACGGTGTTCTCGTCGGCCGGCGGAATTGGTTTCAAATGTAATTTTAGGAGCGATGGGGCTGGCGGCTGTCGTGCAATGCAGCAAGACGGGGGTGCATGGCAGGTGGCTGCACGGAGAAACCGGTGCGGAAACAGGCGCTTGCCCGGCTGTCGTTCGGTGTCAGCCTGCCTGCAGCCGGCGCGGGCCGGACGTGATGCGCGTCGCGGGCTGCGCAAACGACAAGGGGCGCGGTTGCCCGCGCCCCTGTCGACCCCACGATGGCGGGAAAGTTCAGCGGATGCGCTGGACCAGCCGGTCGTGGTTGTTGGCGGGGTTCGGATCCGTCGTCGTGCTGCTGACGGTGGCATCGAACTCCAGTTCGGTGCCGCGCTTCGGCTTGCCCGGCACCACCAGGGCGAAGGCCAGCGTCTGCACGCCGCGCGGCATGGCGCCACGACGCGTGCAGTCGGCGGCGGCGCCGTCGGTGGTGTCCTCCACGCGGGTGCAGCTCCAGCCACTGGGGGCGGCGACGGCGGCGTAACGGGCATCGACGTTGCTGGTCAGTCGCACCGTCACCTGCTCGGCCGCATCGGGACCGGCGTTGCGCACCGGCACCAGCAGCGTGGCGATGGTGCCGCGACGCAGCGGCAGGGCGGCGCCGAGCAGCTGCACCGACAGGTCGGCGCGGGTCTGCGGCAGCGCGGCCACGGCCACCGACACGGCGGCGGTGTTGTCGCCATTGGCCGGGTCGAGCACGGTCGAGTTCGCCGACACGCCCAGGCCCAGCGTGGCGCCCGCGGCGCTGGCGGGGACGACGGCGTCGATCGCGAACGTGGCGTCGCTGCCCACGGCCAGCGCCGGCGTGGTGCAGGCCACGCGGGTGGTGCCGGCGGTCACTTCCGCCGCGCCGCAGCTCCAGCCGGCCGGCAGCGTGGCCAGCGACGGCGACAGTTCGGCCGAGAACACGAAGGCGAACGCCGCCGGCGATGCCGCGCCGGGACCGGCGTTGCGCACCGCGGCGGTGTAGCGGACGGTCTCGCCCACGTTGGCGGTGGTGCGGTCTGCGCCGACGGTGGCCGACAGGTCGGCGCGGGCGAAGGACGGCACGCGGATGCTCAGGCGCACCGGGTCGTGGTCGGACGAACGCAGGGCCAGCGTGGCATCGCCGAAGTTGTCCACGCCGAAGTCCGCGTTGATGCGCGCATGGTCCACGCGCAGGCCGGCGTCCATCACCAGGGCTTCGTTGACCAGTACGTGGTCCAGCGTTTGCGCATTGCCCTCGAACGAATACGAGTAGCGCTGCGCCGGATCGGCGATCAGCTGCGAGCCATCGACCAGCGGCGTGGTGACCGGGCTGGCCATCCAGGTCAGCACCTGGTCTTCCGTCGCGGCTTCCCCCTTGATGATGCCCATCACGTCGACATAGCCGTCGTTGAACTCGAACGCGTTGAAGTCGCCGACCAGCACGATCTTCTCGTCCGGGTTCGCCTGCTGCATCTCCTGCACCAACTGGGCCAGGTAGACCGCCTGGGCGCCGCGCTTCACCCGCACGCGTTCGCCGCCGGTCGCCCAGCCGCTGCTGCCGGGCAGGGTGTCGTTGATGTCGTTGAGCGAACGCAGGTGGTTGACGACGACCGTCAGCGGGTAGCTCGACGTGCCGTCCTGGTGCACGCGGGCGCGCAGGCGCAGCGGCGGACGGTCGTTGAGCAGGCTGGTGGTGCCGTTCGGGTTGGCGATGGTGGTTTCCTTGCCGAACTGTGCGACGTCCAGCACTTCCACGCGGGCGATGCCGTCCGCGGTCAGGCGCGAACTGACCAGGAAGCCGACGTTGATGCCGCCCACGTCGTTGCCCGGCTGCAGGTACGGCACATAGCCCGGGCGCGTGGCGCAGGTCGCGTCGATGCGCTCGGAGAGCAACTGCAGCACGCGCAGGTTCTCCACTTCCACCGCGCCCAGGATGTCCGGGGTCTTCAGGTAGTCGCAGATCGCCAACGCCGCCTTGGCCAGGCGCTTGTCCAACGCTTCCGGCGTCAGTGTCACCGCGCCGTTGCTGTCGTTGACCTCGTCGAACAGGCGCAGCAGGTTGAAGCTGCCGACGGTGACTTCATCGTAGGCGGCATCGTTGACGGCTTCCGGCGACATGCCGCCGGTGACCGTCGGCGGCGTGGCCACGTCGGGCAGCAGCGCCCACGTGCCGGCGAAGTAGTCGAGCACGCCGAGCAGGCCGGCGACGTCGGCACCGGTGTCGGCCGAGAGCGGCGACGCGCCGACCTGGCCGCGACTGCGCACCATCAGGCGTTCCTGATTGGTGTCGAAGCGCGGCGGGTTCTTGCCGGCCGGCAGGGTGATGGCATCCATCACGGCGATGCCAGACTCACGGAACGGACGCGCCACGCCAGGCAGGGCCACGTGGAAAACGCCGTCGCTGAAGGACAGCGCATCGTTCTCGTCGATGCTGCCGCCCGACGGGGCGATCACCACCGACTGCGCGACGCTGACGCGCATGCCTTCCAGGCGTTCCAGCGTGCCGGGCAGGGCGTCAGGACCCAGCTCGGCGGCGGTCAGTTCGATCGCGGCGGGCAGGGCGACGCCGGTTTCCAGCACTTCGAGCGTCGGGGTGACGATCTCGGTGATGGCCAGCTGGTGCGGATTGGACGACGGGGTGTATTCCTCGACCGTACCGGTCACGCGCACGCGGTTGCCGACGGCGGCGGTGGCGGGCGGCGCGCTGCTGGTGAATACGAACACGGCATCGGACGTGGCCGGGTCGCCATCGTCGTTGGCGGCCTGCAGGAAGAAGCCGTTGTTGAACTTGATCGCGGTGACGATGCCTTCGGTCACCACGCGCTTGCCGTTGTGCGGCGACAGCAGGCCGTTGCCCTGGATCTGCGCGATGGTCAGCGCCAGCGGCGGATCGGGCGGTTCCGGCGGCTCGGCGCCGCTGTTGCGCGGATTCGGCGCACCGACCGCGAAGTCGGCGCCGTTGTTGTTGGTGTCGATGCTGCCGTCGCCGCCACGCAGCGCGGCGGTGGTGTTGCTGAGCGTGCCGGTCGGCGTGCTGCCTTCGAAGCAGTTGGCCGCACTACCGAAGCCGACGAAGTCGACCACGTTCGCATCGGCGGTCGGGCAGGCGCCCGTCAGCGCCGTGGTGCTGCGGCTCAGCGCGACCTTGCCGGCGGTGCCGCTCATCGCGATGGTGCCCACCGCGTCAGGTGCAGGCAGGTCCACCGTGCCGCCGGCGCCCTGCGCCTGCTGGACCAGGTAGAAGCCGCCGGCCGGGATCGTGCCCGCCAGGTTGGTGCGCCCGCTCCAGGTGGTGCCCGCGGACGAGGTGTACTGGACGCTCCAGCCGGTCAGGTCGACCGCGGTGGGGCCGTTGTTGCGCAACTCGATGAAGTCGTTCTTCAGCGTGGCGCCGCTGTTGCCGCCGCCGCCGTAGACCTGGCTGATGACCACCTGTGCCTGTGCCGACGAGGCGGCAAACAGCAAGGCGCAAGACGCGAACACGGCCGCAAGGCGGCCCCGTGGCATTTCCATGTTACGGACTCTCCCTCAGTGGATTGAACGCCGACCCCCGCGGGAGCGGTGCCGCCCCCGGCCGACGCAATGTAGCGGAAGCCTGTGGTACACGCATTGCATGGGCATGACATAAGTGTCGGTTTTCCATCACCTTGCCCGGGTCGCCCGCCCTCATCGGTTACGCTGGCGCCCCCGCCGCCGCCCAGGTGGCGTCCCGGTTGATCGACGGATGGCCGTAGAAAAGAACGAGCGCCCGCTGGAAGCAGGCATCCACACCGACCTCTCCGGCCGCATGAGCTATGGCGGCTACCTGCAGCTGGACCGCCTGTTGTCCGCGCAGCACCCGGTGTCGGACCCGCCGCACCACGACGAGATGCTTTTCATCGTGCAGCACCAGGTCTCGGAGCTGTGGATGAAGCTGATGATCCACGAGCTTCGCGCGGCGATCGGTTTCCTCCAGCGCGACCAGGTCTGGCAGTGCCGCAAGGTGATGGCGCGCGCCAAGCAGGTGCTGCGCCAGCTGACCGAGCAATGGTCGGTGCTGGAGACGCTGACACCGTCCGAATACATGGGCTTCCGCGACCTGCTGGGCCCGTCGTCGGGCTTCCAGTCGCTGCAGTACCGCACCATCGAATTCCTGCTGGGCAACAAGAACGCGGCGATGCTGAAGGTGTTCGCCCACGATCCGGAAGGCCACGCCGGCCTGGAGGCCGTGCTGGACGCGCCCAGCCTGTACGACGAGTTCCTGATGTACCTCGCCCGCTGGGGCCATGCGATCCCCGCGCAGCACCTGCAGCGCGAGTGGCGCCAGTCGCATGCCGCCGATACCGCCCTGCTGCCGGTGTTCGAAGCGATCTACGAGGACACCGACCGCTACTGGCGCGAGTACTCGCTGTGCGAGGACCTGGTGGACCTGGAGAGCCAGTTCCAGCTGTGGCGCTTCCGCCACATGCGCACCGTGATGCGCATCATCGGCTTCAAGCGCGGCACCGGCGGCTCGAGCGGCGTGGGCTTCCTGCGCCAGGCGCTGGAGCTGACCTTCTTCCCGGAACTGTTCGACGTGCGCACCTCGATCGGCCCCGATCGTTGATGGGCGAGCGGGGTCGTCCGGATCGAAATCCCTTGGAAATCAGCGAATTGATTCGCTGAACAGGCCAAACGGCCGTTACACCACCGGTGTTTCAGCGATTTGACGGGGGCACGCCGGGTCGGTGATCCTCGCCCGTCCCCTGCGCTCGTTGCAGGGGAAACCGAAATCCTGAACCACTTTTTCTAGGGGGAGCCCGCATGAGCGGAGCCGTCAATACGCAACCGGGGCACGTTCCCGACTACGCCCAGGTCATGGGCCATCCGCGTCCGTTGTGGATGCTCTTCATGACCGAGTTCTGGGAACGCTTCGCGTTCTACGGCATCCGCTGGGCACTGGTGCTCTACATCGTGGCCCAGTTCTACCAGGGCAGCGGCACCGGTGAGGCCCCGGCCAACCAGGTCTACGGCGCCTATCTGGCGCTCGTGTATGCCGCGGCGATCTTCGGCGGTTACGTCGCTGACCGCGTGATCGGCTACCAACGTTCCATCCTGCTCGGCGCCATCATCATGGCGGCGGGTCTCTTCATGATCGCGGTACCGAGCGAGAACATCTTCAAGCTCGGCCTGGCCACGATCATCGTCGGCAACGGCCTGTTCAAGCCGAACATCTCGACGATGGTGGGCAAGCTGTACACCACCGGCGACGAGCGCCGCGATTCGGGCTTCACCCTGTTCTACATGGGCATCAACCTGGGCGCGATGATCTCGCCGATCCTGACCGGCTGGCTGGCCGACAAGGTGTTCGGCAGCGAAGCGATGCCGGCCTACAAGGTGGTCTTCATCACTTCCGGCATCGGCATGCTGATCAGCCTGGTGTGGTTCTGGTTCGGTCGCGCCCAGCTCAAGGGCGTGGGCACACCGCCGGAAGGTTCGGGTGGCGGTCGCGTGATCGCTACGGCCATCGGCGCGCTCGCCGCCATCCCGGCCTTCTATTTCCTGCTCGCGTTGGACAGCAAGGTCCTGCAGGTGCCGCTGACCATCCTGTTCATCGCGCTGGGCGTGCTGCTGCTGGTGGAGGGCATCCGCAACGGACCCAAGCAGCGCGACATGGTCATCGCGATGCTGATCATCTTCACTTTCAACATCATCTTCTGGTGCTTCTTCGAGCAGGCCGGCAGCTCGTTCAACTTCCTCGCCCAGAACATCGTCAACCGCACCTTCGGCGACTGGACGTTCCCGGTGGGTTGGTTCCAGTCGGTCAACTCGGTGGCCATCATCACGCTGGCGCCGGTGCTGGCGTGGCTGTGGGTGAAGATGGGCAAGGCCAACCCGTCGATTCCGCGCAAGTTCGGCCTGGGCCTGATCTTCAATGGCCTGGCGTTCCTGCTGCTGATGTTCGCGCTGTCCAGCCTGGTGGACCCGCAGACGCTGAAGATCCCGTTCTGGACGCTGTTCATGGTCTACGTGATCCAGTCCGTCGGCGAGCTCTGCCTGTCGCCGATCGGCCTGTCGATGGTGACCAAGCTGGCGCCGCTGCGCCTGGTCGGCTTCGGCATGGGCGGCTGGTTCCTGTCCACCGGCATCGGCAACAACCTGTCGGGCATCTTCGCCGCGCATGTCAGTGGCGAGAGCGGCATGAACGTGGAATCCGCGCTGGGCGGCTATACCTTCGGCTTCTGGGCGCTGGTGATCCCGGGCGTGCTGCTGTTCGTGATCGCGCCGCTGATCCAGAAGCTGATGCACGGCGTGAAGTAATTCCCTGGCGTCCCGGCACTCGCCGGACGCCAACAAAAAACGGCGGCCCATGGCCGCCGTTTTTCTATCCGCAGAAAGGCTTCAGCCTTCGATGCGCTTCACGCCTTCGCCGGCCAGCTTGTCGATCAACTGATCGAGCATCGCACGTTCCTCGTCGCTCAGCGGCTCCAGCATGCGTTGGTGGTACTCGATCACCATCGGGGCGACTTCGTCGTAGACCCGGAAGCCCTCGTCGGTCAGCGCCAGCACCGAGCGGCGGCGGTCGTCCCCGTGGATCTCGCGCTGGATCAGCGCCCGCTCCAGCAGGCGGGCCACCGCCCGGCTGACGGCCACCTTGTCCATGGCGGTCCGGTTGGCGACCTCGCCGGCGGACAGGCCCGGGAAGCGCCCCAGCACGGCCATGACCCGCCATTCGGTGATGGCCAGGCCGAAACGGCGGTGGTATTCGCGGGAAATCGCCCCGCTGATACGGTTGGAGAGCACACTCAACCGGTAGGAGAACAGGCGGTCGAGGTCGAAATCGGCGTGGATGGCGGGGCTGGCTGGCTGGCTCATGCTGCGCTGCTACTTGTGGGTGGTTTCAGCTGAAACTATATTGGAGCGTATCCCGGCAAGCCTAGCGAGGTGCCCCATGAACGCACAACCCAATACCGGCATGAAACCGACCACCTTCGACAACCCGATGGGCATCGACGGGTTCGAATTCGTCGAGTTCGCCGCGCCCGCCGGGCAGGCCCACCAGCTGCACGACTACTTCCGCAAGCTCGGCTTCGTCCAGGTCGCGCGCCACAAGACGCGGCCCATCAGCACCTATCGTCAGGGCGATTGCACCTTCCTCATCAACGAGGATCCGGATTCCTTCGCCGCGCGCTTCGCCGCCAAGCACGGCCCGAGCGCCTGCGGCTTCGCGATCCGTGTGAACAAGCTCGCCGAATGGGCGCGCGTGCAGGCGCTGAAGAACGGCGCCGAGTCGTTCGACGCCGCCGACGAACTGACCAAGGCCGTCGCCGCGCCGGTCATCAAGGGCATCGGCGACTGCATGCTCTACATCGTCGACCGCTACGACACCGAAGGCACCATCCACGACCCGGACTACGAGTACCTGCCGGACGTGGAGCTGATGCCGAAGGGCTTCGGGCTGACCTTCATCGATCACCTGACCCACAACCTCTACCACGGCAACATGGCCAAGTGGGCGGACTACTACGAGCGGCTGTTCAACTTCCGCGAGATTCGCTACTTCGACATCAAGGGCGCCAAGACCGGCCTGTTGTCCAAGGCGATGACCGCGCCGGACGGCATGGTGCGCATCCCGCTCAACGAGTCCAGCGACCCGAAGAGCCAGATCAACGAGTACCTCGACGCCTACAAAGGCGAGGGCATCCAGCACATCGCCTGCTTCACCGACGATATCTACACCACGGTGGAGAAGATGCGCGCATCGGGCGTCGAGTTCCTCGACACGCCGGATACCTATTTCGACGTGATCGACCAACGCATCCCGAACCATGGCGAAGACGTCGCGCGCCTGGCGCGCAACAAGATCCTGATCGATGCCGACGTCGAGACCAAGGAACGCAAGCTGCTGCAGATCTTCACCCAGAACGCGCTGGGCCCGATCTTCTTCGAGATCATCCAGCGCAAGGGCAACGAAGGGTTCGGCGAAGGCAACTTCCAGGCGCTGTTCGAGAGCATCGAGCGCGACCAGATGAAGCGCGGCGTGCTGTAATCGCACCATCTCCCGAGGTCCACGCGGCATGAGCGCATCGGATTACCAGACCGGCTTCGCCAACCACTTCGCCACGGAAGCGGTCGCGGGCACGTTGCCCGAGGGTCGCAATTCACCGCAGCGGGTCGCGCACGGCCTGTACGCCGAGCAGCTCAGCGGCACGGCGTTCACCGCGCCGCGGGCGGAGAACCGCCGCAGCTGGCTGTACCGCATCCGCCCAGCGGCGATGCACGGCACTTTCGCGCCGTACGCGCAGCATCGCCTGCACAGCGATTTCAGCGCCGGTCCGGTGTCGCCGGACCAGATGCGCTGGTCGCCGTTGCCGATGCCGGAGACGCCCACCGATTTCGTCGATGGCCTCTACACCATGGCCGGGAACGGCGCGCCGGAAGCCCAGCACGGCGTGGGTATCCATCTGTATGCGGCCAACCGGTCGATGCAGGGCCGCTACTTCTACGATGCCGACGGCGAACTGCTGATCGTCCCGCAGCAGGGCAGCCTGCGTATTGCCACCGAGTTCGGTGTGATCGACATCGAGCCGCAGCAGATCGCGGTGATTCCGCGCGGCGTGCGCTTTCTGGTCGAACTGCCCGACGGTGAGGCGCGCGGCTATGTTTGCGAGAACTTCGGCGCGCAGCTCCGCCTGCCGGACCTGGGGCCGATCGGCTCGAACGGTTTGGCCAATCCGCGCGACTTCGAAACGCCGGTCGCCGCGTACGAGGACGTCGAGGGCGAGTTCGAACTGATCGCCAAGTTCCAGGGCCACCTGTGGCGCGCGGACATCGGCCATTCGCCGCTCGACGTGGTGGCCTGGCACGGCAACTACGCGCCTTACCGCTATGACCTGCGCCGCTTCAACACGATTGGCTCGATCAGCTACGACCATCCGGATCCGTCGATCTTCCTGGTGCTCACTTCGCCCAGCGATACCCCCGGTGTGGGCAACATGGATTTCGTGATCTTCCCGCCGCGCTGGCTGGTGGCGCAGGACACGTTCCGGCCGCCGTGGTTCCATCGCAATATCGCCAGCGAGTTCATGGGGCTGATCCAGGGCGTCTACGACGCCAAGGCCGAGGGCTTCGCGCCCGGCGGCGCTTCGCTGCACAACTGCATGACCGGGCACGGGCCGGATGCGGCGACGTTCGAGAAAGCGTCGGGCGCCGATCTGTCCAAGCCCGATGTCATCACCGGCACGATGGCCTTCATGTTCGAAACGCGCGCGGTGATCCGTCCCACGCGCCAGGCCGTCGAAGCCCCGCACCGGCAGCGCGACTATCAGGCCTGCTGGGCCGGTTTGCGCAAGCACTTCGCGCCGCCGCAGGGCTGAGCGACCTCACGGCAGGGCGAGGGCGTCGTCTTCCGGCGCGAGGCGTGCCTGCAGCAGTGGCACGTCTTCCAGCGGCAGCGCTTCGAGCAGGCGTTCGCGGATGCGCTGAGCCAGCGTCGCCGCCACGCGACCTTCGAGGAACCGCACCGCGTCGGCGAGTACCTCGAGCATCGCGTCATCGTCGAGCCGCGACTGCAGGCGGTCGCGATGATGTCGCGCCTCCGCATCGCGATGCAGTTCCAGCATGCCCGACAGATAGATCCGGGCGGCTACCCGTGAGCGCCGTGGTCCGGCGGGTGCGGTCGATGTCGCGGGCGAGGGTGCAGTTGCAGTCGCCGATGACGATGCCGCGAGGTAGCCGTCTCGCACCAGACGCTGGATCAGCAGCGGCGCATCCTGTCCCAGCAATTGCACGAGTTCGTCCAGCCCGCGCTGGCCATCGCACAGGATCAGCGCCCGGCGCTCGCGCATGCCCAACGTGCCGCCATGGGCCTGGAGCGTGGTGCGGGCGAGGTCGGTCTTGGACGGGCGCATGGCGGAACCGGAGGGGCCGGTACCCACGCTAATGCGTCGCCATGAAGTGCCGATGACAGCCGGGCGTTCGCGGTGACTTAACGCGTAAACGTTAGTCTTCAGGTTTGTGCATAGGAGAGAGCCGATGAAGTCGATGCTGCCGATCGTGATGGTCGCTGCCCTGTTGTCCGCCTGCCAGCGCGAGGAGGCGCCCGCCGCGGCCGATGCGGACCCGTTGACCACGGCGGCGAGCACCCCGGTGGCAGAGACGCCGGCCCCGGTGCCGGCGGTCGACGACACGGCGGCGCCGGCGGGTCCTGTGAGCCAGGCCAGCTTCCTCGGCTACGGCGACATGAAACTGGGCAGCACCGTTGAAGAAGCGCGTGCGGCCTGGGGCGGCGAATTGAACGGCGCGCCGATGGAGGGCACCACGTGCCACTACCTGTGGCCGAAGTGGATCAGCCGTCCTGCCGACTTCGCCTTCATGATGGAAGAGGGCAAGTTCGTCCGTTACGACGTGGGTATCGACAAGGAAACCGCGCCGGGCGGCGGCAAGGTGGGCATGAGTGTAGAGGAGCTGCAGAAGCTCTACGGCGGCGCGCTAAAGGGTACGCCGCACAAGTACGTGCAGGGCGGCCAGTACCTGTCCATCGATGCGGGTGACGTCGCACCGACCAAATTGATCTTCGAAGCCGACGCCGCCGGCAAGGTCACCTCATGGCGCGTGGGCCTGTCGCCGCAGGTCGAGTACGTCGAAGGCTGTTCCTGAGGAAGCGGGGCGGCATAGAATCCCTGCAATCCAAGAGGGGAGTGCGGGGCCATGACGGAAGCTTGGGGATACTTCGCGCTGGGGCTGGTGCTGCTGGCACTGGGCGGTGACTCCATCGTCAAGGGCGCTTCGGGGCTCGCGCAACGCGTCGGCGCCTCGCCCTTCATCGCCGGCCTGCTGCTGATCGCCTTCGGCACCTCGCTGCCGGAACTGGCGGTCAATGCGCGTGCGATGTGGGTGGGTTCCCAGGAACTCGCGCTCGGCAACGCCGTGGGCAGCAACATCGTCAACCTCGGCCTGACTCTCGGCTTGGCCGCCGTGATCGCGCCGGTCGTGGTGCGCATGCGCCTGTTGTCCCCGGTCCTCGTGTTGCTGGCAATCGCCACGCTGGCGCTGATCGTGTTCGGCCTCGATGGCATGGTCAGCCGCATCGAAGGCATGGTGCTGCTGCTCGCCTTCGTCGCGATGGTGGCGTTCCTGTTGGCGCGCGCGCGCAGCGAGGATGCCGCGGTGCGCGCCGAGATCGAGGCCTACGCGAGCACGCGTACCGACTTGTGGATGAACCTGCTGCGTTTCGTCGTCGCGGCCGTATTGCTGTACTACGGCGCGCGCTTCGTGGTGCAGGGCGCGCCGGTGATCGGTGCGCATTGGGGTCTCTCGCCGTTGCTCACGGGCCTGCTGCCGGTCGCCATCGGCACCGCGCTGCCGGAAATTGCCGCGGCCGCCATGGCGGCCCGTCGCGGGCAGGGCGACATGGTGGCGGGGCACGTGATCGGTTCCAGCCTGTTCAACCTGCTGGTGGTGGTGGGTGGCATGGCGGCGTTCCGACCGTTGCCCTTGCCGGAGTCGTTCGTGCGGCTCGAACTGCCCGCCGCGATCGCCTTCGTGATCGTGCTCTACCCGATGCTGCGCGGCGACCTGCGCATCAGCCGGCGGGAAGGCGCGTTCTTGCTCATCGCCTTTTTCGGCTGGCTGGTGCTGGAGATCGCGCTGCTGGCCTGAACCGCGGGTCAGGCAGGGCGTGACGGGTTTGTTAAACTCGGGCGGATTGCTCGTGAATGACGCATTCCCTGCAACGCAAGGCGGTTGATGATCCCTTTTCTTGAAATCCTGCTGGCGCTGCCGTTTGTGCTCGCGCTGGTGGTGGCGCTGGCGCGCGGCCTTCCGCGCGGCGCGACCGCATGGCTGGCCGGGCTCGCACCGTTGCTGGGCCTGGTGCTGCTGGCGTGGATGACGCCGAGCGTGCTGCAGGGCTGGAACCTGCGCGCCGAGCACGCCTGGCTGCCGCAGATCGGCCTGGATTTCACCCTGCGCCTCGACGGATTGGCCTGGATGTTCGCCGGCCTGGTGCTGGCGATCGGCGTGCTGGTGGTGATCTACGCGCGTTACTACCTCAGCGAGAAGGACAGCGCGCCGCGCTTCTTCGCCAGCCTGCTGCTCTTCATGGGGTCGATGCTCGGCGTGGTGCTGGCCGGCAACCTGCTGTTGCTGGTGGTGTTCTGGGAACTGACGAGCATCAGCTCGTTCCTGCTGATCGGCTTCTGGTCGCATCGCCAGGATGCGCGCGAAGGCGCCCGCATGGCGCTGGCGATCACCGGTGCCGGCGGTCTCGCGCTGCTCGGCGGCGTGCTGCTGATCGGGCGCATCGTCGGTAGCTACGACCTCGACGTGGTGCTGGCGTCGGGCGAGTTGATCCGTGCAAGCACCTTGTATCCCTGGGCGCTGGCCCTGGTGCTGGCGGGCGTGTTCACCAAGAGCGCGCAGTTCCCGCTGCATTTCTGGCTGCCGCATGCGATGGCGGCGCCCACGCCGGTGTCGGCCTACCTGCATTCGGCCACGATGGTGAAGGCGGGCGTGTTCCTGCTCGCGCGCCTGCATCCGGCGCTCGCGGGCACCGACATGTTCTTCTACGTGGTGACCACGGTCGGTGCGCTGACGCTGCTGATCGGCGCGTGGTTCGCGATCTTCCAGCACGACCTCAAGGGATTGCTGGCGTATTCCACCATCTCGCACCTCGGGCTGATCACGCTGCTGTTCGGCATCTCCACGCCGATGGCCGTGGTGGCAGGCGTGTTCCACATCCTCAACCACGCCACGTTCAAGGCCTCGCTGTTCATGGCGGCGGGCATCATCGACCACGAAACCGGCACCCGCGACATGCGCCGGCTGGGCAACCTGCGGCGCTACCTGCCGTGGACCAGTGCGCTGGCCATCGTCGCGTCGCTGGCGATGGCCGGCATTCCGCTGCTCAACGGGTTCCTGTCGAAGGAAATGTTCTTCGCCGAAGCGATCGACATCCCCGGCCATCGCGTGATGCGCGATGCGATCGCGGTGGCGGCGCTGCTGTACGGCATCTTCGGCGTCGCCTACAGCCTGCGGTTCGTCTACGAGACGTTCTTCGGCGAGGGCCCGCGCGCGCTGGACACCACCCCGCACGAGCCGCCGCGCTGGATGAAGATCCCGGTGGAAGTGCTGGTGGTGCTATGCGTGGCGGTGGGCATGTTCCCGGCCTTCACCGTGGCGCCGGTGCTGAAGGCAGGCGCCGGCGCGATCCTTGGCCCGGCGATGCCCGACTACAGTCTCGCGGTATGGCACGGCATCAACACGCCGCTGCTGATGAGCCTGGCCGGCATCGCCGGTGGCGTGCTGCTGTATTTCGGCCTGAGGCGCCTGTTCGACCTGCATGCGATCGTGCGGCGGTCGTTCGGCCGGAACCTGTTCCGCTGGAACATGGAAGCCCTGTACGCAGTGGCGGGACGCTTCACGGCACGCGTGGCCAACGGCAGCCTGCAACGCAGCCTGTTGTTCCTCGTGCTCGCGGCGCTCGCGGCGGGCGCGGCACCCTTCATCGCAGGCGTATCGCCGCCGCTGGCGTGGCGCGCGCCGCAACCGATGCCGCTGCTCGGCTGGCTGCTGTGGCTGGTGCTGGTGGTGTGCGCGGTCTACACGATCCGTCTGTACCGGCAGCGCCTGCTCGCCGTGATCGTGCTGGGCGGCGCGGGGCTGGTGGTCAGCCTCACCTTCGTCTTCCTGTCCGCGCCCGACCTGGCCCTTACCCAGTTGATGGTCGAAATGGTCAGCCTGGCGCTGTTGCTGTTGGGCATGCACTACCTGCCGCCGCGTTCGCCGCCCGAGCGCACGCCGCGCAGGCGCCTGCGCGACATCGTCGTGTCGCTGGCCGCGGGACTGGGCGTGGGTTCGTTGGCCTATGCCGTGATGACGCGTCCCGGCGACACGATCAGCGGTGAAATGCTGGCGCGTTCGCTGCCCGAGGCCTACGGCAGCAACGTGGTGAACGTGATCCTGGTGGACTTCCGCGGCTTCGACACCTTCGGCGAGATCACCGTGTTCGGCATCGCCGCATTGATCGTGCACGCGCTGCTGCGACGCGCGCGGATGGCGCCGGAGAAGGTGATGTCGGGCCCGCCGATCCAGCTGCCGGTGCCGGCCGACCTGGCGCAGATCATGTTCCCGCTGACGCTGACGGTATCCGTATTCCTCTTCCTGCGCGGCCACAACGCACCGGGTGGCGGATTCATCGCAGGGCTGGTGCTGGCCGTGCCGCTGCTGGTGCAGTACGTCATCCAGGGCGCGGCGTCGGTCGAGTCGCGCTTCGGCTTCGACTACGTCAAGTGCATCGGCGTGGGCCTGATCGTGGCGGGCGTGAGCGGCGTGGCCTCGATGGGATTCGGGGTGCCGTTCCTCACCAGCGGCCACCTCGATCTCGACCTGCCGCTGATCGGCACCGTACCGCTGGCCAGCGCGATCGGCTTCGACACCGGCGTGTACCTGGTGGTGTTCGGCGGTGCGATGCTGATCCTGTCGATGCTCGGCACGATCAAGCCTTCCCGCACGCGCATCTCGCATCTGGGCGTGATGGAGCCCGGCGACCGTTCCACCCGCACCGGAGACATGCGTTGATGAGGGCCGCACCGTAATGGAACTGGCGATGGCGAGCGCGATCGGCATCCTGACCGCGGCAGGCGTGTACCTGCTGCTGCGTGCGCGCAGTTTCGACGTCATCCTCGGGCTGACGCTGCTGTCGTACGCGACCAACCTGCTGATCTTCTCCGGTGGGCGGCTGGTTCCGGGCAAGCCGCCGGTCCTCCGCGACGGCGTGCCGACCGACCTGGCGAACTACACCGATCCGTTGCCGCAGGCGCTGGTGCTGACCGCCATCGTGATCGCCTTCGCGATGACGGCGGTCACCGTGGTGCTGGCGATCCGCAGCCGCGGCGACAACGACAGCGACCACGTGGACGGCCGCAAGGCCGAGCGCGAATTCCAGGCCGCCGAACAGCGCCGCCATGACGAGGCGCGCGAGCTCGCGAAGACCGACGGCGATGCGGAGGACGGCGCATGAGCCACCTGCCCATCCTGCCCATCCTGCCGATCCTCATCCCGCTGTTCGCCGCGTCGATCGCGTTGTTCTTCGAACACCGCCGCTTCGGCATGGTGCCGCAACGGATCGTCGCCTGGCTGTCGGTCGCGGCGATGCTGGGCGTGTCCGGCACGATGGTCGCGCAGGCGGCCAGCGGCGAGGTGCAGGTCTATCTGCTCGGCGACTGGCCGGCGCGGCTGGGCATCGTGCTGATGGTCGATCGCCTGTCCGCGCTGATGGTGCTGGTGGGCCTGCTGCTCGGTGCGGCCTGCCTGCTGCACGCCTGCGCGGGTTGGGATCGGCGCGCACCGCACTTCCATGCGTTCTTCCAGTTCCAGCTGATGGGCTTGAACGGGGCCTTCCTCACGGGCGATATCTTCAACCTGTTCGTGTTCTTCGAAGTGCTGCTGATCTCGTCATACGGGTTGATGCTCAGCGGTGGCCGTGGCGATCGCATGCGTGCGGGCCTGCACTACGTGACCTTCAACATCGCGGCCTCGACGCTGTTCCTGATCGCGCTGGGTCTGCTGTACGGCCTGTTGGGGTCGTTGAACATGGCCGAGCTGTCGGTGCGGGTGGCGCAGTTGCCTGCCGGCGACGTGGCGCTGGTGCAGGCGGCGGCGGGCCTGTTGTTCGTCGTGTTCTGCGCGAAGGCCGCGCTGTTGCCGATGTACTTCTGGTTGCCGGAGACCTACACCCACGCACCAGCCGCGGTCGCGGGGCTGTTCGCGATCATGACCAAGGTCGGCCTGTACGCCGTGTTGCGGCTGGGCACCCTGACGTTCGGCGCGGCGGGACCGCTGGCAGGTTTCGCCTGGCCCGCGCTGCTCGCACTCGGCGCCGCCACGCTGGTGCTCGCTTCGCTCGGCGTGCTGGCGGCCAACCGGTTGCGCGCGCTGGCGGCGTACCTGGTGCTGGGCTCGGCGGCGACGCTGTTCGTGGCGTTCTCGCTGCACACCGCGGGGACGATCGGTGCGGGCTTGTACTACCTGGTGCATAGCAGCTTCGCCGGCGCCGCGCTGTTCCTGCTGGCGGACCTGATCCGCCGTCGCCGCGGACACGCCGGCGACCGCAAGGACGTCATCGCTGCGCTGCCGGGCAAGACGGTGCCGGGCCTGCTGTTCCTGGTCGCGGCGGTGTCGCTGGCGGGCCTGCCGCCGCTGTCGGGCTTCATCGGCAAGCTGCTGTTGCTAGGCGCGGTACCGGAAGGTCCACGCACCTTCTGGGTCTGGCTGCTGGTGCTGGGCACCAGCTTCATGATGTTGGTAGGCCTGGCGCGCGCCGGCACGCGCCTGTTCTGGCGCACCGAACCGTGGCCGGACGCCAGTGCGGAAACACGCGCAGCCTTCACGCCTGCCGGCGACCTGGCGCATGCGCCTTCGCGCCCGCTTGAGACCGCCGCCATCGTGCTGCTGCTCGGCTACGGCGTGGCGTTGGTGCTGGCGGCCTCGCCTCTGCTGGACTACACGCAGGCCACCGCGGCGCAATTGCAATCGCCCGGCGACTACGTACAGCAGGTGCGCGCCGCGATGCCCACGTTGAGGGAGCCCTGAGCATGGTCGCGAGCTGGCGCAAGCGTTGGTTGCCGTCGCTGCCGCTGAGCGCGACGGTGTTCTGCTTCTGGTTGCTGATGAACGATGAGATCAGCGCTGGCCAGGTGGTGATGGCGACGGTGTTGGCGCTGGTCATCCCGCCGTTCGCGGCGCGCCTCGATCGCGAGTTCGCGCGGATCGGCCGGTTGCGCAGCGTGCCGCGCATGCTGGGGGTGCTGGCGCTGGACATCGTGCAGGCCAACATCACCGTCGCGCTGCAGGTGCTGGGGCCGGAGCGGAAGATCCATCCGGGGTTCATCTGGGTGCCGCTGGACATCGCCAACATCCACGGCATCGCCGCGCTCACCAGCATCATCACGCTGACGCCGGGCACGGTGTCCTCGGCGTTGTCGGATGACCGGCGTCATCTGATGGTGCACGTGCTGAACCTGGACGACGCCGACGAAGTGATACGGCAGATCAAGACGCGCTACGAAGCGCCGCTGATGGAGATATTCCCATGACGCCGCAGGCCCTGGTGATGTACGCGATCGTCGGCGCGATGCACGTCGTCGGGATCGCCATGCTGCTGGCGCTGTTCCGCCTCGTGCGCGGCCCGAGCGTGCCCGACCGCATCCTCGCGCTGGACACATTGTTCGTGGCGGCGATCGCGCAGCTGATGCTGTTCGGCATGTACCTGGGCACGGCGGTCTACTTCGAAGCGGCGCTGATCATCGCCATGCTCGGTTTCGTCGGCACGGTGGTGCTGAGCAAGTACGTGCTGCGCCGGGACATCGTCGAATGAGCTGGGTCTTCGCCATCCTGCTGGTGTTGCTGCTCGCCGTGGGCAGCTTCTTCATCCTCGTGGGCTCTTTCAGCCTGGTGAAGCTGTCGGAGTTCTTCAAGCGCCTGCACGGACCGACCAAGGCCAGCACGCTGGGCGTGGGCTGCGTGCTGATCGCGTCGATCGGCTACCACGCGCTGTCGGGCACCGATCCGCAGCCGCGCGAATTGCTTATCACCGCGTTCCTCTTCATCACCGCGCCGATCAGCGCGCACCTGATGGCCAAGGCGGCGCTGTCGCTGCACATGGCGGAGCGGCCACCGATGCCGGGTGGCGAACCGCCGCGCCCCATTGATGCGGTCGACGAAGGCGCCCGCCCGGATGCCTGATACCCCTTCGCGCACGGCGCTGGTGTTCGGCGCCAGCGGCCAGATCGGGGACGCGCTGTTGGCGCGCCTGGCGGGCGAGGGCTGGCAAGTGTTCGCGGTGTCTCGCAACCCGCGCCCGTCGTCTGCCGGGATCGTCTGGCTGAAGGGCGACTTCGCCGGTATCGCAGGATTGCCCTCGACCGTGGACGTCATGTTCAGCACCGGGCCGCTGGATGGCTTCGCGCAGTGGTATGCGCGTGGCGACGTGATCGCATCGCGCGTGGTCGCGTTCGGTTCCACCAGCCTCGACACGAAACAGGCCTCGGGCGATGCGTACGAGCGCGACATCGTCGCGCGACTGCAGGCGGCAGAGCGCACGGTGTTCGTTACTGCCTCCGTCCGCGGTGCCGCCGCGACGCTGCTGCGACCCACGCTGGTGTATGGCGCGGGGCGCGACCAGACCCTGGCGCGCATCGCCGCGATGGGCCGGCGCATGGGCTTCTTTATGCTGCCGCGTGGTGCGGATGGAAAGCGCCAGCCGGTGCACGTGGACGATCTGGCGCACGCCGCGCTCGCGGTCGTGGATGCCTCCGCCACGCACGGCCAGGCCTACGCGCTGCCGGGCGGCGAAACGCTCGCGTACCGCGACATGGTGGCGCGCACGCTGGCGGCGCTGCCGCCGCCGGTGCGGCTGTGGGAACTGCCGATGACGGTGTTCCGTGCGGTGCTGGGGATCGCGCGGATGGCCGGCGCGATGCGGGGGCTCACGGATGATGCCGTGGCCCGCATGCGCGAGGACCTGGTGTTCGACGTGGCGCCGGCGCGCCGTGATTTCGGTTTTGCGCCGCGCGCCTTCGTGGTCGATGCGCGCGCGCTGGGCGAGGGCGGCCGCTAGCCGCTCAGTACTTCCAGCCCATCTTCCGGTAGAACTTGCTGAGTACCCAGACCGGCCCGATCAGCAGGTAGGTGAGGTCGGTCAGGAAGCTGGGCTTCTTGCCTTCGATCTTGTGGCCGATGAACTGGGCGATCCACGCCACCACGAACACCGTCACCGCGAGGAAGAACAGGTTCTGCAGCCCGAGCACGCTTTCCAGCCAGCGGGTCAGCCACGCCATCGCGATGAAGATCGCCAGCATGCCGAAGCCCAGCGGGCGCGAGAGTTTGTAGTAGTACATCCACGCGCCGAACATCGCCAGCGCCGCCCACATGCCGGATTTCACCCAGGTGCCGAACACCGGGATGCACCAGAGCAGCGCCACCACCGTCCACAGGATCGCCGGCACGGCGAACACATGGATCAGCTGGTTGGTTTCGTTGACGTGGTCGCCGGAGTAGCTGGCGAACCAGCGGTCCACCGGGCGTTGCGCAGTCGCGTTCATTCATCCCTCCCGAGGATGGCAATGCGGCAGGGTATGGAGCATACCCCAGCCCGGCAGAGTGTGCCGGGCCGTCCGGCGGGAGGGCCGCCGATCAGTCGACGATGATGCCGGCCAGCTTCTGCAGCGCTTCCGCGTACTTGGCGCGGGTGCGTTCGATGACCTCGACCGGCAGCGAGGGGCCGGGCGCGGTCTTGTTCCAGTCCAGCGTTTCCAGGTAGTCGCGCACGAACTGCTTGTCGTAGCTCGGCGGGCTGGTGCCGACTTCGTACTGGTCCGCAGGCCAGTAGCGCGAGGAATCCGGGGTCAACATCTCGTCCATGATGTACAGGCGGCCGTCTTCGTCCGTGCCGAACTCGAACTTGGTGTCGGCCAGCAGGATGCCGCGTTCGGCCGCGAAATCGGCGGCGAAGCGGTAAATGCGCAGGGTGGCATCGCGCACGCGCTCGGCCAGTTCGGCGCCAACGGTCTTCACCATGGCGTCGAAGTCGATGTTCTCGTCGTGGTCGCCGACGGCGGCTTTGGTCGACGGCGTGAAGATGGGCTCGGCCAGCTTCTCGGCCTGGCGCAGACCGTCCGGCAGTTCGATGCCACTGACCTTGCCGGTGCGCTGGTAGTCCTTCCAGCCGCTGCCGATCAGGTAACCGCGCGCGATGGCTTCCACCGGCACCGGCTTGAGCTTCTTCGTCACCACCGCACGCTTGGCGTACAGCGAGGCGTCCACGCCGGCCGGCAGCACGCTGGCCACGTCGATGCCGGTCAGGTGGTTCGGCATCAGGTGCGCGGTCTTGGCGAACCAGAAATTGGAGATCTGGCAGAGCATCTCGCCCTTGCCGGGAATGGGGTCGGGCAGCACCACGTCGAACGCGCTCAGGCGATCGGTGGCGACCATCAACAAGTAATCGCCGGCGGGGGCGTCGGCAGGCAGGCGGTCGCGGGGCAGGTCGAACACGTCGCGGACCTTGCCGCGATGGCGCAGGGTGAGGCCGGGCAGATCGGATTGAAGCAACGTCGTGGGCACAAACACTCCTTGGGGAGTCCGGAAACCAGCGAGGCGGTACAGCGTCGTGGGGGCGTGCGGCAGGCCGTGCGCCCGTGCCCCGGGGCGGCCGTCTACCCGCGGGTGGCGGGGCCGGGTACCGGACCGGGCCGCGTAGTGTACGGCGCTTGGGGGCCGTGTGTGCCGTAAAATGGCGCGATTGCCGGAGAAGGCGGGCCGAATGAAGCGCTGGTACGGAAAACTGCTGGGATTCGTGGCCGGTTGGCTGCTGATGCGCCACCCGCTGGGCGGCCTGGTGGGCCTGATCATCGGCCATGCTTTCGACGAGGACTGGTTCAAGCTCAGTCGCGACAACCCGTACCGCGTGTTCGACCTGACCAGCGATGCCAGCGATGCGGAGATCGACCAGGCCTACCGCCGGCTGATTTCCCAGTACCACCCCGACAAGATGGCCGGCGCGGCGGACGACCTGCGCCGCCAGGCCGAACAGAAGGCCGGCGAGATCAACGCCGCCTACGACCGCATCAAGACCCAGCGCAAGCGCAAGTGAGCCTCTCCATGTCGAACTGCATCATCGCCCCGTCCATCCTGTCCGCGAACTTCGCCCGCCTCGGCGAGGAAGTCGACAACGTACTGAAGGCCGGCGCCGATTGGGTCCACTTCGACGTGATGGACAACCATTACGTGCCCAACCTGACCATCGGCCCGCTGGTGTGCAGCGCGCTGCGCAAACACGGCGTCACCGCGCCGATCGACGTGCACCTGATGGTGGAGCCGGTGGATCGCATCATCCCGGACTTCGCCGAGGCCGGCGCCAGCATCATCAGCTTCCACCCGGAAGCCTCGAAGCACGTGCACCGCACGATCCAGCTGATCAAGTCGCTGGGCTGCAAGGCCGGCCTGGTACTCAATCCGGGAACGCCCGTCGAAGTGTTGGACTGGGTGCTGCCGGAGCTGGACCTGGTGCTGCTGATGTCGGTGAATCCGGGCTTCGGCGGGCAGGCCTTCATCCCATCGGCGCTGGACAAGCTGCGCGCCGTGCGCGCGATGATCGACAAGACCGGTAAGGACATCCGCCTGGAGATCGACGGCGGCGTGAAGGCCGACAACATCGGCCAGATCGCGGCGGCAGGCGCGGATGCCTTCGTCGCCGGCTCGGCGATCTTCAATGCACCGGACTACAAGGACGTGATCGATCGCATGCGCCAGGCCGTCGCCGACGCGCGCGGCGCCTGAAAAGCAGAAGGGCGATGGCTTTCGCCACCGCCCCGGAAGAATTGGAGGCTGATCCTGCCTCCGCCCGTCGTCCCTGCTATGGCCTTCCACACTACGCATCGTCTGTGACGGGCCCGTGACAGCGGCTTTGCCGTTGCAGGAACGACGTGAGTCGCGACCGTAGACCCCGAGTTCCGAAGTTCCTGGATCCGCAGTTTCCCTGCCAGCCGTAGCGTGCGGTCGCGACTCACGTCGCTCCTACAGGAGAGAGGCTATGCTCGCGCGTCCTCCAAGGAATCCCCATGACCGCACCCCGCTGGCGCCTGATCCTCAATGGAAAATCCGCCGGCGATGACGATCTGCGTGCGGCCGTCGGAGCGCTGCGCGAAGACGGCATCACGCTCGACGTTCGCGTGACCTGGGAAGACGGCGATGCCGAGCGCTATGTCGCCGAAGCCATCGCCGATGGCGTGGACACGGTGATCGCGGCCGGTGGCGACGGCACCTTGAGCGAAGTGGCGACCACGCTGGCGCATCGCGACGAGACCGCCGACGCATTGCCGTCTCTGGGACTGGTGCCGATGGGCACGGCCAATGATTTCGCCACCGCGGCCGGCATTCCGGATGAGGCGCTGGCCGCACTGCACCTCGTCCGCGATGCGGTTGCGGCTCCGATGGACCTGCTGCGCATCGACGCCGACGACGGGCCGCACTGGTGCGCCAACCTCGCCAGCGGCGGCTTCGGCACCGAGGTCACCGTGGAAACCGATGAGGGCCTGAAGAAGATGCTGGGTGGCCTGGCATACCTGATCACCGGCATCGCCAAGCTGGGTCGCATCGAGCCGATGGCAGCGCGCATCGAAGGCCCGAGTTTCGCCTGGCAGGGCGACTTCATCGCACTCGGCCTCGGCAACGGACGCCAGGCCGGTGGCGGACAGGCCCTGTGTCCGGATGCGCTGGTCGATGATGGCCAGCTGGACCTGACCATCGTCCCGGAACTCTCGGGCGAAGTCGCCGCCACCGTCGGCACGCTGGTCAAGGACGGCAAGCATGCGGCGTTGGACCGCGTCGCAGAACGCGCCCGGCTCGCCTGGGTGGAGTTGAGCGCCGAAACGCCGATGACCCTCAACCTGGATGGTGAGCCGGTGCAGTCGCTTCGGTTTCGCGTGGCCTGCGTCCCGGGACGCGTCCGCATGCACCTGCCGGCGGATTGCCCGCTGCTGGGGTGACCTCCGGCCGGCTGGCCGGTGGGGTCGGGCATCGGGTAGAGTAGGGCCGTGTCCCACCCCACGCGCCCGCTTTCCAAACTTTCCGCACGCCGCAGCTGGCGATGGTGGCCCGTAGCCGTCGCCCGCCCTGCCACCGCGTCCCGGAAGGAAAGCCCGCTTGATCTCGCACGACCAGTTCCAGCAGTTCACTGCTGAAGGCCACACCCGCATCCCTGTTGTCCGTGAAGTGCTGTCCGACCTGGACACGCCGCTTTCGGTCTACCTGAAACTCGCCGACGCGCCGCATACCTACCTGTTCGAATCGGTGGAAGGCGGCGAGCGTTTCGGCCGCTATTCCATCATCGGCCTGCCGGTGCGCCGCGTGGTCACTTTCCGCGGCCGTCGCGTGGAGATCCGCGACCACGGCCAGTTGGTGGAGTCGCGAGACGTGGACGATCCCTTCGCCGAAGTCGAAGCGCTGCGGGCGGCGCATTCGGTACCGCGCCTGCCGGGCCTGCCCGGGTTCACGGGCGGCCTGGTCGGCTGGTTCGGCTTCGAGTGCATCGGCTACATCGAGCCGCGCTTGGCCACGGGCGACAAGCCGGACGAACTCGGCACGCCCGACATCCTGTTGATGCTGTCGGAAGAAGTCGCCGTCTTCGACAACCTCAAAGGCCGGCTCTACCTGATCGTGCATGCCGACCCGCGCGACGCCGATGCATGGGACCGTGCGCAGGCACGGCTGGATGCGCTGACCACCAAGTTGCGTCAGCCGGGTTCGTATCCCACGCCGATCACCCGCGACGTGCTGGACGAGAGCCACTTCGTTTCCGGCTTCACCCATGACGGTTTCATCGCCGCGGTGGAGCAGTCGAAGGAATACATCCGTGCCGGCGATATCTTCCAGGTGGTGCTGAGCCAGCGCCTGAGCGTGCCGTTCAATGCGCGTCCAGTGGATGTGTATCGCGCGCTGCGTGCGCTGAATCCCTCGCCGTACATGTACTTCCTCGACGTCGGCGATGTGCAGGTGGTGGGCTCGTCGCCCGAGATCCTGGTGCGCCTGGAGCAGGGCGAAGTCACCGTGCGCCCGATCGCGGGCACGCGCCCGCGCGGCAAGACCCTCGACGAAGACATCGCGCTGGAAGCCGAACTGCTCGCCGACCCGAAAGAGCGCGCCGAGCACCTGATGCTGATCGACCTGGGCCGCAACGACACCGGTCGCGTGTCGGAAGCCGGCACGGTGCAGGTGGGCGAACAGTTCGTCATCGAGCGCTACAGCCACGTCATGCACATCGTCAGCGAAGTCACCGGAAAACTCTTGCCCGGCCTGAGTTACGCGGACGTGCTGCGCGCGACGTTCCCCGCCGGTACGGTCAGCGGTGCGCCGAAGATCCGTGCGCTGGAAGTCATCCGCGAACTCGAGCCGATCAAGCGCAACGTCTACGCCGGCAGCATCGGTTACATCGGCTGGCACGGCGATGCCGATACCGCCATCGCCATCCGTACCGCCGTCATCAAGGATGGCCGTCTGCATGTGCAGGCCGGTGCCGGCATCGTCTACGACTCCGATCCCGAGAAGGAATGGGACGAGACGATGAACAAGGGGCGTGCACTGTTCCGCGCCGTGGCCGAAGCGGCGAAGGGGTTGTGATGGAGGTCGCGACCGACAACGCCAGGATCAGCCTGCGCAACGACTACAGCGAGGGTGCGCACCCGCGCCTGCTGCAGGCGCTGGCCGTGGCGAGCGCGGAGATCAACCGTGGTTACGGCCTGGACGCACACAGCCTCCGGGCCGCCGCGCTGATCCGCGATCGCCTTGCCCGCGATGCCGACATCCATTTCCTCGCCGGTGGCACCCAGACCAACCTCGTCGCGCTGGCCGCCTTCCTTCGCCCGCACGAAGCCGTGATCGCACCAGCCAGCGGCCATATCGCGACGCATGAGACAGGCGCGATCGAGGCCAGCGGGCACAAGGTGCTGACGGTCGACACTCCGGACGGCAAGCTGAGTCCGGAGCTCATCCAGCCTTGCCTGGACGGCCACGGCAGCGAGCACATGGTGAAGCCGCGGTTGGTCTACATCTCCAACACCACCGAGTGGGGCACGCTGTACAGCGCGGCGGAACTGCAGGCGCTCGGCGTGTTCTGCCGCGATCGTGACCTCCTGCTCTACGTCGATGGCGCACGCCTCGCCTCGGCACTCACGACGCCCGGCAACGATGTCGACCTGGCGCTGCTGTCGACGGAGGCCGATGCCTTCTACATCGGTGGTACCAAGAACGGTGCCTTGCTCGGCGAGGCGCTGGTCATCGTGAACCCCGCGCTGCGCACGGATTTCCGTCACGTCATCAAGCAGCGCGGCGCGATGCTCGCCAAAGGCATGGTGGTCGGCGCGCAGTTCGAAGCCTTGTTCGAAGACGGCCTGTATTTCGTGCTGGCGACGCACGCGAATGCCATGGCGGCGCGCCTGCGGGAGATCCTGCAGCAAGCCGGCGTGCCGCTGGCGGTCGACTCACCCAGCAATCAGGTGTTTCCGATACTGCCGGACGCGGTGGTTGAGCGCCTCGGACAGTACGTGGAGTTCGAAACCTGGGAGCGGCGCAGCGATGGCACCACGGTGATCCGACTGATGGCATCGTGGGCAACACCGGAGTCCGACATCGAAGCGTTCGTGGCCGTCCTGGCGCATGTGCTGACGCAGGACCAAGACCGATGACCGCATCTGGAACCCCGCATTCGATGGTCGTGCGTTCGACAGGGAAGTCCTTGAGCCGGAGAGATCCCATGAAGCTGCGTTACCTGCTGCTAGTACTTGCGTTGACCCTGTCCTCCGACCTGGCCGCCCAGGTCAATGCGCTCCCCCCGACGCGCCATATCCTGGTGTATGGCGAAGCGCAGGCGCGCGCGATCCCGGATCGCTTCAAGATATCCGTGAATTTCGAGGCCATCGACATGAATGCAGACGCTGCGCGCCGACGAGTCGAGGAGAACGTGCAACAGGTCCTCGGAAAGCTGAAAGCCGCAGGCGTCGCGGATGGCGAGATCGTGGCCACGTCGATGGAAATGGGCACGCGAGAGCGCTACGACGACAGGAAGAGTGAGCAGGTGTTTGTGGGAACGGGCGTCAAGCGTACCGTTGTCGCTCGATTTGACAGCCAGGCGTCGCTCAAGACGTTCTTGGCCGACCTGAAGACGTCGAAGGAGTTGAATGTCTCAAGCGTGGACACCGAATTAGCGGACGAAGCCCAACTTCGCAAGGCGCTTCGCGAGAAGGCCATTGAATCATCGCGAGAAAAAGCGGAAACCATCGCAAAGGCCTACGGCGCGAGGTTGGGCGGACTTTACAGCGTTTCAGACGTGGCTCCGCAGTTCCAGTATGGGGTCCGCGAGGGCAGTTGGCCTTCGACCTATGAATGGGGCCGATTCCAAGAGACGGACGGGTACACGCTCGACAAGGTCCAGGTAACGGGATCCCGGATGAAGCGGGCGAATCTCGAATCGTTCCAGACGGGCTACGTCACCTTCACCGACAAGATCTACACCGTATTCCTGCTTGCGGATTGACCCATGCTGCTGATGATCGACAACTACGACAGCTTTACCTACAACCTCGTGCAGTACCTGCAGTCGCTGGGTGCCGAGGTGAAGGTGGTGCGCAACGATGCGATGACGGTGGACGAAATCGCGAAGCTCGCGCCCGAGCGCATCGTGATCTCGCCCGGCCCATGCACGCCGAACGAAGCGGGCGTCTCGCTGGAAATCATCGAGCGGCTGGGCGCCAATACGCCGATCCTTGGGGTATGCCTGGGCCACCAGAGCCTCGGCCAGGCGTACGGCGGCAACGTCATCCGGGCGGGCCGCATCATGCACGGAAAGACCTCACGCATCCGCCATGAGGGCAAGGGTGTCTTCGCAGGCTTGCCCGATGCCTACGAGGCCACGCGCTACCACTCGTTGGTCGTGGAGCGCAGCAGTTTGCCGGACGCGCTGGAGGTCACCGCCTGGACCGAGAACGAGGACGGCAGCTTCGAGGAGATCATGGGGCTGCGCCATCGTGAATTCCCCGTCGAAGGCGTGCAGTTCCATCCCGAATCCATTCTCACAGAGCACGGCCACGCGCTGTTGAAGAATTTCCTCGAACGATGACGTAGGGCGGGCCTTGGCCCGCCATCGCCATGCCGGTGGGCCAGGGCCCACCCTACGGAGCCCACATGCCACTGACCCCGCAAGAAGCGCTGCAGCGCACGATCGAGCACCGCGAGATCTTCCACGACGAGATGGTCGACCTGATGCGGCAGATCATGCGCGGCGACGTATCGCCGACGATGAGTGCGGCGATCCTGACCGGTCTGCGCGTGAAGAAGGAAACCGTCGGCGAGATCGCCGGCGCCGCCACCGTCATGCGCGAGTTCTCGCGCACCGTGGAGGTGCCCGACCGCACGCACCTGGTCGACATCGTCGGCACCGGCGGTGACGGCTCGCACACGTTCAACATCTCCACGTGCTCGATGTTCGTGGCGTCCGCTGCCGGCGCGAAGATCGCCAAGCACGGCAACCGCAGCGTGTCGTCGAAGTCGGGCAGCGCCGACGTGCTGGAGGCACTGGGCGTCAACATCGAGTTGCAGCCCGACCAGGTCGCACAGTCCATCGTGCAGTCCGGCATCGGCTTCATGTTCGCGCCCATCCACCACCCGGCGATGAAGGTCGTTGCGCCCGTCCGTCGCGAGATGGGCGTGCGCACCATCTTCAACATCCTGGGGCCGCTGACCAATCCGGCGGGCGCGCCGAGCATCCTGATGGGCGTATTCCATCCGGACCTCGTCGGCATCCAGGCGCGCGTGTTGCAGGAACTCGGCGCCGAACGTGCGCTGGTGGTCTGGGGGCGCGACGGCATGGACGAGCTGTCGCTCGGCGCGGGCACGCTGGTCGGCGAACTGCGCGATGGACAGGTACGCGAGTACGAACTGCACCCGGAGGACTTCGGCATCGCCATGGCCGCCAGCCGCAACCTGCGCGTGGGTGATGCCGCGGAGTCGAAGGCCATGCTGCTGGGTGTGCTGGACAACCGGCCCGGCCCGGCGCGTGAGATCGTCGTGTTGAACGCCGGCGCGGCGCTGTATGTCGCTGGCGTTGCGGACAGCATCGAGGCCGGCATCGCCGCGTCGCGCGAGGCCATCGCCAGCGGCAAGGCGCTGGAGCGCCTCCAGCATTTCATCGCCACCACCCAAGCTCTGGGAAAACAGGAAACGCACTGACATGGCCGCCAGCGGATTCGCCAGCCTGCCCAAGCCGCCGTACTACGCGGTGGTCTTCTCATCGCAGCGCAATGGCCAGGACGACGCCGGTTACGGCGCCATGGCCGAGCGCATGGTCGAACTGGCGCAACAGCAGCCGGGCTTCCTCGGGATGGAATCGACCCGCGGCGCGGACGGCTTCGGCATCACCGTGGCGTACTGGGAGAGCGAGGCGGCGATCCTCGCCTGGCGCCAGCATGCCGAGCACACGGCCGCGCGCGAGCAGGGCCGACGGGACTGGTACGACCATTTCGAACTGCGGGTCGCCAAGGTCGAACGCGCCTACGGTTGGGACCGCGCGACGACCGAACGGCACGGATAGTGCGAAAATAGGGGTCCCGCACAGGCGGGTGCCCGCCTGAGGACTGCATGAGCGACATCCTGACCACCATCCTCGCCCGCAAGGCGGACGAGATCGCCGAGCGCAGCGCCCGCGTATCGCTGTCCGACCTACGCGCGCGCGCCGACGATGCGCCGCCGACGCGTGGCTTCGCCGACGCGCTCAACGCGACGATCGCGCGGGGCGACCCGGCGGTGATCGCCGAGGTGAAGAAGGCGAGCCCGTCCAAGGGGGTGATCCGCCCGGACTTCCGCCCGGCCGACATCGCGGTCAGCTACGAGTTCGGCGGAGCGGCCTGCTTGTCTGTGCTGACCGATGTCGACTTCTTCCAGGGGGCCGACGACTACCTGCGCCAGGCCCGCGATGCGTGCACGCTGCCGGTGCTGCGCAAGGACTTCACGGTCGATCCCTACCAGGTGTACGAAGCGCGCGTGCTGGGCGCGGACTGCATCCTGTTGATCGTCTCCGCGCTGGACGACGGCCAGCTGGTCGATCTGTCGGGCCTGGCGCTGCAGCTGGGCATGGATGTGCTGGTCGAGGTGCACGACATCGACGAACTCGAGCGGGCGTTGCAGGTGCCGGTGCCGCTGGTCGGCATCAACAACCGCAACCTACGCACGTTCGACGTAACGCTGGACACCACGCTGGCGATGAAGGACGCCGTGCCGAAAGACCGCCTGCTGGTCACCGAAAGCGGCATCGTGGTGCCGGATGATGTGGCGAAGATGCGCGCCGCGGGCGTCAACGCATTCCTGGTCGGCGAAACCTTCATGCGGGCGGAAGAACCCGGCGAGGCGCTGCGTCAGCTATTCTTCGCGGCATGACGGACACGCCTTATCCCACGCCGCACTCCGACGCTCCAGTCGTCGTCTTCGACTTCGACCACACGCTGTATGACGGTGATTCGGGCGGCCACCTGGTGGCCTGGTTGATTAGGCGCAATCCACTGCGCGCGGTGGTGGCCATCGCCGCATCGATCGTGCTGGGGCCGATGGTGGCGTTCCTGCCCACGCGGCGACGCGGCATTTCCGGCTATATCTGGATCGGCACGTTCGGCCTGCACGGACGTCGCAGCTTCGATGCCCTGATCGACCAGTACGTGGATACGCACCGCGGAGAAGTGCAACAGCGCCTGCTGCCGCACGCGCTTGAGGTCTTCCGCGAGCATCGTGCCGCCGGTGATCGCGTGGTCGTGGCCACCGGCGCGCCGCCTGAACTGGCGCGCGCCATCCTCAGCTTCGTCGCCCACGAAGACGTACCCGTGATCGGCACGGCCGTGGGGCCGCGTCTGGGCGCGGTGGTGGCCACGCGTCACTGCCACAACGAAGAAAAGATGCGCATGTTGCGCGAGCGCGGCTACGGCGAGATCGCCGTGGCCTACTCGGACAGCAGCGCCGACCTGCCATTGCTGAAGGCCGCGCGGGCGCCGGTCGTGGTCAATCCGAAGCCAGCACGCGTGGACATGTTCAAGCGCGTCTTGCCGCCAGGCACGCCGATCCTCAACTGGGGTTGCAAGGAGCGGGGCGGCGCGGGAGCTCCCTGATCTCAGGTGCGTTCGGGCGCGTTCCAGTCCCGGATCAGGTCGGCGAACTCGATTTCCGCGAAATCCTGGTACTCGCCCGCATCGTAGAAGCGCCCGTAGCAGTTCTTGCAGCTCTCGAACCAGATATGCGGCTGCTGCGGATCAACCATGCGGATCAGGTCCCGATTGCCGATGCACACCGGACACTTGATGCGGTCGACCTTGTTGCATTCCTCGCCTTGCGCCGGATCGCCGGTATCGATCTCCTCGGCACGGTGCTTGAGCGTCTCGTGCGCCATCATCTCGAACCACAACCCCTTGCATTGCGTGCACCGATGCGCGGTGGCCTCCGGCTCCACGATCAGTTCCATCGGGCTGTGGCATTTGGGGCACTGCATGGAAAGAACTCCCGGACAGGGTGGGTCGATTCCGGCGGATTCTAACCCGGATGCCCCGGCGCCCGGCAGGCGCCGCGTGCGCTATATCCGCAGCGGCTCGACGTGCGCCTTGGGCAGCAAGCGGCGGGTGAAGTACGCGTCGTCAAAATACCGGATCTTGCTACACAAGATGGGATGCGCCAGGCCCTCGTACAGGACGATCTCCTTCTTGGGTCCCATGGCCTTGAGCTCCTGGGGCAGCATCAGCGCCCGCTTCTCCAGCACCTCGTTGTCGGAGACATTCCTCCCCTGGCCATGCGACCGCGTCCGGGAGCGCCGCCGGATGGTGGTGTAGCCAAGCATTTCGGAGTAATCATTGGCATCCTGCTGCTCGCGGGGTGCGTAGATGATCTGCAACGCATGGTTGGTAATGATGGTGCGCGACAGCTCCTTCCCATACACCGCATCCAGCTGCGCCATCGACTGGATGATCGGCAGCAGCCTCAGGTTGTATCCCGCCATGTACGCAACGGACTTCGAGATGATGTCCACGCGACCGATCGCGGTGAATTCATCCATCAACAGCAGGCACTGATGCTTCAGCGACGCATCGTTCTGCGGCAGTGTCTTGGTGTTGACGTTGATGAGCTGACTGAAGAACAGGTTCACGATCAACCGGCTTTCGGCGAGCTTGTTCGGTTGGATACCGACATAGATCGTCATGCGACGTCGGCGCACGTCGTCAAGACGGAAGTCGTCCGCACTGGTGGCGGCGTCCAGGACTGGATTGAGCCATGGATTCAGTGGCTCCCGGAACGAACCTATGATCGAGGCGAACGTCACGTCGGCCTGGGACAGCAATCCCGCGAACGCCGCGCGTGTCTGCGCGCTGAGGAACGGCGCCTCGATGAGCTTCTGTAGGTAGGACTTCAACTCTCCGCCGTCGCCCGACGCCACACGCAGGATGGCGCCCAATGTTGGCCTCTCGGTCGTGTGATCGTGCCCATGCCGCTCGAAGACATACAGCGAGAACGCAAGGAAGGCATTGCGTGCCTGACTGACCCAGAACTTGTCCTTGTCATCGCCATCGGGATACAGCATTGCTGCGATGCTTTGCAGGTCGGATACGCGGAACGCGGAATCGTTAGAAACATACGTCATCGGATTCCAGCGGTGCGTCCTGCGATCCTCCGCAAAAGGATTGAACAGGTAGACCTCGTGCCCGATAGACTGCCTCCAGCCCGACGTAAGGTCGAAGTTCTCTTGCTTGATGTCCAGCACCACGGCGGACTCGCGATAATCGAGTAGATTGGGAATCACGATCCCCACGCCCTTTCCGGAGCGCGTCGGTGCCGCGAGGATCACGAATTGCTGACCGCGCAGGCGAAGCAGTTTGCTGTTCATCTTTCCGACAACGATCCCGTCGTCACCGTCGCCCAGGAATCCCTTCCTGCCGAGATCGATCATGCCGGCGAACCTCGCCCGACCATGCAGGTTGCGATGGCTTCGCAGCTTGAAGATCATCACAACGAGCGCAAGCCATACCAATAGCATCAGGCCCCCTCCGACGGCACCGGCAGTCCTGATGCGCCAGGCATAGGGCTGGACCCGCGGATGGTCGATGTGCTTCAGGTAGTCGAAGTAGGTGTGCCACTCGGCTTGTGCACCGTCGACCCCCAGAAAAAGTAGGGACAGATATCCAGATAAATAGATGCCCCCTACAAGGGCGCCGATGCCAAGTGCCGCGCTTGCCAGAAAGCGTACGTTTCCCAAGATTTCCCCCGTTCTTGCATCCATTCGCGCGGCGACTGGGCCGCATGCCGTCTACTTCGGTTGGCGCTCGCCCGTGGGCTCGCCACTGCTTTCCTTCCTCCCGTCGACAAGAACATAGTCTCTGTTCTTTCCCCAGCGGCGGAGGCCATCTTCAAGCTTGATGCATGGAGCCCCATCGCACGCGGTAATGGTGACTTGCCGCAGCGCATCGAGGACTTCTGCATCGGCGTGGGCACGCTGCGCACGCTTCACGTTGTACCAGGACGCATATCCGGTTCCGGCGATGAGCACCGCGCAGGCAACGGCGATGGCACTCAAGGTGCTTGTACCGAGAAGCCGCATTCTGCGTTCCAGTGCAGCCTGCTCGTTATGGAAACGGTCCGTTACCTGTTTCAAGCGCGCGGACGTCTCAAGTATGTCGTTTGTCGCTGCAGGAATCTTCTCTGCAAGCGCGGTGGACACAGCAGAACCCGCATGCTCTACGAGTTCGCGTTTACCCTCCTCGATGGTTCTTCTTACCACGATTGCTGCGCCCCGGAGATCATCGGCCGACGACTGCTGTGAAGCCGTTGCCCGTTCGCACTGCTCCTTAAGATGAGCCGCGAGCAACGCCGCGTTGGCGAGGAATTCATCCATCTTCGATGAGTCCATGTCGATCCTTGTCTATGGATGGGCGATATGAATTCCTTTCAGGATGATGCACAACGCGCTCGAACTTCAATACGTCACAACGAATCCACTTGAATCGCTTGCATTCATGCGAGTGAAGGACGTCTTCACGTGATCATGTGACGCGATACGTGGTTTCACAATCATCTTCACGTCCATGAGTTAAGTGGTGCTCGCAGGTTCACCAATCTGCAATATGTCGCTTGTTTTATGGTCTTTCTCGATGTTTGTTGAACTTTCACAAATGTTCGTACACATGTTTACTCGTGCAATTGGGTTGACGGCACAAAATGTCGTGGATATGTTCGGCGCGAATGTCGTGATGCAGTAGTCGGATCGGATGTGATCCGTAGGCGCCATCTGGATTCACTGGAGCGTTACCCACATGGATGCGAACACAGGGGGTATGGCACGGGCCATCAATCCGTGCACGGCGATGATCGCGGCGTGTCCGCGGATCCCGATGCGCTTTCGCGCACTGCCGCCCACAAACAATCATCAGTGCCGCGACGCGACCCGCGACGGGTCGCAGCGGGTTCGTGTTGCCGACGATTGCAGGGGTGATGGATTCGTGAATCGAAACGTCGTTGTTCGAGCGTCTTTGCTTGCCGGCGTGTTAGGCCTGGTGCTCGGGCTGCCGGGCTGCGCGACGCCTGAAGCGGAAGGTATCGGCGGACGTTGGCGACCGGTCAACCGCTTTGCCGAGGCGCCGCAAGCGATTCCCCTGCAGCAAGCCTACGTGTACCAGGCCTCGCCCGCGGATGGCACGCTGAAGACCATGCTCGGACGGTGGGCGAGAGATGCGAATCTCACGTTGGCCTACCTGCATCCGAACGACTACACGCTCCATGCGCCAGTCGCGCAGATCCGCACTAACAGTCTGGAGGAAGCTGCCGGTGCGTTGTCGGCGGCGTACGGCGAGCAGGGCGTGCGCATCGTCATTGAGCGTCCACGCATCATTGTGAGCCAGGCATCGCTTTCTTCCGCAGGCGTGGCCCCATCGGCGTCGTTGGGCGACTGAAGGCACGGGCTGCGCATGTTCAATAAGAAAACGTCGACCCCGGATATCGACCGCGCTGTCGCGCAGGGGGTCAGTTTCGAGCTGACGTTGGCGGATCGCGCGAGGAGAAGCGAGCGCCGTGCCTGGCTGGTCGCGTGGTCTGCCATAGTGATGTCCCTGATCCTGGCGGGGGGCTATTTCCTGTTCCTGCCGTTGAAGGAGAAAGTGCCTTACCTCGTGATGGCCGACCCCTATACAGGCACTGCCAGCGTGGCGCGCCTCTCGGGTAACTTCCAGGATCGGGATATCACCACCGAGGAAGCCATCAACAAGAGCAACGTCGCGCAGTTCGTCCTGGCTCGGGAGTCCTACGATTCAGGCTTGATCGGACAGCGCAACTGGCGAACAACACTGTCGATGGCTGGTCCGGCGGTGTCCCCGGCCTACATCGCGTTGCACTCTGAAAGCAATCCTGAGCGGCCGTTCCGGCTTTATGGGGGGGCGAGCTCAGTCCGTACGCGCATCCTCAGCATCGTTCTCATGGGGGGCGGCGGAGGCGCGCGTCCCACCGGTGCGACAGTTCGGTACCAGAGAAGCCTTTACGACAAGGGGCGGGGACAGGTACAGCCGCTGGACAGTCGCATCGCCACGTTGGAGTTCACGTACAACCCGGATCTCAGGTTGAGCGAAGAGGACCGGCTACTGAATCCACTGGGATTCCGTGTCACCAACTATCGCGTCGACGACGATTTCGCTGCCGCGACCGTGCCGGAGCGTGAGTTTCCGGCGCCGCAAGGCGTACCCGCAACCGCTCTCCCGCCATCGGCATCGATGCCAGGCACGGACGCCACGGCAATAGCACCGGCAGATGCCTCCCTCCCCAACCAAAACGATGTATCGACCGCACCTCAGCCCGCGGAGCAGTCGGAACCCGATACTCGACCTGGAGTGCCCCAACGATGAGGTTGAAGGACGCCCTGCTGCGTTTGGCTGCTATTGGCTTATTACTCATGACGCTGCCTGCGGTGGCGCAAGTGATCGAGGAGTACACGTACACGCCGGACAAGGTGTATCCGGTGCGCACCGGCCTCGGCATCACCACGCAGATCGAGCTATCTCCGCATGAGGAGATCCTGGACTTCAGCACCGGCTTCAGTGGCGGCTGGGACATCAGCCGTCGCGGGAACGTGTTCTATCTGAAGCCGAAGAATGTCGACGTCGACACCAACCTTCTGGTGCGTACCGCAGCCCATTCGTACATTTTTGAACTCAAGGTCGTGGCGACAGACTGGCGTGTGCTGGATCAGGCACGGGCAGCGGGCGTGCAATACCGCATCAAGTTCGCATATCCAGGTGATACGAGCTTTGCCGGTGCTGCCAATCGACCGCAAGAGACGACGTCTGAGATTAGCACTGGGGTCGAACCGGGGCGCGCATACCACTTCAACTACGAGTACGCGCAGCGCAAGCGCGGCCCGGCTTGGCTCGTGCCGACGACGGTGTACGACGATCGCCGATTCACCTACATCCGAATGGGCGACCGTACCCGCTTCCCAAGCGGAAACTTCCCGGTGGTACTCGCACGGGAAACCCAAAGCGGTGACGAGTTCGTCGTCAACTCGACCGTACAGGACGACACCATCGTCGTGCATGGCACGTATCCCTACTTGGTCATCCGTCACGGCGACAACGTGGTGGGCCTGCGCAGGAGTCCGGAGCAATGAACCAGACACCGAACGAACCCCATGTCGAGCCCGCGCAGCGTAACCCCTACCAACAAGGCGGCCGCCCCGGGGCGGAACCCGATCTCGACGCGAACGCGCCTTACCTGCGCTCGGTCGATGTGCAGCGTCTAAACCGCAAAGCGCTGCTGTTCCTGGGAGGCATCGTACTGCTCCTCCTGGCCGTCGCGTTCTGGATATTCAGTACCGCAGTCTCCGACCCGGATGATGACGTGGCTGGGAATTCCCGAGGAGAGCAACTGGTGATTCCGGCCGCTCCCAAAGACCTCCCCGAGCTTCCTCCCGAGCAGCCGGCAATGGTGGCAGAACCGGATCTGCCGCCTCTGCCAGTGGTTGACGAATCACCGGCGGTCCCCAGCTTCAACTTCCCCCAGACCCCCTCCGCTGAGAGCGCCGAACTGACGCTCAGGGACCGTCGCATCATGGACGCGTCGGGCAACCGTGCGTCATCGGGCCAATCGGGCTCGGTACCGGGAGTGATGTCGCCAGACGACTACGCCCGTCTCATGATGCAGGCTGGGACGGAGTCTGACGCCGCGGCGACCGCCAAGTCGGAGGACGTGTCCAGCGCCAAACCTCTGTACAACCCGAACACCCTGCTTCTGCGGGGTACTTACATTCGCTGTGTACTCGAATCGCGCGTGATCACCGACGTGCCGGGCTTTACGTCCTGTGTCGTGACCGAGCCTGTGTACTCCGTCAACGGCAAGCGATTGCTGCTTCCGCGTGGTTCGAAGGTAATGGGGCGCTATGACGCCGAAGCCATCATCGGCGAGCGCGCTGCTATCGTCTGGGATCGCATTACGACGCCCACCGGCATGGACGTCAACATGCGAAGCCCAGGAACCGACATGCTGGGGTCTGCGGGCAACCCGGGACACTATTCCGCACACTGGACACAGCGTATCTCGTCCGCGCTGCTGATCAGCATGCTGAGCGATGCCTTCAAGTATGCGGGTGCCAAGCACGGTCCGCAGGAAACCTCGATCGTCAATGGTGCCATCGTCCAGAATCCATACGAGAGCAATACCGCAAGGACCATGGAGCGCCTTGCCAACATGGCGCTGGACCGCAACATGGCGCGCCCTCCCACGGTGACGATCAACCAAGGAACTGTCGTCAACGTGTACGTGGCGCGTGACGTCGACTTCTCGGCTGTCATGCGCTGACGGATCTATGGATATGGACACGCAGAATGAGCCTATTGCCCGTGTCTCCACCGAGTTCCTGGACTACCAGTACCAGGTGCTGGGGATCGGCGAGCACATGCACTCCTCGGATGTGACCGAGATCTGCATCAATCGCCCAGGTGAGCTCTATCTCGAAACGGCGCGAGCGGGCTGGCTCAAAGCCGAGGTGCCGACGCTGACCTTCGAGCGTGCGCGGCAGTTCTGCACCTCGGTCGTCAACGAAAGCAACACCGGCCAGCGCATCACCGACATCGATCCAATGGTGTCGCTGACCTTTCCGACCGGGCAACGCGCGCAGTTCGTGATCCCGCCAGCCTGCGACGCCGGCAAGGTATCGATCACCATCCGCCTGCCGGCGAAGTTCAGCAAGTCGCTGGAGCAGTACGAACGGGACGGCTTCTTCGACGAGATCCTCGAGCAGCAGCAAGTTCTCGGCGACCATGATCAGGAACTACTGGAGCTCCGCCGCAGCCGCAACTATGCGGAGTTCTTCCGGAAGGCTGTGCACTATCACAAGAACATCGTGGTGGCCGGCGCGACCGGCAGCGGCAAGACGACCTTCATGAAGTCTCTGGTCAACCATATCCCCGACCAGGAGCGCCTGGTGACGATCGAGGACGCCCGCGAACTGTTCATTCGCCAACCCAATGTCGTGCATCTCCTGTACTCGAAAGGGGGGCAGAGCGCCAGCAATATCACTGCCAAGAACTGCATGGAAGCCTGTCTTCGCATGAAGCCGGACCGCATCATCCTGGCGGAATTGCGCGGCGACGAGTCTTTCTACTTCATCCGCAATTGCGCATCCGGCCATCCGGGCTCTATCACCAGTTGTCACGCCGGCAGCACGGCGCAGACCTGGGACCAGCTCGCCCTGATGGTCAAGGCGTCTGTCGAAGGCGCAGGCCTGGAGTTCGAAGTCATCAAGCGTCTGCTGAAGATGACCATCGACATCGTCGTGCATATCAAGGCGCACGCCGGGCGCCGCTACATCACGGGCATCGACTTCGATCCCGCCCGTGTCTTGGCTGCCTGAAGGACGCATATGAACGCCACTCACCCATCAACGAAAGAGCAGGGATCCGGCAGACCGAGTGACCTGCGCATGCCATGTGGCGGAAAAGGGAGGGTGTGTTGATGTTGCCTGGCATGGAGCTGATGGGCTGCACCGGACTGGCGGTTCCGCCGACGGTAATGGAGCACGTCGTGAAGGTCGAGTCCTCGTTCAATCCCTACGCGATCGGCGTTGTGGGGGGGCGACTGGCCCGCCAACCGCGCAATCTTGCGGAGGCGCTGTCGACGGCCCGCATGCTCGAGGAGCGCGGCTACAACTTTTCGTTGGGGCTGGCGCAGGTCAATCGCTACAACCTCACGCGGCAGGGGCTCGATAGCTACGAGAAGGCGTTCGATGTCTGCGCGAACCTGCGGGCAGGCTCGCGCATCCTCGCCGAGTGCTACACGCGCTCCGGCAACGATTGGGGCAAGGCCTTCAGCTGCTACTACTCCGGCAACTTCACGACCGGCTATCGCCACGGGTACGTGCAAAAGGTGTTTGCTTCCTGGCAGCGGCAGGTGGGCAACGGCACCGCTCAGGCCATACCGGTGATCGATCGTAGGACGGTCGCACAAGCATCGCGGACGACGCTGCGCAAGGCATCGGATCATGCTTCACGCGCGGACACGGACGGACGGAAGTCGTCACGTGTGGCGCGGCGCGTCGAGGAGGCGAGGTCCGAGCGGGTGGATGCGCAGCGTGCTGCCGCCATCGCCAGTGATGCTCCGCGGCGCACGACGGCACTGCCAGCCTCAACCATCGTACCGCCGGCCATCTCGCAGGCATCGGGCGACGCACCCGTTACGGTGCAGGCCTACTACCAGACCACTACCGCGGCGCCGCAAGCGCCGCAGGTCGTGCAGACATCCGGGAGGGATGACGCTTTCGTCTTCTAGCAGTACCCGCCAGGGATGGCTCATCGGCACGCGAAAGTGCCACCTACCGTTGCAACCACCATTTGGGGTCGATTATGAACAAGACGCAATCTATCCAGGCAAAGCAGGCTTCCAGCGCCATCATCATGGTGATCATCGCCGCCACCGCGCTGGCATTTCCCGAACTGGCGCTCGCCCAGGACGCCACCGGCGCACAGGGGCGGGTCACAAGCTTCTTCACCAACATCAATTCCCTGTTGAACGTGGCATCGATCGCCATCGTGACCATCGCCGTGATCTTCGCGGGCTACCAGATCGCGTTCAACCACAAGCGGGTCGGCGACGTGGCGCCTGTGCTGATCGGTGGATTCCTGATCGGTGCGGCCGCGCAGATCGCGAAGATGCTGCTGCCGTCCGACGTGACGTCGACCGCGATGGTCGTCGGACAGATGCTGACGCAGTATGTATAAGAACGTGCTGTTCAGGGGCTGCACCCGCCCGCCCATGTTTATGGGGGTTCCATATGTGCCCTTCACGATCGGGGCGGGTAGCTGCCTGCTGCTCACGTTCTACTTCAACATGTTCTTCCTGGCACTGCTGCCGGTCGTGATCTTCATCATGCGGCAGATGGCGCGCCGCGACGAGATGATCTTCCGGCTGCTCGGCCTGCGGTGGCAGTTCCGGACCAAGGTCCGCAACCTTCGCCACCACGAGGGCATGTGGGTGTTCACGCCCAACAGTTATCGCAAGCGCTTCGACGACTTGATCCCGGATTGACCATGCTCGCGCCCGACCTGTCCATCGCCGAATTCATCCCGCTGTCCGCCCACGTGTCCCCGCATGTGGTCAAGACGACGGGGGGCGACTTCCTGCTGACGTGGCGGTTGGAAGGGCTGCCGTTCGTCGGGCGCGAGGAATGGGAGCTGGAGCACCGGCACAACACGTTCAACCGCATGCTGCAGACGTTGCGAGCGCCCGATTTCGTGAACGTCGCGTTCTGGGTCCACGACCTGCGCCGCCGTGGCGGCGTCCGCTCCGGCGCGCGCTTCGGCCAGGCATTCAACCAGGCGTTGTCGGACGGTTACTTCGATGCGCTGTCCGCGCAGAAGATCATGCAGAACGAGCTCTACCTCACGATGATCTACCGACCCGTCGTGATGGGGAAGAAGTTCGTCGAGAAGTCCGCCAATGTGCCGCGTCTCCAGGCCGAGCAGGAGCAGGCGGTGGACAAACTCATGGAACTGGCAGGCAACGTCGAGGCCGTGCTCAAAGACTACGCGCCGACCCGCCTCGGCATGTACGAATCCGGCGCGGGGGGCGTCTTCTCCGAAACGCTCGAGTTCTTCGGCTTCGTACTCAACCGCATCTCCGAACCCGTCCCCGTCCTGCGCGCACCGCTCTACGACTACTTGGCGGTGAGCCGGCACATGTTCTCGTCCAAGACAGGCGATTTCGTTGTCAGTGCGCCGGATGGACAGAACCACTTCGGCGCCATCCTGAATATCAAGGAGTACACGGACGGCACTTGGCCCGGCATCCTCAATGGATTGAAGTATCTCGACTTCGAGTACGTCATCACGCACTCGTTCAGTCCGATGGGGCGGCAGGACGCACTGAAGGTGCTGGACCGCACCAAGGGAATGATGATCTCGTCAGGCGACAAGGCGGTCAGCCAGATCATCGAGCTGGACGGTGCCATGGATCAGGTCGCGTCGGGCAACTTCGTGCTGGGCGAGTACCACTTCATCATGACCCTGTACGCTGAGGACCAACAGCGTCTGTCGCAGAACGTGGCCGTGACGCGGGCGGAGCTGTCCAATGCCGGCTTCGTGTCGGCCAAGGAAGACCTGGCCGTCTGCTCTTCGTTCTATTCCCAGCTGCCAGGCAACTGGCGCTACCGCACGCGATTGGCGAACGTCAGTTCGCTGAACTTCCTGGGCCTTTCGCCACTGCACAACTTCGCCACCGGCAAGCGGGACAACAATCCCTGGGGCGACAGCGTGACGGTGTTGCAGACCACCAACGGACAGCCTTACTACTTCAACTTCCACGCCACGCATCCCGCCGAGAACTCGCTGGGTGAGAAGGCCATTGCCAACACCATGGTCATCGGAAAGTCGGGTACCGGCAAGACCGCGTTGATCAACTTCCTGCTCAGCCAGGTGCAGAAGTTCGATCCCGTGCCGACCATCTTCTTCTTCGACAAGGACCGGGGTGCGGAGATATTCGTGCGCGCCTGCGGCGGTAACTACTTGGCGCTGGAGAACGGGCAGCCTACCGGCTTCAATCCGTTCCAGTGCGAACGCACCGATGCCAACGTGCAGTTCCTAGCGGGACTGATCAAGGTCCTGGCGGCCAAGAGTCACTACACGGCGCGGGAGGACGAGGACATCTTCCGGGCGGTCGAGTCCATGCTAGACATGCCGCTCCACCTGAGGTCGATGACCAACTTCCAGAAGAGCCTGCCCAACATGGGGGACGACGGACTCTATGCCCGCCTCCGCAAGTGGACGTCAGGCAATGCACTCGGCTGGGTGTTCGATAACCCCGTCGACACGATCGACCTTAGCCGGGCCAGCATCATCGGCTTCGATTACACCGATGTCATCGAGAATGCCGAAATCCGCGTCCCCGTCGTCAACTATCTGTTGCATCGGCTGGAAGAGCTGATCGACGGCCGTCCGCTGATCTACGTGATGGACGAGTTCTGGAAGATCCTCGACGGCGGTGGCGCACTCAAGGACTTCGCCAAGAACAAGCAGAAGACCATCCGAAAGCAGAACGGCCTTGGCATCTTCGCCACCCAGAGCCCGGAAGATGCGCTCGCCAGCGACATCTCGGCAGCGCTGATCGAACAGACGGCCACCCTCATCCTCCTGCCCAACCCGAACGCAGCGCGCGAAGACTACATCGACGGGTTGAAGCTGACCGATGCGGAGTTCAAGGTCATCAAGAGCCTGGACGAGCGCTCTCGCTGCTTCCTCGTCAAGCAGGGCCACGCCTCGACCGTGTGCCAACTTAATCTGCGCGGCATGGATGATGCCCTCGCGGTGATCTCGGCCAGCACCGACAACATCGAGATCATGCACCGCATCGTCGAGGAAGAAGCACTGCGGATGGGTATCGACAAGGCCGACCTGCGTCCCGAGCAGTGGTTGCCGCGATTCCAGGAGGAGCGGAAAGGGTCGGGCAAGTCAGCGAGCCGCTCCTTATCGAACAACAAGCAAAGCTAGTCTTGAGCTCCGGTCGGCGTCTTGCAAGTGGGGCGGCCAGTGGAGAAATCGCAACGTCAAACCGACTAAGGGAGACAGACATGTCACGAGTTCTTACAGGAAATGGAAAGGAGATTAGGCTCTTGGCGCTGCCGTTGCTGATTGCTGCTCTCCTGCTGCCCGCGCTCCCCAGCCGCGCATCGGGAGTCCCTGTCGTTGATGGCGCGCATATCGGCGTCAACAAGTTTGCTTGGGTTGCTCAGTACCAGCAGATGTACCAAGAATTGCAGCGCCAGATGGAGCAGTACCGTACCCAGATCCGTGAGCTTGAGCAAAAGTATGTGAATGGCCCTTCCTTCAACGGAGGTCTTGGGTACCGAGAGACATTATCGGAGCGCGGACTGAATGACTATGTGGTGGAACGCTGCGGTAACGGAGGTGGCCTCCGTACCGGCCCCGCACAACTCAAGGACATTGCTGAGCGTCAGTTCAAGAACTGCGTAGCTATCATCCAGACAGAGAATACGCGCTACAACGTGATGGTCCGCATACTGAAGAATCTCGATGTTCGGGATCGACAGATGGAAGAGCTAAAGAAGCAGGCTGCCGCAGTGCCTGCTGACCAGCCCGGTTCGCTTGAGAGAGTGAAAGCCAACATTGCCCAGCTGGAAGCATATGTCGGGCTCGATATCCAGAATGCCAATACGCTGCTTAGCGCTTACGACGCCAGTCTGAAAGCGCTCAACACGGAGCAGGTTTGGCTGGGTCAGGCCGCTTTCAACGGAAAAGGTCGCGGTCTACTTGAAGAAGTTGTGCAGTACGGGGCACTTAAGGGTGCGCTGCAGGTTGCGCGTAGTCGTGAGCGCTAGCGAAACGAACGACTGAAGGTTCACTCAATCGGGCAGAGCGATGATTAACTCTCACATACAGGCAAGCACATAATGGACGTCGGATTGCTGCCGATAATGGATACGGTACGTGAGTGGGTGCCCTTGCATGCCTCATTGCCGAACATGGTCTTCTTCCATGAGATCAATGACTTCATTGATGACGAGCTGATCAACGAGTACCTGCCCAACCTTGGGCGAAGAGTCATGCGCGTAGTGGGCGGGATAGGGACCGTACTCCTCACTTTGTGGATAATGATCCAGGGGTACCGAATAGTTACTGGACAGTCACGCGAGTCCATGTTGGCGCTGGTCGTCAGTTCGCTGCGCGCCACTTTCATCGTCGGCATTGCGCTGGGAGCAGCTGTTTCGTGGGGGCCGATCTACCAGACGTTGACAGATGGGCTGACAAAGACGGTCAACGAGACGATGACGGGCGAAGAAGATGGGGGCGGGGCATACGGTGATATCGACCGTACGCTCGCCATCATGCAGGCGGCACTGTCTGCCATCGATACGGTGGACAGCAATCACGACATGGTCACAGAGAAGCAGAAGGATCGGGCCCTGCTGTTTACCGGGGTAGGGCTCGGGGCGCCTGCCATTATGGCGGCTGTGGCAATGATGCTGAACAAGGTGGCCATCGGTCTGATCGTCGCGATGGGGCCCGTATTCATTCTCTGTCTCCTGTTTGAGCAAACAAAAACCCTGTTCCAGAAATGGTTGATGTACGGAATAGGCACATTGTTCTCAATGGCATTGTTGACGGTGATGGTGACGTTGGCGCTCGACATGGTTATTGCCGTGGGAACAGCTTTTTGGATTACAAGTGCGCTGGGTATGGGTGGAGAGAATGTGACCAACATGGCGATGCAGCAGGGAGGTCTTGGGCTGATCTTGACCGCTCTCATCGTTAGCGCGCCACCGATGGCTGCGATGCTCTTCCAAGGCACGCTTGGCCAATTCACGCCTTACAGCGCCTTCCAGCCGCCGCAACAACCAGGTGCGCCGGGGCAGCCGGGATACTCTGGTGTGAGTGGGGATACGCAGTCACTGGCACGTTCGTCTTCGATGGCGAACCCCTCTTTTCAGTCGCCACGCAACATTTTCAACTGAGGCAGGCCGTTCATGTCCCGCATAACAATTCTTCTCTTCTTGCTTGTCTTCTCCATGCAATCCTATGCGCAGACAGCATGCCCTCAAGGTGTTGGGCCGGGAGACCCTCGCTGTGGCCCAGGTGGAGCAGGCGGTGGCGGATGGGATCTACCTGCCGGAAAGACCTATACCCGATGGAAATCAACTTGGGGTGCGATGGTAGGGGATATTGCGACCGGGAACGTGGGCACATCGACCGGTCAATCGAGTCGCCGGAAAGCGGAGCGCGAAGCGCGCGGGAAATGCAAGGCCAGCGGCGGACTGGAATGTAAGTTCGTATACACCTACATGAATAGCTGCGCGGTGGTGGCCGAGCCGATTGAGGTGCTAAAGAATCCGGTCGCTACATATCTGGACGGAGAGACGGTGGAAGCTGCATCACAGCGCGCCATAGCTGATTGCTCCGTTAAGAACGGAGGGCGTTCTTGCCAAATGACTTACTCGAACTGCACGGCTCCGATACTGATTCGCGAGTGAGGGAAGATGTGCCTTTCTTCTGACTATTTCTAGGGCTATGAACGAGGCAACTCGGTTGCCGGGTGGAATCTGAGCGTGCTGACCCGAGAGTGTCAGTGAAGTTCAGCGACGCTTTCGATGCCTATGACTATTGAACGAGATGCGCCTGTTTCGGCTCTATGGTTGGCTGTCGAGTTTCTGAAGAAGCTAAGGAGGCCGATTCGATTGACTGTCACTAGCCCGGTCGATGATATCGAAGCGACGATATCCAGTATCCAAGCCGTCCGACTAAGTTCGATTACCCGCATGAGGTTGCAGCGCATGACAAAGCTATCCCCCCTGCTCCTGGCCGCGATGGCCGGCCTTGCTGTCGGCTGCGATGCGCAAGCGCCGAAAAACTTGGATGCAATGAGCCAGGCAACACAACCGCAGATGAAGGAACAAGACATGTCAGAGCTGAAACCGCCCGCCGCGGATAGCGTGTTGTATTTCATCTACCAGCGCGACGGGGATGGTGCGGTGAGCTACAAAGTCGATGGCGGTGCCACCGTCAGCTACTGGTACGGCCATGCGTTCGATCTGAAGGGAAAGCACTATTTCACCGGCTTCGGAGCCAAAAGCCAGGGCGAGGGTCCGGAAGGCGACGACGGCATGATGGATCCGGAGCATGTCGCGATCTCGCAGGCGACCTTCACTCGCGGCGAGAAGGGCGGTAAGCCCGAGTGGTCGAGGCCGGATACGGATGGCTATGTCGGTGAGTTCGGCAGGATGGGGCGGCCGGAGCAGATCGATGATTCGCGGAAGGCGCAGTCGTTCACGACCGGCGACGGACGTTATCTGCTGGCAGTGCCTACCCAGGACTTCGTCAACGGCACCGACGTCCGTATGTTCAGCCTGTTCCTCTTCGATCCAGGCAATGTTGACGCGCTGGGCTTCAGGCAGTGGGGATACGTGGGGAGTATTCCTGTCGGTGATGACAACAGTACCGCGTGCGATGGCGGCCAGGTCATGCCGTGTGTCGCCAGTACCGGGACGCTGGCGTTCGTGAAGACGGGCGAGGGCCTGCCCAACCTGAAGGTGTCCTCCAAGGGAACCACCATCGCGTCGCCCGGAAAAATCCGTGACATGACGGACGCGGACGACGTGGTCTACTCCTTCGATCAAACGACTGAACGCTACAAGTAGACAAGCCGATTTCAAGTTGACCGACTTGCATCAGGCCCATGGAGGGGCCCGGTTGACGTCCTGCGGCTACCCGGCCGCGAACATCAGCAAAGGAGCCAACGATGGCCAGTCAGCATACACGTGAACAGATCCTCGACATCATTGAAAGACAGGCGCAGGAAAGTGGCATTCCGCGAGACGACTTCCTGCGTTTCGCCTATATCGAAACAGGTGGCCGCTTCAATCCGGATGCGAGCAATCCGAGCGGTGCGAAGGGGCTTTTCCAGTTCGTACCGAAGACCGCCAAAGAGTATGGGATACAGGGTCGGGAGTTCGATCCGGAGGCGAACACACGCGCAGCCGCGCATCTGTACTCCGATAATCTCGGCGACATTTCGCGTCGCCAGGCACGCAGCGGGCACGAGTTCCTTTCCGGTGAACAAACACCCAATGGACTCGATCTCTATCTCGCCCATCAGCAGGGTGCCGCTGGTTATGCGTCCATCCAAAGCGCGATCGCTACGGGCGAGTTTTCGCTTGGAGTTTCTCGTCGAAACATTCTCAACAACATCAGCGAGCGGGATGTCGAGCGACTGACCGGCCGTCCCTACGCAGATTTGAGCGGTCTCAACGACCGCGACTTGGCGACGACGTTCTCGCAGTACTGGAACACCAAGTATGCCGCCATCAGCATTCCCGATCGCGGCATCCAGGCGGGCCAGCCCGATGCGGCAGCCCGTGAGCGCACTTCGCCGCTGGCCGATGGTGTGCTGCATAACGGCGAACGAGGTGAAGAGGTGCGCCGGCTGCAGACCTCGTTGAACCAGCTCGGTTTCCGCGATGGCCAAGGTGCGGAACTGGAAACGCGTTCGGGCATCTATGGCGACAAGACGCAGGAAGCGGTGCGCGCCTTCCAGGCGGCTAACCAGCTGGAAGCCACGGGCAATGCCGATGCGCGCACGCGCGCGGCCATTGTGCAGCAACTGGCGTTGCCTGAGCAGGAGCGTAACCGTGTCCAGCCCATGGAAGCGCAGCGGCGCGAAGGCGGACTGACCTGGCCGACGCCGGGCAATCGCGACATCAATGAGGCCGACAAGCCGCGCGAGGGCCGGGGCGAGTTTGGCACGCCGCGAAGCGGTGGTCGGCGTCATGGCGGTATCGACATCCAGGGCGATACCGGCGACCCCATTGTCGCAGTTGCAGGCGGCACGGTCGTGGTGCGTCCGAACAATGGTGCGGCGGGCAACACGGTTCATATCCGGCACGACGACGGCTCTCTTAGCAAGTACTTCCACCTGGGCGAATTCAGCGTCCGAAACGGCCAGCGCGTGGAAGCCGGGCAGCAGGTCGGCACCATGGGGCGCTCAGGCAACACGCCAGCGCAAGGCGACACGCATCTGCACTTCGAGCTGTGGCGGGACGGTCGCCAGGTCGACCCGTTGCCCTATTTGCGCGGTGCAAACCGGGATGCCGCGATGCCCGCACGATCCGCATCGCCCGAGGTGCTGCGTGACGGAGGTTCGGGGGCGTCGGTGCGGGAGCTGCAGCAGCAGCTCAACCAACTGGGTTACCGCGGCGCCGACGGCCAGTCTCTGGAGACATCGAGCGGCAGATTCGGCCCCCAGACGGAGCATGCGCTGCGGGCGTTCCAAGCGGATCGCGGGCTCAAGGTTGATGGCGTGTATGGCGAGCGGTCGCGTGAGGCGATGGCGATCTCCGTGCGCGACACGCGCGATGTCGCTCCTGCGGAGGCGGCATCGCAGCGTTCGTTCGTGGACCGCATGTTCTCTGCATTGCAGAGTGGCGATGATCGGGCCATGCGTCAGGCACTGGACGATTACCTTAAGACATCGGCCGGTCAGAGCTGGCAGAAGGAACAGTCCGTGACGGACCAGCAGGCCGCGCCGCAACGTGATCAGGCGGCTCCTTCCCGCTGAGCAGCTGCAATGTGTGCGGGTCGGTTCAATAACCGACCCGCATATCCGCTAGAAATGCCAGTCGCGAATGCCTAGAGGAACCACGCGCGACCGATTTGATACAGGCTGATCGACAGAACCAGCACGCCCACGACCTTCAAGACGATTCGTTCGGAAACATGGCGCACGAACCAGGCTGCAAACGGTGCGGCGATGGCGCCGCCGACCAGCAAGCCGAGCACGATCTCAAGATGGTCCAGACCGATCGTCAGGAGGAACGTCAGCGATACCACCAGCGTGATGACGAATTCCGAAGCGCTGACCGTGCCAATGGTGGTGCGGGCCTGTCCGCCGCGGGCGAGCAGGGTGGACGTGGCAAGCGGGCCCCATCCTCCGCCACCCGTGGCATCCAGCAGGCCGGCGAAGAATCCCAGCACCGGTACACGCTTGATTTCCTCGCGCGGCATCCAACGACCGAACGAACGGACGAGGATCAGGATCGCCAGCGCCAGCAGGTACAGGTAGACGAAGGGCCGGATGGCGTCGCCCGGCAGGCGGGTGAGCACGTACGCACCGAGCGCTCCGCCTATGGATCCCGAGATCGTCAGTCGCCAGAACAGACGCTTGTCGATGTTGCGGAAGTAGGCGTGCGATGCGCCGGACACGCCGGTGGTGACGACTTCCGCCGCATGCACGCTGGCGCTGACGGCCGCCGGGGGAAGACCCATGCTGAGCAGGATCGACGAGCAGATCAGGCCGAAGGCCATGCCCAGCGCGCCATCGACCAATTGCGCGCCGAGGCCGATCAGGATGAACCAGAAGAACTCGCTGCCGAACTCCATGCATGGATCCCTGCCGGTGGGAGATCCGACATCGCATGCTCGAAGGATACCCTGCGTTGTCGATCAGGCTCCGCCGAGTGCGCGGGTGAAGCGGAGCGAGCTTTCGGTGAAGCCGCAGGCGCGATAGAACGCGTGGGCTTCGGTGCGGTGCAGGGCGGTGGTCAGTTCGAGTCGCACGCAGTCCGCGCCGCGTGCACGGCGGTAGGCCTCCTCCAGCAACTGTCGTCCGAGCCCACTGCCTCGCGCTTCGGTAGCGACGACCAGCGCGGTGATCCGGCAGATGAGCGCACCCAACGGAACGTAATAGAGGAAGTGCAGGCCAACGAGGCCGCATCGCCCGCCGTCGCGCCGTGCGAGCAGCAGCACTTGCTGGCGATCGGCATCCACAGCGTGGATGCGCTCAGCGGCTTCGCGCGTAGAACAGGGGTAACCCAGCTCCGCCAGCAGGTGCGCGACATCATCTGCATCCCCCGGCATGACAGGGCGGATGTCGAGAGGTGGAAGCGTGTTGGAAGGCGTGGCCGGTCGCAATGGAGGACCGGCCCGACCCATGGAGATCAGCGGGTGCCGTACAGGACGACGGTCTTGCCCCGCGCATGCAGCGAGCCATCCGCCTGCAGCTTCTTCAGTACGCGACCAGCCATCTCGCGCGAACAACCGACCAAGCGGGCGAGCTCCTGGCGGGAGACGCGCAGCTGGGTGCCCTGCGGATGGCTCATGGCTTCCGGTTCGCGGGCGAGGTCGTGCAGGGTGCGGACGATGCGGTCGGTCACGTCCAGGAACGCCAGACGGCTGGCCTTCCGGCTGGTGTCCAGCAGGCGCCGGGACAACTGGGCGCCGATGGCGTACAGCAGCTTGGGGGCGTCGGCCGAGAGCGTGCCCAGGAACAGCTGGTGCAGGCGCTCGTAGCTGATCTCGGCCAGTTCGCACTGGGTCCGGGTGCGCAGGATCACTTCCCGGCGGTCGGACTCGATGAACAGGCCCATCTCACCGACGAACTCACCACTACCGAAGTAGCCGAGGACCAGTTCGCGGTCGTCGTCTTCCTCGGTAATGATGCTGACCGAGCCGCTGACCACGTAATACAAGGTGCCGGCCGGATCTCCCGGGCGGAACACGTCGGCGCGGGCCGGATAGCGTCGCCTGTGGCTATGGGCGAGGAAACGCTCAAGCGTGGCGTTGTCCGGCGTCAGGGGGCTGGCGGCGGGGCGAGCGGGGGCTGAAAGGGGGATGCCTGGGCTCATGGTGGTCGCGGCTTGTAATTCCGGAAGCTTAGTCCGAATACGTAGCCGACGGCAAACGCAGGCCATGCAAGGGCTGGGCCAGTCCCGCGGCGGCGGGCCGACGGGTGGCGGTGGACATTTCGCTGTCACCCCTAATGGCGCATAATTTGCCCCCCATCCGATACCCCCCAAGAGGGACCACCGCCGTGGTAAAACCCCTGCCTCGCCTGCGGCTGCAAGGCTTCAACAACCTGACCAAGGCGCTGAGCTTCAACATCTACGACGTGTGCTACGCCTCGTCCGAGGATGAGCGTCGCCGGTACATCGAGTACATCGACGAGGAATACAACGCCGACCGCCTGACCCAGATCCTGACGGACGTGGCGGAGATCATCGGCGCCAACATCCTGAACGTGGCCCGCCAGGACTACGATCCCCAGGGCGCGTCGGTGACCATCCTCATCTCCGAGGAGCCGGTGATCGACAAGAAGGATGCGGGCAAGGAGATCATCTCCGACGCGGTGGTGGCCCACATGGACAAGTCGCACATCACGGTGCACACGTATCCGGAAACCCATCCGGACAACGGCATCGCGACATTCCGCGCGGATATCGATGTGGCGACCTGCGGCGTCATCTCGCCGCTGAAAGCTCTGAATTACCTGATCGAAAGCCTGGAATCCGACATCGTCATCATGGATTACCGGGTCCGTGGCTTCACCCGCGACGTGAAGGGCAAGAAGCACTACATCGACCACAAGATCAATTCGATCCAGGACTTCCTGGCCAAGAACATCAAGTCGCGCTACGAGATGCTCGACGTGAACGTCTACCAGGAAAACATCTTCCACACGAAGATGCACCTGAAGGAGTTCGACCTCGACAACTACCTGTTCGAGGAGAAGGCCAAGAACCTATCGTTCAAGGAGCGCATGAAGATCGAGGCGCGCCTGAAGCGGGAGATCGAAGAGCTGTACCACGGGCGCAACCTGTCCGAGTGACAGGGCCGCGGGGTTACACCCCATTGGGGTGACCCGCGGTAAGGTGGGTTCAAACAGGCGGGACGACCCGCCCGCGGCGCAGGCCGCGCACCAGGACCGACGGCGGTCCGGAACGAGAGTTCCGGGCCGCTTTTGCGTTGTGGCCCGGACATAAACCTGAGGAGAAGGCGTATGGCGTGGGTATATCTGGTGTTGGCGGGCGTGCTGGAAATCGTGTGGGCGGTCGGCCTGAAGTATTCCGAGGGCTTTACCCGCCTCGTGCCCAGTGTGGTCACGGCCGTTGCCGCGGCGGCCAGCTTCTGGCTGCTGGCGGCAGCCCTGAAGCACATCCCGCTGGGAACGGGCTATGCGATCTGGGTGGGCATCGGCGCCGTCGGCACCGCCTGTGTGGGCATGTGGCTGTTCCAGGAGCCTGCCACGGCGGCGCGGCTGGTCTGCATCGGCCTGATCGTGGCCGGCATCATCGGTCTGAAACTGGCTTCGTAAACCGGGACTGGCGGCGCCTCAGAGGCGGTAGGCCACGGCCTTCATCAGCTTCGAGGCGCCGGCCATCAGGGTTGGGATCGGGGCCGGGAGCACCCGGGCGCCGGCATGCTGGGCATGCTCGGCATGGCGGGCTTCGTCGGCTTTCATCACCGTCAGGATCTCGCGGCTGCGCAGGTCGGCGGGCGGCAGGGTTTCCAGGTGTTCGTCCAGGTGGGCCTCCACCTGATGTTCTGTCTCGACCACGAAGCCCAGGCTCCAGCCATCGCCCCGCAAACCGGCCAGCGCGCCCAGGGCGTAGCTGCCGGCATACCAAAGGGGGTTGAACAGGCTGGGACGGCTGTCGAGCTCCCTTAGTCGGTCCGCACACCAGGCCAGGTGATCGGTCTCTTCCTGGGCGGCATCGAGCAGATGGGCGCGGGTCTCAGGGTCGCGGGCGACCGCGGCCTGGCCGAAATAGAGCCCTTGGGCGCAGACCTCGCCCACATGGTTGATCCGCATCAGCCCGGCGGCATGGCGCTGTTCGGTCTCGTCCATGGCGACATCCGGCGTATCGCCGGCGGGATTGGCCCTTTGGGCCGGCGGGTTGCCGAAGACGGTGTCCAGGCCGCGCTGGGCTTCCACCAGCCAGCGGTCCAAGGGGGAAAAGGTCCGCGTGTTCATGGCGCTATTGTGCCGCGATCGCGCCTCCCCGTCTGGCGGAGGATGGGCGGCTTGCAAGGGAAAGGGTCGATCCGTACAATACCGCCCCTCGCGCTTCACCCTTCACAACGCGTGGCAAAGTTCCGCCCGGGAAACCGCGGAATCCGCCCGACCAGACACACGAGAGTTACATGAGCACCTTTACCGCCAAGTCCGAGACCGTCCAGCGTGACTGGTACGTCGTCGACGCAGCAGGCAAGACCCTGGGTCGCCTGTCCACCGAGCTGGCCCGCCGTCTCCGCGGCAAGCACAAGCCCGTCTATACCCCTCACGTTGACACCGGCGACTACCTCGTCGTGATCAATGCCGAGAAGATCCACGTCACCGGCAACAAGCTGGCCGACAAGAAGTACCACCGCTTCACCGGCTACATCGGCAACCTGAAGACCGAGACGCTGGCGCAGGCGCTGGAGCGCCATCCGGAACGCGTCATCGAGACCGCCGTGAAGGGCATGCTGCCGAAGGGCCCGCTGGGCCGCGACATGTATCGCAAGCTCAAGGTTTACGCCGGCCCGAATCATCCGCACGCCGCTCAGCAGCCGCAGGTCCTGGACATCTAATCATGGCTATCACTCAGAACTACGGCACCGGCCGTCGCAAGTCCTCCACCGCCCGCGTGTTCCTGCGCAAGGGTTCCGGCAACATCACGGTCAACGGTCGTCCGCTGGACGAGTTCTTCGGCCGCGAAACCGGCCGCATGATCGTGCGCCAGCCGCTGGAGCTGACCAAGAACACGGAAACCTTCGACATCACCGTGACCACCACCGGTGGCGGCATCACCGGTCAGGCCGGCGCCATCCGCCTGGGCATCGCACGCGCGCTGGTGGAATACGATGAAACGCTGAAGTCGGAACTGCGCAAGGCAGGCTTCGTGACCCGCGACGCCCGTGAAGTCGAGCGTAAGAAGGTCGGCCTGCACAAGGCGCGTCGCGCCACGCAGTTCTCCAAGCGCTAACAGACGCGCTACACTACGCGTCACTGGTTACACAGCCCCGTCGCCAAGCGGTAAGGCACCTGACTCTGACTCAGGCATTCGGTGGTTCGAATCCATCCGGGGCTGCCAACTTGAAGTCCACTGGACATCCGCGAAAGCCCGCCTCTGGCGGGTTTTTGCGTTGAGGGGTCTTGCCATGGTCGCGATGTTCCAACCTCCTTTTTGCCCCGCCGACGAGGCTGTGCGCCGCGTGCAGGAACGTGGCTACGCGGTGCTCGAGCCGCGGGCCATGGCCGACGCCGTAGGCGTCGATCTCGACGCACTCGATACGTTGCTGCCGAGCTGGGATCGGCTGGAAGTGGACGAGTACCTCAAGGACGGCGGCCGCTATCGGCGGCGGCGGCATTCGTGCTTCGTCCTGGATGCGGAAGGCATCGCGCAAGCGCCGCACCGCGCGCACTGGCAGTCGCTGGATTACAACGCCTTGCATGGCGGCATGCAGCGCTGGTTCGAGCCGATCGAGCCGGCCGTCGCGGAAGCCCAGGCCTGGCGGCAACTCTTGGTGGGGCTGGGTCGCTGGTGTTCCATGCTCAGGGGCCAGCGCCCCTGGTATGTCGAGGCGCATCAATTCCGCATCGACACCACCGACGGCATCGGCCGCCCGACGCCGGAAGGCGCGCATCGCGACGGTGTCGATTTCGTTGCGGTGCTGCTGCTGGGCCGCCAGGGCATCAAAGGGGGCGAAACCCGCGTCTTCGCCGCCGCAGGGCCGGACGGGCAGCGCTTTACGCTGGAAGCCCCGTGGTCGCTGCTGTTCCTCGACGACGAGCGCGTCATCCACGAATCCACCCCGATCCAGCCCCTGGACGGGCAGGGCCATCGCGATACGCTGGTGCTGACCTTCCGCAAGGACGGCTTCCAGGGCGACCCCCGCGAAGGCTGACCGTCGCGCGCATTTCGTTACAATTGAAACCATGGCGCATGGGCGCCGGCATCCTGGAGTTCCGATGAAGCTGGGTTCCCTGAAGGAAGGTGGTCGCGACGGTACGTTGATCGTCGTGTCGCGTGATCTGGCCCGCGGCGTGCGCGCCACCGGCATCGCGCCGACGCTGCAGCGCGCGCTGGAGGACTGGAGCAACACCGCGCCGCGCCTCAACGCGCTGTACGAATCGTTGAATGCCGGTGATGTCGAGGGTGCCTTCGATATCGACTTGCACGCGCTCGCCGCGCCGCTGCCGCGCGCCTATGAATTCGTCGACGGCAGCGCCTACCTGCCTCACGTCGAGCGCGTGCGCCGTGCGCGCAATGCGGAAGTGCCGGCGAGCTTCTACACCGACCCGCTGATGTACCAGGCGACCAGCGCAGGCTTCCTTGGCCCGCGCGATCCGGTGAAGGTGGTCAGCGAAGACCACGGCATCGATCTGGAGGCCGAGATCGTCGTGATCACCGACGACGTGCCGATGGCGGTCACACCCGCGCAGGCGGCCGGGCACATCCAGCTGATCGGCCTGGTCAACGACGTGTCGCTGCGCAACCTGATTCCGGGCGAGCTCGCCAAGGGCTTCGGCTTCCTCCAGTCCAAGCCGCGGTCGGCGTTGTCGCCGGTCTTCGTCACGCCGGACGAATTGGACGCCGCATGGGATGGCAACAAGGTGCACCTGCCGCTGGTGACCCACATCAACGGCGCGTGGTTTGGTGCGCCGGAAGCCGGTGTCGACATGCAGTTCGACTTCTCGCAGCTCGTCGCCCACGCCGCCAAGACGCGCCCGCTGTCCGCAGGCACCATCGTCGGCTCGGGCACCATCGCCAACGAGGACACCTCGAAGGGCGCCTCGTGCTTCGCCGAGAAGCGCACCGTCGAGACGCTCCGCGATGGCAAGCCCAGCACCCCGTTCATGAGCTTCGGCGATGTGGTCCACATCGAAATGAAGGATCGTGACGGCCGTTCCATTTTTGGTGCGATCGAGCAGCGGATCGAGGCCCAACCCTTGCCTTAAGGCTGGGCCCGGGCCCAGTGTGGTTGCCTGAAGGACCGAAGCGGGCAGGGACGTGGATTCCGGGAATTTGATGGCGCAAACCGCGGGGAGCGGCTTGCATGGCTGAGCAACTGAAGCTTTATTCCTACTGGCGCTCAAGCGCCGCCTATCGTGTCCGCATCGGCCTGAACCTGAAGGGCCTGGTGTACGAGACCGTGCCCGTGCATCTGGTGCGCGACGGTGGGCAGCAGCACTCTGCGGAGTACATCGCCAAGAATCCCCAGCAGCTGGTACCGACGCTGCAGCACGGAGAGCGGGTGATCCGGCAATCGCTGGCGATCCTCGAATACCTCGACGAAGCTTGGCCTTCGCCGCGCTTGCTGCCGATGACAGCGCGCGACCGCGCCCGCGTGCGAGCGCTGGCGCAGATGGTCGCGTGCGACGTCCACCCGCTGAACAACCTGCGCGTGCTGCAGTATTTCGAGCACACCTGGAATGTCCCGCAGGCCGAGCGCGACGATTGGATCAAGCACTGGATCGTCGAAGGCTTCACGGCGATGGAGGCCTTGCTCGTCGAGGATGCCGCTACCGGTCCGTACTGCCATGGGCAGACACCCGGGCTTGCGGATTGTTTCCTGGTGCCGCAGGTTTTCAATGCGCGTCGCTTCGGCGTGGACGTCACGGCGTTCCCGACGATCCTGCGCATCGAGGAAGCGTGTCTGGCCTTGCCGGCGTTCGATCGCGCACGTCCCGAAAACCAACCCGACGCCACCGCCTGAAACGAGAAGGGCAGCTTGCGCTGCCCTTGCCGTGCGTGTCGCGATGTCTTGCGGCGGTCAGCCGAAGCCGTGGGTGATGCGCGGCGAACTGCTGCCGTTGTCGTAGTCGGCGTAGGGATCGTGCTCACCCTTGCTGCCTTCGGACAGACGGAACTTCAGTGCCAGGCCATCGCGCGAATCGGCGGCGCGCAGCGCTTCTTCCTGTTCGATCTGACCTTCCTTCACCATGCGGAACAGGCACTGGTCGAAGGTCTCCATGCCTTCCTCCAGAGACTCTTCCATGGCGGCCTTGATCTCGTGAACCTGCCCGCGGCGCAGCAGGTCGCGGATCATCGGAGTGTTGATCAACACTTCCGCAGCGGGCAGGCGGCGGCCATCGGTACCCTTGACCAAGCGCTGGGAAACCACGGCGCGCAGGTTCAGCGCCAGGTTCATCAGCACGTTCTTGTGCGCGCTCTCCGGGAAGAAGTTGAGGATGCGCTCGATGGTCTGATCGGCGTTATTCGAGTGCAGTGTGGCCAGACAGAGGTGGCCCGTCTCGGCGAACGCAATCGCCGCTTCCATCGTGGTGGCGTCCAGGATTTCGCCGATCAGGATGACGTCCGGCGCCTCGCGCATCGCGTTCTTGAGCGCGTTGTGGAAGGCGTGGGTATCCAGGCCGACTTCGCGCTGGTTCACGATGGACTGCTTGTGCCGGTGCAGGTACTCGATCGGATCCTCGATGGTGAGGATGTGGCCGGTACTCGTCGTGTTGCGGTAGTCGATCATCGAAGCGAGCGAGGTCGACTTGCCCGAGCCGGTGGAGCCGACGATCAGCACCAGCCCGCGCGGGGTCATGATGATGTCCTTCAGCACCGGCGGGAGGTTCAGCTCCTCGATGCTCGGAATCACGCTGCGGATGGCGCGGATGACCATGCCCACTTCGCCGCGCTGCTTGAACACGTTGACGCGGAAGCGGCCGGCGTCCTGCAGGGCGATCGCCATGTTCAGCTCGAGTTCGCGCTCGAACACGGGCACCTGGCCCTCGTCCATCAGCGAGTACGCGATCTTCTTGACCATGCCGGGTGGCAGGCCGGTGTTGCCCAAGGGGTACAGCTTGCCCTCGATCTTGATGTAGACCGGCGCCCCGGTCGTGAGGAACATGTCCGAGGCGTTCTTCTCGGTCATCAGCTTCAGGAAATAGCCGATGTCCATATGCAAAGCTCCCCACGATGCGCGGCACCACGTTGCAACGGCGCCGAAGGCTACAGACAATGGCCGCGCGTACCCCTCAACGTCACGGCACCCCAATGACTGTTAGCTTCGCACACTTCCCCAGGCCCCTGCATGTGATGGCCGCCGCAGTAGCGGCACTGGCCCTGGTGCCCGCCTTCGCCCAGAGCGTCCCCACGCCGGAGCTCGAGGCCGCGGTGAAGGCCGTGCAGCGCGCCGACCAGGCCGATGCCGATCAGTACGCTCCGGAGCCGTTGGCCGCCGCCCGCCAGTCGCTGGCCCAGGCGCAGTCCACGCGAAACAAGAAGGAAGCACTCGATTTCGCCCTGCGCGCAGCGGCGGATGCCGATCTGGCGCGCGCGCGCAGCGAAGAAGCCGTAGCGACGGCCGAGGTCGGCCAGCGCCGCGCGGAAATCGCCGACCTGCAGCGTCAGCTCGGGGAGGGCGGCCGATGAGCGCACGCCGAAACGTCCCGCTCGTCTTGTGCCTGGTGCTTGCCGCCACGGCGGCGATGAGTGCGTTCGCTGCAGACAACCCGGTGGTGGTGCAGCTCAATCAGCGCCTGACCCGGCTGCAGTCCGATCCTGCCCTAGCGGAATTCGCGGCCTACGAGAAGCTCCAGGCGCAGCACGCCGTGGCCGCGTTCGACGACGCGCGCCGCAGCCAGCGGGAGACCCTGCAGTACGTGGCCGAGCGCCGCGTTGAGATCGCCGAGATCGCGGCCCGCACCCAAGCCGCGCGCCGCGAGGCGGATCGTCTGGACCGCACGCGCAGTGAATTGCTGGTGGAAGCCAGCCGTCGCGAAGCCGAGCGTGCGCGCCGTGAGACCGAGCGTCTGCGTGTGCAGGCGCAGATCCAGGCCGAAGAGGCGGACCGCCTGCGGTTGGCGGCGGAAGCCGAGGCGCTGGCCCGGCAGGAAGCGGAGACCACACTGGATACCGTGGCGGGCCAGCAGGCCAGTCGACTCAGCACCGCGCGCCAACGTGAGTTGAAGCTGGCACGGGAAGAGGCGGAACTCGTCTCGGGGGCGAAGCTGCCGGCGTCCAAGTTCGAAAGCCGTGGCGAGGTCTTCACGCTGGGCGCGGACGCTTTCGCAAGCGGATCGGCGAAGCTGTCCGGGGGGGGCAGTTCGACGGCAAGCGCGCTGGCCGCCTACCTGCAGGCAAACCCCAAGGCGCGCGCGCGGATCGAGGGGTACGGCGACAAGCAGACGCCGGGACAGCGCCGCGCGGATGCCGTGCGGGACGCCCTGACGGCGGGTGGCGTGCAGCGAAACCGACTGCAGAGCGCCGCGAAAGGGGCCGGCACGAAGGCGCGCGCCATCGAAGTTGTCATCACGCACTGATTTTCCTTTAAGGATCAGTCTGTTATCCGGCGCTCCGAGGTGTGCGGGGCGGTCCATGTGAGGAGCAGCGAGCCCTGCAATACACCCCGAATCAAGTACTTACGAATGGGGTTGCCGGGGCTTCGGACGAGGAGTAGGGTCGTATACCCAAGCGACCCCTGTCGCTTGGCTCACCGGAGAATCGCCCCGATGACGCCCGTTCCAGTCCCACAGGAAACCGCCGCCGGCAGCCAGGCTGTCGCGGGCCTTCCGGTGGGGGGTGCCCGCGTCACGGATCAGCACCTCCGCTCCCAAGCCAACGCCCCGTGCCTGTGAAGGCCGGGGCGTTCGTATTTCTGCTGAAGGAGGTAACACCATGTTCGAAGGTCAACCGCAGGCCGAAATCGATGCACTCATCAAGGCCGATCCGGAGTTCAAGCAGCTTTACCAGCGCCATCGCGAGCTGGACAAGAAAGTCACCGATGCCGAACTCGGCGTCCTGCCCATCGATGACAACCTGCTCGGGCAGATGAAGCGCGAAAAGCTGCACGCCAAGGAGCGATTGCTCCGGATCTACGACACAAAGCCCCACTGACGCCTCCCCGATCTTTCTCGTCGCGGGCGGCGACGGCCTCCTCGTCGGCCGTCGCCGTCCGCGTCACCCTAGTGCGATAATCCGGGCCACGTTCCGCACCGGATGCACGGCCGCATGGCGATCCACTCCTCCGTACTCGAGCTGATCGGCGACACGCCGATCGTCCAGGCCAAGCGCCTCGACACCGGGCTCTGCACCCTTTATCTCAAGCTCGAGAGCGCCAACCCCGGCGGGTCCATCAAGGACCGCATCGGCATGTCGATGATCGAGGCCGCCGAAAAGCGCGGCGACCTGAAGCCCGGCGCCACGCTCGTGGAGGGTACGGCGGGAAATACCGGCATCGGACTGGCACTGGTCGCCCAGCAGAAGGGCTACAAGCTGATGCTGGTCGTCCCGGACAAGATGAGCCGGGAGAAGATCTTCAACCTGAAGGCCATGGGCGCCGAGGTCATCCTGACCCGCTCCGACGTCGCGAAGGGACATCCCGAGTACTACCAGGATCTGGCCGAGCGCATTGCGCGCGAAACGCCGGGTGCCTACTTCATCAACCAATTCGGCAATCCGGATAACCCCGCTGCGCATGAATTCGGCACCGGTCCTGAGATCCTGAGGCAGATGGACGGCCAACTGGATGCCATCGTCTTCGGCTGCGGCAGCTCCGGGACCATGACGGGTCTGTCGCGGTGCTTCGCGGCGCATTCGCCCCAGACCGAGATGGTGCTTGCCGATCCGGTCGGCTCCATCCTGACCCAGTACATCAACGAGGGGACCCTTAGCACGAAGTCGGGCAGCTGGCTGGTGGAAGGCATCGGCGAGGATTTCCTGCCGCAGATCTCGGACTTCACGCGCGTCAAGAAGGCCTATGCGATCAGCGATCGCGAGAGTTTCCTGACCGCGCGCGAGCTGCTGGCGAAAGAGGGCATTCTGGGCGGCTCCTCGACGGGCACGCTGCTCGCCGCGGCGCTGAAGTACTGCCGCGAGCAGACCGAACCGAAGAAGGTGCTCGTCTTCGTCTGCGACACCGGCAACAAGTACCTGTCCAAGATGTACAACGACTATTGGATGCTGGACAACGGCTTCATCGACCGCCCCCAGTATGGTGATCTGCGAGACCTGATCCTGCGTCCCTATAGCCAGCGGGACACGGTCGTGGTCAGCCCTACGGACCTGCTGACGACGGCCTATCAGCGCATGAAGTTGTACGACGTCTCGCAGCTACCGGTGATGGAAGGCGACAAGCTGGCCGGCATCGTCGACGAAAGCGATGTGCTGCTGCACGTGTACGGCGACGAGGCGCGTTTCCGCGATCCCGTCTCCACCGCGATGGTCAGCAAGCTGGACCGCCTGGACGTCCGTTCGCCGATCGAGGCCCTGCTACCGGTCTTCGATCGCGGGCAGGTGGCCATCATCACGGACGGAGACGCCTTCCTGGGCCTGATCACCCGCATCGATCTTCTGAACTATCTGCGACGCCGCGCACAGTAGGCGGCGATGCATGGCCGCCCGCAGGGGAGGGCGGCCGGACACGGACGATACGTTAAGGACCCGCTGTTAAAATGGCGGGCTGACTCAAGGAACCCGAATATGGCGCACCATTCATCTCCCTCCGGCGGGAACGCCGGAGATCTCGCCCTGGGCACCCTGGCCATCCATGGCGGGCAATCCCCGGACCCCACCACGGGCGCGGTCATGCCGCCTATCTACGCGACCTCGACGTACGCGCAGAGCAGCCCGGGCGTCCATCAGGGTTTCGAGTACTCCCGCACGCACAACCCGACGCGCTTCGCCTACGAGCGCTGCGTGGCGACCCTCGAGGGCGGAAGCCGCGGGTTCGCCTTCGCATCGGGCATGGCCGCGACCTCGACGATCCTGGAACTGCTCGACAGTGGTAGCCACGTCGTCGCGATGGACGACCTCTACGGCGGCAGCTTCCGCCTGTTCGAGCGGGTGCGCAGACGCACGGCGGCGCTGGATTTCAGCTTCGTCGACATGACCGACCTGGCGGCGTTCGAGTCCTCGATCCGCCCGGAAACGCGACTCGTGTGGGTGGAGACCCCCACAAACCCCATGCTCAAGATCGTCGACATCGCTGCCATCTGCGAGATCGCGCGCAAGCGCGGCCTGCGTGTGGTCGTCGACAACACCTTCGCCTCGCCGATCCTGCAGCGTCCGCTCGCGCTCGGTGCCGACATCGTCATGCATTCGGCCACCAAGTACCTCAATGGCCACTCCGATATGGTCGGCGGCATGGTGGTGGTCGGGGATGATGCGGAACTGGCCGAACAGATGGCCTTCCTGCAGAACTCCATCGGCGCGGTGCAAGGGCCTTTCGACAGCTTCCTCGCTCTGCGCGGCCTGAAGACCCTACACCTCCGGATGAAGGCACACTGCGAGAACGCCCTGGCATTGGCGCAGTGGCTCGAGACGCATCCCGCGATCGAGAAAGTCATCTACCCCGGCCTGGCATCCCATCCCCAGCATGCGCTTGCCGCCCGGCAGATGCAGGGCTTCGGCGGCATCATTTCCATCGTGATCAAGGGCGGCTTCGATGCCGCTCGCCGGTTCTGCGAAAACACAACGCTCTTCACCCTGGCCGAATCGCTCGGTGGCGTGGAAAGTCTGGTCAATCACCCGGCCGTCATGACGCATGCGTCGGTGCCGGTAGAGCGGCGGGAGAAGCTGGGAATCACCGATGGGCTGGTGCGGTTGAGTGTGGGGATTGAGGCGCAGGAAGACCTCATCCATGACCTGACAGCTGCGCTGGCTTGAGCGTGGCAACGCTGTTCGAAAAGACGCCGACGGGCCAGCGCTTTGCGTTCGGCTTGCTCAGTGCGCTCGCTTGGATCCGCGGTAATGCGCTGTTGCGTACCGTGTACAGGGTCATGCCTGCTGCCCTCCGCGCACGCCTGAACGCAAGGCTGACCGAACGGGCGCACGCTCGGCTTAGGTTCGCCCGCAACCCGCGCTGGGAAAGGCAGTCGGCGACGGCGCACCTCGTTCGCCCGGTCGCGTTCTCGGGTGGGCCGGGCGTCAACGTTTTCGGCTATCTGAGCGGTGAATTCGGATTGGGCGAAAGTGCGCGCCTTTACTCGCGCTCCCTGCTCGATGCGAACGTCCCCTGCAGCTTCTTCAACATCGACCTGGCCCTGCCTCACGGCATGAAGGATGATTCCTTCGCAGATATGCTGGGCGACCAAGCGCCGCACAGCTCTAATCTGATCTTCGTCAATCCGGATTTCCTGCAGCAAGCCATGCAGAATGCGGGCGAGGGGCACTTCAAGGGCCGGCGCAACATCGCCTGCTGGTTCTGGGAGCTGCCGCGCATCCCGCTCGATTGGTCGCCGGCGATCGCGCAGGTCGACGCTATCCTGGTGGCTTCGCGTTTCGTCGAAGATGCCTTCCGTGCGGTGACGGACAAACCCATATTGAGGGTTCCCTTGCCGTACTACCCTGGTCCCGACAGTGGTCTGGCCAGGTCTGATCTCGGCCTGCAGTCGGACGACTTCATCTTTCTTTGCATGTTCGATTTTCACTCGTCGATGGCGCGGAAGAACCCGCAAGCCGTGATCGAGGCCTTCAAGCATGCGTTTCCAGAACGCAAAGACGTGCGTCTTCTCATCAAATCGAGCAACGGGAGCTTCCATGAGCAGGCCCTGCGCGACCTGCTAGCGCTCACGGCCAACGACCCGCGCATCATCGTGCGCGACGACGTCATCGATCGGGCTCATGTGCAGGCTCTGATCCGTTGTTGCGACGTCTTCGTCTCGCTGCATCGGGCTGAAGGATTCGGATTGGTCATGGCGGAGGCCATGGGGTTGGAGAAGCCGGTCATCGCGACGCGTTGGTCGGGGAACCTTGAATTCATGGCCGAGACGAACAGTTGTTTGGTCGATTTCAAGCTGCGTCCAGTGCAGGCGGGTGAGTACCCGCACGTGCCTGGAGACGAATGGGCCGAGCCGGATGTCAACCATGCTGCGTTCTTCATGCGGGAACTCGCGGCCGATCATGAGCTCCGTCGTCGTCTCGGTGCGGCGGCGAGGCAGACCGTCGTCAGTCGGCTGAATCCACACGCGGTGGGTAAGATGCTCGTGGAACAACTTGGCACCCTCGATCGTATGGCAGGAAGCACCTCGTGATATCGCCTTTCATCAATGCCATCTGGCGATATCGGAATTTCATCGTTTCATCGGTGGTCAACGAGCTGCGCACGCGCGTGGCCAGGAGCCGACTGGGCACTCTTTGGGTGGTGCTGCAGCCACTCGCGCAGGCCCTTATCTTCGCGGTAGTGCTGTCGAACGTCTTGGCTGCGCGCGTCCCCGGCGTGGACAGCAAATACGCGTTCGCGATCTACCTGCTGTCTGGCCTGCTGTGCTGGTCCGTTTTCGCTGAGATCTTGCAGCGATGCCTGAACGTGTTCATCGACAACGCCTCGTTGTTGAAGAAAATGCAGTTTCCACGCATTGCCCTGCCGCTCATCGTGGCTGGGACGGCGCTCGTGTCCAATCTCGCGCTGGCTGTCGTGGTGCTGGCGCTCTTGCCATTGCTTGATGGCCAGTACTCTGTCGCGCTGCTCTGGCTCCCGATACTGACCATGGTCACTGTGGCGTTGGCGACGGGCGTCGGCGTCCTGCTGGGCACGTTGAATGTGTTCGCGCGCGACATCGGCCAGATCGTCAACGTTGCCATGCAGTTCCTGTTCTGGATGACGCCGGTGGCCTATCCGGCCACGATCGTTCCAGCGCCCTTCAAGGTCGTACTGAGTGCGAACCCCGTAGCGGTGCTGGTGGGTGGTTATCACGATGTGCTGCTTTACGGCCGATCGCCCGGCCTGGCCGTGTTGTATCCGGCGGTTGCGGCGTTCGGCCTGCTGCTCGTATCGTTGATCGTCTTTCGTCGTGCGTCGGCGGAACTGGTGGACGCGCTATGAGTGCAACCTTCAGTCTCCTGGTCGAGGACGTCGGCAAAGCTTACGTGGAGTACGCCAGCGAGCTGCAACGCTTCGCGCGCTGGTTCGGCCTCCCTGCCAAGCCGCTGCATGAGCACTGGGTGCTCCAGCACATCAGTTTCCGCGTGGGGCAAGGCGAAGCCGTGGGCATCGTCGGGCAGAACGGTGCGGGCAAGAGTACGTTGCTCAAGATCATCACCGGTACCACGCTCCCCAGCACGGGCCGCGTCGGCATCAACGGCCGGGTATCCGCGTTGCTGGAGCTGGGCCTGGGCTTCAGTCCAGAGCTCACAGGCCGTGAGAACGCGCGACATGCGCTCGGATTGATGGGGCTGACGAGCGCGCAGATCGCCGACCTCATCGGTGGGGTCGAATCCTTCGCAGAGATCGGCGAGTACTTCGATCAGCCCATCCGAACATACTCCAGCGGCATGCAGATGCGGGTCGCGTTCAGTGTCGCGACGGCGGTAAGGCCCGACGTGCTCATCGTGGACGAAGCGCTTTCCGTGGGCGATGCCTACTTCGTCCACAAGTGTTTCAGGCGCATCCGCGAGTACCGCGAGGCGGGGACGACGCTGCTCATCGTGTCGCACGATGCCTCCGCGATCCAGTCGTTGTGCGATCGCGCGGTGCTGATTGACCGCGGGCGGATGGTGCTCGATGGCTACCCTCGCGAAGTGCTGGACTACTACAACGCGCTCATCGCCGAGCGCGAGAACAGTATGGTTACCGTGCGGGAAGTGAAGGATGGCGTCAGCACCCGCTCGGGTACGGGCGAGGCTGGTTTTACGGAGGTGGCGCTGCGCAAAGTCGACGGAAGTCCTGCCGACTACTTCTCCGTGGGGGAGCGCGCCATACTTGAGGCCCGCGTGGCCGTGCACGAAGATATCGACCGCCTTGTGTTCGGTTACATGATCCGCGACAGGCTTGGGCAACCGGTCTACGGGACGAATACCCACCATAGCGAACAGGCCTGCAAGGATCTTCCGGCAGGGCGACGCGTGACTTTCTCCGCGGAGTTCCCGATGAACTTGGGGCCGGGCACCTATTCCATCTCCATGGCCCTTTCGAGCACGGAAACGCATTTGGTCAAGAACTATCAATGGTGGGACCTGGCACAGGTGTTCACGGTCGCCAATACAGATAAACCGCAGTTCGTCGGCTGCGCGTGGATACCCCCCGTCTTGAGCGTTGTGCAGCAGGACGCGGATGCGACGGTGACGGTGCACACGCGCGCGGCGAAAACCGAGGCGGACGCCGGGCGATGACCATCGTGACGTCGAAGAAGATGCCCGTTTCTCCGTCCGATGGCCTGTTTACCGTCGCGGGCGTGATGCGCCGCATCCGTGTCGAAGCCGCGTTGCGCAGCGATGCTGCGGATCGTGCGGCGCTGGCGACCTATTCCGCCGATCCTTTCAGTCCACCGAACTGGGGTTCTTCGGAATCCCAGCTCGCGGCCAAGCCGCAATACGAGCTCGAAGAGCTGCTCCGAGCCAGTGATGTGGATTTTGTCCACAACGCCTATCGCGCGGTCCTTCGCCGGCCGGCCGACGCGATCGGCCTCGAGGGATTCGTCAACCAACTGCGAAGTGGAGGCATGAGCAAGGTCGATGTTCTGGCCGAGCTGCGCTGGTCTGATGAGGGGCGCACGCGTGGCGTCCACGTCAATGGCCTTCTGCTGCCGCACCTGTTGAGGAAGTGGGGGCGCAAGCCAATCGTAGGTCGTTTGCTGCGTTGGACGCATGCCCTGTTGTTCGTGCATCACTTTGAGCCCGCGCTTGCGCAGTCCGAAAACATCCTCGCGCGGGACGTGCAGGAACTTGGCCGACACGTCGGCCGCCTAGGCGATCAGTTCGGCGGTCTCCTGGAAAGGCACGAAGACACCCTGGCCATCTTCAACGAGCAATTGGGGCGTGTCCGCGAGACGACATCCGACATGGCGTCGGCGAACAGCCGGCGCGTGGCCAACCTCGAAAGCCAGGTCGCGGCCCTGCACCGGGTAGTCGAAGAACAGCGACACGCGTTCGATGAGCAGAGTCGGCGCTGGGAGAGGCATCTGGCGTACCTCGATCGCGAAATGGAGGCGCACCGCCTGGTGCAGGAGAGATCGGGTGTCCTCGACACGCTCTACGCCCGGTTCGAAGACGAGTTCCGCGGGCCGAAGGAGACGATCCGGGCGCGACTGATGCCCTATGTATCCTCGCTACAAGCGATGGGCAAGGGGAGTGAGGATCAGCCTATCCTGGACCTTGGCGCCGGCCGCGGCGAGTGGTTGAACCTTCTGCGCGACGCCGGACTGGTCGCAAGTGGCGTCGATACCAACCGCGCTTTCGTTGCCGAATGCGTCGCCTCGGGGCTCAATGTCGTCCTTGGCGACGCTATCGCTCACCTTGAGTCGCTGCCGGAGTCGTCGCTGGGCGCCATCACGACCATGCATCTGGTGGAGCACCTTCCGTTCGAGGCCGTCGTCGCACTGGCCGATGCTTGCCTGCGCGCGCTCAAGCCTGGCGGAGTGCTGATCGTCGAGACGCCGAATCCGGAGAATCTCCGTGTCGCGACCCACAACTTCTACCTCGACCCCACCCATCGCAACCCTCTCCCGCCGGTCATGATGCAGTGGCTGTTCGGCGACAGGGGGTTCTCCGATGTTGAGATCCTGCGGTTGTCCGACCACCGTCCATTGCCCGTGTTGCCGCGTTTACCGCCTGAGGCGCCGGCTGCAGCATCGTTGAATCCCCTGCTGGACTGGGCGGAGATCGCGCCCGACTACGCCATCGTCGCGAGGAAGCCGAATGAGTGAGTCCATCACCAGGATGCTGGTCACCGGCGCCAGTGGATTCGTGGGCGCCCATGTGCGAGATGCCGCGCGCGGCGGCGCGTTCGGTGCCGTCGAGTTCGTGGAGACGCCCAGAGGATTGGATCTGAGGGATGCGCTGGCCGTGCGTGAGGTCGTGGAGCAAGTGCGTCCGGCATCCGTCATCCATCTTGCCGCGCAAAGCCACGTGCCACGCTCCTTCGAGGATCCGGCGGAGACGATGGCCGTCAATGTCGCCGGCACGGCGAATCTGCTGGGGGCCCTGCTGGATTCCGGGTTCAGCGGCCGCCTGCTGTACGTCAGCTCGGGCGACATCTATGGCGCCGTGCCGGAGGAGGCACTGCCGGTTGACGAGTCGCGGACGCCGGAGCCGCGCAATCCGTACGCGGTCAGCAAGTGGGCCGCCGAGCAGCTCTGCCTCATGTGGCATCGTACGCGGGGGTTGGACGTCCGCATCGCCCGGCCGTTCAATCATGTCGGACCTGGGCAGGACACGCGCTTCGTGCTTCCGGCTTTGGCGCGACAGATCGTCGACATCGCTGCCGGAAAAAGCGAGCCGCGTATCGTAGTCGGCGACATCGACGTGACGCGCGACTTCACCGATGTCCGTGATGTCGTGCTGGCCTACGCCGCAATTCTCGCGCGTGGCAGCTCGGGTGCTACCTATGTCGTGGCCTCCGGACAGGAGCGCCGCGTGAGGGACATGCTTTCCGCCATGTGTCGGATCGCAGGCATCCAGCCGACGATCGAGCAGGACGCCGGCAAGTTGCGACCCGCCGAGCAACGCCGCATGGTGGCCAGCAGCGCCAAGCTCCGCACCGAGACCGGCTGGATGCCCAGCATCCCGATGGAACAAACACTTCAAGAAATTCTGGATAACGCAAGGACATACTCATGACCAACAAGAGCGCATTGATCACCGGCATCACGGGCCAGGACGGAGCCTACCTGTCCCGCCTGCTTCTGGAGAAGGGTTACACGGTGCACGGCATCTTGGCCCGCCGCAGCACCGACACGTTGTGGCGCCTCCGGGAACTGGGTATCGCGGATCAGGTCGTGCTGGTGGACGGCGATCTCCAGGACCTGTCATCCATGATCCGGGCGATGGAACGTTCCGGCGCCGATGAGGTATACAACCTGGGCGCGCAGAGTTTCGTCGGTTCTTCCTGGCAGCAACCGATACTGACCGCGCAGGTAGATGGCGTGGGCGCGCTCAATGTCCTTGAGGCGGTTCGCATCGTCAACAAGGAAGCGCATTTCTACCAGGCATCGACTAGCGAGATGTTTGGACTGATCCAGGCGGAGAAGCAGAGCGAAACCACGCCTTTCTATCCCCGCAGTCCCTACGGCGTCGCCAAACTGATGGCGCATTGGGCGACCGTGAACTACCGAGAGAGTTTCGGCATGCATGCTTCCAGCGGCATCCTGTTCAACCACGAATCGCCGCTGCGGGGTATCGAATTCGTCACCCGCAAGGTCACGGACGCCGTCGCGCGCATCAAGCTCGGACTGCAGAAAGAACTGCGCATGGGCAACATCGATGCGAAGCGCGATTGGGGTTTTGCGGGAGATTACGTCGAAGCGATGTGGCTCATGACCCAGCAAGCGCAAGCAGACGACTATGTGGTGGCGACCGGCACCACGACCACCGTCCGCGACATGTGCGACATTGCGTTCGAGCACGTCGGCCTGAACTATCGTGATCATGTCGTGATTGATGAGAAATTCTTCCGGCCTGCAGAAGTGGATGTCCTGCTCGGAAATCCTGAAAAAGCCATGGCCAAGCTCGGGTGGGCGCCGAAGACGTCGTTGCGTGAGCTCATCACGATGATGGTCGATGCCGATCTCAGGCGGCTTGCCTGACCCAACCGACGACACGGAAGCCGCCGTACACGCCATGAAGATTGCGATTGACATGCAGCCCTGCCAGACCGACTCCCGCCATCGCGGGATTGGTCGCTACGTGCTTGAGTTGGTCCGGGCCATGGCCATCTCCCGTGACAGGCCGGACATCACGTTGCTGGTGGACGCTTGCGAGATGGGACGCATGCGCGAAGCGCGTCGGCTCATCCGCGACAACGGGCTGGATGCTCGCACCCTCAGCTTCCACTATCCCGTCCAGGACGCCAGCGTTGTCATCGGCAGGGCGCTAGACGTCAGCCGCGCCGCGGGCATGCTTAGATCGCGGGTGCTGCAGTCGCTCCAGCCCGATGTAGTGCTCGTTACGAGCTTCTTCGAAGGTTTTGATGGCGGATATGGCGCTGATTCGGACCTAGACATGGAGGTGCTGGCCGGCATTCCGACGGTGGTCGTAGCCTATGACCTGATCCCGCTGCTTTTCCCCGAACGCTATCTGCCGGAGGGTTCGCCCTATACCGAGTGGTACCGGCGCAAGTTGGAAAAGTTCAAGCAGTTCGACATGTACCTGGCGATTTCCGAGTCCACGCGCGATGACCTCGTGCGGCTGCTCGACATCGCGCCGGAACGGATACGGGTGATCGATGCGGGTTACCGGCGGAACGACGAGATCCAACGTCGCGACGACGAGAGCCGGGAAAGCCTGGAAGAACGCGGGATCCACTCCCCTTTCGTGCTGATGGTAGGTAATGGCGACTGGCGGAAGAACAACATCGCTGCGCTGGCCTGCTTCGCCCGGTTGCCGAAACCCCTGCGGGACAAGCACCAGTTGGTGCTGACGCAGGCGGGAGATGACGTGCGCGCGGCTCTGGAAGGTGAGTTCTCCGCAATCGCGGATCGGACGCTGGTACTTGGCCAAGTATCCGATGCGGTGCTGTCCCGCCTTTATGCGGAGTGCACCGTTTTCTTCTTTCCATCCCTCTATGAGGGGTTCGGATTGCCGGTACTGGAAGCCATGGCGCATGGCGCCCCCGTGCTGAGCTCGAGCGCCGGTGCGCTGCGGGAAGTCATGTTCGAGCGTGACGCGCTCTTTGACCCAGCGGACATCGAGGCCGGCAGCGCCTTGCTTCAACGAGTGCTGACCGACTCCGCATTCCGGGAGAGCCTGTCGGCGCGCGGTGTCGAACACGCGGCGAAGTTCACCTGGCAGCGCAGTGCCGATCTTGCTTTGCGATCGATCGCCGAGCTGTTGGCGCCACCTGCCCACGGGCGCGCGCCTGAGCAAGCGGACGATCGGCCGATCGAATCGCCGACCGAGGGAGCCCCGGTCCTGCCGCCCGGCGCGTGGACACCTTCGGACGCAGACATCGGACTGCTTGCCGAAACGTTTCGCGTGCTCGGCAGGCCGGCGCAGCCCCGGATCGAGAACGCATTGGCTTCGGTGCTCAAGGGTCGGCGCCGACGCATACTGATCGACGTGAGTTGCGTCGCCGTCACCAATACATGGACGGGCATCCAGCGAGTGGTGCGGAACTATTGCGTCGGCTTGGCGTCCCTGGCTTGCCGTAATCCCGACGCGGACGTACACCTGATCAGCTTCACCGAAGAGGGTCTGCGCTATGCGGACGAGTTCGGTATCGCAAAGCTCGGGCTGGACCTCGATCCGCTCAGCGGTGCCGTGCAGGCGTTGCCGGATGACGTGTTGTTCCTGCTGGATTCGACTTGGGAGTGGCCGGAGCGGTTCAACCCGTTGGTGGAAGCGGTGTGGCAGAAGGGCGGTGAAGTGGTCCGCATGGTGTATGACCTCGTCCCCATCCTGGTGCCTGAAACCTGTCATCCCGGCATGCCTCCCGTGTTCCGACACTGGATGGAGTTGGCATGCGCGCGCACGGACGGATTGATCTGCATCTCGGAAGCCGTCCGCCAGGATCTCGAAGCGTTCATGGACGACATGGCTGTGCGAAATGCGCTGCCGTATCGCCCCTGGACGCGTGCCGTGCACCTTGGCAGCGATCTGGAATCCGGCCGTGAGGCAGAGCCGGGCGCGACCGTCCGCAGCTTGCTGGACGGCGCCGGAGAGAGAAAGGTACTGCTTGCGGTCGGGACGGTGGAACCACGCAAGGACCACGCGACGATCGTCGAAGCTTTCGATGCGTTATGGAAAGACGGCCTGGACCCCATCCTCGTCATCGTGGGGAAAGAGGGATGGAACGTCCAGGCGCTCGCGGAGCGGATGCGGGCGCACCCCTATCTCGACACACGACTGTTCTGGCTCGAGCACGCCAGTGACGGCGACCTTGCTGCGATCATGAAGCGCGCCGATGCACTGATCCAGGCATCCGTCTCGGAAGGGTTCGGGCTTCCCATCGTGGAGGCGGGCAGCAAGGGCGTGCCGTTGATCCTGAGCGATATTCCTGTGTTCCGCGAGATCGCAGGCGAAGAAGCGGTGTACTTCACCGTTGGTGACGCCGCTGCGCTCGCCCAGCGTGTCCGCGATGGCCTTGCCCGCGATGGCTGGCTGCATCCGAAGGGGATCAGAACGCTGACTTGGGAGCAGTCTTCGCGCAAGTTGTTCAGTGAGCTGCTGACGCCGTCGACGTTGAATGCGGTGCATGCGTGAGCGCGCCTCAACAGACGCGCTGGACATACGCGGCGCGCGGCGATGAGGCCCCGCGTTCGAAAAGGCGCATCGGCACCTGGCTACTGCTCGCGCTCTGCTTCATTGCGTTCTATGCGATCTACTTCTCGCCGGCGCTGCTGAAGCATGTGCTGCTCGCGCCGGGCGACGGCGAGATCTACTACCTGCCGCTGTTCAGGCTGCCGATCACGGAGTTCTGGAACGACCTCATTCTCTCTGGATACCCCGTCGCCTTCGACATTCAGGCGATGACGCTGTACCCATTGCGCTGGCTAAGCCCCACCTTCAATACGCTGGTGATCTCAGCCTACGTGGTTGCGGCGCTCGGCATGTACGGACTGTGCCGCAAGCTGACCGGGTCCCGTCTGGGCGCACTGACCGGCGCGCTGGTCGCGTCCGGTAGCGGCTTCATGCTGGGCCACTTGGGCCACCTGACGATCATCCACGCTGCGGCATGGATGCCTTGGATGCTGTGGGCCGTGCTTGCTGCACGCGATGCGTCTTGGCGCCCGGTTGCGCTGGGCGCAGCGGCCGTCGCGATGTGCGTCTATGGCGGCCACCCGCAATTGACGGTGATCAGCCTGCTGTTCTCAGGCAGTTACGCGCTGTTCCTCGCGGTAGCTACTGCCAGGGAAGTCGAATGGAACATCGCGCTCCGATATCTGCTCAGGATCACCGTCTTGTTCGCGGCGGGTTTGCTCCTCGCAGCGCCCGCGCTGGTGGGTCTGCTGGACTCGGCCGGGCAAAGCGTGCGTGCCGCGTGGTCGATCAACGACTTCGCAAGCTTCAGCCACGACTTCCTGTCTCTCCGGCTGCTTTGGTTCCCGAATCTCTACGGCGTCTACGGTCCGGGCCCATATGGCTATTACTCGGGCCCCTTCAACCTGACAGAGCTGGCCCTCTATGCCGGCATCGGCAGTTGGATGCTCGCCTCACTCGCGGTCACCGCGTTCCATCGGAAGTTTGCGATCTGGTTCTGGGTCGGCGGTGTGGTAGCGGGACTCTTGTTGGCGTTGGGAACGGCGACGCCGCTCGGCGAGCTCGTCTACCGCCTGCCCGTGCTTGGGAAGTTCCGCGCGCAGGCTAGGTTCGGCTGGATCTTGATCGTTTCGCTCTCGGTTCTGGCTGCCTACGGCGTGGCTGCGGTCATGGGAGGGCGGTTGCAGGCTCGCGGGCGATGGGGCGCATGGATCGTGAGTCTCGTCGGCCTGTCGCTTGCTGCTGCATCCGTGATGGCGGCGTTGCCCGATAACTTACTTGCACACGTGGGCGGCGCTTTGTCGGCACCGAATGTCGTGATTCCCCTCGTGCTGATCGCCGCGACGGCGTTGCTGTGTGCGTTCTGGTTGCACAGGCCCGGGCACGGACGCTTCGCCATGCTGCTAGTACTGCTCGTGATGGACCTGGCGAGTTTCGGCTACTACCACGATTGGAAGTACTCCATCGCCGTCGCCGATAGTGTCAGCCCGGCACGTTACGCGCCGCCGCCGCCCGCACTGACGCGGGGAGACGGTCGCGTACTGCCGTTCGGAGCCAATGAGTGGCCTGCGCAGACGTTGCGCCCCAACGTGAACATGCATTTCGGCGTGCCGTCGGCGATCGGTTACGGCCCGCTGTTGAGTGCACGGTACGCACAGGTGACGGGCACGGATCCTACCGGTTCATTCCCTCGCGTGCCCCTCGACGCTCCAATTCTGGATGTGTTGGGTGTTCGCTGGATCGCGGGCGACCTCGTGAACAGCGATCCACAGCTCTTGGGTGGCGGTTGCGGTGTCGCCGTACCGAAGGCCTCGGCGGCGTTCGTCGTGCCTGAAGGGACCCAGGTGGATCAGGTGCGCGTCGTGAGCCACATGGCCTGTTCCGAAGCGCTGAAGGACGGCACGCCTGTCGCCACGCTCGACGTGATCGCTACCGATGGCGCAGAGATCGCTGCGCTGCCGGTTGAGGTGGGGCGCGATACCGGAGAATGGGCACACGATCGCACCGATCTCGTGGGCGTGATCGCGCATCGCCGCCCACCGATAGCCGACTCCTTCGATGCGGGCGGCTTTCAGGGGCACAACTACGAAGGCGCATGGAGCGTTGAGCCGGGCTTTCCTGCGCGGATCGAGATCGATGTCGTCCCAGGTGGCAAGGCGCCCCTGAAAGTGGTGCAGGTCCAGGTTCGCGACGCGCGTTCGGGGATGTGGCAGTCCCTTGCGTCCGCCGATGCGGGCGTTGTGCGACCGCCCGCGCTGTCCCAGCCGTTGGCATGGGGCGGCGAAACGGCCATCCGGGAGCGCCACGACTACCGTTCGATGGCCTGGGTGGCGTGCAAGACGCAGCAGGCGGACTTGCCTGCGATCGCGAAGGTTCTCTCCGCCAGCCGGAACGATACGGGCTTCGACCCCTTCACGACTGTGTTGACCGAAAAGCGCTTGATCCTGCCCAGCGCTTGCCAGCAAGGGGCATCGGCGGACATTGTCGAGCGGCGCAATGGATATTGGCGGATCAGGACGCAGACAGACGGGCCTGGCGTACTGGTCGTCAGCTCGGCCTACCACCACGGTTGGGTCGCCGAGATGGGCGGCAGATCCTTGAGCGTCATTCCGGCCGATGGCATTCTGCTGGGCGTTCCCGTCGGCACGGGTAGTCATGAGATCGTGCTGCGCTTCCGACCGAGAAACTTCACCGTCGCGCTCTGGATGTCGGGCGCCACGCTGGCGTCACTGGCTGTGATGCTGGCGTGGGGCTTCAGGCGTCGGCGGGAAGGAATTCAAACCAAGCAAGGTCAATCCTGATGAAACGAGCTGTAATCCTGGCGGGCGGCAAGGGAACACGCCTGCGCCCCTACACTGTCGCGCTTCCGAAGCCGCTGATGCCGATCGGTGAGTATCCGATTCTAGAAGTCATCATCCGTCAGCTTCGTTCACAAGGGTTCGGACACGTTACGCTGGCCGTCAACCACCAGGCAGACCTGTTCCGCGCTTTCTTCGGCGACGGCTCCAAATGGGGCATGAAGATCGACTACTCGCTGGAATCCAAGGCGCTCAGCACCATGGGGCCGCTGAAACTCATCGAGGATCTTCCAGAACACTTCCTGGTGATGAACGGGGACATCCTTACCGACGTCCATTACGGAGAGTTCCTCGACGCTCACGCTGCGGAGGATCGTCTTTTCACGATTTCGGCCGCCGCGCGCGATCAGCGCATCGACTATGGTGTGCTGAAGGTGGACGGAGGCAACACGCTCGTAGGCTTCGATGAGAAGCCGAGCATTCCGTTCCTGGTGAGCATGGGCGTCTACGCGGTCTCACGCAGGACGCTCGACAACATTCCCCCCGACCAGGCTTATGGATTCGATCACCTGGTGCTGGGTTTCCTTGCGGAGCAGAAGCAGGTGACCGTGGTTCCCCACCTGGGGTACTGGTTGGATATCGGTAGACCCGACGACTACGAGCGCGCCATCGACGATTGGCCTGAACTCTCGAAGCGTCTTGTCATTGCATGAGCCCGCAGGACCACTATCGCGGATTGCACGTCGTGGTCACCGGCGCGAACGGTTTCCTCGGTCGCGCCCTCGTGAAGCGGCTGGAGGGCTTGGGCTGCCGCGTCACCGGCCTTGGCCGCAGTACCGGCTTCCGTCTGCTCGAGGATGAGTTGCCTCTGGAAGGCGTCGATCATGTGTTCCACCTGGCGGCGGAAACGGGCGTGCCCGACTCTTGGGAGGATCCGGTCCGGTTCCACCTGGTCAATGCGCATGGCACCGTGCGTGTGCTGGATCAATGCCGGCGTTCGCGAAGCTCACTGACCTACGTCGGGGCGTACATCTACGGAGCGCCGCGGGAACTGCCGATCGGCGAGCTACATCCGATCGACCCCAACAATCCTTATGCGTTCTCCAAATGGATGGGAGAGCAAGCGTGTGCCTGGTACGCGGATGTTTTCCGCATGAACGTATCGGCCATTCGCCTCTTCAATGTCTACGGGCCGGGACAGAGCAATCGTTTCTTGATTCCGCGCATCGTCGAGCAGGCGCTGGAACCCGGCGACGCGGATATTGAGCTCATGGATCTTTCGCCGCGGCGCGACTATCTGTACGTGGATGACGCGGTCGATGCGCTGTTGCATGCGATGCCGCGCGAAACTTTCCGCATCTACAATGTCGGGCACGGCGTATCGCACAGCGTCAGCGAGGTGGTGGACGTGGTGCTGCGTCGCACGGGATCGCGCAAACGCGTGCGTGCGGTGGGTCAGCCACGGACAAACGAGATTCAGGACGTCGTCGCCGACACTGCGCTGCTTCGCCAGGAATCCGGGTGGGCGCCTCGCGTCTCGCTCGAAGACGGGATTCAGCGCGTCATCGAAGGGTTTCAATCGTGAGAAGAATCCAGATTCTCTGTCCAGTTTTCCGGGAGGAGGCCGGCATCGCCGAATTCCACGGCAAGCTCGTTGCCGCGACGAAATCGCTGCGCCAGCGCTACGCGTTGAGCTACATGTACGTCGTCGATCCCGCGGGCGACCGCAGCGAGGCCATCCTGGCAGATCTGGCAGCCCGGGATCCGGATGTGGAGGTCATCGTGATGTCGCGCCGATTTGGCCACCAGGCTGCGTTGTTGGCGGGCATCGATGCCTCTGACGCGGACGCGCTGGTCATGCTGGACAGCGACGGACAGCATCCTCCGGAATTGATCGCGACACTTGTGGAGAAATGGGAGGGTGGTGCTCAGATAGTGCAGACGCTTCGTCAGGACGGCGCAGAGACCGGCCTGCTCAAGCGTGCCACATCGGCATGGTTCTACCGCATCCTGTCCAGCATCGGTTCCATCGAGCTGCGGGGCGGCGCGGCGGACTATCGCTTGTTGGATCGCTGCGTTGTCCAGGTGTTGCGGGACCACCTGAAAGAGCGCAACGCGTTTCTGCGCGGTCTTGTGGCTTGGGTGGGATTCAACGTCGCCCACGTCGAGTTCCAGCCGCTCAAGCGCGAGCACGGGGCATCGAACTACCGTCCTGGCATTCTCTTCAACTTCGCGCTGCAGGGCATCAGTTCGTTCTCGAAGACCCCGTTGCGGCTGTGCACGATCGCGGGCCTAGCGATGTCGGCGCTCAGTCTGCTCGCTGGGGCCTCGCTGGTGCTGGCCTATCTTGTCGGGGAGATCGACGTCCCCGGCTGGGCGTCCATCATCACGTTCATGGCGTTGCTCGGCGGCATGCAGTTGTTCTTCATGGGCATCATCGGCGAGTACCTTGGCCAAGTGTTCGACGAAGTGAAGCAACGTCCTCGCTACATCGTGGCTGAGCATCATGGGAAGGGCGCTGGCCTCGAGGCCGGTGCCAACACAACGGATCACTTGGGAACGCGCCAATGAACACAATCAGCTTGGACCAGACGGCGCTCGATCACGCGGTGCTCAAGCGCGACCAGTCGCACTTCCGTCCGGATCTGATTGAGCAGCGAGCGGCGCTGCGTGATGCCGTCCAAGGACGGCGTGTCCTGGTAGTGGGTGGAGGCGGGACCATCGGGTCGGCGACGACTATGCTTATCGCCGATCTGGCGCCGTCGGCGCTTCATATCGTGGACCAGAGCGAGAACTACCTTGCCGAACTCGTGCGCGACTTGCGCGGACGCCCCGGCGGGCTGTCCGTCACAGAGTTCCGCACGCTGCCGCTCGACTACGGGTCGCCGGTGATGGGTCGGTACTTGATGGATACCGAGCGTTTCGACATCGTGTTGAACTTCGCGGCGTTGAAGCACGTGCGCTCGGAAAAGGACGTCTATTCGCTGTTGCAGATGATCGACACCAATGTGGTCCGCCACATCCGCTTCCGCCAGTGGTTGCAGAAGGGTGGGCACGGAGAGCGTTACTTTGCCGTGTCCACCGACAAAGCGGCCAATCCCACCAGTTTGATGGGAGCGAGCAAGCGATTGATGGAGGATGTGGTGTTCGATGAGGCGCTCGCTGTGCCTGGAACGCGCACCACGGCGAGGTTCGCCAACGTTGCATTTTCCAATGGGAGCCTCTTGCAGGGCTTCTTGTCGCGCTTGGCGAAACGCCAGCCACTGGCTGCGCCACGCGATACGCGACGCTATTTCGTATCCCAGGCGGAGTCCGGTGAGATCTGCCTGCTCGCCTCGATGCTGGGTCAGCCGGATTCGGTACTGTTCCCTCGCCTGGATCCACGCAGCGAACTCCAGCTGCTTGAAGAGGTGGCATCGAGGGTGCTCGAATGCGCCGGCTACGAGCCCGTGTTTTTCGAGGAGGAGTCCGAGGCTCGGGCGGCGATTGATTCACTCGTGGCCGAAGGTCGCTATCCTCTGCTGCTGACGCCGCTTGACACAAGTGGCGAGAAGCCCTACGAGGAGTTCGTCGGTCAGGACGAATCGCTCATCGATAGTGGGCTCCAAACCCTTGCGGCGGTGAAGCATGTCCCTACGCAGGCGCTGACTAGGGATGTCATCTCGTTGCTTGAAGACGCGGTTCAGCGCGTCGATGGCGCTGTCGACAAGCAGGGAATCGTTGACGCCATCCAAAGCGTGGTTCCCGGCTTCTCGCATCGCGAGACGGGAAAATCGCTGGACGACAGGCTTTGACGAGCGGGTCCGCCGACCGTGGCGTCGTTTAAGGGGAGGGTTCCCGCGCATCCGGCCCGACGGGATGGTGCTGGCGGAATACGTAGAACTTGTTGAGCAGGAACGACGCGGCTACATAGGCCGCGCCGGCAATGACTTGGGAGAGTCCTGCATGGATGCCGGCCCAATGCACGCACGCGTATAGCAGTGCCAGGTTGGCGACGTACGCCACGACGAACACGACGAGGAAACGCATGGCTTCGCCGGGCCCAGTGGCCTCGCTCTTGAACGTGAAAACGCGATTCAGCACGTAGGACGTTATCAGTCCGCATACATAGCCGATCGCGTTGCTGACGAAGGTGCCCAGCCCAAGCCAGTACATGCAGGCGAAGATGATCGCAAAGCCATACAGCGTGTTGAACACGCCGACCATGACGAACCGAATGAACTGCGACATTACGTGCGGTCGCCGCGCACCCAGTACTGACCGCCGAGCGGCAGCCATCCCAGGTACTTCTCCAGGCCGGAAAGCGCCGACAATCGCGGGGGAATGAACAGGCAGTACTCTTTGGCGCTCGGTCTCATGCCGGCGCCGGAGAACAGGCCGCGCAATTCCGACGGTTTCAGCAGCACCGCGTCCGCGTCGTAGGGACAGTTGTTGACGATGCGGCGTGTAACCGGGTTGTAGGGGTTGTGTTCGAAGACGAACGCGGAGCCGTTGGCCGTCAGCCGACGCGCGATGGTGTCCATCGCGCCCGCCCGCTCGCCCTGGGGAATGTGATGGAAAACGCCGGCGACGAAGATCAGGTCGAACTGGCCGATTTCCAGGTCTTCGCGTTCCACCTCGAAACGGACATCGGGCATGTCGTGCCGAGCGGTTTCCAGGCTGGCAGCAGAGATATCGGTGCCGATGACCTCCGCGCCGGGAAACGCCTGTTGCAGGAACGGGACGTTACGGCCAATGCCGCAGCCGTACTCAAGCACGCGCTTGACCGGGGTGCTGACCATGTCCCGCACGACGTCGACCTTGTAGCGGGCGAAGTATTCTTCATTGGCGGAGAAGAACTGCGTTCCTTCGCGCAGCAGTGCGTTGTAGTTGTCGGTGTATTGGTCGAAGTCGACCTTTTCCTTCGTCATGGCTGCGTCCCGGTGGCGAGATGGATCAGGGCAGGTAGCCGGTCGAGAATGACAGGGCCAGCTGACCGCCTTCGTAGTATCCCACGGATGCCGATAACGCTTCGCGTACGCGGCGCGCGGTCGCGGCGGGGAGCAGCGTCAAGGCCGTTTCCGTTTCCGTGAATCGCACCTGCAGCACCTCCACGCCGTCGGCACGCAAGGACTGGTCTTGCTGTCGCGTGCGGGCCGAGAAGAGGAAGTGGATCGATTCGGAGAATCCGTCTTGCGCGTTCACCGCGTCGACGCACAGCAGTCCGGTCAGCTGCACGTCCAGCCCGGTTTCCTCCCGCACCTCACGGATGGCGGCCTGGGCCGGCGTTTCGCCTGCTTCCACGACGCCTCCGGGAATCATCCATTCTGGCCGATAGGCAGGTTTCACCAACAGAATCGCGCCGCGCGCATCGCGCAACACCACGCCCGCCGAGCACCGGCGCCGGGGTAGCTGCGCATCGATGGCGGCGCGGGCTTCGTCGTCGCTCAACTGTCCTTCTCGTCGGTCAGGCCCGACCATACGAATCTTCGAACCGGACGATGTCGTCCTCGCCCAGATAGCTGCCCGATTGCACTTCGATCAGTTCCAGCGGCAACTTGCCGGGGTTGCGTAGGCGGTGGGTGACGCCCAGCGGGATGTAGGTGCTCTGGTTCTCGGTAAGCAGTACGACCTCGTCTCCCCTCGTCACTTCAGCCGTGCCGCTCACCACGATCCAATGTTCCGCGCGATGGTGGTGCATCTGCAGGCTCAAGGTCGCGTTTGGCTTGACCGTGATGCGTTTGACCTGGAAGCGTGTGCCGTTGTCGATCGAATCGTAGGCGCCCCACGGACGATATACCTTCCGGTGTGCGGCGGCCTCACTGCGGCCGTCGCGCTTTATCCGAGACACGATTTCCTTGATGTCCTGCATGCTGTCCCGATGGCCCACCATGATCGCGTCGTCGGTTTCGACCACGATGGTGTCCTTCAAGCCCACCATTGCGATCAAACGGTTGCCGTACGCGTACGTATCGGTGCAGTTGATCTGGATGACGTCTCCATGGTGGGCATTGCCGCGATCGTCCTTGTCCGAGACCTCCCACAGGGCAGTCCACGAGCCGAGATCGCTCCAGCCTGCATCCAGCGGCACTACAGCGGCGCGGGTGGTCTTCTCCATGACGGCGTAGTCGATCGAGTCGCTCGGGCTGGCCGCGAAAGCTTCGGGTGCCAGGCGGATGAAGTCGGTGTCGCGCGCCGCGTCGGCGAGCGCCGCCTCGCAGGCAGAGACGATCTGCGGATTGAACGCGCGCAATTCGGAAAGATAGGTGGAGGCCTTGAAAAGGAACATGCCACTGTTCCAGTAGTAATCGCCGGACGCGACGTAGCGCTGGGCGTTGTCCAGATCGGGCTTCTCGACGAAGCGTTCGACGTCCATGACGCCGCCGCCCTTCTTGGCCTTGATGTAGCCGTAGCCCGTTTCCGGGCCGGTGGGTACGATGCCGAACGTCACCAGCTTGCCGGCATCCGCATGCGTCGCGGCCATATGGACGGCCGCATGGAAGGCATGGTCGTCACGGATGACATGATCCGACGGCAGCACGAGCAGCAGCGCATCCTGGCCCTCGCGGGTAGCGATCAACGCGGCGACCGCGATGGCGGGCGCGGTATTGCGTCCACAGGGTTCGAGGACCAAGGCTTCAGGCGTGGTGCCGCTCTCGCGCAGCTGCTCGGCCGCCATGAAACGATGCTCGACATTGGCGACGACGATGGGCGCGCGCCCTGCGACGGGCGCCGCACGCTTCCATGTCGCCTGGAGCATGGTGTCCTCGCCGTCCGCGACGAGCGGCAGGAACTGCTTGGGATAGGCCTCGCGGGACAGGGGCCAGAGGCGGGTGCCGGACCCGCCAGACAAGATAACCGGAAGAATGGGCAACATGGATCGATCCTGATCAACGAGGGTGTAGGTCATTCCGTATGAGCGCCGAGATCTCCTGCGTACGCTCGTGCAGCAGTACGGGATCGGCCCGTGCTTCGACGTTCAAACGCAGCAGCGGCTCGGTGTTGGAGCTTCGGAGATTGAAGCGCCAGCTTCCGAAATCTGCGCTCACGCCGTCGGTATGGTCCAGCACGGGCGCGAGGGGCGAAAAATGATCGAGGATGCGCGCGGTGACGGCCGTGGCATCGTCGACCTTGAAATTGATCTCACCGCTGCAAGGGAACGCGCGCATGCGTTCCTCGACCATTTCGGCCAGGGTCGCGCCGCTTCCCGACAGTAGGGCTGCTACCAGCAACCAGGGAATCATGCCGGAATCGCAATAGAAGAAATCCCGGAAGTAGTGATGTGCGCTCATCTCGCCGCCGTATGCCGCATTCTCGGCGCGCATCCGTTCCTTGATGAAGGCATGCCCGGTCTTGCTCATGACGGGCACGCCTCCGGCGTCCTCGACCATCTCCACGGTGTTCCACGTCAAACGCGGGTCGTGGATGATGCGCGCGCCTGGCGTATGCCGCAGGATCGCCTGCGCGAACAGTCCGACAAGGTAGTATCCCTCGATGAAGCGACCGTCGCTGTCGAAGAAGAAGCAACGGTCGAAGTCGCCGTCCCAGGCGAGCCCCATATCCGCATCGTGGCGCTGCACGGCATCCGTCGTCGCGCTTCGATTCTCTGGCAGCAGGGGATTGGGGATGCCGTTCGGGAATAGCCCGTCCGGTTCATGGTGCACGTGCACGAATTCGAAGGGCAGGTGGGGCGCCAGCAGGTCGATGATGGGTCCCGCACTGCCGTTCCCCGCATTCACGACGATGCGGAGGGGCTTGAGGCGCTCGCGATCGACGTAACCCAGCAGGTGGTGGATATAGGCGGACTTGTCCAGGTGCTGGCGGACGGGCGCTGGCGGACCGGCAGCGGGCGCGACGCCGGCTGCGAGTCGGGCCGCCACGTGCTCGCGGATGACGGATAGGCCGGAGTCGCCGCTTATCGGCCGGGCCTGCTCACGCACCAACTTCATTCCGTTGTAACCCATCGGATTGTGGCTGGCGGTCACCATGACGCCGCCGGCGGCAGCCAGATGCGCGGTCTGGAAGTACACCTCTTCGGTCCCGCACAGGCCAATGTCGATCACTTCACGACCCTGGGAAGCCAGGCCCTTGGCCAACGCATCCTGGAGCGCGGCGCTCGTGGTGCGGACATCGCGTCCGAGGACCACGGGGCCGGGTCCCAGGATCGTTGCCATGCCTTCGCCCATCCAGTACGCGATGTCGTCGTTCAACTCTTCGGGAACACGGCCGCGGACGTCGTACGCCTTGAAACAGGAAAGATTGGAATAAGTCATGGATGCGTTGGGAACGGGCGCCGCGTTCAGGGGGAAGTGGGCGTGGCGGACGGGTCGCAGAGGCGGGCCTCGCAGATTTTCAGGGGGCCCAGGTCGATCGCGCCGTACTCGCTCGTCTCGTACCAGCGTGCCCCCTCCTGGACCAAGGCAATGCGGACCTTGCGTCCGTCGAGGCGGGGATCGAATGGCACCGTGACGGGCACGGTCGCTTCGCTGCCGCCGGCGATGTAGGGCAGGGGCACGCGCACGAATTCACGCAGGCCCCCTGGTCCATCCGCGTTGTCTCCTTCGCCGAGGATCTGGATGCCCAGATTCACCGGCATCTTTCCTTGACCGGACACGCCCTGCGTCCCCGGATTGGCCACCTTCACCTGGATATCCAGGCTCGCGCCGTCGGCCGAGGGCTGGGGTTCGCCGGCTTTGCTGAGATGCACGAGGAAGTTTTCGGCGGGGATCGCTTCGTTGACAGTGCGTGGATCGGCGGGAGCCTCGGCGGGTGTGGCGGCGACGGGTTCGGTCGGCTCGCCGGGCGTGCCACTTTGTTGCCCATTGCAGGCGGCCAACGAAGCGGCGATCACAAGCGCAAGAATGGTGAACTTCACGCGATTCATTCGGAAGATTCCTTTGGAGGAGGTCGAAGCAGGATGGTCGTGCGGATCAGGAAGCCAGCGCGGCTTCGAGTTCAGGCAGCAGCTGGAACAGATCCCCCACCAGCCCGATATCCGCAATTTCGAAGATCGGCGCTTCGCCGTCCTTGTTGATCGCGACGATGGTGCCGGCGTCCTTGATGCCGGTCAGATGCTGGATGGCGCCGGAAATGCCGACGGCCACGTACAGCTCGGGCGCGATGATCTTGCCGGTCTGGCCGACCTGGAGCTCGTTCGGCACGTAGCCGGCGTCCACGGCGGCGCGTGATGCGCCGACGGCCGCGCCCAGCTTGTCGGCCAGGGCGTAGATCACCTTGAAGTTCTCGGCCGATCCAACGCCGCGACCGCCGGAGACAACGCGCTTGGCGCTCTGCAGGTCGGGGCGGTCGGACTTGCCGGCGGCCAGGCCGACGTAGCGAGTGTGGGTAGGGAGCGTAGCGTCCACGTTTGCCGCTTCGACGACCGCGCTACCGCCCTTGGCGGCTTCCGGCCAGGAGGCGGTGCGAACGGTGGCGACGACGGTCTGGTCGGCCGGAGTTTCAACGGTGATGATCGCGTTGCCGGCGTAGATCGGGCGCTTGAAGGTGTGCGTGCCTTCCAAGGCCATCAGGTCGGAGACCTGGTTGACGCCGAGCAGGGCGGCGACGCAGGGCAGCAGGTCCTTGCCGAACGTGGTGGACGGCGCGAACACGTGTGTGTAGCCCGCGGCGAGTTTGGCGATCTGCGGGGCCAGCACCTGGGCGATGGCGTTCGCATTGGCGGCATGGGCGACGGTCAGCACCTTGGCGACACCGGCGATCTGCGCGGCGTCGGCGGCGATGGCGGTCGGGTCGGCGGCCAGCACGACCACGTCGATGGCGTCGGCGTTCACGGCGGTGGCGGCGCTGACGGTCTTGGCGGTGGAAGCGTTGAGCTTGCCGTCCAGGTGTTCGGCGATGACGAGAACCTTGGCCATTACAGCAACCCCTTCTGCTTGAGTGCGGCGACCAGTTCGGCCGCGTCCTTCACCATGACGCCCTTGCTGCGCTTGGCAGGCGGGGCGTAGTGCGTGGTCTTGTGCGTATCGGCGGATTCGACGCCGAGGTCGGTCAGCTGCAGGGTTTCCAGCGGCTTGCTCTTGGCCTTCATGATGTCGGGCAGCTTGATGAAGCGCGGTTCGTTGAGGCGCAGGTCGGTGGTGACGACCGCGGGCAGGTCGACCTCGAGCGTTTCCAGGCCGGCATCGACCTCACGGACCACGGTGGCCTTGCCGTCGGCGATGTCGAGCTTGCCTGCGAACGTCGCCTGCGGACGGCCCCACAGCGTGGCAAGCATCTGGCCGGTCTGGTTGGCATCGTCGTCGATGGCCTGCTTGCCGAGGATCACCAAGTCCGGCGACTCCTTTTCGACCAGCTTCAGCAGGGTACGGGCGGCGGTCAGCGGCTGGATGGCCTGGTCGGTGACCACGTGGATGGCACGGTTGGCGCCCATGGCCAGGCCGTTGCGCAGGTGGGCCTGGGCGTCGGCGGGAGCGATGGTGGCGACCACGACTTCCGTGGCGATGCCCTTATCGCGCAGGCGCAGGGCTTCTTCCAGCGCGATCTCGTCGAAGGGATTGGGGGACAGCTTGACGCCGTCGGTGACCACGCCGGACCCGTCCGGCTTGACCTGGATGCGGACGTTGTAGTCCACCACGCGCTTGTAGGCGACGAGAATCTTCATCCTGCGGGAATTCCTGTATGCGACGGTGAGGCCCGGCCGCGGCGGCTGGCCGAGGGCAGAACGTCGATTTTAGCCGTCAGGCCCTGTCCATGCGAGCCCGTACGGTGGCGTCTGCAAGCCGTTCCGCCAGTAGCGCGGCAAACCGTGCGGCGCTGCCGGGGGCCTGGTCGAAGAACAGCGAGGGTTCGGTCAGTTCCAGCTCGAGCAGGCAGGGATGTCCGTCCGGACCGGGCAGCAGGTCGACGCGTGCATACGACAGTGGGGCATCCAGCTGCCGCAGGCGGGCCGTCGCAGCCAGGATGCGCTCGGCGAGGGCGAGCTCCGAAGGCAGGGCATCGCGCGCGATGATGTCGCCTGCGGCCATGGGCGCCTGCCGCGCGGCTTCTCCAGGGGGCAGCTGCGCGCCTTTCCGGAGCGCGTGGCTGAACCGTCCGTCGAAATAGACCAGGGCGGTTTCGCCAGCCGCGTCCACCGTGGCCACATAAGGCTGCAGCATGACGCTGCGATCCTGGTCGAGCAGGCGGGCGATATGGTTGCCGGCGGCGAACTGCTGGTCGCGACGGTACCGCTGGGTGTCGCGCGCGCCCGCGCTGACCGCAGGCTTGACCACGAACTCCTCGTTGTCCGGGAACGCCTCGAGGAAGCGGGCCAGTGCATCCATGGGCTCGGCGTCCGGCTCCACGAATGACGTCGGCACCGTGGGGATGCCGACCGCGGCCAGGTCGGCCAGATAGTGCTTGTCGGTGTTCCAGCGCACCACGTTCAGCGGGTTCAACAGCGTGGTCACGCGATCCACCTGTTCTGCCCATGCGAGAAATTCGGGCAGCCGTTCGGTGTAGTCCCAAGGCGAGCGCAACAGCACCGTGTCGAAGCGTCCCCAATGCACGGTGGGATCGTCCCAGGCCACGGCGCGGGCATGCAGTCCGGCATCGGCGCAGGCGTCTAGCAGGGGAACGAGGTCATCGTCATGCCCGGTGGCAGCGACGGCGGTGACGAGGGCGACGGTTCTCATGCCGGAAGTGTACGCGCACGTCCCATACGGGATTCCCATTGCCCGAAAGTACCTGTGTCGCTTCGGGGTGGCTGGGTAGAATGCGGACTTTCCTCACGAATGGATCGCGCCATGGCGGGTAACCCGGCCTCCGGAGGCAAGCAAAAGCTCTACCCCAGCGCAGCGGCTGCGCTGGACGGCGTCGTGGCGGACGGCCAGACCCTGGCCGTCGGCGGCTTCGGCTTGTGCGGCATCCCCGAGGCGCTGATCGGCGCGCTCCGGGACAGCGGCGCGAAAGGGCTGACGGCGATCTCCAATAACGCGGGTGTCGACGGCTTCGGCCTGGGCCTGCTGCTGGAGACCCGGCAGATCAAGAAGATGATTTCGTCCTACGTGGGCGAGAACAAGGAATTCGAGCGCCAGTTCCTCTCGGGTGAACTGGAGCTGGAATTCAATCCGCAGGGCACGCTGGCCGAGCGCCTGCGCGCCGGTGGTGCGGGCATCCCCGCGTTCTTTACCCGCACCGGCTTCGGCACGGTGGTGGCGGAAGGCAAGGAAACCCGCCAGTTCGGCGAGCACTGGTATGTCATGGAAACCGCGCTCGCTGCTGACGTGTCGCTGGTCAAGGCCTGGAAGGCCGACAAGGCCGGCAATCTGGTGTTCCGCAAGACCGCGCGCAACTTCAATCCGGCCTGCGCCATGGCCGGCAAGGTCTGCATCGCCGAGGTCGAGGAAGTGGTGGAGGTGGGCGCGATCGACCCCGATCACGTCCATCTGCCAGGCATCTACGTGGACCGCATCGTCCATAACCCGACCCCCGAGAAGCGCATCGAGCAGCGCACCGTTCGCCAAGGAGACAAGTGATGCCCTGGACCCGCGATGAGATGGCGCAGCGCGCCGCACGCGAACTGACCGACGGCGCCTATGTGAACCTGGGCATCGGCCTGCCGACGCTGGTCGCCAACCACATTCCCGCCGGCGTGGACGTCTGGCTGCAGTCCGAGAACGGCCTGCTCGGGATCGGCCCGTTTCCGACCGAGGACGAGGTGGACGCCGACCTCATCAACGCCGGCAAGCAGACCGTCACCGCCCGCGCTGGAGCCAGCTATTTCGGCAGCCACGACTCCTTCGCCATGATCCGTGGCGGCCACATCGACTTGGCTGTGCTGGGTGCGATGCAGGTGACCGACAAGGGCGACCTGGCGAACTGGATGGTCCCGGGCAAGATGGTCAAGGGCATGGGCGGTGCCATGGACCTGGTCGCCGGCGTCAAGCGCATCGTCGTTCTGATGGAGCACGTGGCCAAGGACGGAAGCCACAAGATCCTCCCGCAATGCGACCTGCCCCTGACCGGCGTGGGCGTGGTCGACCGGATCATTACCGATCTGGCGGTGTTCGACGTGACCCCGCAGGGCCTGATGCTGGTCGAGGCGGCGGATGGTGTGACGGAGGCCGAACTGCAGGCCAAGACAGGCGTCACTTTCTCCACCACAGTTTGACCGACTGCCTGCGTCCTGCGTGACGTACGTCAATTCTCCGCCCGTCACAGGGCTTGGACGCTTCTGACTTTCAGCTGTACGTCCTGCTGCCGATAACCAGCCAAGTAGACCGACTTGGCTGTTTTCATTTCCTCGGCCTGGGCTATAGTGTCCGTTCAGGGGCTCCAACTGTTTTTTCTTGAGGGTACGTATGAAACTCCGCATTGGCGCTTGCGCCTTGGTATTGGCTTTGGCCGGGTGCAGTGGAGAAAGCCCCGATTCAGGGGTTGCAGGGATGCGGGGTGTCGCAGCCAGCAAGGCGACCGGCAAGTTGCCGATGGCGTTGCCGCTGGCCCGTGCGATTGGCGCGTCCATCGCAAACGCTCCTGATCGGGGCGCACTGCTGGCCTACCCCAACAAGGCGACGCCTGCCAAGCAGGAAGGCGCCTATACGTGGTACCCAACCTCGATCAGCGAGGCGCACGCATTCAAGGGCATCGCCGACGGCGAAATGACCGTCCCGGCCCCGGACGGGAGCCAGGTGAAGCTGCGCTACGAGCGCCACGTGGAAGAAATCGATGGCAACTGGACGTGGATCGGTCGCGTCGTCGGTGGCGACCAGAAGCAGGAAGCCATCATCACCTTCGGTGAGAAAGCGGTCTTCGGTTCCATTCCTCAGGCCAACGGCAAGCCGGCGCTGAGCCTGCAGACGCGCAACGGCACCGTATTCGCTGTCCAGACCGATCCATCCAAGGTCGTTTCGGCCACGAAGGGCCATGTCGACGTGATGGTGCCCGAAGCGGCGGCGCTCCGCTCCTCGATGGGCGCGGCCGTGCAGTCGGCCCAGGTCAGTCAGGGTGCGACCGCCGTTGCGCAGGGAGCACCTCAGACGGGTGCAAACACGATCGACGTCGCCATCGGCTATACCCCCGAGTTCGCTACCGCCAACGGCGGCGCTTCCGGCGCGGCAACACGTCTGGTCTATCTGATCCAGGTGGGCAACCAGGCGTTCGTGAACAGTGACATCAACGGCTACCTGCGTATCGTCAATGCGGTGCAGGTCAGCTACACCAACACCAATACCAACCAGACGGCGCTGTCCGAGCTGACGGGCAGCAATGGCCAGTCCCCGGTGACGGTCCCCGCGAGTCTCGCCCCTTTGCGGACAGCGCGTGATCAGTACGGCGCCGACATTGCCGTGTTGGTCCGCAAGTTCAATACCCCCGAAAACGAGGGCTGCGGTATCGCGTGGCTGAATGGCGCGAACCAGACGGCGATCACGGCTGCAGACGCTTCGTGGGGCTACGCCGTCATCAGCGACGGTTACGACCAGGGCACGGACGGCAAGACCTACTATTGCGCGGACGAAACCCTGGTCCACGAGGCCGCGCACCTGATGGGTTCGGCACACGATCGCGCCAACTCGTTGAACTCTTCCAATGGCTTGCTTTATGGCCGCTATCCCTACTCCTTCGGTTACAAGACCGCGGCGAATGCCGGTAACTTCTACACCGTGATGGCGTATGGTGATACCGGTCAGCTCGCGCACCGCATCTTTTCCACCCCGCTCAAGACCACCTGCGGCCCCAGCGCCAATCTGGCCTGTGGCGTGGCCAACAGCGAGGACAATGCGCGTAGCTTGAACCAGACGATTCCGGTGGTGGCAACGTTCCGCGCGACGGTTGTGCCCCACACCACACCGACTCCGCCCGACCTGCTTGATGCGAAGTCGATCGATACCAACGGCGACGCACGGTCCGACCTGCTGTGGATGCTGGCTGACGGTAGCCAATTCGCCTACTGGACGATGAATGGTGGTACGAAGCTTGGCGGCGTAGGTTATGGGATGGGAACAGCTTGGAAACTGATTGCGAGCGGCGACTTCCGTGGTGACGGGCGCCTGGACTTCATCTGGAGCGATTACGACGGCATGCAGCTCTGGGACAACCACGCCGGCGGCATGACCGCTTACACCATGCGTAGCTACCCGGCTGGGTACGATATCGTGGCGGTCGGTGACGTGAACGGAGACGGCCGCGCCGACCTCGTCTGGCGCGACGAAGCCAAGACGCAGATCTCGATCTGGTTGATGAATGGCACGACCATCATTGGCAGCGCCTCGTATGCTGCTGGCCCGACGTGGAATGTCCTCGCCTCGGGTGACCTCAATGCCGACAACCGACTCGACCTGATCTGGTACGACGGCACTCAGATCCAGGCGTGGCTGGGTACGGCCAGCGGGTTCTCGGGCGCTACGATGCCGGCATACCCGACGGGCTGGACGTTGTTCGGCATTGGCGACATGGACGGCGACAACCGCGACGACCTGTTCTGGCGCTTCAATGCGACCGGCGAAGTTGCCGTGTGGCGTATGTCGGGCGGTACGCGACTGTCCGGCCACGGGTTTGCCGCTGCGTCGACGTGGAAGCCCATCCAGGTCGCCGACTACAACGGGGACGGGCGTGCTGACGTCCTGTGGACGAACGACACGTTGATCCAGATCTGGCAGTCGCAGGGCACGTCCTTTACGGGCGTCGTTGCACCCAACTTCCCGACCGGATGGAAACTGCTGCGTCGCTGATAGCGATCTCCGCAGTTGCACACACAACGCCATGGCTCACACCATGGCGTTGTCGTTTCTGGGCACCCTGGCGTCGATGCGGGTCACGCAAGGCGGCATTTCGCCGCGTCCGAGTCGCTTCAGGATCGATTGGCGTATGCGTATCGCCGGTCGGTCGGTAGCGCCGGCTCGCCCATCAGCTGTTCAATGCTTTCCAGTCGATAGCCCATCACGGCCGCGCTGATGCCGACGGCACGCTCCACGGCATGCGCCATCGTGCCATCGGTCTGTCCTTGCTCTACGACGAACTCGGACTCCAGGAAGTCCAACTCGAGCAGGGGCCGCAGCGCGGACAACCGTGCCCAGAACATGCTGCCTGAAACGAAACGGTATTCCCCGACCGGCGGATGCGCGCCCATACGCGCGGCGAGAGCAGACACCTCACGTGCGTTCGCGCCCATGTACTCGCTCAGGGACAAGACGTGCGCCGCCGGCCCCACGAGGCCTATCTCTGGCGCACGCTCCATCGCATCGCGGATCCTTGATGCCCTGCCGCCGCCCGCCAGCTGACTCAAGAGTTCCTTTCGCCAAGCATCGCCGTCGTCCCGATGGGTCGAGCGCTTGGTGTGCAGCTTCAATACAAGATCGGATCCCGTATCAAGGAGCCGACGCGCCGTTCTCAGGAAGGGCAGGATATCCCGCCCGCGATTCTCGAATACGCAGAGCTCATATTCGAGCCCGCTGGACTCCAGACTTCTGCTGATCTCCGTAAGGACCTGGGGCGCGGTGGTGACGATGATGCGCCAGTCGATCCCACTGCTCTTGAGCGCCTGGACGATGTCGTCCAGCGCCTCGGGATACCACGCGTGCACGATCGCGCATGGGCGCGCTTCGGCGGGTAGGAGCGGGCGTAACGCCCTTCGGGTCGCATCGAGGTAGGCGTAGCCATGTCTTGCGTCCGGTTCGAGCACCGCTCCTTCTGCCCATTCGTTCCATGCATTGATGAAAATGGGCCCCGGCATCCGCTGGGATCGGGTAGACGCAATCGCGTCTGCCAGGAACTTTCCGTAGTAATCCGGCGAAGCACCCAGAAAACACCTGCCGCGGCCGGGACGTCGAGCTTCATTGTCCCAGCCAGGACTGACGCCTTGATGTAACCGGTAGGGAGGCGCTGACGGTTGGCTGAACGCAGGAGCTATGCCGCGCCAATCCATCAGTTGGCCTGAATAACTTGGATTGATCAGATCGACCGTGGCGGCCAGCGGGGGGGCATTCCAGCGCAGGGGCGGGAATTGCACGGCGGCATCGAAGGAAATCGCGCGTGGATCCACGCTATCGAACGACTGCACGTAGGCGAGGTGTATTTCTCCCAGCCCCTGTGCGATGCACCACGCCCGCCACCGTGCGGCAGTCGCCTTCATGTCCGGAAACACTCCGGGCCGGTAGACAAGAAGCACGGGCTTTCCATCCACACGCAGATAGCGTGGATCCCGCATGTACTCCGCCACATGCTCGATGAACGCGATATCGTCCTCGGGCGAGTGCTGCTGGTCGATCAGGATTTCATTTCCGCGGCCATCCCAGGTGCGGGTCCATTTCTCGTTCGCCCAGCACAGGCAGAACTTCAGGTCGATGGTCTTGTCGTTGAGCCAGTTGCGCAGCGGTGTTTCCAGTAACGTCTTGCCGCCGAACCAGTAGAAGTAGAAGCAGAATGCGCTGATGCCGTACTCGCGTGCCAGGCGTGCCTGCTCATGCATCACCTCGACATTGCGCAGATCGTAGAACCCGAGATCGCCGGGGAGTTTGGGCTGGTAGTGGCCCTCGAACTGCGGCAGGGCGCGGGTGACGTTGCGCCATTCGGTGAAGCCCTTGCCCCACCATGCGTCGTTCTCGGGAATGGTGTGGAACTGCGGCAGATAGAACGCGACCAGCGTGGCAGGCAAGGGATCCGGCAGTTCGTCCTTCTCGTAGGGCACGTAACCGATGGCGCGCTCATCCGAGCGGACATAGGGTCTGCGCGGCTGGGCGCCGTCGGGCGCCTTGCCCTTGGGACCTTCCGGGACCCAATCGCCGCGCGTGTCGAGGAAGCGTTGGCGCAACCGATCGCGCGTCGCCTGTGGCATCGGGGTTAGACGGAACGCGGCACGCAGCGCATAGAACAGCGTGGTGCGGACGCGGCGTGACAGGGGATTCGTCACTGGCTTCCTAGAGGTTCTGGTAGTTCGGCCCCGAACCGCCTTCCGGCGTCACCCAGTCGATGATCTGGTAGGGGTCCTTGATGTCGCAGGTCTTGCAGTGCACGCAGTTGGCGGCATTGATCTGCAGGCGTCTGCCGTCGCCGTTATCGACGATTTCGTAAACCCCGGCTGGGCAGAAGCGCGTGCAGGGGTTGTCGTACTCGGCGGCGCAACGGCTGACGCACACGGACGTGTCGTGCACGCGCAGGTGCACGGGCTGGTCTTCGTCGTGCTCGGTGGCGGCGAAGTAGACGCCCTGCAGGCGATCGCGCGGCGCCAGCGTGCGGTCCACGTAATCGCGCTTGGGTTCCTCGTGTTCGCCGACCTTGTCGAGCGAGGACCAGTCGGGTTTCACCTTCAGCGTCCATGGCGACAGGCCGCCGGTGACGGTTTCCCAAGCGGCGTTGGCCATGCCGAACCACAGGCCCTTCTTGAAGCCCGGCTTGATGTTGCGCACGGACTTCAGCTCGGCCATCGCATCGGAATCGCGCAGCTTCGCGTCGAACCCTTCGGGTGCCAGCTGCGATGCCACTAGGTGCTCGGCCGCCAGCATGCCGCTGCGGATCGCCTGGTGCGTGCCCTTGATCTTCGGCACGTTGAGCAGACCGGCGGTATCGCCGATCAGCAATGCGCCCGGCATTTCGACTTTCGGCAGCGACTGCCAGCCGCCGGTGACGATGGCGCGCGCGCCGGCGGACAGGATGCTGCCGCCTTCCAGGACCGGTTTGATCAGCGGGTGGTTCTTCCATTGCTGGAAGGCCTCCCACGGTTTGTATTCCGGGTCCTTGTAGTCCAGACCGCTGACGTAGCCCAGTGCGATCTGGTTGTTTTCCAGGTGGTACAGGAAGCTGCCGCCGTAGATGTCGTTGCTGGCGGGCCAACCAAGCGTGTGCACGATCTTGCCCGGCGTGACGCGGCCTTCCGGCACCTGCCAGAGTTCCTTGATGCCGATCGAGTACGCCTGCGGATCGCTGTCCTTGTCCAGGGCGAAGCGCTTCACCAGCCGTTTGGTCAGATGGCCGCGCGCGCCTTCGGCCAGCACGGTGACCTTGGCGCGGATGTCGATGCCCTGCGTGTAGCCTGGCTTGTGGCTGCCATCCTTCGCGATGCCCATGTCGCCGATGCGCACGCCGAGGACCTTGCCGTCGTCATCGTGCAGCGTTTCAGATGCGGCGAAGCCCGGGTAGATCTCCACGCCCAGCGCTTCGGCCTGCGGGGCCAGCCAGGCGCACATCGCGCCCAGCGAGACGATGAAGTTGCCATGGTTGCGCATGCCCGGCGGCACCATGGGGAACTTGCGGCCGCCGTCCTTGCTGAAATACCAGAACTCGTCGTCCGTGGCCGGCACGCAGATCGGCGGCGGGTTGTCGCGCCAGCCGGGCAGCAGCGCGTCGAGCGGCTGCGGTTCGATCACGGCGCCGGACAGGATGTGCGCGCCGATGGTGCTCGCCTTCTCGATCACGCAGACCGAGATGTCGGGGTTCAGCTGCTTCAGCCGGATCGCGAAGGCCAGGCCCGCGGGGCCCGCGCCGACGGTCACGACGTCGTATTCCATTACATCGCGTTCGACATCGGACATCGGTCTCGGCTCCAGCGTGGCGTTAGGCTCCCGGTATTTTCGGCGTTTGCGCGAGACGGGGCAAATCCGCGAGCATCGCCGGCATGACCATACCCTTGCCGCTGCCTGCGGATGGCTCCGACGCAGGGCTACCCGGCGCTACCTTGCGGTTCCAGCCCGCCTGGCTTGCCGGGGATGCCGCGGATCGCCTGTTCGAAGCGCTGACCGATGCCTTGCCGTGGAGCGTGCACCGCATCCGGCTGTTCGGACGCGACGTGGATTCGCCCCGACTCAGCGCGTGGATCGGCGACGCGGACGCGGTGTATCGCTACTCGGGCACGGCCTTCACGCCACTCGCTTGGACGGATGCGCTGTCCGCGTTACGGCTGCGGTTGCAGGCTGAGTTGGGCGTGCCGTTCAACAGCGTGCTGGCGAACCTGTACCGGGACGGGCGCGACGCGATGGGTTGGCACAGCGACGACGAACCGGAACTGGGCCCCCAGCCGGTAATCGCGTCGATCAGCCTGGGAGCGCCACGCCGGTTCCTGCTGAAACACCGGCAGGAGGCGACGATGCGCGCGGCGATCGCGCTACCGCACGGGAGCTTGCTGGTGATGTCGGGCGATACCCAGCGCCTCTATCGGCACGCCTTGCCGCGTACGACGCGGCCGCTGGGGCCGAGGATCAACCTGACGTTCCGTCACGTGGATCCTGCCCGACGTCGCTGACGGTTCAGCGGCGCAGGGGGGCGTCGTCCCGGCCCGCCACCAGCAACCAACCCACCAGCTCCGCGGTGGCGGCGGTCAGCGCGCCATCGAACGCCTGCGCCACCTGGGCCACCTCGACGGACGTGGCCGGCTGCTGCTGGAGGAACGTGCGCGATGCCACCACGCGTTGGTCGCGGCTGCTGACGAGCTTGGCGTTGATCTCCACCACGGCCGACGGCAGGGCGGCACCGGCGTAATCGGCCTCGAAGCGGCGCACATCCATCACCAGCTTATAGTCGCCGAGGATGCCGGCGTCGGCGCTGGCCACGGCGGGGATGCGGCCGGAATCCTCCAGCGTGCGCTGCACCGCGTCCTGCACCAGTTCGGTCGCCGGTTGCGCCCACGACACGCCGCGATAGACCTGCAGCTCACCTGGCGTCGGGCGCACCGAGATGCGGGGGCTGTCGACCACGCGTGCGGCCGTGGGCTTGGCGATCACCAGGGACCAGCCGACCGTCGGCCATTCGGCCCGCGCGGGTACGCGGATGTCGGGTGCGTAGATCGTCACCGGGTCGCGCTGTTCGCTGCCGAGGATCGAGCAGCCAGCCAGCGCGAACGCCGCCAGGGAGGCACACAGGGAGATGCGCAGCGCTTTCATTTCGGGTCGAACTCCTTGGGTGCGTCGCGGCCCAGCAGGTAGCGCGCGGGATTGCCTTCGAGGCGGTCGCTGACGCGGCGCAGATCGCGCACCAGTCCGCGCAGTTCGGTGAGCGTCGGGCCCAATTGGCCCAGTCCGTCGTTGGCGAAGCTGTTGATGGCCGCGCGGTTCTCGCCAATGATCGCGTCGGCGTTGCCGGCGGCGGAGTCCAGCTTGCCCAGCGTGCTTTCCAGCTTGGCCAGGATGTCGGGCAGCTCGCGTACCAAGTTCTGGTCCAGGCGCTCGATGGTGCCGTTGGTGGTGGTCAGGGTCTTGTCGAGGTTCTGCGCGGCGTCGCGAGCGCTGACGATCAGCGACTCCAGCCCGTCCTCGCGGCTGGCCAGCGAGTTGCTCATCGATTCCAGGTTTTCGAGCGTGGCGGTGATGCTAGCGACGTTCTTGTCGCTGAGTACCTGGTCGAGCCGCTCGACGATCCGGTTGGCGGTGTCGGTGATGTTCTGCAGCGCGGAGGGCGCCGTCTGGATCACCGGCGCTTCGCGCGTGTCCACGGTGGTCAACGCCGGCGCCTGCGGCGTTCCGCCGCTCAGCTGGATGATGGTGGGGCCGGTCAGGCTGGTGATGGCCAGCTTGGCGCGGGTGTCGGTCTTCACCGGTGTGTAGGACTCCACGCGGATGCGCGCGATCACCTGGCGCGGGTCGTTGGGCGCCAGCGACAGCTTGGTGATCGAACCCACCGCGATGCCGTTGTACTGCACCGGGCTGCCGACCGACAGACCGGTGACCGCCTCGCGGAACACCACCTGGTACTCCTGCCAGGTGCGTTCGGACGAATACTTGGCCGCCCACAGCCCGAACAGCAGCAGCGCGGCCGCGATGATCAGTGTGAAGGCGCCGATGAGCACGTAGTTGGCACGGGTTTCCATCGATCAGACCGCCGTTTGCGTGTGGGGTGGCCGGTAGGCCGATTGTCCATCGCGCGCGGCGCGTGCGCGGGGACCATGGAAATATTCCTGCACCCAGGGGTGGTCGAAGCGTTCGACCTCGCTGAGTGGCGCCACGGTGACGACCTGCTGGTCAGCCAGCACGGCGACGCGGTCGCAGATCGCGTACAGCGTATCCAGATCATGGGTGATCAGGAACACCGTCAGCCCGAGCGCTTCCTGCAGCGTCTTGATCAACCGGTCGAACGCAGCCGCGCCGATCGGATCCAGGCCGGCGGTGGGTTCGTCGAGGAAGAGGAGGGGCGGGTCCAGCGCGAGCGCGCGCGCCAGGCCGGCGCGCTTGCGCATGCCGCCGGACAACTGCGACGGCAACTTGTTGAGCGCATCGGCAGGCAGGCCCGCCAGTTTGACCTTGAGCAGCGCCAGCTCGTAACGCCAGCTGTCGGGCAGCTCGGGGTGATGCTCCTTCAGCGGCACCTGCACGTTCTCGCCCACGGTCAGCGAGGAGAACAGCGCGCCGTCCTGGAACAGCACGCCGGTGTTGCGTTCTATGTGCTGGCGCGCGGCAGGGTCTTCGGAGCGCGCATCCTCGCCGAGCACCGTGATCTGCCCTTCATCGGGCTGGCGCAGGCCGAGGATCGAACGCATCAGCACCGATTTGCCGGTGCCCGAGCCGCCGACCACGCCGAGGATCTCGCCCCGGCGCACGTCCAGGTCCAGGCCTTCGTGCACGGTCTGTTCGCCGAAGCGGTTGACCAGGCCACGCACGCGGATGATGGGGTTGTCGTCGGCCATGCTCACCAGTCCATGTGCATGAACCACAACGCAGCGAGCGCGTCGATGATGATGACGAGCGAAATGGTCTGCACGACACTTGAGGTGGTGCGTTCGCCCACCGACTGTGCGGTGCCTTCCACGCGCAGGCCCTCCAGGCAACCGATCAGGCCGATCACCAGCGCGAACACCGGCGCCTTGGACAGCCCCACGAGGAAGTGCTTCACCTCGATGGTGTCGTGCATGCGTGCGATGTACATCTGCGGCGGAATGCCCAGGTCGAATGCGCCGACGGTGACGCCGCCGGCCAGGCCCGCCATCATCGAGATGAAGGTCAGCAGCGGCAGCATGACGAGCAGTGCGATCAGGCGCGGAATGACCAGCAGGTCGATCGGGTCCAGGCCCAGCGTGCGGATGGCGTCGATCTCCTCGCGGCTCTTCATCGCGCCGATCTGCGCGGTGAATGCGGAGGCGGTGCGGCCGGCCAGCACGATGGCGGTCATCAATACGGCGAACTCGCGCAGGAACGCGATGCTCACCAGTTCCACCACGTAGATTTCCGCGCCGAAATCGCGCAACACCGTGGAGCCGAGGAAGGCGATCACCGCGCCCACCATGTACGACAGCAGGATCACCAGCGGCACGGCGTCCAGGCCGACGGCTTCCATGTGCGCCACGGTGGCCGTGGGGCGGAAGCGGCGCGGCTCCTTCACCATGCGCACCAGCTTGACCAGGTTCTCGCCAGTGAAGCTCAGCAGGGCGACGATCTCCTGCTTGTTCTCGTGCACGCGATAGCCCAGGCGCGACAGCGCGGCCAGCACGCCGTAGTCGCGCTTGCGCGGCGGACGGTCATCAGCCACGTCCTCGATGGTGCTGACCAGCGCCTGGTGGTCCTGGCGGAAGGCGATGTCGGAGAGTTCCATGCCACGCCGTTTGGCGAAGCGCAGCAGCTGCAGCACGCCGGCCGAATCGATGCGGTCGATCGCGGTCGCGTCGATGCGCGTCACCGCCTCGGGCAGGCCGCGAAGTTCCTCGGCCACTACCAGCGCGCTCGAAAGCGTCCAGTCGCCACCCAGCCGCACCTGGCCAGGCTTGGCGGGATCGGCTTCGCAGTGCGGGCGGGCAAGGGTGGGGGTCATGGCATCGCTCGGCCAAGGAGCATACAGGCTATCCCGCTGAACGTGAGGACCACGCCGATGAACGCCCGCTTGCCCAGCGGCTCGCGCAGCCACAGTGCTGCAAGCACCACCAGGAACACCGAAGCGGACTCGTTGAGGATCGCCGCGACCGAGGCCGAGGTGAACTTGTAGCCGCCCAGCCACAACACCATGGACAGCCCCTGGCCGATCAGTGCGGCCAGCAGCAGGCGACGCCACGGGACATCGGCAGGAACGAAGCGCATACGCGCGCGCATCGTGGGCAGGGTGGCGACCACCAGCAGGCCGACGACGGCACCGGCCAGTCGCAGCAGGGTCACCCACAACAACGGTTGCGTTTCTAGCGTGCGCTTCACCATCACGATGGCGATAGCCATCAGCGCGATCGCAGACAGTCCGATCATGATGCCGCGCGCGGTGTGCTGCGGATGGGTTTTCCATTCGCCCGGCGGACGACTGACCAGCAAGACACCGAGGCCCACCAGCGCGAAGCCGATCCATTGTCCGGCGCCGAGGCGCTCATCCAGGAACACAAAGCCCAGCAGCAGCACCAGCGGGCTGTACAGATTGCCGATCACACCCATCCGGCCCGCGCCCAGTTCGTTGAGCGCGCGGAAATACAGCGTATCCGCCAGCGCGATACCGATCACGCCGCTGGCGATGACGATGGCGAGTTCGGCGGCCGGCAACGTGGGCCAGGCGTCGGCATGGACCACCAGCGCCACCGGCGCGAGCACCGCCAGCACCAGCCCGTTCTTGAGCAGATTGAGCGAGAGCGGCGGCAGGTGTGCGCCCAGCTGGCGCGCCAGGATCACGCCCACCGCCCACGTTGCTGCGCTGCCCAGTGCCATGGCTTCGCCGATACCCACCCGTCCCCCTGCCTGTCATCGAGCTGCGTAGTGTAAGAGGGCCCCAATGAAGGCGACGATCCGCCGCTTCGGCGATACTGTGCCGATGCCCGACGAGACGCTCACCACCGCCACGTACGCCCAGCGCATCGCCTTCGTCTGCGAGATCGCCGGTCGCCTGCACAGCTACGGCACGACGGCGCAGCGCCTGGAGGGCACGGTCGTCGGCCTGTCCCAGCGACTGGGGCTGGATTGCGAACCGTGGTCGAATCCCACCGGGCTGATCCTGAGTTTCAGCGACCCGGCGCGGCCGCTCGGCGCCAGCGACAGCACCCGGGTGATCCGGCTCGCGCCCGGCGAAACCGACCTGCACAAACTGAGCGAAGCCGACCGCATCGCCGATGCCGTGTCCGCCGGCGAAATGAGCATCGCTCAGGGCCACACCGCGCTGCGGGCGCTGGATCGCGCGCGCAGCGTGCGCTGGCGAGCGATGCAGATCTTCGCCTCCGGCCTGGCGGCGGCGGCCGTGGCCGGCCTGTGGCGGCTGCCGTGGCTCGACATGGCGACCGCGGGGCTGATCGGCGTGATCATCGGCGTGCTCGGCGAACTGATCGCGCGCCGTCCGCAGATGAAGGAAGCCAGCGATGCGATTTCGGCGCTCGTGGCGGGCTTCGTCGCGATCCTCATCGCGAATTTCATCGCGCCGTTGAACCTCAACACGGTGATCATCGCCTCGCTGATCGTGCTGCTGCCCGGCATGGCGCTGACCAATGCGGTGAACGAGCTCACCAGCCAGCACCTGGTCTCGGGCGTGGCGCGTTTCGCGGGCGCACTGGCCACCGTGCTGAAGCTCACCGTCGGCAGCATGATCGCGGTGACCCTGGCCCAGCTGTTGGGACTGTATCCGGAGGTGCGCGCCCTGCGTCCGCAACCGGAGTGGGTCGAATGGGCTTCGATGGTGGTGGCGGCCTATGCCTTCGCCGTGCTGTTCAAGGCGCACCGGCGCGACTACTTCTGGGTGATGGCGGCCGCCATCGCCGGCTACAGCATTTCGCGGTATGCGGGCGCGGCCTGGGGTAGTCCGGTGGGTATCTTCCTGTCCGCGCTGACGCTCACGGCCGCGGGAAATGCGTTTGCACGCTGGGCCAACCGGCCGGGCGCGCTGATCCGCGTGCCGGGCATCCTGATGCTGGTACCGGGCAGCACCAGCCTGCGCGGCTTGCTCACGCTGGTGCAGCAGCAGGATGTGGGCGTCGGGCAATCCGCGCTGTTGGCCGTCACCAACGTGGTGATGGCGCTGATCGCGGGCCTGCTGTTCGGCAACCTGTTGATCTCCTCGCGCAAGAACCTCTGACGCGATCCGCGCAAACGAAAAACGGGAGGCCAGGCCTCCCGTTCGCGTTCGATTCCGATGCGGCTTACTTCTTCTTGATGAGGAAGTCTTCGGCCTTCTTGCCCTTGGCGATCAGCGCGGCCATCCAGCGCGGGTGCTTGCCGCGCCCGGTCCAGGTTTCCTTGGGGTTGGCCGGGTTGCGGTACTTCGGCGCCACCTTGCCCAGCTTGCGGCCGGCGCGTGAGGCGGCAGGCTTCGCGGGCGCCTTCGTGGTGGCGCGTCCGGAAGCACCGAACAGTTCCTCCAGCGTGTAGCCCTCGGCCTTCGCGAACTTGGTGATCTTGCCGCGCACCGTGGCGATGGGCGTGCGCTTGGCCAGCTTGGTCTGCTGTTCCTTGGCCTTGGCGATCAGGGCACCAAGTTCCTTGGCGGACAGGTTACGCAGGTCGATCGACATCAACTATCTCCAATCAGGAAGGGAAGGCCCGTCCATGGCGGTCGCCCGATCATAAGCGAGCGGGCAAGCGCGGTTCAAACCGCGCCGCCGCCGATGCTCACCCGCGTAGGCGGGCGAGCAGTTCGTCGCGCCCGATGTTCTCCGCATCGGTCGCACGGCGTGCGCGGTACTCGAACGTGCCTGCCGCGAGCCCGCGCTCGGATACCACCACGCGATGCGGGATGCCGATCAGCTCGATGTCGGCGAACATCGCGCCGGGGCGCAGGCCGCGGTCGTCGAGGACGGCTTCGATGCCGCTTGCCTGCAGGTCCGCCAAGAGCTGCTCGGCCGCCGTATTCACCGCTGCGTCGTTCTTGGGATTGATCACGCAGACGGCCACGGCCCAGGGCGCCATCGGCACGGGCCAGATGATGCCGTTGGCGTCGTGGTTCTGTTCGATCGCGGCGGCGACGATGCGCGATACGCCGATGCCGTAGCAGCCCATGGCGGGCGCGGCGGCCTTGCCGGCATCGTCCAGCACGGTGAACTTCATCGCTTCGCTGTACTTGCGGCCGAGCTGGAACACATGGCCGACTTCGATGCCGCGCACGAGGCGGATCTCGCCGCCATCGGCGGCCTTGTCGCCTTCCACCACATTGCGGATGTCGGCCACGGTTTCCGGTTCGCCCAGGTCGCGGCCCCAGTTGACGCCGGCCAGGTGGTAGCCGGCCTCGTTTGCGCCGACGACGAAATCCGCCATCGCGGCGACGTCGCGATCGGCCACCACGCGGATCGCCTGGCGCGCGTTCACCGGGCCGAGGAAGCCGGGCTCGCTGCCGAGGTGGGCGGCGATCTCCGCCTCGCTGGCCATGCGGTAGTCGGCCAGGCCGGCGACCTTGCCCAGCTTGATCTCGTTGACGGCGTGGTCACCGCGCACCAGCGCCAGCACGAAACCATCGTCGGTCATCACCGCGATCGACTTCACCGTGCGCTGCAGTGGAATGCCGAGCAGCGCGGCGACGTCCTCGCAGGTCTTCTGCGTGGGCGTGGCGACTTTGTTCATCGTTTCCGATGTGGCCGCGCGCGGACCGGGTGCGGCGGCCTGCGCCTTCTCGACGTTCGCCGCGTAGTCCGAGCCGGTGGAGAAGGCGATGGAATCTTCGCCGGACTCTGCCAGCACGTGGAATTCCTGCGATGCGTCGCCGCCGATGGCACCGCTGTCCGCCTGCACCGCACGGAAATCCAGGCCCAAACGGGTGAAGATGCGCGTGTACGCCGCATGCATGTTGCGGTACTCGCGTACCAGGTCCTCGTCGGTGATGTGGAAGGAGTACGCATCCTTCATCACGAACTCGCGCGCACGCATCACGCCGAAACGCGGGCGGATCTCGTCGCGGAACTTGGTCTGGATCTGGTAGAAATTGACCGGCAGCTGCTTGTAGCTGGACAGTTCCTGGCGCGCAAAGTCGGTGACCGCTTCCTCGGCCGTCGGGCTATAGCAGAAGTGCTGCTCCTTGCGGTCGGTGATCTTCAGCAGCTGGCCGCCGAACTTCTCCCAGCGCCCGGTCTCCTCCCACAGCTCGCGCGGCTGGATGGTCGGCATGATCATCTCGATCGCGCCGGCGCGGTCCATTTCCTCGCGCACGACGGTCTCCACCTTGCGCAGCACGCGCAGGCCGAGCGGCGACCAGGTGTACAGGCCGGCGGCCAGCTTGCGGATCATGCCGGCGCGCAACATCAACTGGTGGCTGACCAGTTCGGCGTCGGCCGGGGTTTCCTTGGTGGTGCGGAGGTGGAACTGCGACAGGCGCATCGGCATCGGCGTTCAGGGGGACGAATCGCCTATTTTGCCAGCCTTGGCCGCGCGCGGGGCGCTATTCCTTCGTGTCCTTGCTGTCGCCGCTCACCCGGATGCCAGCGGGCGTGTCACGCTCGATGCGCTCGTAACGCCGGCCCTTCGGCGGTTGTTCGGTGATCTGGAGGACGCCTGCGTCGTCGCGCCAGCGGTACAGCGAAGGACGCGTATCCACAGGGGCGGCGCCGGCGCGTCCCGCCTCGCGTCGGGCCTCGGGTCCGTCGGCTTCGTCCCGCGATAGCCACCACGCCACGCCGCCGCCTACCGCCAGGCCCGCCACGATGGCCAGCCAGGCGCGCACGCAGGGCTCAGGCGCCGGCGGGCTTGCAGTAGGCCTGGATGGCGGCCTCGGCCAGGGCGCGCTGCGTGGCGCGCCCGTTGTCGTCCAGCGTGGCATCGGGTTTGCCGTCGCCATCTGTGTCCTGCTGCACGGGCGCCTTGTTGCCCAGCACTTCCAGGTTCCGGCGCGCGGTGGCGCACTGCGGGTTCTCCACCGGCTTACCGGCAGGTTGCGTTTCGTTGGCCGGCGCGCCGTACTGGTTGATGCGGCGGTTCTGGACCTGCTGGCTGGGCGGAGGCGTGTCCGAATAGTGGGTGACGCCGTTCTTGTCCTTCCACTGGTAGACCTGCTGGGCCTTCGTGGTGGCGACAACGGCGAGGCACAGCGCCAGCGCGGCGAGGCAGGGGACGAGGCGCATGGCCGGCTCCGGGATCGAGGAGCCCCGATTGCAGCACCCCTAGGGCGTGCAGGCAAGCCGGGGCGCGGACCGCTTGGGCTAAACTGCGACCCATGAACGAAATCAAGCCGCCCCCGCGCTCGCGCGGGATCTACCTGTTGCCCAACCTGTTCACCACCGCGGGCCTGTTCGCCGGGTTCTTCGCGATCATCGCCGCTGCCAACGGCCAGTTCGTCAATGCGGCCATCGCCGTGTTCGTGGCGGGCCTGATGGATGGCATCGACGGCCGCGTGGCGCGCCTGACCGGCACTAGCAGCGACTTCGGCGTGCAGTACGACTCTCTCGCCGACCTGGTCAGCTTCGGCCTGGCGCCGGCGCTGGTGATGTACCACTGGTCGCTGTCGGCGCTGAAGTTCGATGGTGGCGTGATGGGGCGAGTGGGCTGGGTGGTGGCGTTCCTGTACGCCGCGTGCGCGGCGCTGCGCCTGGCCCGCTTCAATACGCAGGTCGGCACGGTGGACAAGCGGTGGTTCATCGGACTGGCCAGCCCGGCAGCGGCGGGGTTGATGATGTCGTTCGTCTGGGCGTTCGCCGATGGCGAGCTCGGCTGGACCGGCGAGGAACTCCGCTACGTGGCGCTGGCGGTGACGTTGGTGGCCGCGCTGTTGATGGTCAGCCGGATCCGCTTCTGGAGCTTCAAGGGCACCGGCGAAGGCGGCGCGAAAGCCGACCGTATCCCGTTCGTGGTGCTTGCCCTGGTGCCGTTGGGGTTGGCGATCCTTTTCATCGACCTGCCGCGCACGCTGTTCGCGGTGGGTGTGGTCTACGCGCTGTCCGGGCCGGCCTACTGGCTGTGGCAGCGCACCCGCCGCACGCGGGACGGCGCCGCATGATGCTGGCGGCGGACCGCTTGTGGTCGGCCGAGCAGCAGGGCTGGCTCGGCGCCCTCGGGCATACGGTCTACCTGCCGGCCGACTGGCCGACCGAAGCTGGTGCGCCGACGCAGGTCGCGGAGCCGCAGGCTGTGCGCGCTGAACGCGAGCCCGCGGCGTCGCCGGCTCGCGCCCGGCCCCCGGCACGCGAAGCGATGGAACGACCCGCCCCCCCGCGCACTGCTCCCGCGCCGCGTGCAGCCGGCTCACGACTGCCGGATCGCCTGCATTTCGCGCTGATCCGTGCGTCGGGCTGCAATCCGAACGCGCCCGGTGCGGCGGAGTTGTTCGCGCAATGGCCTTCCTCCGCGGAATTGCGCGGCAATCCGGCGGCCAAGCGTGCGCTGTGGCCAGTCCTGCGCCGACTGCGGCGGGGTACGTCGGCATGAGTGCGTTGGGCGTCGAAGCTTCACCGGCGTCCACTCCCAGCCTGCGGCCGATGCGCGAGGCCGATCTGGACGCCGTGCTGGCGATCGAGCAGCGCGGCTATCCCTTTCCGTGGACGCGCGGCATCTTCCGCGACTGCCTCAAGGCGGGATATCCGTCCTGGGTGCTCACCGAACACAGCCTGGTTATCGGCTACGGCCTGTTGAGCATTGCCGCGGACGAGGCCCACGTGTTGAACATCTGCATCGCGCCGGAACGGCAAGGGCGCGGGCTCGGCAGACACCTGTTGCGCGCGCTGGTGAAGATCGCCCGCGACCACCGCGCACAACGCGTCTTCCTGGAAGTGCGCCCATCCAATCCGGGCGCGATCGCGCTGTACCACAGCGAAGGCTTCAACGAGATCGGCCGCCGGCCCCGCTACTATCCGGCCCGCGATGGTCGCGAGGACGCATTGGTGATGGCGATCGAACTGGTCGCCGACGACATCACCACGATGCCGCCGCTGTAGGGCGGGCCTTGGCCCGCCATCGCGATTACAGCTTGGCGCGCTGTCCGTGCAGGGCGGCGAGCTGGTTGCTCCAGTCGACCAGGCGCTGGCGTTCCTGGTCGACTACCGCCGGCGGCACCTTGTCGGTGAACTTTGCCAGCTTGGCCTCGCTCTTCTCCTTCTCGCTGGCGACGCGGGCGATTTCCTTGTCCAGGCGCGCGCGTTCGGCATCGAGATCGACCAGACCCTCGAGCGGCACCAGCAGCTTCAGCTCACCGACCACCGCGGCCGCCGAGGCGGGCGCATCGGCGCCGGCGTCCAGCCACGCGATGCCTTCGAGCTTCAGCAGGAACGACAGTGGCGACGCGAAGCGCGCGATGCGCGCGCGGTCGTTGTCCTGGCCGTCCTGCAGCAGCAAGCGGACGGTCTTGCCCGGCGAGACGTTGAGCTCGCTGCGCACGCGGCGCAGCGTGGACACCATCGTCTTCAGCCATTCGACGTCGGCATCGGCCTGCGCGTACTCCTGGCCGGCGAAGTCGCTGGCGACCGGGTAGGGGCGCAACGACACGGTGCCGCCGTCGATACCCAGCTTCGTGGCGACCTGCTGCCACAGTTCCTCGGTGACAAACGGGGTCAGCGGGTGCAGCAGGCGCAGCAGCGACTCCAGCACGTACAGCAGCGTGTGGCGGGTGCTGTCGGCGGCGGCTGTGTCATCGCCATTGAGCGCGGGCTTGGCGAGCTCGACGAACCAGTCGCAGAACTCGTTCCAGGCGAACTCGTACAGCGCCTGCGACAGCAGGTCGAAGCGGTAGACGGCGAACTGCGTTTCGGCTTCGGCGACGACCTTGGCCAGGCGCGAGAGGATCCACTTTTCCGCATCGGTCTTCGGCTGCGGCGCGCCGCTGGCGGTGAAGCCGTCGGTGTTCATCAGCACGAAACGCGTGGCGTTCCACAGCTTGTTGCAGAAGTTCTTGTAGCCCTCGGCGCGGCCCATGTCGAACTTGATGTCGCGGCCGTGGGTCGCCAGCGCGGCGATGGTGAAGCGCAGCGCGTCGGCGCCGTGCGGCACGATGCCGTCCGGGAATTCCTTGCGCGTGGCCTTTTCGATCTTCTCGGCCATCTTCGGCTGCATCAGGCCGCCGGTGCGCTTGGCCACCAGGTCTTCCAGCGAGATGCCGTCGATGATGTCCAGCGGGTCGAGCACGTTGCCCTTCGACTTGGACATCTTCTGGCCGTCCTTGTCGCGGATCAGGCCGGTCATGTAGACGTCGCGGAACGGCACCTGGCCGACGAAGCTGTCGGTGGCCATCACCATGCGCGCCACCCAGAAGAAGATGATGTCGAAGCCGGTGACCAGCACCGACGACGGCAGGTAGCGATCGAAGCCGCGTGACGCCATCGCCTGCGTGTCCGGCCAGCCCATCGTGCTGAACGGCCACAGCTGCGAGGAGAACCAGGTCTCCAGCACGTCGCTGTCCTGGGTGAGCGCGATATCGGCGGAGAGACCGGCCTTGGCGCGCGCTTCGGACTCGTCGCGACCGACGTAGCAATTGCCCGCGCCATCGAACCACGCCGGGATGCGGTGGCCCCACCAGAGCTGGCGGCTGATGCACCAGTCCTGGATGTTCTCCATCCAGTGACGGTAGGTGTTGATCCAGTTCGGCGGAACGAACTTCACCTCACCGGACTCCACCAGTTCCAGGCCGCGCTTGGCCAGGCCGTCCATCTTCACGAACCACTGGTCGGTCAGATAGGGCTCGATCACCTGGTTGGTACGGTCGCCGCGCGGCACCTGCAGCTTGTGTGGCTTGGTCTCGACCAGCAGGCCGAGATCCTCGAGATCCGCCAACACGACCTTGCGCGCTTCGTAACGGTCCAGGCCGCGGTATTTCTCCGGTGCGTTCTCGTTGATCGCCGCCGTTGGCGTCAGCAGGTTGATCAGGGGCAGGTCGTGACGCAGGCCCACCTGGTAATCGTTGAAGTCGTGCGCCGGCGTGACCTTCACCACGCCCGTGCCGAACTCGCGATCGACATAGTCGTCGGCGATGACGGGAATTTCACGGTCGGTCAGCGGTAGCTTCACCGCCTTGCCGATCAGGTGCGCGTAACGCTCGTCTTCCGGGTGCACCATCACGGCGGTGTCGCCAAGCATGGTTTCCGGGCGCGTCGTGGCCACGACCAGCGTGCCGCTGCCGTCGGCGAGCGGGTACTCGATCGACCACAGGAAGCCGTCTTCCTCGACGTTCTCCACTTCCAGGTCGGAGATCGCGGTCTTCAGCACCGGATCCCAGTTGACCAGGCGCTGGCCGCGGTAGATCAGGCCCTGGTCGTGCCAGCGCACGAAGGCTTCGATGACCGCCTTCGAGGCGTCCTCGTCCATGGTGAACGTGCTGCGCGACCAGTCGCCCGATGCGCCCATGCGACGCATCTGCCGCTCGATCGTATCGCCGGACTGCGCCTTCCACTCCCAGACCTTGGCGATGAAGCCGTCGCGGCCCAGCGAGTCGCGCGTGTCGCCCTTGCCTTCCTGCGCCAGGTTGCGGCTGACGACCATTTCCGTCGCGATGCCGGCATGGTCGGTGCCCATCTGCCACAGCGTGTCGAAGCCGCGCATGCGGTGGTAGCGCACCAGCGCGTCCATCAGCGTGTGTTGGAACGCGTGGCCCATGTGCAGCGTGCCGGTGACGTTCGGCGGCGGCAGCAGCACGGTGTAGGGCTGGCCCGTGCCGCTGGGCTTGAAGTAGCCGGCGGCTTCCCACTGCGCGTACAGGCGGGATTCGAAGGATTTCGGGTCGTAACTGGAGGCGAGGTCGGTCATCGTGTCGGTGTGGTTGCTGCGATCGCGCGAACGCGGATCGCGTGGCCGGCGGCAGGGCCGCCGAGGGCGTTACATGTCGTGCTTGTTCACGTCGTAGCCGCGCGCCTTGTACTGCTTCCAGCGTTCGCGCAGTGGCTCGCGTGCGGACGGGTCGGCGGGCACCACTTCCAGCACGCGCTCGCAGGCGCCGGCGAAGGCGTCGTCGCGCAGGTTGATGACCAGCGCGCGGGCGGGCACGTCGACATCGGGCGTGGCGATCAGCACGGGCGTCAGCTCGTCCTCTTCGTCGCCGGCGATCTGGTGCGGGATGTAGGCGTCCGGATCGAATTCCCACAACAGCTCGTCGAGCGCTTCGGCCTGCGCGGCATCGCGCGCCAGCACCAGCGTCCACTGGTTGCTGTCGTAGGCCTTGCGGGCCAGCTCGCAGACCAGCTTGAGGGGTTCCTCAAGGAAGCGCGGCTTGGCGATCAGGTAGAAGTCGGCACGGGCCATGGCGTCGGGCACGCGTCGCCGGTCAGGCGACGCGGTCCAGCAGCCACTGGCTCAGCAAGCCGACCGGTCGGCCGGTGGCCATGCCGCGCTTGCCTTCGTCGTTGGCCACGCCGGCGATGTCCAGGTGCGCCCAGCGCTGGCCTTCGGTGAAGCGCGCGAGGAAGCAGCCGGCGGTGATCGCGCCCGCCCAGCGGCCGCCGATGTTGTAGACGTCGGCGAAGCTGGATTCCAGCTGGGTCTGGTACTCATCCCACAGCGGTAGGCGCCAGGCGCGGTCGAACACGGTCTCGCCCGCGCCCTGCAGTTCGTTGCTGAGGTCGTCGTGCTTGCTCATCAGGCCGCTGGCGTAGCGGCCCAGCGCCACGATGCAGGCGCCGGTCAGCGTGGCGACGTCGACCAGTGCGGCGGGCTTGAAGCGCTCGGCGTAGGTCAGGGCGTCGCACAGGATCAGGCGGCCCTCGGCGTCGGTGTTGCCGACTTCGATCGTCTTGCCGGACATGCTGGTGATGACATCGGAAGGACGGTAGGCATTGCCGTCGATGGCATTCTCCACCGCCGGCACGACCACGATCAGATTCAGCGGCAGCTTCATCTTCGCCGCGGCCACGAACGTGCCGATGACGCTGCCCGCGCCCAGCATGTCGTACTTCATCTCCTCGATGCCGCCCTGCGTCTTCAGGTTCACGCCACCGGTATCGAAGGTGATGCCCTTGCCGACCAGCACGTACGGCTTCGCGTCGCCGCCGCCGTTCCACTTCAGCACGATCAGGCGCGGGCGGTTGGCCGAACCGCGCGCCACCGCCAGCAGCGAGCCCATGCCGAGCGCTTCCATCTGCGTCTCGTCGAGGATCTCGGCTTCGGCGCCGTTCTCGGCTGCGTACTGCTGCGCCTGCTCGGCCAGGTAGGCCGGGGTGCAGATGTTCGGCGGCAGGTTGCCGAGCTCGCGGGTGGTCTGCACGCCGGCGGCGATGGCCACGCCCTGCGCCAAGGCCTGGTCGTTGTCGCCGCTGACGGCGAACTGGGCCAGACCGGGGTCATCGTTCTTTTTCTTGCCCAGGGTCGCGGTGTAGCGGTAGCAGGCGTGGTCGGCCGCGATCACGGCCTGGCGAATCTTCCACGCGGCATCGCGTTCCTTCACGTCGACTTCGGACAGGGTGAACAGCGCGGCCTTCACGGGGCCGATCTTCAGGGTACGGGCGGCGTCGCCCACGGCCTTCAGGTATTGCGCCACGCCGAACTTGGCGGCTTCCCCGAGGCCCACGACCAGCACGCGCGGCGCGGTCACGCCGGGCAGGTCGTGCAGCAGGGTGGTCTTGCCGGTCTTGCCGCCGACATCGCCGCGCTGGACCAGGGCCGAAAGCTTGCCGCCGCTGGCCGCATCCACGGCCTGGGCCGCGGGCGTCAAGCTCTTGTCGGCGTAGGCGCCGACCACGACGCAATCGACGCCGGCCTGGGCGGGGGCTTCGTGGTTCAGGGTGAATTCCAGCGTCATTGATCAGATTCCAGGTTCAGTTACGTACAATCGCGGGCCGGATGAACGATGGCAGGCGCCATCCCGGACCGCAGAGACCGCCGCCGCAGACGCGGCGCACAAGCCCGAGATTGTAAATCAAGCCCTCCTGATGCCGAAGCTGGACCGCTACCTCTTCCGGGAATTCACCCAGAGCTTCCTGGCCACCCTGATCATCCTGCTGATGGTCAGCGTGGGCGGCGTGATGGCGGACCTGCTGGGCGACGTGGCCGACGGCAAGGTGCCGGCCCGCCTGTTGCTGTCCCAACTCGGCCTGCAGTTCCTCAACTACATGCCCTACATAATCCCGCTGGCCCTGATGCTGGGACTGCTGCTGGCGTTCTCGCGCCTGTACCGGGATTCGGAAATGGCCGTGCTGACTGCGGCGGGCATCGGCCCGCGCCGGCTGCTGCGTCCGCTGATGATGCTGGTGGTGCCCGTGGTCATCCTGGTGGCGACCTGTTCGCTGTGGCTCGGCCCCTGGGCGCTGCGCACGGCCCATCAGATGCTGGACCATGCCAACCGCAGCCTGGTCGTTTCCGGGCTGGATGCCGGCAAGTTCACCGTGCTGTCGAGTGGCGCGGTGGTCTACGTCAGCGCGCTCTCCCCCGACGGCACCGGGCTGAACAAGGTCTTCATGCACCGGGCGAAGGACGGCCGGATCGACGTCGTGACGGCCAAATCCGGGCAGATGTTCTTCGAGGGCGAACGCAACCGCTATCTGCGCCTGGACGATGGCTTCCGCGTCGAAGGTCCCGATGGCGGCGGCCTGGACTACCGGTTGATCCGCTACAAGTCGAATGAAGTCGCCTTGCCGGACCGCGCCGACACGCTGGACAAGGACGACCCCGAACTGCTCCCCACCCCGCAATTGCTGGCGGATCCGCGCCCGGAAGCCAACGCCCAGATCCATGCGCGGCTCACGCCGCCGCTGCTGGCGCTCGCGTTCGCCCTGCTGACCCTGCCGCTCTCGCGCAGTTCGCCGCGGCAGGCGCGCTACGGGCGAGTGATGCTCGGCTTCCTGGCCTACCTCGTCGGCGTCAGCCTGATGTTCAACGGCACCCAACTACTGGCCGACGGCAAGCTGCCCGGGCTGGCCGGCCTGTGGTGGCTGACGCTGCCGCTGTTGGCCGTCGCCATCTGGTTCTACCTGCGTGACGGCAACCTGTCCCGGCCGCGGAGGCGCGCATGAGGCTCACGCCGCGCCTGCACGATATCTACGTCGGCCAGGTGGTTCTGGTCACCGTGCTGCTCACCTGGGCGGTGCTGGTGGGGCTGGACGTGGTGATGGCGCTGTCCGGCGAGGTCAGCGACCTGGGACAGGGCAACTACACCTTCGGTCATGCGGTGGCCTGGGTCTTGTACACGGTCCCGCGCCGCGCCTACACGATGTTTCCGACGGCGGCGGTGATCGGCTCGCTGATGGGCCTGGGCCAACTGGCGGCCAGCTCAGAGCTGACGGCATTGCGTGCGTTGGGCCTGTCGCGGCGGCGGCTGAGCATTTCCGTGGCCGCTGCGCTCGCCATCCTGACCGCCCTGATGGTGTTCAGCGGCGAGACCCTGGGCCCGTGGGGCCAGCGGCAGGCCGACGTGCTGAAGATGAGCGCCCGCACCGGCAACGTGGCGATGGACCGCTACTCCGGCCTGTGGGCGCGCGAGGGCAATACCTTCCTGTACGCGCAGAGCGGCGAAGAGAAGGACCAGGGCGGCGGCAAGGTCGCGCTGCAGTTGCGCGACGTACGCATGTACGAACTGGCCGAGGATGGCCGCCTGGCCTCGATCGCGCACGCCGCCACCGCCGAGCACCTGGATGGCTACTGGCTGCTGAAGAACGTGCGTCGCACCACCTTCAACGAGCGCTCCGCCACCCAGACCACGGTGCTCGGCGAGCGCTGGGAGTCGGAATTGGACGCCGCCGTGCTGTCCTCCAGCCTGGTGCGCGCGCGCAACATGCCCAGCACCGAGCTGAGCCAGAACATCGAGTACCGCAAGCGCAACGGCCTGGATGCGCGCGATTACGAAGACCAGTACTGGGGCCGCTGGTTCTATCCGCTCAACGTGCTGGCGCTGTGCCTGGCGGCCATCCCCTTCGCCTTCGGCAGCCTGCGCAGCGGCGGCATGGGCAAGCGCTTGTTCCTCGGCATCGTATTCGCGGTCGGGTTCTGGGCGTTGCAGACGATGTTCGTGCGGTTGGCCGGCGCGTTCCGCCTGGATTACCGCATCGCCTACGCCGTGCCGCCGTTGGCGCTGCTCGCGATCTCGTGGGTCATGTTCGGCCGGCGAAGCCGTTAGCGCATCGGGTCAGCGGTGCTTCGGCAGCCGGATCATGCGGGTGCCACTGAAGCGGTCGTGGAAGGTCAGCCGGTCGCGATCGATCCAGGCCCACCAGAAGCCCAGCCCGCCCGCGAGCGTGGACAGCGTGGCCAGCGCATAACGGCGCCACAGCGCGCCCGTCGTGGGGGCCGCGCCATCGGCGGCCACCACTTTCAAACGCCACGGACGCATGCCCAAGGTCTGGCCACCACGCCGCCAGCTGAGTACGGCGTACAGGCCGGTCACCAGCCAGCAGCAACCCCATTGCAGCCACGCCAGCAGACTGAAGGGCTCGACGTTGTGGCGGACGTTGCCGCTGGCCGCGACGTCCACCAGCACGAACGGGATGGCGACGACGAACCACATCGCCAGCACGGGCCAGACGTCGTACAGCAGCGACAGCAGGCGCCATACGATCAGTGCGCGGGGTTTCTCGGCAACGGGAGCGGCATCGGTCATCCGCACAGGATAGCGTTCCGGCCATGCACTAAGCTTGCGGGATGAGTGCACGCACCCCCGCCGAACGTCGCCAGCAGGCCCATGCGTTGCCGCCTGTTCGGGCGGAGGACGCGGCCGCGATCGCCGCCTTCCTCGATGCCATCTGGGCCGAAAGCGGTCTGGCGCGACCCACGCTCGACAGCTACCGGCGCGACCTGGAGGGCTTCGCGCGCTGGCGGGACGGCCGCGAGGGCGGGATATGCGCGACCGACCGCGCGGGCCTGTTCGACTACCTCGCTTGGCGCACGCGGGAGGGCTATTCGCCTCGAAGCAACGCGCGCCTGCTGTCCGCGCTGCGCGCGTTCTTCGCCCATCGGCTGCGCCTGGGCGAGCGCCGCGACGACCCCACCGCGCTGCTTGACCCGCCGCGATTGCCGCGTTCGCTCCCCAAGGCGTTGTCGGAAACCGACATCGACGCGTTGCTGGCTGCGCCCGACACCGACGCGCCGCTGGGCCTGCGCGACCGCGCAATGCTGGAGCTGATGTATGCCGCGGGGTTACGCGTCAGCGAATTGGTGAACCTACCTGCGAATGCCGTGAACCTCCGCCAGGGCGTGCTGCGGGTCACCGGCAAGGGCAGCAAGGAACGGCTGGTGCCGCTGGGCGAAGAATCGCAGCATTGGCTGGAGACCTACCTCGCCAGGTCTCGCCCGGTGCTGGTGGGGAAGCGCAGCCTGCCGGCGCTTTTCCTGGAGCCGGATGGCGAGGCGCCCACCCGGCAGCGCTTCTGGTCGCTGGTGAAGCGGTATGCGGGCACGGCCGGCATCGACCCGGCGCGGATCAGCCCGCACGGCTTGCGCCACAGTTTCGCCACCCATCTGCTGAACCATGGCGCCGACCTGCGTGCTCTCCAACTACTGCTGGGGCACAGCTCGCTGTCGACCACGCAGATCTACACGCTGGTGGCGCGCGAGCACCTTAAACAGCTGCACGGTCGCCACCATCCCCGGGCTTGAGCGGCATCACACTTGCGGACGGTTAAGCCGCACGGCGCGCCCGCTGTGCCAGAATTCCAGCCCTCGCCCCATGAAGTGGCTGCTGTCCGGATGCTGATGATGACCCGCCTGATCACTGCCGCCCTGCTGGGTGCCCTCAGCCTGACCGCCTGCGCGCAGGCGCCACAAGCGCCCGCTGCCGGCAAGCCGGCCGCCTCCAAGCCCGCGGCGGCATCGGCGGCGGCCAGCGGGTCGGCGGAAGACCGCGCCCGCGCCGCAATCGCCAAGCTCAATCCGCGCGCCAAAGTGGAATACGTCGGCGCAGCGCCGCTGCCCGGCTTCCGCGAAGTCATCGCCGGCGGGCAGTTGCTGTACGTCAGCGACGATGGCCGGTACCTCATGCAGGGCGCCGTGCTGGACCTGGAGCAGCAGGAAGACCTGATGCAGAACAGCGTCGCGCTGGCCGGCTACCGCAGCAAGCTGATCGCCACCATTCCCAAGTCCGAGCGCATCGTATTCGCCCCGCCGAACGCGAAATACACGATCACCGTGTTCACCGACATCGAGTGCGGCTATTGCCGCAAGCTGCACGGTGAAATCGGCGAACTCAACCGCCAGGGTATCGCGGTCGAATACCTGGCCTATCCGCGCATGGGACTGGGCAGCCAGGACCACAAGGACATGATCTCGGTGTGGTGCTCGCCCGACCGCAAGCGCGCGCTGACCGACGCCAAGGCCGGCAAGCCGGTCGCCTCACGCGACTGCAAGAACCCGGTGACCATGGAATTCGACGTGGGCCAGCGCATCGGCGTCAGCGGCACCCCGGCGATCTATTCGGCCGAAGGCGTGCAGTTGGGCGGTTACCTCCCCCCGGCCGCCCTGCGGGCGAAGTTGGACGAGTTGGCGGCCCGGAAGGCGCCGTCGGCCGCCGGTGGCGCCGCCCCGTGAACCCCGGAAGCCGGCCTAGCGCCGGCTTCGCTACAATAGCGGGCCCCGTCCTGACGGCACGACCCCACGGTTCCCGGACATGATCGTCCTCGAAGGCCAACCGGCCTTGTCGCATTTCCGCCGCGCGCGGCTCGAATCCAAGCTCCAGTCCCTCGTTCCCGACGTCCGCGTGCGCGGTGCCTGGCACGTGTATTTCGTCGAAGCCGAGCCCGGCGCGACCCCGGACCTGGCCACGCTGCGCCGCGTGTTGCAGGCCAGCGAAAGCGATGCAACGCAGGCGTCGGGTACCGTCTCCCGCTTCGTCACTCCGCGACTGGGCACCCTGTCCCCGTGGGCCAGCAAGGCCACGGAGCTGCTGCGCGGGGCCGGCCAGCCGGTCAAGCGCGTCGAGCGCGGCTTGCGCATCGATCTCGAAGGCTGGGATGACACCTCGCCTGCGCTCGCCAAGGCACTGCACGATCCGATGACGCAGTCCCTGCTCGCCAGCCGCGAGCAGGCGCAGGCGCTGTTCACCACACCGACGCGCGGCACGCTGGAGCGCATCCCGCTGGCGCAGTTGGAAGCCGCCAACGTCCGCCTCGGCCTGGCGCTCGCCGACGACGAGATCGAGTACCTGCGCACGCGCTACACCGAGCTGGGCCGCGACCCGTCCGACGTCGAACTGATGATGTTCGCGCAGGCCAATTCCGAGCACTGCCGGCACAAGATCTTCAATGCCAGCTGGACCATCGACGGCAAGGAGCAGGATCGCTCCCTGTTCCGGATGATCAAACACACTCATGCGCAGACGCCCGAGCACACGCTGAGCGCCTACAGCGATAACGCGGCGGTGCTGGAAGGTTATCCGGCCGCGCGTTTCCGCCCGGACGGCGATGGACAGTATCGGATCGAGGCCACCGTCGATTCGGCGTTCTGCATCAAGGTCGAAACCCACAACCACCCGACCGCGATCGCGCCGTTCCCCGGCGCCAGCACCGGTGCCGGTGGCGAGATCCGTGATGAGGGCGCCACCGGTCGCGGTGGCAAGCCCAAGGCCGGCCTGACCGGCTTCTCGGTCTCGCACCTGCGCATCCCGACGCTGCCGCAGCCGTGGGAGGCGCCGCGCGCGCTGAACCCGCGCATGGCGCCTGCGCTGGAAATCATGCTCGACAGCCCGCTGGGCGGCGCCGCGTTCAACAACGAGTTCGGTCGCCCGAACCTGCTGGGCTACTTCCGCAGTTTCGAACTGCCGGAGGGCAGCTCGCCTGATGGAAGCCCGCTGACCCGCGCCTACGACAAGCCGATCATGTTGGCCGGCGGCCTGGGTGCGATCGACCGCATCCAGGTGGAGAAGAAGACGCTGTCGGCAGGCGATGCCGTCATCGTGCTCGGTGGCCCGGCGATGCTGATCGGCTTGGGCGGCGGCGCCGCCAGTTCGGTGGCCTCCGGCGAGAGCGCGGAGGACCTCGATTTCGCCAGTGTGCAGCGCGACAACCCGGAGATGGAGCGCCGCTGCCAGGAAGTCATCGACCGCTGCGTCGCGATGGGCGAGGACAATCCGATCCTGTGGTTCCACGACGTGGGCGCGGGCGGCCTGTCGAATGCGATTCCCGAATTGCTGCACGACTCCGGCGTCGGTGGTGTGATCGACCTGGGCAAGGTGCCCAGCGACGATCCGTCGCTGTCGCCGATGCAGCTGTGGTGCAACGAATCGCAGGAGCGTTACGTGCTTGGCGTGCCGCAGACGCGCCTGGCGGAGTTCGCCGCGCTCTGCGAGCGCGAGCGCTGCCCGTTCGCAGCCGTCGGCGTGGCCACGAAAGAAGAGCATCTGGTGGTCGCCTATGGCGCCACGCCCGGCAACATCCCCGCCGATGCACCTATCGATTTGCCGATGGACGTGTTGTTCGGCAAGCCGCCGAAGATGCACCGCGACACCGTCCATCCGGCGCCGCCGAAGTGGCCGGCGCTGCAAACCGACGCGCTGGACCTGCATGAAGCCGGCCTGCGCGTGCTGGCGCATCCGACCGTGGCGGCCAAGCAATTCCTGATCACCATCGGCGATCGCAGCGTCGGCGGTCTTACCGCGCGCGACCAGCTGGTCGGCCCGTGGCAGATGCCGGTCGCCGACTGCGCGATCACGCTGAGCGGTTACGAAGGCTTCGTCGGCGAAGCGATGGCGATCGGCGAGCGCACGCCATTGGCGCTGCTCGATGCCGCCGCCGCCGCCCGCATGGCGGTGGGTGAAGCGATCACCAATCTGTGCGCCGCACCGGTCGAGTCGCTGCATCGCGTGAAGCTGTCGGCCAACTGGATGGCCGCCTGCGGCCATCCCGGCGAAGACGCGCTGCTGTTCGACGCGGTGAAGGCTGTGGGCATGGAGCTGTGTCCCGAGCTGGACATCAGCATCCCGGTCGGCAAGGACTCGCTGTCGATGCAGGCGCAGTGGCACGACCAAGGCGAGGCGCACAAATCGGTCTCACCGGTGTCGCTCGTCATCAGCGCGTTCGCGCCGGTCACCGATGTGCGCCAACAGCTCACACCGCTGTTGGCGCGCGAAGAAGACAGCGATCTGTGGCTGATCGGCCTGGGCGCCGGCAAGAAGCGCCTCGGTGGTTCGGTACTGGCGCAGGTCTATCCGCATGCCGGCGGGAACGCCGCGTGGCCGGCGTTCGCAGGCGAGGGCGTGCCCGACCTGGACGACCCCGAGCGTCTGCGCGATTTCTTCCACCTGATCGCCGATGCGCGCGAGGCCGGCGTGCTGCTCGCGTACCACGATCGTAGCGATGGTGGTGCTTTTGCTGCGCTTTGCGAGATGGCGTTCACCTCGCATGTCGGCCTGGACATCAATCTCGATGGCTGGGGCGATGATCCGTTCCGCACGCTGTTCGCCGAAGAACTCGGCGCGGTCGTGCAGGTGGCCGCCGAAGATCGCGCTGCGTTCGCCGACCTGGTCGAGCGCCATGCGCTGACCGAATGCGCGCAGCGTATCGCAAAGCCGACTACCGCTGCGTCCATCCGTGTGCAGCAGGATGGCGAGGTGCTCGCCGACTGGCGCTGGGAAGATCTGTTCGATGCCTGGTGGTCGGTGACGCACGCCATGCAGAAGTTGCGCGACAACCCTGATGCCGCCGACCAGGAGCGCGATATCGCGCGCCAGTTCGGCCGCACCGGCTTGAAGCCGAAGCTGTCGTTCGATGCCGCCGAGGATGTCGCGGCGCCGTTCATCGCCACGGGCAAGCGCCCGAAGGTCGCGATCCTGCGCGAGCAGGGCGTCAACGGCCAGATCGAGATGGCATCGGCGTTCACCCGCGCCGGCTTCGACGCCTTCGACGTGCACATGAGCGACCTGATCGCCGGCCGTGTCGCACTGGCGGACTTCAGCGGTATCGCCGCCTGTGGCGGCTTCAGCTACGGGGACGTGCTGGGCGCGGGCCGCGGCTGGGCAACCTCGATCCTGGAGCGCAACGACCTGCGCGATGCGTTCGCGGCATTCTTTAGCCGCAACGACACGTTCTCGCTGGGTGTCTGCAATGGCTGCCAGATGATGAGCCAGCTGAAGGACATCATCCCGGGCGCGCAGCACTGGCCCAAGTTCCTGCGCAACCAGAGCGAGCAGTTCGAGGCACGCGTCGCCCTGCTGGAAGTGCAGGAATCGCCATCGGTGTTCTTCCGCGGCATGGCCGGTTCGCGTATCCCGGTGGCGGTAGCGCATGGCGAGGGCCGCGCGGAGTTCAGCGGCGCGGTCGACCAGGCGGCCGCGCGCGTGGCGTTGCGCTACGTGGACGGCGATGGCCAGGTGGCCACGCTGTATCCGCAGAACCCCAACGGCTCGCCCGATGGCATCACCGGCCTGACCAGCGACGACGGTCGTGCCACGATCCTGATGCCGCACCCGGAACGCACGCCGCGCAGCGCCAACCACAGCTGGCATCCCGCCGGCTGGCCGGACGATTCACCGTGGCTGCGCATGTTCCGCAACGCGCGGGTGTGGATGGGATGAACCTGTGGCCCGCGGCGATGCGGGGCACGCCGGTTGAACGCATCACCTGATACAGTCCGGGCCTTCCAGGAGGCCTCCGTGAACGCAGCCGTGTCCGACCCCTCGCTTTCCGCCGACGAGCGCATCGTCGCCGCGCTGCTTGCGCGTGGACGGCTGAAGGAGACCGACTTGGCGCGTGCGCGCCGCCTGCAGGAAGAAACCGGCGGCAGCCTGCTCGCGCTGCTGTCGCGCTTGGGCCTGGTGTCCGAGCGCGACCACGCCGAGACCACGGCCGAGGTGCTCGACCTGCCGCTGGTCAGCGCGAAGGACGCGCCGGACGCGCCGCCGGAATCGGTGGCACTGTCGCAGCGCTTCATGAAGCAGTTCCACGTGTGCCCGGTGGGCGAGGGCGAATACCACGTGGACGTGCTGATGGCCGACCCGCAGGACGCCTATGCGCTGGATGCCGTGCGCCTGGCCACCGGCCGCGCGGTGCGCCCGCGCGTGGCGTTGCGTTCGGAGATCGATGACCTGATCGAGCGTTACTACGGCCAAGGTCGCAGCGCGATGGGCGCCATCGTCGAAAACGCCGATGGCGACGCCACCGCCGATCTGGATGACGTGGAGCACTTGCGCGATCTCGCCTCCGAGGCGCCGGTCATCCGCCTGGTCAATCTGGTGATCCAGCGCGCCGTCGAATTGCGCGCGTCGGATATCCACATCGAACCGTTCGAAAACCGGCTGAAGGTGCGCTATCGCATCGACGGCGTGCTGGAAGAAGGCGAAAGCCCGCCGGCCAACCTCACCGCGGCGGTGATCAGCCGCGTGAAGATCATGGCCAAGCTCAACATCGCGGAGCGCCGACTGCCGCAGGACGGTCGCATCATGCTGCGCGTGCAGGGCAAGGAGCTCGACCTGCGCGTATCCACCGTGCCCACCGCGCACGGCGAAAGCGTGGTGATGCGCCTGCTCGACCGCGAAACCGTGGTCTTCGACTTCAAGCGGTTGGGCTTCACCGACGCGTTCCTGCCGCAGTTCCAGAAGGTGCTGGAGCAGCCGCACGGCATCCTGCTGGTCACCGGCCCTACCGGCTCGGGCAAGACGACCACGCTGTACACGGCGCTGAGCAAGCTCAACACCAGCGACGTGAAGATCATCACCGTCGAGGATCCGGTCGAATACCAGATCGAGGGCATCAACCAGATCCAGGCCAAGCCTCAGATCGGCCTGGATTTCGCCAGCGCGCTGCGCAGCATCGTCCGCCAGGATCCGGACATCATCATGATCGGCGAAATGCGCGACCTGGAAACCGCGCGCATTGCGATCCAGTCCGCGCTGACAGGCCACCTGGTGCTGTCCACGCTGCATACCAACAACGCGTCGGGCGGCATCACCCGCCTGCTCGACATGGGCGTGGAGGACTACCTGCTCACCTCCACCGTCAACGGCATCCTTGCCCAGCGCCTGGTGCGTCGGCTGGAGCTGTCGCATGCTGAGCGCTATCCGGCCTCGCCGGAGGAAATCGAGAAGTTCGGCCTGCGCCGCTACCAGCCCGAGGGCGAGATCTTCCTGTTCCGTCCGCGCGCTTCGGCTGCAGCGCCCACGGGGTATCTGGGCCGCACGACCATTATGGAATTCCTGGTCATGAACGACGAGATCCGCCGTGCCGTGATGCGACACGCGGGCATGGGTGAGATCGAACAGCTTGCGCGCGTGTCCGGCATGCGCACGATGTACGAAGACGGCATCGCGAAGGCGTTGGCCGGCGAGACCACCATCGAGGAAGTGCTGCGCGTTACCGAGGAGGGGTGAGCCATGACGAAGATCGTGATGCGTGCATGCCTGATGGCGGCCATGCTGGCGATACTGCCTGCCTCCGCGAAGGACAAGGTCCCGCGCACGCTCACACGCGCGGAACTGCCACAGGGTTTCGCGATCGGCAGCGGTTCCCCGGTGCTAGCGCTGCAGGTGGAGGTCGCCGATGGCAAGGTCGCGTCGTGGGCGCCGGCAGGCGAGGGCGGCGGCAACCTGCGCGGCACCCGCAGTGGCGATGCGGCGCAGACCACGCTGATGGTCTCCAGCGCGTTGCCGGAGGCGATCAAGTTCGACTTGTACGTTTCCACCGACGGCGAGCGGTTTGAGTACGCCAGCACCTGCGGGGTGACTCCGGGCGTGTCTTCGTTCGAAATGTGGGAGCGGCCGATCACCCAGTTCGCGATGGGCAATCCGCGGGTGCTGCCGAAAGGGCGCATGGACTGCGACTGAGCGGCCTGTCCTCTCGTCACTGAATGCAGAAGCCCGGCGCATGCCGGGCTTTTCGCATCTTGGGGAAGCGTTCGCTGCAGTGCGGCTTTCCAGTGCTCCCCGCCTCGGCAACACTGGCGCCATGTAAACGGTTACATGGGGGCGGGATGGACGAGTTCCGACAGGCCGGCAAGGCTTGGTTGGCATGTGCGCTGCTGGCGATGACCGGCCTTGCTGTGGGGGCGGAACGGCGCACCTACGCCAATCCCATCGACATCGATTACCGCTACAACTTCGAACAGGAAAGCCGCGGCATTTCCTACCGCACCGGTGCCGATCCGGTCGTGGTCCGGCATGGCGATGCGTACTACCTGTTCCAGACGTTGGCTGACGGCTATTGGCGCTCCACCAACCTGGTGGACTGGGAGTTCATCTCGCCGAGCCGCTGGCCGTTCGACAGCATGGTGGCGCCGGCGGTGATCTCCGATGGCGACCGCCTGATCCTGATGCGTTCGCTGTTTTCGCCGGGCGCAGTACTGGTCTCGCGCGATCCGGCGAAGGGTCGCTTCGATTTTCTCACCCGCATGCTGCCGGAACTGCCGAATGCGGTGCCGCCAGGCCGCGACGTCGGTCTGCCGGGTTGGCACAACGGCGATCCGCAGCCGGACAAGATTCCGCCCGGGCCCTGGGACCCCGCGTTCTTCAAGGACGATGACGGACGCTGGTATCTCTACTGGGGTTCGTCCGACACGTTTCCGCTGTACGGCATCGAGCTCGACATGTCGAAGGGCATGCGCTACCTCGGCACGCCGCGCGCGTTGCTCGCGCTCGATCCTAGGAAGCATGGCTGGGAGCGCTTCGGCCAGGATCATCGCGGCGCGTTCTTCCCCGACGGTGAGCCCGTGGGCAATTACATGGAAGGCGCGTGGATGACGAAGGTGGGCGGCCGTTACTACCTGCAATACGGCGCGCCCGGTACCGAGCACAACGCCTACGCCACCGGCACGTACGTGGGCGACAGTCCGCTGGGGCCGTTCGAGTACGCGCCGTACAACCCGGTGGGCTACAAGCCCGGCGGCTTCGTGCAAGGGGCAGGCCATGGCTCCACGTTCCAGGATGCGCACGGCAACTGGTGGAATACGGGTACGCCGTGGCTGGGCCGCAACTGGACGTTCGAGCGGCGCATCGCGATGTTCCCCGCCGCCTTCAGCGCAGACGGGCAGATGTCGGTCAGTACGCGCTTCGGCGATTTTCCGCATTACATTCCGGACGGTCCGAACGCGGATCCGGAGGCGCTGTTCACTGGTTGGATGCTGCTTTCCTATCGCAAGCGCGCGATGGCTTCGAGCACACGCGAGGGTTTCGCCGCCGGCAACGTCACCGACGAGAACCCGCGCACGCTGTGGGTGGCGGGGAAGAACGAGGCCGGCCAGGCGCTGGACGTGGACCTCGGCGCCATGAAGACCGTGCGCGCGGTACAGGTGAACTTCGGCGATTACGAATCCGGACGCTTCGGCGACGCCGACGACATCTATACGGAGTTCACCTTGGAGCATTCACTGGATGGCCGGCATTGGCAGCCGCTCGCGGCTACGCCGGTACCGCGCCGCGATCGTCCCAACGCTTACATCGAGCTGCCCGCGCCGGTGCGGACGCGCCATGTGCGCTACGTGCACGGTCACGTGGGGGCCGCGAACCTGGCCGTCAGCGACTTGCGCGTGTTCGGCAACGCGGACGGTCGCGTGCCGGTGGCACCGCAGCAGGTGACGGTGCGTCGCGATACGGATCCGCGCAACGCCTTCGTGCGCTGGCGGCCGGTGAAAGGGACGGTGGGCTACAACGTGCGCTGGGGCATCGCGCCGGATCGGCTGAACTCCACGTATCAGGTGTTCGCCGACCAGCCCACGCAGCTCGAGTTGCGCGCATTGAGCGCCGGCGTGAGCTATCACGTGGCGGTGGAAGCCTTCGACGAGAACGGCGTGTCTGCGCTCAGTCAAGTCGTGGTGGTGCGTTGACGGCGAGACGCGCGGGGTCCGGCGGTATGCGCCGGACCCCGCCATCCTTCACAGGTCGATACCGAAGCCCACGCCAGCGGACTTCTCGTCGCCACTGAACGCACCGCCGATGCTGAACGATGCGCGCTCGCCGATCGGCTTCGAGTAGCCCAGCGACAGGGCGTTCTCGCCGTTCTGCCAGCCCGCACCTACCGCGATGCGACCACGCGGGCTGCGGCTGCCGGCGGCGTTGATCGCCATGTTGAGCATGGCCGAACTCATTGCCCCCATCTTGTCGAGACGGCGATCCTGTTCGGAGAACCGGCGATCGACGTCGCCGCGGAAGGCGTTGAAGTCGTCCTCCAGCGCCTTGATCTGGAAGTCCGCGTAAGCCTTCGCGCTGGCCAGCGTGTCGGCGGATGCCGCGTCGGCGTAACTGCGGGCGCTTTCGAGCGTGGCGACGTCGCCGGCATCGGCGTAGGCCGCGGCGGCGGCGGCGGCGGGCGCATCCGCAGGATCGGCCGATGCAGTCACTGCAGGCTGGCTGCTGGCGACGGCGCCGCCATTGCCTCCGTCTGTAGTGGCGCCGGCTCCGGCTGTCGGCCCGTTACCCGCGCCGCCCGTCGAGGCGGTGCCGGTGGACGTCGTCTCGCTGGTGCCGCTCGCGCGCGCCGAGCTGGCCTGGGCGGGAGGCGTGCCGCCACTCGTCGCGGTGGTGCCCGTGCTCAGTTCGTCGTACATGCCGAACAGCTGGTTGAGCTTGGCATCGACCGCCGTGAACGCCGCGCCGATGTTGTTGTACGACGTGCCCTGGATCGTATAGCTGGGCGCGATGAAGAGGCCGCCGGAGAACCCTGCGCCGCCGCCCATCGCACTGGCCACGGAACTCAGTTGCGACAGGTTCACCGCATCGGTCGCCTGGGTGCCGGCCGCCACGTTGGTGACCTGTCGCTCGCTGCCGGCGCTGCCGACGGAGACCGTGTCTTCCCGATCGGCGACCGAATCGCCACCGATGGCCACGCTGTTGTCGGCTTCGGCGGTGGCCAGGTTGCCGAGGGCGACCGAGTTGAAGCCTGGCGTATACGCGCCGCCACCGACGGCGACGGAATAATCGCCCGAGGCTTCGGTGGGAAGGAAGCTGAAGAATGCGCCGCCGACGGCCACGCTGTTGTCGCCGCTGGCGATCGCATTGGAGCCCAGTGCCGTGCTGTCGTAGTTGCTCGCCACGGCCCCGAAGCCCAGGGCGGTCGCACTTTCCTGCGATGCCTCGGCGCCGTAGCCGAAGGCGGACGCGCCAAACGCAGAGGCGCTGCTGTAACTGCCTACCGCCGTCGCCGCATCCTCGGAAGCCCCGCTGCGGAAGCCGACCGCCGTGGCTTGCACGCCCGATGCGCTGGCCTCGGTGCCGAGCGCGGACGAATACGCACCGGACGCGTTCGCGCCTGCGCCCATGGCACTCGCGCCGACCTCGCCGGCGACTGCGCCGGCGCCGACGGCGGTGGCATCGTCCGCCGTGGCTTCGGTGCTCGCATAGATCGGATTGCCGTCTTCGTCGAGCAACGGGTCGCCGTTCTCGTCGAACAGCTGACGCTGTCCGCCGATGGCGACCGCGCCCGCGCCGCCCGCCTGCGCACCCGCGCCATGGGCGACGCTGTTCGCACCGGTGGCGGTGGCATTGAAGCCGGTGGCGGTTGCGCCGTCTGCCAACGCGAACGCGCCGGAGCCGGCCGCCGTTGCGCCGACGCCCTCTGCGAGCGCAGCAGAACCGGAGGCCGTGGCGTAGTCGCCAGTGGCGACGGCATCATCGCTGCCATCGCCCTCACCGTTCGCCTTGAAGTAACGGGTCGCGTTCTCCGACGCTTCGGCCACCGCGTTCAACTGGTCGAGATTCACCGCGTCGGTGCCTTCCGTGCCTGCGGCGACGTTGGTGATCTGGCGTTCGTTGCCGACATCGCCCACCGAGACCGTGTTGTCGCGATCTGCCGTCGAATTCGCGCCAAGAGCGACGCTGTTGTCGCCCAACGCCGTGCTGTAGAAGCCGACCGCGGTGCTGTTGTCGCCGCTGGCCCAGGACTCCGCGCCCAGCGCCGTGGCGTAATCGCCAGGCGCATAAGAGAAGAAGCCTGCCGCCGTGCTCTCCAGTCCTGATGCTTCCGACAGACTGCCAGCCGCCAGGCTGTAGTCGCCGGCCGCGATCGCGCCCGCGCCGAAGGCCGCTGCACTGAAGCCACTGGCTTGCGTGTACACGAGCAGACCGAAGCCGGGGATCAGGTCTGCCGGCCCGCCAATGGCGACGCTGTAGTCACCGGTCGCGCCGCTGGCGTGACCGAAGCTGGACGCATAGGCCCCGGTGGCGCTGCTGCCATAGCCGAAGGCGGAGCTGGCTTCGCCACTCGCCTCGCTGAGCACACCGAAGGACGAACTGCCGAGCCCCGAGGCCAGACTGCCCGAACCGATCGCCGTGGCGCCGAGGCCGGATGCCACGGTATTGACGGTGATCGGGTTGCCGTCGGCGTCGAACGCGTCCACCTGCCCGCCGATGGCGATGCTGGATTCGCCGCTGGCCTCCGCGCTGCTGCCGGTGGCGACGCTGTTGCTGCCCGTGGCGGTGGCATTGAAGCCGGTGGCGGTTGCGCCGTCTGCCAGCGCGAACGCGCCGGAGCCGGTCGCCGTTGCGCCGACGCCCTCTGCGAGCGCAGCAGAACCGGAGGCCGTGGCGTAGTCGCCAGTGGCGACGGCGTCATCACTGCCATCGCCCTCACCGTTCGCCTTGAAGTAACGGGTCGCGTTCTCCGACGCTTCGGCCACCGCGTCCAACTGGTCGAGATTCACCGCGTCGGTGCCTTCCGTGCCTGCGGCGACGTTGGTGATCTGGCGTTCTGCGCCGATGTCGCCTACCGAGACGGTGTTGTCGCGGTCGTTCCACGAATTCGCGCCGATCGCCACGCTGTTGCTGGCGCCGGCCACGGCGTTCACGCCGAGGGCCACGCTCTCGTCGCCGTCGGCGTAGCTGTTGTGACCGATGGCCGTGCTGTACTCGCCAGTGGCCCAAGCGCCGTTGCCGAAGGCCGATCCCCCCGTGCCGCTCGCACGCGTGTTGATCAGCCCAAAGAACGTAGTGCCGCCGACCGCGGTGCTTTCGTCGCCACCGGCGCTCGCGCCTTCGCCGACGGCGGTCGCGCCGCTACCGGCGGCATCGGCGCCGTAACCGAATGCCGATGCGAAATCGCCGCCCGCGTTGCTGTAGCCGCCGACCGTCGTCGACGCGAGTCCGCCCGCACTGCTGCGGAAGCCGACCGCCGTCGACTGCGTTTCAGCCGCGGAGGCCTCGGTTCCCAGGGCGGTGGAGTAAGCACCGCTTGCATTGGCGCCCGCGCCCATGGCACTCGCGCCGACCTCGCCTGCGACCGCACCGGCGCCGAGGGCGGTGGCATCGTCCGCCGTGGCTTCGGTGCTCGCATAGATCGGATTGCCGTCTTCGTCGAGCAACGGATCGCCGTTCTCGTCGAACAGCTGACGCTGTCCGCCGATGGCGACCGCGCCCGCGCCGCCCGCCTGCGCACCCGCGCCATTGGCGACGCTGTTCGCACCGGTGGCGGTGGCATTGAAGCCGGTGGCGGTTGCGCCGTCTGCCAACGCGAACGCGCCGGAGCCGGTCGCCGTTGCGCCGACGCCCTCTGCGAGCGCAGCAGAACCGGAGGCCGTGGCGTAGTCGCCAGTGGCGACGGCGTCATCACTGCCATCGCCCTCACCGTTCGCCTTGAAGTAACGGGTCGCGTTCTCCGACGCTTCGGCCACCGCGTTCAACTGGTCGAGATTCACCGCGTCGGTGCCTTCCGTGCCTGCGGCGACGTTGGTGATCTGGCGCTCGTTGCCGGCGCTGCCGACGGAGACGGTGTCTTCGCGATCGGCGATCGAGTCGCCACCGAGCGCCACACTGTTGTCTGCGCTGGCAGACGCCAGATTGCCGACGGCTGTCGCGTTCGTGCCGGGCGCCCACGCGCCGCCACCGACCGCGGTGGAGAAATCACCGGAGGCTTCGGTCGGCAGCAAGCCGAGCAGGGAACCGCCTACGGCAACGCTGTTGTAACCGGTCGCGATCGAGCCCGAACCCAGTGCGGTGCTGTCGCCGCCGCTGGCATCGGCGCCATAACCCAGCGCCGTGTCAAAGGCGCCCGAGGCGTTCGCGAAGCCGCCGATCGCCACCGTAGCGATGCCGGTCGCGCTGCTGGTGTGCCCCGCGGCCAAGGCTTGCGCTCCCGACGCTGAGGAAGCACTGCCGAGCGCGCTGGCGTACGCGCCAGAGGCGCTGCTTCCGGTGCCTACGGCACTGGCGCCCGTGCCGGTCGCATTCGCCGAAGTGCCGACGGCAGTCGCGTTGGTGCTGGTCGCGTTGCTCTGGCTGCCCAGTGCGGTCGCACCTTGCGCGCTCGCACTGCTGTCGTAGCCCACGGCGGTGGCGTTCACGCCGGTGGCTTCGGCAAGCCCACCCACGGCGGTGGCACCGCTCTTGTTCGCGATGCTCTTGTAGCCTACGGCGACCGCGTGGCGGCCGGAGGCATCGACGCCATCACCGCACGACACGGCATTCTCGCCCGGACGGCCATCCTTGATCGGATTCCCGCGCGCATCAACACAGTAGGCGGGCCCCGTCCCTATCTGCGGTTTTTCGTTCTGCTGTTGGCCTTTCTGTTTGTCGTGGGCCAGTGCGGCGCCGAATGGCGCGCCCGCGAGCAGTGCCGAGACCAATAGCGTGACGCCCAGGCGCGCACGCACGCGCGCTCCAGACGACATCACACCATGCGCACGACGTGCGAACTCGGAGGCCACTACCAGCATGCCGAGGGAGGGGTTCCACACCTTGCTGTAAATCCTGTTCATGGATCACGTCCTTCATCTGTGTTTTCGGGGGAATACGACAGCACCCATGCCGGTATGGCATGGGGTCAAGGCGGACTACGTCAGGGCAACGGGCAACACGGCACGCGACAGGGGACGCGCATGGCCGTGTCGAACGGAGCGGAAGAGGCGAGAGGGAAAAATGCGTCGAAGACGGAAGGGTTAGCGCTGGAGCGCCGCCTGATTCGCGAAGAACGCGACGATGCCGCATCGCGTCCTGAAAGACGTGCAAGTGAGTCCGTGAAACAAGATTTCGCGACCGCGAAAGATGCCCGCATTCCCCATCCCCTCATCCCGAGATGACACCAAAACACTCCGTGTGATCGAACACTACAACCGCGTTGTGCAATTTGCGAGAGATTTGCTACGTTCTTGGAAGCGCGATGAAAGTGCTTAAAACAAGGCGTTAATGCCATGTGTAGAGCGTGTGCAGAAGATGTGTTCTTCGCGTGAAGAGTGTCGGTGCAGGTAAACAGGGGTACGTGCACGATGCGCTTGAAAGGGAAGTCGCAAGTCGTTGAGTAGGCACGTTGTAAACGGGTTAACCAGTTCGTTCATCCTTGTAGACATGGAGCAGGTCAAGTGAATCCACATTCTTCTTTCCGAAATTCGCGTCGTCGCCCCCTTGTTGCTGCACTCGCCGCAATCGTCGCGCTGGGCGCCTTCGCAGGCTCGGCCTCGGCGGGCGATGTCAGTACCGCTGGACTGCGCGATGGCCAAACCTATGATCGATTCATCGTGAAATACCGCGATGGCAGCGCCGCGCGCGCGAACAGCGCGACGTTGCAGCGCTCCCTGCTCGGCGCGGTTTCGCGCTCCGCCCTCGGCGCGGCGAACGGCAAGGCGGTGAGCGCGGCGAAGCTGCGCCGCCTCGGCATCGGCGCGGACCTGGTGCAGACGTCGCGCAAGCTCGACCGCGTGGAAGCGGAAAGCCTGCTCCGCCAACTGGCGACGGATCCTGACGTGGAGTTCGTGGAAGTGGATGCGCGCCGTTACGCGCGCCTGGTGCCCAACGACACCTACTACAACCAGTACCAGTGGCATTTCAAAGATCCGGTCGGCGGCATCAACCTGCCGACGGCGTGGGACAGCGCGACCGGTGCCGGTGTGGTGGTCGCGGTGCTAGATACGGGCATCACCACGCACAGTGACTTGGATGCGAACATCCATCCCGGCTACGACTTCATCAGCGACACGTTCGTGTCCCGCGATGGCGACGGACGCGATGCCAATCCCCGCGACGAAGGCGACTGGAATCCTGTCGCGAGCGAGTGCTACACGGGCTCGCCGGTGCAGGACAGCAGTTGGCACGGCACACACGTGGCGGGCACGGTGGCCGAAGTGACCAACAACGCGAAGGGCATGGCCGGCGGCGCGTTCAATGCGAAGGTCGTGCCCGCGCGCGTGCTTGGTCGCTGCGGCGGCTACACCTCCGACATCTCCGATGCGGTGATCTGGGCGTCCGGCGGCACGGTGGCCGGCGTCCCCGCGAATGCCAATCCCGCGGAAGTGATCAACCTGAGCCTGGGCGGTTCCGGCGCGTGCAGCGCGGTGGAGCAGAACGCCTTCAACATCGCCATCGCCAATGGCAGCACCGTGGTCGTAGCGGCGGGCAACGATGCGGGCAATGTCAGTGGCTATTCCCCCGGCAACTGCGCCGGCGTGATCACCGTTGGCGCCACGCGCATTACCGGCGGCATCGCGTCGTATTCCAACTATGGCGCGCGGATCGATATCTCCGCCCCGGGCGGCGGAGGCAGCGTGGACGGCAATCCGGGGGGCTATGTGTGGTCTACCGGCAACGCCGGTACCACGGTGCCCACCACCGAAACCTATTTCGGCATGGGCGGCACCTCGATGGCGGCGCCGCACGTCGCCGCCGTGGTCGCGCTGATGCAGAGCGTTGCCGAAACACCGCTGACGCCGGCGCAGATCCTGGCCACGCTGAAGTCGACGGCGCGCCCATTCCCCGTGGCGCCACCTGCGAACCGACCGATCGGTGCGGGTATCGTCAATGCCGCAGCGGCGGTGCAGGCGGTCATCGGTGGGGGCGAGCCGCCCACGGCGACCGTGCTGACCAACAACGTAGCCGTCGGCGGCAACATGGGCGCCAAGGACGCGGTGGTTCAGTACGCCCTCGTCGTCCCGGCCGGTGCGACGAACTTGTCGTTCATCAGCTATGGCGGCACCGGCAATGCCGATGTGTATGTCAAGTTCGGCAGCGCCGCGACCGCGACGAACTACGACCTGCGTTCGGCAAGGCCGGGCAACAACGAGGTGGTCAACATCGCCGCCCCCCAGGCGGGCACGTACTACGTGTCGCTGGTGGGCAAGACGAAGTTCGCGAACGTCAGCGTGCGCGGCGGCTTCACATCACCCTGAAGATCGGGTGGCAGGATGCGGCGGCCCCGGGAATCGGGGCCGTCCGTTTCCGTGCGGCAGTGCGCATGACGTTGGCCGGGCGAATGCGGTAAGTTGGTGCATTCCCCGTCACCCCGTCCCGCATGCCGCTCTACCGCTACAAGGCCCTGAATGCGCATGGCGAAATGCTGGAGGGCCAGATGGAGGCCGCCAGCGACGCCGAGGTGGTGTTGCGCCTCCAGGAGCAGGGGCATCTGCCGGTGGAAGCGGCGCTCGCGGTCGCGGGCGCTGGCCGAAGCTGGGCGCAACTATGGCGGCCGAATGCGTTCGCTGGGGATCGGCTGGTGCAATTCACTCAGCAACTCGCGACGCTATTGGGCGCGGGGCAGCCGTTGGATCGCGCGCTCGGCATCCTGCTCGACCTGCCCGAAGACGAGAAAGCGCGTCGGGTGATCACCGACATCCGCGACAGCGTGCGCGGCGGTGCGCCGTTGTCGGCCGCACTGGAGCGGCAGCACGGCCTCTTCTCGCGGTTGTACGTCAACATGGTGCGTGCCGGCGAGGCGGGCGGCAGCCTGCACGAAACGCTGCAGCGGTTGGGCGATTACCTGGAGCGCACGCGTGCGTTGAAGGGCCGCGTGATCAATGCGCTGGTCTACCCGGCGATCCTGCTGGTGGTGGTGGGGCTGGCGCTGTTGTTCCTGCTGGGCTACGTGGTGCCACAGTTCGCGGTGATGTACGAGAGCCTGGATGTGACGCTGCCTTGGTTCACCCGCGGCGTGCTGTGGATCGGCAGCTTCGTCCGTGATTTCTGGTTCGTGCTGATCGCCGTGCCGGCGCTCGCGATGCTGTGGTTCGACCGCCGCCGCCGCGACCCCGCCTTTCGTGCCCGGCTTGACGCGTGGTTGTTGGGTCGTCCGCTCGCCGGTCCGTTGCTGGCCCGCCTGGAGACCGCTCGGCTGGCCCGCACGCTGGGCACGCTGCTGAAGAACGGCGTGCCGCTGCTGACAGCGCTGGGCATCGCCCGCAACGTGCTGGGCAACCGTGCCCTGGCCGCCGCTGTCGACGCCGCAGCCGACGACGTGAAGAATGGCCATGGCCTGTCCGCCTCGCTGGGCAAGGGCAAGCGCTTTCCCCGCCTGGCACTGCAGATGATCCAGGTGGGCGAGGAGTCGGGCGCCCTGGACAGCATGTTGCTGAAGACGGCCGAGACCTTCGAGCAGGAAACCGCTCAGGTGCTGGACCGTATGCTGGCCGCCCTGGTGCCTGCCATCACCCTGGTCCTGGCCGCGGTGGTGGGCGTCGTCATCATCGCCGTGCTGGTCCCTCTGTACGATTTGACCGGCGCCATCAACTGAGTTCACTGGAGAGCCCGAGACCATGTCCCGCACGCGTCCCAATCCCGCCTTCCGCTCCCTCCGTTCGCAGCAGGGTTTCAGCCTGCTGGAGATCATCATCGTGCTGGTCCTGATCGGCGGCATCCTGGTGCTTGTCGGCAGCCGCGTGATGGGCGGCGCGGACAGCGGCAAGGTGAAGTTGGCGCAGTCGCAGCTGCAGACGCTCTCCGGCAAGATCGAGACCTACCAGCTCGACACCGGCAGCTATCCCGCGCAGCTCTCCGACCTGGTCACCCAGCCCGGCAATGCGACCGGCTGGTTGGGCCCGTATGCGAAGGAAAGCGAACTGAAGGATCCCTGGAAGAACGCCATCGAGTACCGGATCCCCGGCGAGTCGCAGCGTTTCGACCTGATCAGCCTTGGCGCCGATGGCAAGGCCGGCGGCGACAGTGTGAACGCCGACATCAAGAACGAGTAAGCGTCCACGTCCGCCGCCATGGCTGCCTGCGCCCTGCCATCGCGTCCTTCCGCGCGTGCCGTTGCAGGACATGTCGTCGTAGGACGTGCCTCGCTGGCGGGTTTCACGCTGCTTGAAACGCTGCTCGTCCTCGCGCTGATGGCGGCCGCGGCCCTGCTGGCGGCGATGGCGTTCACCGGCGGTCTCGAGGGCATCAAGCTGCGTTCCGAATCCAAGGAGATCGCCGCGCAACTACGCTATACCCGCGCGCGCGCGATCGCCACCGGCGAGCCGCAGCGCTTCCGCATCGATCCGCGCGGTCATCGCTGGGAAGCGGCCGGCGACCATCGCGGCCGCATCGATCCGGCGCTGGCGGTGAGCTTCACCGGTGCGCGGCAAGCGCAGGCGCGCGCCGGCGAAGGCGCGATCCTGTTCTTCCCCGATGGCGGTGCCACGGGCGGCCGGGTGACGCTGACGGCGGAACGCGCGGCATGGAGCGTCGATGTCGCCTGGCTCACCGGCGAGGTGCGAGTGTCGCGCGAGACGATCGGAGCGGTGCAGTGATGCCAGCATCGCGCGCGCGCCAGCACGGCTTCACCCTGCTCGAGGTGCTCGTCGCTTTCGCATTGCTGGCCTTGGCACTGACGCTCGTGCTTGGCGCGCTGTCCGGCGCGGCGCGACAGGTAAGGCAGTCCGCCGACAGCAGTCGCGCCACCTTGCACGCGCAGTCGTTGCTGGCGCAGCTGGGTTCCGGCGAGGCGCTGCAGCCCGGGCAACGCGAAGGCGACTTCGATCGCGGGCGCTACCAGTGGACGCTGGAGGTGTCGCCGTTTGCCGATCCACTCGCATCGCGTGCGCAGCTCGATCCGGGCGCACCGCAACTCCTCGACGTACGTCTGCTCGTGCGTTGGGGCACCGAACGCGGGCAGTCGCTGCAATGGCGAACGCTGCGACTTGCGCCACGCGACATCAATCAGGCGGCGCCACCATGACGCGGCGGCATGCGGGCGGGTTCACGCTGATCGAGGTGCTGGTCGCGCTGGTGCTGATGGCGGCCGGCCTCGCGCTCGCGTTTGCCACGTTGCGTTCGTCCACGGCCGTGGCGGCGCGTGGCGAAGACATGGCGCAGGCCAGCGAACGCATGCGCGCCGTGCATGGCTATCTGCGCGCGCGGCTCACCTCGGCGCAGCCGATCGTGTTCGCCACCGACCGCAGCACACTGCGGCAGGCACGCTTCATCGGCACGCCGCAGCGCATGCGCTTCGTGACCGACCTGCCAGACTACCTCGGACACGGTGGCCCGTACCTCCATGACGTGGTGGCCGATGGCGACGGGCGCCTGCTCGTCGGCTTCTCGGTGGCGCAGCCGGACGCGTCGCTGGACGACCTCGAGCAGCGCGCCGAAGCGCAGCGTCCCGAGCGTCTGGCCGATGGCCTGCGTGCCGTGCGCTTCCACTACCGGGGACTGGACGCGGACAACCGTCTGGGTCCATGGCAGGACCGCTGGGAAACCTCCGAAATGCTGCCGCTGCAGGTCAAGGTGGAAGTGGAGGCGGTGCGCGGCGGACGTTGGCCGGACCTTATCGTCACGCTTGCACGCAGCGAAGGCGGGGCCGGCGGCGGCCTGCTGCCCGGCGGCTCGAATCCGGTGCTGCCATGAAGCCACACCGAGGCGCGGCCCTGCTGCTGGTATTGTGGCTGGTGGCGTTGCTCACGGCGCTGGTCGGTGCCTTCGCATTGACCGCACGCATGGAGGCCATGCAGGGACAGGTGGGAAGCCGCGGTGCGGTCGCACAGGAGATCGCGCGCGCCGGACTCGAGTACGCGCTGGTCCGCGTGGCCGATCGCAATCCGCAATCGCATTGGCAGCCCAACGGACGGCCTTACGCATGGTCGTTCGATGGCCATGCGGTCGAAGTTCGCATCATCGACGAAACCGGCAAGGTCGACCTCAACCAGGCCGACGCGGGCCTGCTGTCCCGCCTCATGCAGGCACTGGGCGAAGCGCCGGACGTTGCCGATGCGCTCTCGGGCGCCATCGTCGACTGGCGCGACGCTGACAATCTGAGCCAGCCGTCCGGGGGTGCCGAGGATGACGATTACGCTTCGGAAGGTCGCGATTACGGTGCGAAGGACGCGCCCTTCGAGACGGTCGCTGAAGTCGAGCAGGTATTGGGCATGACACCCGCGCTGTACGCACGGCTGGCGCCTTTCCTCACGCTTTACTCCGGGCGTGGCCAGCCTGACGCGACCTATGCGCAGGGTCCGGTACTGGTGGCGATGGGCATGGATGCCGCCACCTGGCTGGCGCAGCGCAACGCCATCGGTGCGAGCGGGGACGCCCAACTCGTCGGCACCGGCAGTGGCACGTATAGTATCGAGAGCCGTGCGCGGCTGACCGATGGCCGCGAGGCGTCACTAAGGACGGTGGTGCGCGCAGGCGCCAATCCCGTGCCGGGATCGGCCTACACCTTGTTGCGCTGGGAGGAGGGAGCGTCACCACAATGAGCGGCGTACGCGACACCTTGCAGCAGTTCCGGGCGCGCCTGGGGCCGGGACCGAAGAGCTTCCTCGCCTGGTGGGGCCAGGCGTTGGCCAGTTGCCTGCCTGCACGCTGGCGCGTGTTGCTCGGCCTGACCCGCGAACGCCTGTTCTTCCAGCGCGAAGGCGACGAGATCGCCCTGAGCTGGATGGAAGGGGCGATGCGCCGCGAACTGGCGCGCCTGCCCTCTACCGTGACCCCCGATGAGCTCGCCGCCGTGTTGGGCAGCCGCCTGGCCGGCCTGCCTCGCTGGTGGCTGGTGCCGACAGGCATGACGCTGCGTCGGCGCCTGCCGTTGCCTGCCGCCGCCGCGGATCGCCTGCGGGATGTCGTCCGCTTCGAGCTGGACCGCCAGACACCTTTCACTGCGCAGGACGCCTGCTTCGATGCGCGGGTGGTCGGCGTGCGCGAGGACGGCCAACTGGACGTCGAACTCGCCGTGGTGCCGAAGCCCGCCTTCGACACGGCGCTCGCGCAACTCGGCGCGCTGACGCCGATCCTGGCGGGGGCCGACGTGGAGGATGCCGCCGGCCTGCCCGCCGGCGTGAACCTGTTGCCGGAGAACGTCCGGACCGCGAGCCGGGCACCGAATCGCGGCTTGCACCTGGCCTTGGCGGCCGTGGCGGTGGTGGCCTTGGTGTTGGGGGCTTGGCTGGTGCTCGACAACCGGCGCGCGGCGGCCGACGCCTTCGCGGCGCAGGTGGAAAGCCGTGCCGACGAAGCCCGCCGCGTGGCGGCCGGACGGCAGCAGCTCGTCGATCTGGTCGCCGGCATCACTACGTTGAACAACACGAGTGCGCGACGTCCCACCGCGTTGGAGGTCATGGCCGACGTGACCCAGCGGCTGCCCGACAACACCTATCTGGAAAAACTCGCCATCGAAGGCGATCGGCTGACCCTGATCGGCTTCAGCCCGGAAGCTTCCGGCCTGGTCGCGCGGCTGCAGGGCTCGAAGCTGTGGCGCAACCCCGCGTTGAGCGGCGCGCTGCAGCCTGATCCGCGGACGCGCATGGACCGCTTCACGCTGACCGCGGAGCTGCTGGGCAAGCAGGAGCCCGCCGCAGCCGGTGCCAACGGAGGGCCCAATGCCGCCGGCAACGACTGACCGCGATCGTGCGCTAGCCCTCGTGCTGCTGCTGGCGGCGCTGTTGCTGGGTTACTTCGTGCTGGTGCACCCCTGGTGGACCGTGCCGATGCAAGAGGTGAACACGCGCGTCGGCGAGCTGCGCGATCGCGAACTGCGTATCCGCACCCAGCTGGCGCAGGCGCCGCAGGTGCAGCGCGAACTCGCCGCGGCGCTGGCACAGCAGGCGCAGCGCCCTGGCTTCCTGCCGGAGGCGACGGTGGAGCTGGCGACCGCCGGCTTGGTCCAGCGCCTCGAAGCCATCGTCAAGCAGGCTAGCCCCGGCAATCGCAGCTGCGCCATCGCCAACCAGTCGCCGCTGGCGCTCCCCGGGCGCGAGGTCTATCCGCGCGTGGTGGTGCAAGTACGCCTGCGTTGCGGCGCGCCGGAACTCGCCTCGGTATTGCACCAGATCGAATCCGGCAGCCCACGCCTGTTCGTCGAGAACCTCAACATCCTGGCCCAGCGTTACGCATTCCAGGCCAGCGAGAGCGGCGCAGGCGGTCTGGATGTGAACTTCGACCTCTACGGCTACCTCAAGCCCGCGCCGGCGGCTCCACGGGAGGCGCCCGATGCGCCGTGAAGCGTGGACTGCGCGCACATGGATCCTGGCGACCGTGACCGGCTGGTCGTTACTGGTGCTGGCGCTGGCGGTGTTCGGCCTGGGCGGGCGGATCACGCCGCTACCGGCTGATCCGTCGCTGGTCCAGGATCTGCCGAAGATGCCGCCCGCCCCGCCCGAGCGTCTGGGCGGCATGCCGCAATATGCCGAGGTCGGCGAGCGCCCTCTGTTCTCCGAGGATCGCCGGCCCAAGCCCTTCTTCCTGTCAGGTGAGGAAGCCTCCGCGCCTGCCTTCGACCTGATCCTCAGCAGCGTGCTGATCACCCCTGCACTCGAACTGGCGATCGTCCAGCCGGCCCAGGGTGGCGAGGGCCTGCGGGTCAAGGTAGGCGACTCGCCGGACGGGTTCCCTGGCTGGCGATTGACGGAACTGTCGCCGCGCCGGGCCGTGTTCGATGGACCAGAAGGACGCCGTGAGCTGGAACTGCGGGTGTTCAATGGTGCGGGTGGCCAGCCGCCGACAGCCGTCGCGGTGCCACCGGCATCCGGTGCTGCGCCCGGTGCGCAGGGTGTGCCGCCCGCGGCCCGTCCGACCGGTGGTAACGCAGGCCCCGTCGTGACGCCGACCATGCCCTCGCCATCGCCCGCTACCCCGGTCGCGCCCGTTCCGGTGCGCGTGCCGACTCCGTCGTCGCAGCCGCCGAGCGCACCCGCCACGACGACCGAACAACAGATGGATGCGATCCGCCAACGCATCGAGCAGCGCCGCGCGCAGTTGCGCCAGCAGCAGGCCAACCCCAATCCGCCGCCGGCACCGCCCGGCAAGACACAGTAGAGTGCCGGCATGACGTCACGCGTGATCCTGTTTTCCCTTTGCCTGGGCCTGTTGGCCGGCTGCGCCAGCGCCCCCGTGCCCGATGTGCGCCGCACGTCGCCCACGGCGGCGGGCGAGGTCGTTCCCGGCGCCGCGCAGACCGCGCCGCTTAAGGAGGCCGAAGCGCCGTCCACGGGTCCGCAGGCGCAGATCCGTCGCGGCAACGGGCAGATGATCAACCGCAGCGCCGGCAGCGCGCCGCTGCCCTCGCTGGGCGGCGCCAGCAGCGGGTCGGCCACCTTCAATTTCGAAGGCGAATCCGTGCACGCGGTGGTGAAAGCCATCCTCGGCGACATGCTGGGGCAGAACTACGTCATCGCGCCCGGCGTACAGGGCACCGTGACCCTGGGCACGCCGAAGCCGGTATCGCCGGCCGAAGCGCTGAACCTGCTGGAGATGGTGCTGGGCTGGAACAACGCGCGTCTGGTCTACACCGGTGGCCGCTACAACATCATCCCCGCCGATCAAGCCTTGGCCGGCAGCGTGGCGCCGCGCACGGGTCCGGCGTCCAACGCGCGCGGTTACGAGGCGCGCGTGGTGCCGCTACGCTTCATTTCCGCCAGCGAAATGAAGAAGGTACTGGAGCCGTACGCGCGACCCAATGCGATCGTCAACGTCGACAGCACGCGCAACGTCATCACCCTGGCCGGTACGCGCAGCGAACTCGAAAACTACCTGCGCACCGTCGAGATCTTCGACGTTGACTGGCTGTCCGGCATGTCGGTGGGCGTGTTCCCGCTGCAGTCGGGCCGTGCCACCCGCGTAGTGGCCGATCTGGAGAAGGTGTTCGGCAACGACAGCAAGACACCCAGCGCGGGCATGTTCCGCTTCATGCCGCTGGAAGGCGCGAACGCGGTACTGGTGATCACGCCGCAGCCGGCCTACCTCGACCAGATCCAGCAATGGCTGGAGCGTATCGACGGCGCGGGCGAGGGAAGCCGCCTGTATTCCTACGAGCTGAAATACATCAAGGCGCGCGAACTCGCGCAGCGCCTCTCCGAAGTCTTCGGTGCCTCCAGCGGCGGTTCGTCCAGTGATGGCCGTTCGACCGGCGGCACCGGCAACGTCTCGCTGATGCCGGGTACCGATCCGGTGCAGATCAACGACGGCGGCATGAACAACAACAACAGCTCCGTCGACTTCGGCGGCAGCGGCGGCAGCAGCTCCGGAAACAGTGGCCTGGGTGGCGGTTCGCTGGCGCTCAACCAGCGCGACAACGGCAACGGCGCGGTGACGCTGGAAGTCGACGGTACGCGCGTGGGCGTGGCAGCCGTGGAAGAGACCAATACGCTGCTGGTGCGTTCCAGTGCCAGCGCCTGGCAGTCGATCCGCGAGGTGGTCGACAAGCTCGACGTGATGCCGCTGCAGGTCCATATCGAAGCGCAGATCGCGGAAGTGTCGCTGACCGGCGACCTCAGCTACGGCGTGAACTGGTACCTCGAGCGTGCGATGACGGACAACGGGCTCGGCCCCTTCGCGGACCCGAGCGCCGGTGGACCGAGCCGCTGGAGCACGCTCGCCGGCAGCATCGGTGGCGTGAGCGGCGCAGGGGCCGTCTGGACGCTGGTGAAGAACGACGCTGCCGCCGTCATCACGGCGCTGGACGAAGTCTCCGACGTGCGCCTGCTGCAGACGCCGTCCATCTTCGTGCGCAACAACGCCGAAGCCACGCTCAACGTGGGCAGCCGCATCCCGATTTCTTCGGTAACCGTCAATCCGGGACTGGGCACCGATAACACTTATAGCCAGGTGCAGTACCTGGATACCGGCGTGATTCTGAAGGTGCGTCCACGCGTGACCAAGGACGGCATGGTGTTCCTCGATATCGTGCAGGAAGTGAGCTCACCGGGCAGCGAGCCCGATGCCAACGGCAACGTGCGCATCAACACGCGCCGCTTCAAGACCGAAGGTGCGGTGCAGGCGGGCAATACGGTGATGCTCGCGGGTCTGATCAGCGATACCGCGACCCAGGGCTCCTCCGGCATCCCGGGCCTGAGCCGGCTGCCGATCATCGGTGGCCTGTTCGGTAAGAAGACCACCGGCACCGAGCGCAGCGAAGTCATCGTGCTGCTGACGCCGACCATCGTCAGCAACCCGCAGGAAGCCAACGACCTGACCGACGAGTACGGCAAGCGCTTCCGCGCGCTGGAACCGCTGAATACGCCGCGCTCCAAGTGACGCCGTCGGCCGCATCGTCCCTGCCCATCGTCCTGTTGCCCATCGGCACCGACGACGATGCGCTCGATGCCTGCCTGGGCGCGCTCGACGCCGGTACGCCGGAGGGCGCACGGCTCTGGCTGGCCGATGACGCGCAGGCCGGCCCGCGCGGACTGGCGATCATCGAGCGGTGGCTAGCGCGCACGCAGCTGCAGGCGGACTACACGCGACGCCCGCGCATGCTCGGCGAAGTGGCGCACATGGATCAGATGCTGGCGGCGTGCGGCGATGCGGACGTCGTCGTGCTGTCGCCCGATGCGCAGCCACTACCCGGCTGGTTGCAGCAACTCGCCGCATGCCTGGCCCGCGATGCCGCCATCGCCACCGCCACGCCGTGGTGCAATGCCGGCGAAACCACCGCCTGGCCGCGGCTGGGGGAAGTAAGTCCCCCGCCTGGCGATATCGAACGCACCGCGCACGCCTGTGCGGCGATGCCGCCGCTGCATCCGGAATTGCCCGCTGCCGTCGCCCATGCCGTCGCCCTGCGCGGCAGTGCACGCAAGCGCGTCGGCGGACTGGATACGGCGAGCTACGCCTCGTGGTACGCGGCGCTGGTTGACCTGTCCTTGCGCCTCTCGGGCCTGGGCTGGCGCAACGTCTTGTGCGAGACCGCGTTCGTCGCCCGCGGTGGCGAGGGCGGCCCCGCCGACGGCGACATGGATGCCTTGAACGCACGCTGGCCGGCTTTCACGCCTCGGCTGGCGACCTTCCTGATGGCCGATCCGCTGCGCGAGCCCCGCGAGCGCTTGGCCGCCCTGTATGCGGATGTCGGATCGCCGGAGCGCCAGCGTGACCTCTTCGGCTGATCTCGGCGGCATCGCCGTTGTGGTGGTGACCCATGCCAGTGCGAGCACGATCGACGATTGCCTGATGCGCCTGCGGGTCGCCCGGGGCGTGGAGGAGATCCGCATCGTCGACAACGCATCCACCGACGGCACGATGGAGGTCGTGCAGCGCCATGCATTGCAGGACGCGCGCCTGCGTTTCATCGCCAATCCCGACAATCCGGGGTTCGCCGTGGGCTGCAACCAGGGTGCACGCGACACCGGCTCGCCGTGGATCGCGTTCGTGAACCCGGACCTGATGGTGGAGGTCGACACGCTGTCGCGGCTGCGTGCGCACGCAGCGGCCGTTGCGGGAGAGTCGCTGCTCGGTGCGGACCTGGTCGACGAGGATGGCGTACGCGATGCAGCGGCGCGCCGGCGCGAACCCTTGTTCGCGGCGATGCTTAGCTCGCCGGGCGCCGCGTCCCGGCTGGGCGTGCCCGTGGACGAGAGCCGCGTGCTGCAGCCGGTGGATATCGTGTCGGGTGCGCTGATGTTGTTGCCGCGAACGCTGTTCGATCGTCTGGATGGCTTCGACGAAAAGTATCGGCTGCACGCCGAGGACATGGACCTGTGCCGGCGCGCGCGCGAGGCCGGCGCGCTTCTAGCCGTCGCCAACGATGTGCGCGTGCTGCACATCCGCGGCGTGTCCAGCCGCACGCGACCGATCTTCGTGGAGTGGCACAAGCACCGGGGCCTGTGGCGCTACTTCCGCAAGTTCGAGGCGGCGCAGCGTGGCGTGCCCACACGGCTGGGCGTGTTCGCCGCGATCTGGCTGCACTTCGGCGCGGTGTTCGCGCGTATCCTGCTGCGACGCCGCTAGATCGCTCCGTCAATCCTCAATGCGATGGCCGGCGCCCTGCAGCGCCGAAACGGCATCATCCAGTTGGTGTGCCTGCACCAGCACGTAGTCGGTGTCATACGTCGACAGGGCGAAGATACCGACGCCTGCGACGGCGAGCGGATCCAGCACGGCCTTGAGGATGCCGGTCAGCGCGAAGTCGAACGGCCCCTGCAGTTTGAACATGCGCCAGCCGCGCTGGCAGCGCACATCGTCGGGGACAAGGTGGTCTTCGCAGACGAGCGAGAGTTCGTCGTCCGTCCAGCCCGCGTGCCGCATGCCCGTCGTCGGCCACCAGCCGGGCAGGGCGGCATCGGCAGGTAGCTGCGCGACCGCGTAGCGTGCGGGCAGCAAGGCCAGTGTCAGCGACGGGACGGTCATCCGGCGCGGCCGTTCCACCAGAACAGCGCATTGACCGAGAGCACCACTACCACGGTATAGATCAGTGATAGCGGACCGCCTACGCGCCACAGCTGGCGCGAGGTGTAGTTGGCCGGGCCCACGACCATCGAGATCACCGGGTTCGACGCCGTCATCAGGTTGTTGGAGGCCGAGAGCGCGACGATCAGCGCGAATGCGGTGGGATTGCCGCCCGCCGCCAATGCCAGGTTGATCGCCATCGGTACCATCACGATGGTCGCGCCGACATGGCTGATGACCAGCGAGAACGCGGTCGTCAGCAACGCGATGGCGATCTCGAGCACCCAGACCGGGATGCCCTCCGGCAGGCGCTCTACCGTATGGCCGGCCACCCACGCTGCCGCGCCGCTGCTGTCCATCGCCCAGCCCAGCGGAATCAGCCCCGCCATCAGGAACACGGTCTTCCAGTTGATCGCGCTGTAAGCCTCGTCCATGCGCAGCACGCCGGTGAGCAGCATGCCGGCCACGCCGGTCATCAGCGTCAGCGCGACCGGCAGCTTCGACGTCAGCGCGATGATGATGGTGATCGCGAAGATGGTCATCGCGATCTTGAACTTGTGCGGACGCTGCTCGCCCTTCGGATAGTCGGTGACGACGACGAAGTCGCGGCTCTCCGCCGCCAGGCCCAGGTCCTGCCAGATGCTGTGGAACACCAGCATGTCGCCGGCACGCAGTTTTTCCTCGCGCACGTTCTCGCGGATGACTTTCTTGTCGCGATTGATCGCCAGCAGGCTGATGCCGTTCTGCTTGCGCAGGCGAAGTTCGCGCGCGGTCTTGCCGATGAAGCGCGAGGTCGGCGGCACCACCGCCTCGGAAATGCCGGCGCGGCTGGGATTGAAGAGATCGCCGAAGTGGCGCAGGCGCGAGGACAGGCGCAGGAAATGGTTCTGCGCGAAATCGCCGACCTCCTGCCGCTTGCCCATCACGCCCAGCACGCTGCCGACCCAGATGCGCATGTCCGCGGGCGGCGCCAGGCGGGTATCGTTGCCGGTCTGCAGTGCCAGCATCAACGGCGCATCGTGCAGCGCCTCGGCTTCGCCCAGCGACATGCCGACCAGTGGGCTTTCGGCGGTGACGACCAGTTCGAACACATCGCCTTCGATGCCGTAGGTGTTAGCGAAATAGCTCTCCGTGCGCGCCGGCGTCACGTTGGTCTCGGTCTCGTCGCGGAGCTTCTTGTCGCCGTAGTAGCGGAAGTACAGCAGCGATGCGATCACCAGCACCAGGCCGATCGGCCACGGTGCGAACATCCGCAGCGGCTCCAGCGTGGCCATGCCCGAGGGCAGGTTGTTGTTAGCCGAGACCAGCAGGTCGTTGAGCAGGATCAGCGGCGAGTTGCCGACCATGGTGAACGCGCCACCCATGACGATGGCCGCCGCGATCGGCAGCAGCAGCCGCTGCAGCGACAGGCCGGTACGTGCGGACAGGCGCGAGGCCACCGGCATGAACAGCGCCATGACCGACGGGTTCTGCATGAAGGACGAGTTGAGGCTGGCGATGGCGGTGGTCATCAGCAGCAGCCGCTGCTCGATGCCGTGGCCGCGTCGCAACAGCCAGGACGCGAGGCGGTTCAGCGCGCCGGTGCGGTCCAGGCCGGCACCGAGGATCATGGTGGCGATGATGCTCATCACCGCGTTGCCGGAGAAGCCGCCGAAGATTTCCTCCGGTGCGATCAGACCGGTGATGCCCAGCACCACCAGCACGACCAAGGCGACCAGGTCCGCGCGGATGCGCTCGAACAGGAACATCGCCATCGTGAAGCCGACCAGCCCGAGGACGAGCTTCATGTCGTTGGTCAGCGTCAGCGCGTTTTCCATGTCGCAGTCGGGTTCCGTGGGGCCTGGGTATTACTCGCGGTCGTACAGAAGATCCCACACCCCGTGGCCGAGCTTCTGGCCGCGGGTCTCGAAATGGGTCTGCGGGCGCCACGCCGGGCGCGGCACGCTACCGCGCGGGCCGGCGCGATTGGTCAGGCCCGGCGTCGCATCCAGCACGTCCCACATGTGCTCGGCATAGGCTTCCCAGTCGGTGGCGCAGTGCAGGCGACCACCGGGGCGCAGCTTGCGCGCGATCAGCGCAGCGAATTCGGGCTGCACCAGGCGGCGCTTGTTGTGGCGCTTCTTGTGCCACGGGTCCGGGAAGTAGATGCGCACTTCATCCAGCGCGCCGTCGGCCACTTCGTGCTGAAGCACTTCGACCGCATCGTGGTGATAGATGCGCACGTGGACACTGCCGTCCTCGGCCAGCGCGTTCAGCAGGCGACCGACACCAGGAGCGTGCACCTCAAGACCGAGGTAGTCGCGGTCCTTGTCGTGCGCAGCGGCGAAGCGCAGGGCCTCGCCGTTGCCGAATCCGATTTCCAGCACGCGCGGTGCGGTGCGTCCGAACACCGCATCGTAGTCCCGCGGCGTACCGGCGTAGTCCAGCCCGAACCTCGGCCACTGCGTGTCGAACGCCCGCTGCTGGGCATCGGTGAAGCGCCCTTGCCGCAGTACGAAGCTGCGGATTTCGCGCCGGCCTTCGCTGATCGTGAACGGCTTGGGCGGTGTCTTGGCGCCCGGGCTGGAAAACGGATCCGTCATCAGCCGATCAGTCCGTCGATCGGACTCGATGCCGACGCATTGCGCTTGCGCGGGATGCGGCCGGCCAGGAACGCCTCGCGGCCGGCTTCCACGGCCTTCTTCATGGCGCTGGCCATCAATATCGGATGCTTGGCGCCGGCGATGGCGGTGTTCATCAGCACGCCGTCGCAGCCCAATTCCATCGCGATGGCGGCATCGGACGCCGTGCCTACACCGGCATCAACCAGCACGGGGACCTTGGCGTTCTCGATGATCTCCAGCAGGTTGTACTTGTTCTGCACGCCCAGGCCGGACCCGATCGGGGCAGCCAGCGGCATCACCGCGACGCAGCCGATCTCTTCCAGGCGGCGGGCCAGGATCGGGTCGTCGCTGGTGTAGACCATCACCTGGAAGCCGTCGGCGACCAGCTTCTCGGCAGCGGCCAGCGTCTGCACCACGTCGGGGTAGAGGGTCTTCGGGTCGCCCAGCACTTCCAGCTTGACCAACGTGTGGCCGTCGAGCAGTTCGCGGGCCAGCCGGCAGGTGCGCACGGCGTCGTCGGCGGTGTAGCAGCCGGCGGTATTCGGCAGGAGGGTGTAGCGGTCCGGCGGCAGCACGTCGAGCAGGTTGGGCTCGTTCGGTGACTGGCCCAGGTTCGTGCGCCGGATGGCGACGGTGACGATCTCGGCGCCCGCGGCCTCGGTGGCCAGGCGGGTTTCCTCGAAATCCTTGAACTTGCCGGTGCCGGTCAGCAGGCGGGAACGGAAGGTCTTGCCCGCGATCACCAGCGGGTCATGGGGGACGGTGTTGGACATGTGTCGATTATCGCCGATGTTGGCGGCGGGGTGGCATCGTGAGTGCCACCGCACGAGCGCGGATCAACCGCCGCCGAGGGCGTGCACGATCTCCACGCGGTCGCCGGCCTTCAGCTGCGCGTGGGCATGCTGGCCCCGCGGAACGATCTCGCCGTTGACCTCGACGGCGACCCGGCGTTCGGCCAGGCCTTGCTGTTCGAGCAGTTCGAGGAGGGTGCTGTATTCGGGCAATGCGTGCGGCTGCCCATTCAACTGGATGTCCATGGCCGCATTGTCGCCGATGGCGGGCGCCATTGCCGCATTGCAGCGTGTGCCCCGGCCGTCTTTGGTGGAAGGATGCGCGCCATGCGCAGCCGTACGGCAGAGCCGGCACGCAGCCCACCATCCAATGCCCCGGGAGACTCCATGAAGCGTTCCATCTCGCCCGTCCGTTCGTTGCTGGCCGTCGCGCTGGCGATGGCGGCTGTTCCCGCCCTTGCCCAGGACGGCCCCTACACGCAGACCGTGTTCTTCGGCGACAGCCTGACCGATGCCGGTTACTTCCGGCCGCTGCTGCCCGCCAGCGTGCGCGCGGTGACAGGCCAGTTCACCACCAATCCCGGCTTCGTCTGGTCGCAGTACCTGGCGGAGTACTACGGCACCAGCGCTTACGCCAACGGCAATGGCCAGGTAGGCACCAATTACGCCGCCGGTGGCGCCCGCGTGGGCACCAACACCACGGGCGCGCTCGGCCCGATCCCCTCGCTGGCCACGCAGGTCAACACCTACCTGAGCTCGACCGGCGGCCGGGCCGATCCCAATGCGCTCTACACCGTATGGGGCGGTGCGAACGACCTGTTCGCCATCACTAGCGGCGGCGCCAACCCGACCACGACCATCGGTGCTGCCGTCACGGCACAGGTGGGCATCATCGGCACGTTGCAGACGGCGGGCGCGCGCTACATCCTGGTGCCCACGATCCCGGACCTGGGCGTGACGCCCGGTTTCCGCGCACAGGGCACCGCAGCGGCGGCGGCGGGCACGCAGCTGTCGACGACCTACAACACCGCGCTGTTCGATGCGATCGACACCGCGGGTTTCCGGGTGATCCCGCTGGACACGTTCACCCTGCTGCGTGAGATCGTCGCCAGCCCGGCCGAATACGGCTTCGCCAATGTCACCGGCACGGCGTGCCAGCCGCAGATCACCGCCAACTCGCTGACCTGCAATCCGACCTCGTACGTCACGCCGAATGCACCGGACACCTATGCATTCGCCGATGGCGTGCATCCCACTTCAAAAGCGCACAGCATCCTGTCGCAGTACGCGGTCGCGATGCTGGAAGGACCGCGCCAGATCGCGCTGCTCCCGTATACCGCGTCCGTGCACGGACGTGCCCGTGCGGATCGCGTAGCCTCGCACGTCAACGGTAAGCCCGAGGCCGATGGCATGCGCTGGTGGGGCGATCTGCGCGGCGACTTCCTGCGCTACGACCACGGCGACCTGTATGACGGCGCCGGCCCGATGGGTACCTTCGGCGTCGACTGGTCGCGCGGCTCGCTGGTCTACGGCGCGTTCGCCGGCTACGGCCGCGCGCAATACGACTTCGGCAAGCGCAGCGGCAGTTTCGACGAGTCGGATGCCACGCTGGGCGGCTTCGCGGGCTGGTATGGCGACAGCTTCTGGGCGAACGCGCAGGTCAGCTACAGCTGGATTTCCTATGACGTCGACCGCGAAGTGCAGCTGGGCGATGTGACCCGCCGCCACAGCGGTTCGCCCGACGGCACCAACCTGAGCCTGGGCCTGAGCGCCGGCTACCAGTGGGGCGAGGGCGCGTTCCGTCATGGCCCCGTCATCAGCGTGGTGTCGCAGACGATCGAAATGGACGGTTACAGCGAGAGCAACGTCAACTCCAGCGCGCTGGCGTATCCGGACCAGGACTTCGACTCGCTCATCGGCAGTGCGGGTTATGAGGTCAGCTATGCGATCAACGATCACCTGCAGCCGTATGCGCGCCTGACCGTCGACAAGGAGTTCGAGGATCCGGCCGAGGAAGTGTTCGCGCAGTCACTGTCGCTGCCCGGCACCAACCCCTACGCCGTGCCCGGCCTGGATACCGACAACGGCTACGGCACCCTGCTGATGGGTGCGCGCACGAAGCTGTTCGGCTTCGACGCCAACCTGGGTGTCACCACCACCGTGAACCAGGGTGGTGGCACCAACACCACGGCGTTCATGACACTGGGTGGCAACTTCTGATGCGCCCGGGCAATGCGGCGTCGGACTGGCGCCGCATTGCCTTGCCGTCCGGGCCGGCATAGACTGCGGCCGTCCGCGCGGGTGTAGTTCAATGGTAGAACTGCAGCTTCCCAAGCTGCTAGCGTGGGTTCGATTCCCATCACCCGCTCCACCCCTCTTTTCCCCGTCATCGTCCGGCCTTGCGGACGTGCGATGCTGTTCGCGACCCCGGTGATTCCGCGCCCATGAAGCTCGCCATCCTGTCGCGAAACAGCAAGCTGTATTCCACCCGCCGCCTCGTTGAAGCAGCGCGACAGCGCGGCCACACCGCGCGCGTGCTCGATCCACTGCGCTGCTACATGCGCATCTCGTCCTCGGGCTTCCAGTTGCACTACAAGGGCAAGTCGCTCGCGGACTACGATGCGGTCATCCCGCGCATCGGTGCGTCCATCACACGATACGGCACCGCGGTGCTGCGGCAGTTCGAGCTGATGGGCACCTATAGTCCGAATCCTTCCGATGCCATCCTGCGCGCGCGCGACAAGCTGCGCGCGCACCAGTTGTTGGCGGCACAGGGCATCGACCTGCCGGTGACGGTGTTCGGCGACAACCCGGACGACACCACCGATTTGCTGTCGATGCTCGGCCCGCCGCCGCACGTCATCAAGTTGAACGAAGGCGCCCAAGGGGCGGGCGTCATGCTGACCGAAAAGCCATCCGCCTCGCGGAGCGTGGTCGAGGCGCTGCGCGGCCTGTACGCGAGTTTCGTGGTGCAGGAGTTCATCGGCGAGGCAGAGGGCGCGGACCTGCGTTGCTTCGTGGTCGGCGACGAGGTCGTCGCCTCGATGCGTCGCCAGGCACCCGAAGGAGACTTCCGTTCCAACCTGCACCGCGGAGGGACGGCCATGCGCATGGAGGCCTCCGACGAGGAGCGCGCCGTCGCGGTACGCGCAGCGCGGGTGCTCGGCCTGGGCGTGGCCGGCGTGGACCTGATCCGGGCCGCCCGCGGTCCGCTGGTTCTGGAGGTCAATTCCACTCCGGGACTAGAGGGGATCGAGGCCGTCTGCGGGGTGGACGTCGCCGGCAGGATCGTGGACCACCTCGCCGCCAAGGCCTGAACAGGGGTGGGGGCGCGATACCGGTCGGAAATTTCGAACTTCACGCAGATTTAACGCCGCCTTTAACGGCTGTTTAATCGATTTCCGCGTAGCCTTGTCCGGACCGCAGCTCTGCGTTCCTCCCGGTGATTCATCTGGAAAGCACAGGATTACGGTAATCGGGGCTTTATTTGGCCCAAGCGGGCGTCCACCCGCTTGGGCCTTTGTTTTTTCGGCGATAGGCCTTGGCGTAGCCGCAGTTACCTATGCAAGAATCGGAACGTTCGGTCGCGTCGCTCCGCCCCCGGCGCCCGAGAACAAGCAAGGCCATGACGGATGTCGGGTCGTCTTTGTGGGTGAATCATTTCGATCGAGGTGAAAGGATGCGTAAGCTGTTTCTGGTCTCTGCCATGCTGCTGGCGATCCCCGCGGCGCAGGCCTCCATGAGTGCGGCGTCTGGCGGATCGGATGCGCCGAGCCGACTCAATGTGTCCGTCCCGTTCGAGCAGCAGAAGGACAAGATCCTTGCGGAACTCGGGGACGGCAAGACGTACGCCGAGATTACCCAGCAGGATCGTGTGGAAGTGCGCAATGCGTTGACGCGCATCAGCGATTCGCTGCAGAAAGCCGGTGGTGTTGATCAGCTCTCTGAGAGCGACAAAGCCAAGGTGTTCAACGACCAGGAACTGGTGAACACGATCCTCACGCGCGCGGGCGAGGACAGTCGCCAAGTATGCACACGCGAAAAAAAGGTCGGTTCCCATCGTCCGACGACCCAGTGCTACACCGTCGCAGAGCGTCGCCGTATGCGCGAGGATACGCAGAACGACATCAACAAGAACTTCCGCCAGCCCATCCTCAAGTCCAACTGACCCGATGCGCATTCTTGTTATAGAAGACAATAGCGACATCGCCGCCAACCTCGGCGATTATCTGGAGGAGCGTGGCCACACCGTCGACTTTGCGGCCGACGGTGTGACCGGGTTGCACCTGGCGGTGGTGCACGAGTTCGACGCCATCGTGCTCGACCTCAATCTGCCGGGCATGGATGGGCTGGAAGTCTGCCGCAAGCTGCGCAATGAAGCACGCAAGCAGACGCCGGTCCTGATGCTGACCGCACGCGATTCGCTCGACAACAAATTGGCCGGGTTCGATTCCGGTGCGGACGACTATCTGATCAAGCCGTTCGCGCTGCAGGAAGTCGAAGTCCGCCTCAATGCCCTCTCGCGCCGCGGCAAGGGCGTGCAGACGCGCGTGTTGGAAGTGGGCGAACTCGAATACAACCTGGATACGCTGGAAGTGCGTCGGCAGGGCAAGCTGCTGCAGCTGAACCCGACCGCGCTGAAGATCCTGCAGGCCCTGATGGAAGCCTCACCCGCCGTGGTGACCCGCCAGGAACTGGAAACCCGTGTCTGGGGCGAAGAGTTGCCTGACTCGGATTCCCTACGCGTGCACATCCACGGTCTGCGCGCCGTGGTCGACAAGCCGTTCGACTCGCCCTACATCCAGACCCGCCACGGCATCGGATACCGCATCGCCGCGCCCGATGCCAGCAACTGAGTCGCCTAAACCCCGCCGCCACCGCCGCTTCAGGCGGCGGCTGCGCACCCGCATCATCCTGTCGTTCGTCCTATTGGGGTTCGGACTGACCCTGCTCTTGGCGTTCTCCGCCAATTGGGTGCGCAATCGGGTCGAAGAAGACCTCGTCGTCGATGCGATCAGCCAGAACATCATCGAGTACCAACGCCGCTACGAAGCCAGTGGAGGCCTCGAGCGCGACCTTCGCGTCCAGACGATGCGTGGATATGCGTTTGCGCCGGACAAGTTCGAGCAGCTGAAGATCGATCAGCCCGAGTGGTATGAGCTGCCCAACGGCATCCACACGGTCAGCGGCACGGACGACGACGGGTCTCCATTCTCCTACTGGCTGGCCGTACAGAAGACGCCTGAAGCCTGGTTCTTCCTCGCGTACGACAAGACCGAATCGGTCAAGGCGAAGAGCAAGTTCAATAACGCGCTCGTCGGTGTCGTCGTCGTGTTCACCGGCATCTCCATGCTGATCGGGTGGTGGTCCGCGTCCCGCGTGATGAGTCCGGTTTCCGAGCTCGCCGCGCGCCTACGCGCCTATCGAGGCAGCAGCAATCCCCGCGCGCTGGCGCCGCATTTCCCGCAGGACGAAGTCGGCGAGCTGGCCAAGGCGTTGGATGATTACTCGGAGCGGCTGACCGAAGTCGTCCAGCGCGATCGGGAATTCAACGCAGACGTCAGCCACGAGCTGCGCACGCCGCTGGCCATCATCCGTGGCTCGGTGGAACTGATGTTGTCGCGTCCGGACATGGACGAAAAGACGCGTACGCGCATCCAGCGCATCCAGCGTGCCGAGCAGCAATGCACGGACCTGATCAGCGCGCTGCTGCTGCTGTCGCGCAACGAGCGCGGCCATGGCAATACCGATGTGGCCCGCGTGGTCGACCAACTGCTCGACTCCCACCGTGCCACGCTGGGCGGCAAGCCGCTCACGCTGCGCGTGGAGGGCGAAGAGGGCGCCAGGGTGGATTCGCCCGAGGCCGCGCTGTCCGTGGCGTTGGGCAACCTGATCGGTAATGCGGTGAAGTACACGAAGGAGGGCGAGGTCATCGTCCGCCTGCTGCCGGAGGCGGTCGAAGTCGTGGATTCCGGACCCGGCTTGAGCAAGGAAGACGCCGCGCGCCTGTTCGAACGGGGCTATCGCGGAACGCATGCCGGCCACTCCCAAGGCGGCGGCATCGGCCTGTCCATCGTCAGTCGCCTCTGTGCGCTGTACGGATGGGAGGTGGGCGTGCGGCCTGGCGACGCGAAGGGGGTGGTGGCGACGCTGCGCTTCTCCCCGATGCGGGATGCATCGGTCGATGGTCCGGAACGCAGCTGAGTCCGCAAGACGGGAAAGCGCCTAGAGCGTGATCCAGAAGCAGTTGTAAGCCCGCCGCAATCCGAACGTGGTGTTCGAAGGCGTGGCGCTGTTCTTCAACGTCTGCACCACGCGCAGACCCACGGGCCGCGAACGCTGCGTGGTGGTGGGGTAGTAGCCGTCCTGGTTGGCGTCGACGACGGCGCCTGCTGCATCGATCACCGGCGCAGGGGCCGGCCGGATGGGCACGATGTCCACGAGCGGTCGCTGTGTCACCGCATCGAGCTGGTTGAGGATGCGCAGGGCGGCGGCATCGGACACGCCGCTCCAGTGGTAGATCCCGGCCAGCCGATTGACGTCGCCTGCGCTGATCGCCATCGACACCTGCGCCACGAGGTCGCTCAGCGTGCGCGAACACCCTCCACGATAGAGCGCGCCTGCCGCTGAAGGCCCGGTGCTGCTGGCGGAAGGCAGCCGATCCATCGCTCCGATGTCTTCGCAGTTCTTGTCGGTGTAGACAGTGTCGCCACCCATGGTCGTACAGCGCTGCACGCCCTGCTGCTGCGCTCGCGCAGGCGATGCATCGAATGCGGCCCACAGGCAGAGGCTGGCGAGGAGAAGAAGCGAAACGCGCATGTCCGCAGCGTAATCCGGGCATGGCGGCCGGTCACGATGCGCATGCGCGGAGTGCGACGGCCGTTCATGTGTGGGTGGGGCGCATGGCGCGCCCCGATGTTCAGGCGGCTTAGCCCAGGCGGGACAGGACGGTCTGGGTCGGCTTGGCGAGGTTCAGCGTGTAGAAGTGGAGTGACGGTGCGCCGCCGGCCAGCAGGCGCTCGCAGAGATTGGCCACCACGTCGGCGCCGAAGTCGCGGATCGCATCGGCGTCGTCGCCCAGCGCCTGCATGCGCTTGCCGATCCAACGCGGTATCTCCGCGCCACAGGCTTCTGAAAAGCGGCGCAACTGAGCGAAGTTCGAGATCGGCATGATGCCCGGGATGATCGGGATCTCCACGCCGAGTTTGCGCACCGCATCGACGAAGTGGAAGTAGGCGTCAGGATTGTAGAAATACTGCGTGATCGCGCCATCGGCGCCGGCATCGACCTTGGCCTTGAAGTGACGCAGGTCCGTCAGCGTGTCCTCGGCTTGCGGATGTGTCTCGGGATAGGCGCCCACTTCGATATGGAAAGTGTCACCGTGCTCGGCGCGGATGAACTCGATCAGTTCCGAGGCGTAGCGAAGGTCACCGGGATGGCCCATTCCAGACGGCAGGTCGCCGCGCAGCGCGACGATGCGTTTGCAGCCCAAGGCCCGGTACAGCCGCAGCAGCTCGCGGATTTCCTCGCGGCTGCCGCCCACGCACGACAGGTGCGGCGCGGCATCGAAGCCGTGGTGCTGGTTGAGATGGCGGACCGTTTCGGAGGTGTAGCTGAGCGTGGAGCCGCCGGCGCCGAACGTGCACGACACGTACTCGGGCGAATGCGCCTTCAGCTTGTCCGCGGTGCGGTCGAGCTGTGCGCGCTGCTCATCGGTCTTGGGCGGGTAGAACTCGAACGAAACCGGGATCGGCATAGAGAGGCCCCGAGGGGCAGGCGCATCCCCGCGCCTGCCGTGGATCGAGAGGGCGGCGTCGCGCCGCCCCCGTGCGCTGCGTCGATCAGTAGCGGTAGTGGTCCGGCTTGTACGGACCGTCGACCGACACGCCGAGGTAGTCGGCCTGGTCCTTGGTGAGCGTGGTCAGCTTCACGCCGATCTTCTCCAGGTGCAGGCGTGCGACTTCCTCGTCGAGCTGCTTCGGCAGGCGATAGACGGTCTTCTCGTACACGTCCTTGTTCGCCCACAGGTCGATCTGCGCCAGCGTCTGGTTGGCGAACGAGTTCGACATGACGAAGCTCGGGTGGCCGGTGGCGCAGCCCAGGTTCACCAGGCGGCCTTCGGCCAGCAGGAAGATCGCGTTGCCGTTCGGGAACACGAACTTGTCGACCTGCGGCTTGATGTTGATGCGCTTGGCTTCCGACGCGTACAGCGCATCCACCTGGATCTCGTTGTCGAAGTGGCCGATGTTGCAGACGATGGCCTGGTCCTTCATCGCCTTCATGTGGGCGAGGGTGATGATGTCCTTGTTGCCGGTCGTGGTGACGTAGATGTCGGCCTGACCCAGGCTGTCTTCGACGGTGTTGACCTCGAAGCCTTCCATCGCCGCCTGCAGGGCGCAGATCGGGTCGATCTCGGTGACGATGACGCGGGCGCCGTACGCGCGCAGCGAGTGCGCCGAGCCCTTGCCCACGTCGCCGTAGCCGCAGACCACGGCGAGCTTGCCGGCCAGCATCACGTCCATCGCGCGCTTCAGGCCGTCGGCCAACGACTCGCGGCAGCCGTACAGGTTGTCGAACTTGGACTTGGTGACCGAGTCGTTGACGTTGATCGCCGGCACCAGCAGCTTGCCCTGCTCCGCGATCTGGTAGAGGCGGTGCACGCCGGTGGTGGTCTCTTCGGACACGCCCTTCCAGTCCTTGACCACACGGGTCCAGTAACCGGGACGCTCCTTGGCGACGCGCTTCAGCAGGTCCTTGATCACCTGCTCCTCGTGGTTGCCCGAGGCGGTGTTGACCCAGTCGCTGCCGTTCTCCAGCTCATAGCCCTTGTGGATCAGCAGGGTGACGTCGCCGCCGTCGTCCACCACCAGCTCCGGACCCGTCTGAGTGCCATCGGCCAGAGTGAAGGTCAGCGCGTCCAGCGTGCAGTCCCAATACTCTTCCAGCGTCTCGCCCTTCCAGGCGAACACCGGCGTGCCCGTGGCGGCGATCGCGGCGGCGGCGTGGTCCTGCGTCGAGAAGATGTTGCACGAGGCCCAGCGCACATCGGCGCCGATGTCCTTCAGCGTCTCGATCAGCACGGCGGTCTGGATCGTCATGTGCAGCGAACCGGTCACGCGCACGCCCTTCAGCGGCTTGACGGCGGCATGCTTGCGGCGGATGGACATCAGGCCGGGCATCTCGTGCTCGGCGATATCGAGTTCCTTGCGGCCCCAATCGGCCAGGGAAATGTCGGCGACCTTGTAGTCGCCCTCGGTGGAAAACTTGCGTACGGCGTTCATCAGTAGTGGCTCCGGGAAAGGTGGCGAGCGAGGCTCGCAGCTTGACCGGGCGCCGTTGCAGTTCCTGCCGAGCCTGGCCGTGCTTGCCTGTTGAACAGACATCACGGTCGCAGCGCCCCTCGGCGGCCAGCATTATATCTCTTGTTCCGGATGAAACGATGACGCACGCACTGGCCTGATCGGGTAGGCTTCGGAATGCTGCCCTGCAGCAGACCAATTGTCCGCAAGGACAATACCAATCCAGGCCAAATGAACCACGGGACCTTCGCAGCGCGCATGAACAGCCCCCGCAGCCTCGAATTCGCCCCACCCGATGTCCCGCTGCGTGAAGACGTGCGCAGGTTGGGGACGCTGGTCGGGGACATGCTGGCTGAACAGGTCTCGCCGGAATTCCTCGCCGAGGTGGAGCGCGTCCGGACCACCGCCATCGCGCGCCGCCAGGCCGGTGAGCCCCCGCAATCGCTGGCGGGCCTGCTCGATGGCCAGTCGCCGGCACAGGCGGAAGCGTTGATCCGCGCCTTCAGCACCTACTTCCAGGTGGTGAACATCGCCGAGCGCGTACATCGCATCCGCCGTCGGCGCGATTACCAGCGGGCCGGCAGTGCGCGACCGCAGCCGGACGGCCTGCACGACGCGCTGGCACGACTGAAGGCGCAGGGCGTCGGCCTCGAGGAACTGGCCGACTGGCTGCCGCGCATCGACGTGGAGCCGGTGTTCACCGCGCACCCGACCGAAGCGGTGCGTCGCGCGCTGTTGGAAAAAGAGCAGCTGATGGTGGCCAGCCTGATCAACGGGCTGGATGGCACGCGCACGCCTGGCGAACTGGCGACCGACACCGCGCGCTTCCGCATGGCGCTGACGTCGGCCTGGCAGACGGCGGATTCCTCGCCGGTGCGCCCGGGTGTCGAAGACGAACGCGAGCATGTCGGCTTCTACCTGATCGAAGTGCTGTATCGGGTCATCCCGGTGCTGTACGAAACACTCGAAAGCGCGATCACCGACGTGTACGGCGCCGCGCCCGACATCACGGCGCGGCTTCCGCGCGTGCTGCGCTTCGGCACCTGGGTTGGCGGCGACATGGACGGCAACCCGAACGTCGATGCGCGCACCGTCACCGCCACGCTGGACGCGCAGCGACGCGCCATTCTCACGCGCTACCTCAAGGAGCTGCGCCAGCTCACCACCCTGCTCAGCCAGTCGAGCTCGATCATCGGGGTGTCCGATGACGTCATCGCGCGCGTCGATCATTACCGCGCCCTGATGCCCGAGGCTGCGAAGAGGTCGCGGCCCCGCCATGGCGACCAGCCGTACCGCCTGCTCAACGACCTGATGCGCGCCCGTTTGCAGGCCACGCTGGAAGATCGTTCCGAAGGTTATGCGTCGCCGGACGAACTCGCGCAGGACGTTGATCTCATCCTGCACAGCTTGGAAGCCCACCGCGGCATCCATGCCGGCTGGTTCGCGGTGCGCCGGCTGGTGTGGCGCGTGCGTACGTTCGGCTTCCATCTCGCCCGGCTCGACGTGCGCCAGGAATCCAGCGTGCATGCGCGCGCGGTGGCGGCTGCGCTGAGTGATGGAGACTGGGAACAACGCGATGCGGTCGAACGCGCCGCGTTGCTGGGTCCGTACGCCAGCGGCGAGGCCGTGCTGCCGGCATCCGACCAGGAAGGCAACGAGCGCCTGGATGCGGTGTTCAAGGCCTTGGCCGATGCGCGCACGCGCCACGGCGCGGATGCGCTCGGGACCTACATCATCAGCATGGCGCACAGCCGCGCCGACGTCCTAACCGTGCTCGCGCTGGCGCGCCGGGGAGGGTTGGTCGACGACGCAGGCCAGGTGCCGCTGGATATCGCGCCGCTGTTCGAAACCATCGACGACCTGGGCCACGGTACCGACGTCTTGCGCGACCTGCTGGCCGATCCGGTCTACCGCGCTCACCTGGCCGCGCGCGGCAACGTGCAGATGGTGATGCTCGGGTATTCGGACAGCGGCAAGGACGGCGGCATCGCCGCCTCGCGCTGGGGCCTGCAGCGCGCGCAGGTGGATCTGGTGGACGCGGCACAGGAGCTGGGCATCCGGCTGACGTTCTTCCATGGTCGCGGCGGTTCGATCATCCGCGGTGGCGGCAAGACCACGCGCGCGCTGGAAGCCGCGCCGCGCGGCAGTGTCGACGGTCGCCTGCGCGTGACAGAGCAGGGCGAGGTGATCCATCGCAAGTACGGCATCCGTGCGCTGGCGTTGCGTTCGCTTGAGCAGTCGGTCGGCGCGGTGCTGCTGTCCAGCGTGCGGCCGCGCCCGCCGGAGCCGCGCGAAGCGCGCTGGCGCGAGATCATGGCGCTCGTCGCAAGCGAGAGTTCGCAGGCCTATCGCGCCTTCGTGCAGGCGCCGCGTTTCATGGACTATTTCCGCAGCGCTACGCCGATCGACGTGATCGAGCGTATGACGCTGGGTTCGCGCCCTTCGCGGCGGCTGGGCCAGGATGCGGCGCTGGGCAACCTGCGCGCGATTCCCTGGGTGTTCGCGTGGAGCCAGGCGCGCGCCGTCATCCCGGGCTGGTATGGCGTAGGGACGGGGTTGCAGGCCGCAGCAGATGCTTACGGCGAAGAGGCGCTGCGCGAAATGGCGCGCGACTGGCCGTTCTTCAAGACCTTCCTCGATGACGTCTCGATGGTGCTCGCCAAAGGCGACCTGAGCATCGCCGAGATGTACTCGAAGATGGCAGGCGACCTGCATGGGGAATTCTTCCCGAAGGTGCAGCAGGAACATGCCGCCGCCCTGCGCTGGGTGCTGGCCCTCAACGGCAACGAATGGCTGCTGCAGCACGACCAGCGACTGGCGCTGTCGATCCGGCTGCGCAATCCCTACATCGACCCGATCAGCGTGATGCAGGCCGACTTGCTGAAGCGCTGGCGCGCCAGCGAGCGCGAAGACGACGCGTTGCTGCATGCGCTCGTCGCCAGCATCAACGGCGTGTCGCAGGGCGTGCAGAACACCGGCTAGGCCGGTGCGGGTTCAGGCGTCGAGTTCCGACCAGCGCTGGTAGGCGAGGTCCAGTTCGGCCTGTCGGGCGGCCAGTTCGTCGTTCGCGCGCTGCAGGTCGGCCGGCGATTGCTGGTAGTACGCCGCATCGTTCATCGCGGCGGTGCGTGCGGCGATGTCGGTTTCCAGCGTTTCGATGCGGGCCGGCAGCTGCTCCAGTTCGCGCGCTTCCTTGAAGCTCAGCTTGCGCTTGGCGGCGACCGGTTCGGGTTGCTTCGACAGCGTGGGTTTGGCGGGCGAGGAGGGAGAAGTTGCTACCGCGGGCGCACGACGTTGCCGCAGCCAGTCCGTGTAGCCGCCCACGTAATCACCGAGCCTTCCTTCGCCCTCCAGCACCAGGGTGCTGGTGACCACGTTGTCGAGGAAGTCGCGATCGTGGCTGACCAGCAACAGCGTGCCCTTGTAATCCAGCAGCAGCTCTTCCAGCAGCTCCAGCGTCTCGACGTCGAGATCGTTGGTCGGTTCGTCCATCACCAGCAGGTTGGAGGGCTGGGCGAACAGCTTGGCCAGCAGCAACCGGTTGCGCTCACCGCCGGACAGGCGGGTGATCGGCGCACGCGCGCGCTCGGGCGAGAACAGGAAATCCTGCAGGTAACCGATGACGTGCTTGCGGCTGCCGTTGATTTCGACGAAGTCGCTGCCTTCTGCGACGTTCTCCAGCGTGGTGCGCGATTCGTCCAACTGGCTGCGGTGCTGGTCGAAGTAGGCGATCTGGAGGCCGGTGCCCAGCTTCACCTCGCCCTGCTGCGGCGCGAGTTCGCCCAGCAGGATCTTCAACAGGGTCGACTTGCCGGCGCCGTTCGGACCCACGATACCGACACGGTCGCCGCGCATGATCGTCGCGGACACGTCGTCCAGCAGCACGCGGCCATCGTAGGCCTGGGTGATGTGCTTGGCCTCGATGACCTTCTTGCCCGACGACTGCGCAGCGGCGGCTTCCATCTTCACGTTGCCGGACAGCTCGCGGCGTTGCGCGCGTTCGCGGCGCATCGCCTTCAATGCGGTGACGCGGCCTTCGTTGCGGGTGCGTCGCGCCTTGATGCCCTGGCGGATCCACACTTCTTCCTGCGCCAGCAGCTTGTCGAAGCGCGCGTTCTCCTGCGCCTCGGCGTGCAGGCGCTCCTCGCGACGGCGCAGGTAGTTGTCGTAGTCGCCCGGCCAGCTGGTCAGCTGGCCGCGGTCGATCTCGAGGATGCGCGTGGCCAGCGAGCGCAGGAAGCTGCGGTCGTGGGTGACGAAGACGATGCTGCCGCCGAAGGACTTCAGGAAGCCCTCCAGCCAGGCGATCGCCTCGATGTCGAGGTGGTTGGTGGGCTCGTCCAGCAGCAGGATGTCGGGGTCGCGCACCAGCGCTTGCGCCAGTAGCACGCGACGCTTCATGCCGCCGGACAGCGCGGCGAAGTCGGTTTCCTCCGGCAGTTCCAGCCGTTCGAGCACCTGCTGCACGCGGCGGTCCAGGTCCCAGCCGTTGCGGGCTTCGATCTGTGCTTGGGCTTCGCCCATCGCATCCATGTCACCGTCGTGCACGGCATGGTGGTACCGCGCCAGCAACTGGCCCAGGTCGCCCAGACCCTCGGCGACCACGTCGAACACCGTGCCCTGCGTGTCCTGCGGCACTTCCTGGGCCATGCGCGCGACGACCACGCCGTTCTGCACGCGGATCTCGCCATCGTCGGGCTTGAGTTCGCCGGCCATCAGCCGCATCAGCGTGGACTTGCCCATGCCGTTGCGGCCGACGATGCAGACGCGCTCGCCGGATTCGATGGACAGGTCGACGTGTTCGAGGAGAAGCGGCCCGCCGACGCTGAAGTCGACCCGCTGGAATTGCATCAAGGACATGCGCGTATTGTAGCCGGCACGGCGGGGTCTCCGCGCTGCCGTCGCGCGCTACTGGAAGCCGTAGCGGACCACGTGGAAGAACACCGGCGCGGCGAACACCACCGAGTCCAGCCGGTCCAGGGCGCCGCCATGGCCTTCGATCATGGTGCCCCAGTCCTTCGCGCCGAGGCTGCGTTTGGTGGCCGACAGCGCCAGCCCGCCCAGGAAGCCGCACAGGACGATCAGCAACGACAGCAGCGCGGACTGCACGGGCGTGAACGGGGTCACCCACCACAACGCGGCGCCGATGGCGGCGGCGGACAGACCGCCCCCCACCAAGCCTTCGACGGTCTTGGAGGGGCTCACCTTGGGCGCCAGCAGGTGTTTGCCAAACAACTTGCCGAACACGTACTGCAGGACATCGCTCAGCTGCACCACCAGCAACAGGTAGAACAGCAGCATCAGGTTCTGGCCCTCGTAGCCGGGGATGTTCAGCAACATCAGTGCCGGCGCGTGGCTCAGGCAGTAGACCGTGAGCATCAGGCCCCACTGCACCTTGGTGTTGCGCTCCAGGAAGTCCTCGGTATCGCCCTGCAGTGCGGTGACGGCGGGCAGCAACAGGAAGCCGTACACCGGGATGCACATGACGAACAGGCCGTACCAGTCCACGCCGATCAGCCAGTACTGCAGCGGGATCGCGACGTAGAAGCACAGGCACAGCGCGAGGTGGTCGCCGCGGCGCGTCGGCGTGAGGGTGAGGAATTCGCGGAGTGCGAAGAACGACAGCAGCGCGTACAGCACCAGGGTGGCGATCTTGCCGACCAGGAAGCACACCAGCAGCACACCCACCATCACCCACCAGGCGTTGATGCGGGCGTTGAGGTTGTCCACCACGGGTGAAGGCCTGCGCCTGCCCAGCACCCAGCCGATAGTCGACGCCAGCACCAGCAGCGCGATCACGCCCCCGATCATCCACCAGAACTTGCCTGGGGCCTGCGCGATGGCGGTGCGGATGAAGCCGTTGAAGGGCAGGGTATCCATGCGTCTACGTGCTTCCTTGGTTCAGGGCGCCAGTGCCTGCACCGCATCACGCGCGCGCTGCAGGAAACCGGCCTTGTCTTCGCCAGGCTCCGCCGCCAGGGGCGCGCCGAAGCGCACGGTGCAGATCAGCGGCACCGGCAGCAGGCTACCTTTCGGCATGCTGCGACGCGCATTGTCGAGATAGACCGGGATCAGCTCGACTCGTGGATAGCGTTGGGCCAGGTGATACAGGCCGGACTTGAACGGCAGCAGCGTGGCGTCGGGGTTGCGCGTACCTTCGGGAAACAGGATCAACGACGTGCCTGCGTCAAGCGCTTCGTACAGGGGCTGCAGCGGATCGGCGTCGGGATCTGTGCGCTGTCTGTCGATCAGCACTACGTTGAGGCCGGGCCCTGCGATCAGGCCCTTGAGCCCGCCACCGCCCCAGTAGTCGCGCGCCGCCACCGGGCGGGTCTTGGGGCGCAGGAAAGGGGGCAATGCCGACCACAGCGCGACGGTGTCCAGATGACTGGCGTGGTTCGCGAAATAGATGCGCTGGCGCGCCTCGGGCTGGCAGCCTATCCAGCGCGGATAGGCCCCGATCAGGGCCTTGCTGATCGCGGCCAGCAGGCGGCTGATCATGCGCTGTCGCGCGCATGCAGCGCGACCGAGATCGCACGGCTGCGGGTGATGCAGGTTACCAGCGCGCCCAAGGCAATGATCCAGGCCGCTATGCGCAGGGCCCAGTGCGTCTGTGCGAAGACCAGTTCGGCTGCGCCCAGCAGGCACGCGACCGTCAACACGGCCATGCGGTGCTGCTTGGCCATCGGTCCTCTGAAATCCTGCGGCAATCCCAGGCTGCCGCCTGCAAGTCGCACGTAGGCCGTGAGTGCGGCCGCCAGTGCGCCAAGCCAGCCCAGCCACACCGCGCCGCAGGCGTATCCGAGGGCGACGATCAGCAGCGAGTCCGCCACGCGGTCCGGGAACTCGTTGTACAGCGCGCCGGTCGGGGTCTTCTTGCCTCCCTCCATCGCGACCATGCCGTCCAGCAGATTGCAGACCAGTCGTAGCTGGATGCATATCGCCGCGACGACCAGCGCAAGCGGGGTGGCGAACCACAGCATCCCCGCACCCAGAGCGGCGAAGACGATGCTCAGCATCGAGATCTGGTTCGGCGTGACGCACGAACGCGCCAATGCGGCACTGATCGATCGGGCCCATCCACTGGCGCGGGCAGCGATGGGACGCCGGTTGGTGTCGTTCGACATGCGGTCTTCCTGACGTGTGTGACGATCCTAGCGGCAGACCGGATGCATCGCCAGTTGCGGCAACTCAGGGGTTTTCCACGGCGCGACTGCCAAGTTCGGCATGCCGGCGTTCCATCTCTTCGCGCAACTGGCGGCGCAGGCGGGCGGCGGCGAAGCGGCGGATCTCGTCCGGCGTGGACGGCTCCAGCGGCGGGACAGGGGTGGTCCTGCCGTCGTCGTCGACCGCGACCATCGTGAAGAAGCAACTGTTGGCGTGGCGCACGCTCTGCTTGCGGATGTCCTCGGCCACGACCTTGATGCCGATTTCCATCGACGACGTACCGGTGTGATTGACCGAAGCGAGGAACGTCACCAGTTCGCCCACGTTGATGGCCTGGCGGAACATCACCTGGTCCACCGACAGGGTGACCACGTACTTGCCGGCGTAGCGGCTGCCGCAGGCGTAGGCCACCTGGTCGAGCAGCTTGAGGATCGCGCCGCCGTGGACCTTGCCGGAGAAGTTGGCCATGTCCGGCGTCATCAGCACCGTCATCGAGAGCTGATGGCTCTTCAGCGATTCCATGGCGCGCCTCCTCGGGGTGAGGCGCGCAGGCTAACCGATCCCGGTGCGGCGCGCGCAGTGCCGCTTCCAAAAGAAAACGGGCCGCGTGTGCGGCCCGTTCCCGTCGGCGCGAAGGTCGCGGCGGTTACTTCAGCTTGGCGTCCTTGCGGAGCGCTTCGGCGCGGTCGGTCTTCTCCCACGAGAAGGCGGTCGCGGTGTGCTTCTTGCCGGCGGCGTCCACGTAGCTGATCTCGCGCGGCTTGCGGCCGAAGTGGCCGTAGCTGGCGGTCGGCTGGTAGATCGGGTGTTCCAGGTCCAGCATCTTGGTGATGCCGTACGGGCGCAGGTCGAAGTGCTTGCGGATCAGCTTCTCGATCACGTCGTCGCCCACCTTGCCGGTACCGAACGTGGTGACCGAGATCGAGGTCGGCTCGGCCACGCCGATGGCGTAGGAGACCTGCACTTCGCACTTGTCGGCCAGGCCGGCGGCCACGATGTTCTTGGCCACGTAGCGCGCGGCGTAGGCGGCCGAACGGTCGACCTTCGACGGATCCTTGCCCGAGAACGCGCCGCCGCCATGGCGGGCCATGCCGCCGTAGCTGTCGACGATGATCTTGCGGCCGGTCAGGCCGCAGTCGCCCACCGGGCCGCCGATGACGAACTTGCCGGTCGGGTTGATGTGCACCTTGTTCTTCGGCAGCGCGTCCAGCCACTTCTTCGGCAGCACGGGCACCAGGATCTCGGCGCGCACGGCTTCGATCAGGTCCTTCTGCTTGATGTCCGGGTCGTGCTGGGTCGACAGCACCACAGCGTCGAGGCCCAGGACGGTGTTGCCGTCGTAGCGCAGGGTGACCTGCGACTTGGCGTCGGGGCGCAGCCACTTCAGCTTGCCCTTCTTGCGCACCTTGGCCTGCTGTTCCACCAGGCGGTGGCTGTAGTACAGCGGGGCGGGCATGAATTCCGGCGCCTCGTTGCAGGCATAGCCGAACATCAGGCCCTGGTCGCCCGCGCCCTGTTCTTCCGGCTTCTTGCGGTCGACGCCCTGGTTGATGTCCGGCGACTGCTTGCCGAGCATGTTGATGATGGCGCAGGTGTGGCCGTCGAAGCCGACGTCCGAATTGTCGTAGCCGATGTCGTTGATGACCTTGCGGGCCAGCGACTCGATGTCCACCCAGGCGGTGGTGGTGACTTCGCCGGCCACGATGGCGGCGCCCGTCTTCACCAGCGTCTCGCAGGCCACGCGTGCGCGCTTGTCCTGGGCCAGGATGGCGTCCAGCACGGCGTCGGAAATCTGGTCGGCGATCTTGTCCGGATGGCCTTCGGAGACCGATTCGGAGGTGAACAGGTAGCTGGACATCAGGCTTATATCCTTTGATTCGGATGAAAAGATGGGCGCGCATGATACACGCCGGGAGCGGTGCGTGCATTCTGCGCTGTTCAGGGTTGTCCCGGGTTAAGCGGACATCAAGCGCTGCGCTGTCACCGGACTGCCAGAAAACGGAAACCGTGCTGTCGCCGGCCAGGCGCAGGCTGCGCGGCGAAACCCCGCCGCCAGCCCCTGCCCATGCACCCGCTGGAACGCCAGATCGCCGAACGCTATCCCCACTGGTTCCGCGGCCGCCGTGCGCGGCTGACCGGCCCGCTGCTGCGTACCCTGGGCCGGTGGTCCCGGCTGGACCAGGCCTACGCCTTCCTGGCCGACCACGGCCACCTGCAAGGCCTGGACTTCATCGACGCGGCCATCGATCACCTCAACCTGCGCCCGGCCGTCGACGACCAGGATGCGCGCCGGATTCCGGCGCAGGGACGGCTGCTGATCGTGGCCAACCATCCGTCAGGCGCCCTGGATGCGCTGGCGCTGCTGCAGATGGTCGGCCGGGTGAGGCGGGACGTGCGCATCGTCGCCAACGACATGCTGGCCGGTATCACGCCGATCGCCTCGCTGCTCCTGCCCGTACGCATCCTGGGCGGCAAGCCGAGTGCGGACAGCGTGCGGGCCGTCGAGCAGGCGCTGGAGGCCGAGCAGTGCGTCATCGTGTTCCCGGCCGGCGAAGTCTCCCGGCTGGGTCCGCGTGGCGTGCGCGATACCCGCTGGCGTCGCGGCTTCTTGCGCTTCGCGCGCGCCACGGGCGCGCCGGTGTTACCGGTCCGCGTGGTGGCGCGCAATTCGGCGTTTTTCTACGGCGCCTCGGCGCTGTTCAAGCCGGCGGGCACGGCGTTGCTGGCGCGCGAGATGTTCCGCCGCAGCCAGCGCCGGCTGCAACTGCATGTGGGCCAGCCGCTGCGGCTGGATCCGGCCGTCGATCCCGCCACGCTCATCGGTCAGGTGCGCGAGGCGCTGTACGCGCTCGGGCGCCGTGAAGCCAAGCCCATGGACCCGCCGTCCGAGGAGCAGGAGCCGCTGGTCGATGCGCTGGCACCTGACGCACTGGCGGCCTGCATCGACGCGCTCGACGTGCTTGGCGAGACCACGGATGGCAAGCGGATCTGTGTGGGCAAGTTGTCCGGTGGTTCGCCGCTGCTACGCGAGATCGGACGACTGCGCGAATTGACCTTCCGCGCGGTGGGCGAGGGCACCGGCAAGCGCATGGACGTGGATGCATTCGATACCTGGTACGAGCACATCGTGCTGTGGGATGCGGCGCAGCGGAAGATCGCCGGCGCGTACCGGCTGGCGCGTGGCGCGCCCGTACTGGCCGCCCAGGGGCTGAAGGGGCTCTACACCGCCTCGCTGTTCGACTACGCGGACGATGCCCTGCCGCGCCTGGCCGGGGGCATGGAGCTGGGACGCAGTTTCGTGGTGCCCGACTACTGGGGCAGCCGCAGCATCGACTACCTGTGGCAAGGCATCGGCGCCTATCTGCGCCGGCATCCCCGCGTGCGCTACCTGTTCGGTGCGGTATCGATGAGCGCGGCGTTGCCGCTGCATGCGCGCGAACAGATCGTCGCGTACTACGCGCACTACTACGGCGATCCGAACGGCGAGGCGCGCTCCCGGCATCCGTTCCGCTATACCGCCACGCCCCCTTGCTTCGACGCCCTCGAGGCGGACACCGCCTTCCGCGTCCTCAAGACCAACCTCGACACGCTGGGGGCGACGGTGCCGATGCTCTACAAGCAGTACACCGAGCTGTGCGAACCCGGTGGCGCGCGGTTCCTCGCGTTCGGCGTGGACCCGGACTTCAGCGATTCCATCGATGGCTTGATCGAAGTGGACCTGCACCGTATCCGGCCGAAGAAGCGGGAACGCTACCTGGGCGACGTGTGGCGCCCGACGGAGACCGCGGCATGAGTCCGCTGGCCGCGCCACCCCCGATGCGGCGCGCGGTCTTCGTCTCCGACGTGCACCTGGGCTCCAAGCACTGCCATGCGGCGGAGTTCGCCGACTTTCTGGCGGGCTTGCATTGCCGGCGGCTGTATCTGGTCGGCGACATCGTCGACCTGTGGTGGATGGCGCAGCGCCGCGCGTCCTGGGATGCGGCCCACAACCGCGTCATCGAAGCGCTGCACGCGCTGGCGCGAAACGGCACGGAACTGGTTTACGTACCGGGCAACCACGACAGGCCGATTCGTCGCTTCTGTGGCCTGATGCTGCCCGCCATGCAGGTCCGTCGCCGTGCGATCCACACCACGCTCGATGGGCGCAGGCTGCTGGTCACGCACGGCGACGACTACGACGGCGTCACCCACTTCGGCGGACTGCAGGAGAAGTTCGGGGACTGGCTCTACTACCGCATCCTCACCGGCAACCGCCTGACCAACCAGCTGCGTCGCCGCTTCGGCCTGCGCTACTGGTCATTAGCGGAATACCTGAAGCGCCAGAGCGATGCGGCCGAGCGCTACATCGCGCGCTTCGTCCACGCAGGCCTGGAGGATGCGCGGCGGCGGGGGCTGGATGGCATCGTCTGCGGGCACATTCACCGCGCTTCGCTGCTCCAGCGCGATGGCCTGCTGTACGCGAACGATGGCGATTGGGTCGAAAGCCTGACCGCGCTCAGCGAGGAGGCGGACGGGACGCTGTGCCTGCTGTCCCACACGGGCCAGGTGCTGGCGGAAGTCGCGCCGCGGCTGCGTCTGGTTCCGCAGGACGTGCCGCGCGCGGCGTGAGGCATCGCGCCTGCGGCTGCTAGGATCGCCGCATGGATTCCCTCAGCCAGATCGTCCTCGGCGGTGCCCTCGCGGCCGCCATCGCCCCCGCCGCCCATCGTCGCGCCGCGCTGCTCGCCGGTGCGGCCCTCGGCACGCTGCCCGACCTCGACAGCCTGCCCATCGCGCTGTTCTCGGACAACCCGGTCACGCTGATGACGGTGCATCGCAGCTTCAGCCACTCGCTGTTCGTGCTGCCGCTGGTCGGCTGGCTGCTGTGGTGGCTGTTCAAGCGCTTCGGCGATGGGCGCGTCGCGGCAGCGCCCGCGCGCTGGTTCTGGGCGATCCAGCTCGCGCTGATTACGCATCCGTTGCTGGACGCGTTCACCGTCTACGGCACGCAGCTGTGGTGGCCGCTGATGCCGGCGCCGACGATGTGGTCCAGCGTGTTCATCATCGACCCGCTGTACACGGTCTGGCTGCTGGTCGCGTGCATCGTCGCGTGGGGGCTGCGCGAGCGCATCACCGCCCAGCGCGCGCTGGTGGCGGGGTTGGTCCTCAGTACGGCCTATCTGGGGTGGTCCCTGGTCGCGAAGGCAATGGTGGATCGCGAAGCCGAGCGCACGCTCGCCTCGATGGGCCTGGGCGATGCGCCGTACTTCTCGGTGCCCATGCCGTTCAACACGTTGCTGTGGCGCGTGGTGGCAATGACGCCCGCGGGTTATGTCGAAGCCGAACGCTCGGTACTGGTCGACGAAGGCCGGATGCACTTCCGTGGCTATCCGTCCAACGTGCAGGCGCTGCGCCAGGCGCGGGGCATTCCCGCAGTGGATCGCTTGTCCTGGTTCAACCGTGGCTTTATGCGCGCGCAGGTCCGCGAGGACCGCCTGGTGCTCTCGGACCTGCGCATGGGGTTGGAACCGAACTACAACTTCCAGTTCGATGTCGCGGCCTGGAAGGAAGGGCGTTGGCAGTCCATCACTCCGGTGCAGCGGCCGTGGTCGCTCCCGGTGTCGGGTGGCGCAGGCGTGCGCCACCTGTTGGATGCCATGTGGCGACGGATCCGGGATCCCGCGGCAGGATCCGTCGCCGAGCAGTTGGCGAATGACGTGCCGCAAGGCGCTACCGGGAGTCGGTAGCGACCCACCACTACCGCGGAGGGACGTCAGCCTTCTCGGTCCTCGGGCTTCGCCGACGGAGTTGACGTCTCCTCGCGAACCTGCCGGGCGACAGCGTCCTGCGCGGGTGCGCGCTCGATCACGATGGATTCGCCACGCATCAGGCGATCGTAGTTGTGCTCGCCGACGGCATCCTTGAACTGACGTTGGACGCGATTGAAGACGATGCGGTACTCCGCATAGGGGGTGCGCGCGCCCAGCACCATGCGTACGTTGCGCTCTGTAAGGCCCGTTTCGCGAGCGAGCTGGGCGACGGTATCGTCGGCGTGTGCGGCGAGGGGAGCGATGGCCAGAACAGCCGCCATCAGGGATGCGGTTCTTGTGTTCATGGGGTTCCTCCGGGGAGGTGATTACCGCGAATGGCTGCGGTGTGCTGCAGGCCGGCAGGGGGACCGGCGGACACATCGTCGCGCCGTGTTGCGGGGCGCCCCAGTGCCGGAACGCACGGTGACTCCGGTCATGTTTACCGGGTGGTTAGCTTCGTCAGTAAACCGTTGCGCGCGCCTGCACGAAGGCATAGAAGAACACGGCATCAGGATCGTTCTGGACATCCCGCATTTCCTGGCGCATGCCGTCGACGACGTCCTGCGTGACGCGACCGGCCTGCACCAGCGCATCGGCGGCCGACAGCAGCAACTCCTCCCAGAACGCGATCAGGTCCTTGCGCCGCGCCGGTTCGCGGTTGTCGAAGTGCACCGTCTTGATCTCGGTGACGACGTCGCGGAAGCCGCCGGCCAGCAGCAGGTTTCCCAACTTCGCGCCGATGAAGGGGTCGCCGCCGCTGTCGTACTGGAAATCGTTGAACGCCATCCAGTAGCGCCACGTATTGGGCGAGTACGGATGCAGCAGGAACGACGAGTTCATCACTTCGGTGACATAGATGGACGAACCCGGCGACAACACGCGACGTACCTCGCTCAGTACGCGTGCGGGGTTGGGTACATGCTCCAGGATCCAGCACAGGAAGGCGCCGTCGAAGTCGCGCGCGCCGTACGGCAGCCGGCTCGCGTCTGCTTGCTGCAGCGTGAAGCGCTCGCGGCACCAGGGCATCTTCGCCAGGTTGTCGCGTGCGGCATCCAACTGCACTTGGTTGAGGTCCACGCAGGTCACGTGCAGGTCGGGGAACCGCCGCAACAGGATCTCGGTTTGCGCGCCGACGCCGCTGCCGACTTCGAGCAGGCGACGCACGCCGGTGTAATCCACATGGTTGAACAGCGTGCTTTCGAGCAGTCTCGCCTGCTTCACCAGGCGTGCTTGCTCCACCGAAGAGAAACCGTGCAGGTAAGGAGCGTCGGATTCCATCATGGGAGTCTCCGGAAGAAGGAAGTCACGCAGCGGTCGGCAACCGCTCGCCGGCCACTAAGGCATCGAAGTAGTCGCGGGTCAAACGCATCTGGTCTTCGGCCGTCTCAGCGCGGTTCACGACGGCACGAAACGCGAGGTTCTCGGGACGGTCCTTGGCGTACCAGCCGAGGTGCTTGCGCGCGATGCGCACGCCCTGGGGCTCGCCGTAGAACGCATGCAGCGCCTCCAGGTGGCCGATCAGGATGTCGCGCACTTCATGCAGGGACGGCGGGGCGAGGTGCTCGCCCGTGGCGAGGAAGTGCGCGATTTCGCGAAAGATCCAAGGACGGCCTTGCGCCGCGCGACCGACCATCACCGCATCGGCACCGGTCTTCGCCAGTACGTGCGCGGCCTTGGCGGGCGAATCGATATCGCCGTTGGCGACGACGGGAATGCGCAGCGTGGCCTTGATCGCCGCGATGGTCTCGTATTCGGCCGTGCCGGTGTAATGCTGGTCGCGCGTGCGGCCATGGACAGCCAGTGACGCGATGCCGCTTTCCTGCGCGATGCGGGCGATGACCGGTCCGTTGCGGTGGTCGCAATCCCAGCCGGTGCGGATCTTCAGCGTGACGGGCACGTCGACGGCCTTCACCACGGCTTCCAGAATCCGGCCCACCAGTGCCTCGTCGCGCATCAGCGCGGAGCCCGCCCAGGCGTTACAGACCTTCTTGGCCGGGCAGCCCATGTTGATGTCGATGATCTGCGCGCCATGATCGGCGTTGTAGCGCGCGGCATTCGCCAACTGCTCCGGCTCGGTGCCCGCGATCTGCACGCTGATGGGGCTGGGTTCGCCGTCGTGATCCATTCGGTGCAGCGATTTGGCCGTGTTCCAGAAGCGCGGATCGCTGATGGTCATTTCCGACACCGCCAGGCCGGCGCCCAGCCGCTTGCACAGCAGGCGGAACGGCTTGTCGGTGACGCCGGCCATGGGGGCCAGCATCACCGGCGGGTCGATGCGGTAAGGGCCGATCTGCATGGCGGCATTATCCGCCGTCGGCTCCGGCGGGGGAACCGCCGGCTCAGTCGGCGAAACGCGCCTGGAGATCGGCCCGCAGGGGCATGGCCAGTGCCGCGCCGGGCCGTTCGGTCGACAATGCGGCGAATCGATTGGCGAAGCGCACGTGATCGGCGAAGGTCGGCACGCTGTTCTCCGCCAGCGATGCGGCCAACGCACCGTTGAAGGCATCGCCCGCGCCAGTGGTGTCGACCACCGCGGCGGCTTCGGCGGCAACACGGTAGTGCGGTCGCGGGTCGCCGCGCAGCGCTTCGTCCGGGTGGGACACGTAGACGCCGGTCGCGCCCAGCGTCACGACCACCGTGCCATGCGGGAACAGCTGCCGGCAGTGCTGGTGCAGGGTGACGCCGTCGAGCGTGGCCACATCGTCGGCGCTGATCCGCTCACCAAGGTGGCGGGCGAGCAGGGCGGCGAATTCGGTTTCGTTGGGGGTGATGACGTCGGCATGCGCGAGCAGCTCGGTCGTGGTGGCGGCATTGGCCGGCGCCGGATTGAGCACTGTGGTGATGCCCTGCTGGCGGGCGGCCTGCAACGCGGCGAGCACCGTGTCCGTCGGCGATTCGAGTTGCGCGAGCACGACGCCGGCCACGGCGAAGATAGCGGACTGGGCATTCACGTGGTCCGTGGACAGCGCAGCATTGGCGCCTGCGCCAATGACGATGGTGTTGCGGCCGTGCGTATCCACGTAGATGCCGGCGGTGCCGGTAGGTTCATCGCTGGCCTGGGCGCGCAGATCCAAGCCGTCGCCTGCGGCCAGGTCGCGCGCAAGGCGACCGCCGGCGTCGTCGCCCAGCGCGCAGACGAACGTGGTCTCCGCACCCGCGCGCACGGCCGCGATCGCCTGATTGAAGCCCTTGCCGCCGGGGCCGCTGGCGTACCGCCCGGCAATGGTCGCGCCTGCCGCCGGCAACGCATCGCAGCGCCACACGTGGTCGACATTGAACGAGCCCACGACAATCACGCGGGCAGGGGAGGGCGAGGACGTACTCATGGCGCGATACCTGAAGTCCGGGCCGCGGCAACGCCGCGGTCACGGAAAGGAAACGTAGAAGGAAGGGGAAGGGCGGCCGCCGGCCGCCGTTCTCCGATCAACCGAAGTGCGACAGCACGCCGGCAATGGTGGCCGTCATCAGCGTGGCGATGGTGCCGCCGAGCACGGCGCGCAGGCCGAACCGGGCCAAGTCCGAGCGGCGCTCGGGCGCCAAGCCGCCGATGCCGCCGATCTGGATCGCGATCGAGCTGAAGTTGGCGAAGCCGCACAGCGCGTACGTGGCGATCAGCTTGCCCTCGTCGGACAGCGACACGCCGGCCACCTTGCCATTCACGATGTCCGCCAACTGCAGGTAGGCGACGAACTCGTTGATGACCACCTTCTGGCCGATCAGCGAGCCCACGGTGGTCGCATCCTGCCACGGCACGCCGATGACCCACGCGATGGGCGCCAGCAGGTAGCCGAAGATCGTGGCCAGGTCGGTCGGCTTGCCGAGGATGGCGGCCAGGCCGGTGGCTTCGCCGAACCACGTCAGCGGCCAGTTCAGCAGCGCGATCAGTGCGATGAACGCCAACAGCATCGCACCGATGTTCAGTGCCAGCCGCAGGCCGTCGCCCGCACCGGCGGCGGCCGCATCGATGATGTTGCTAGAAGTCTTTTCGACTTCCATCTTCACCGTGCCGCGGGTCAGCGGCGTGCCGGTTTCGGGAATCAGCAGTTTCGCCACCACCAGCGTGGCCGGAGCGGCCATGATCGACGCGGCCAGCAGGTGCTTGGCGTAGAAGGCCTGCTGCTCCGCATCGCCGCCGCCCAGCATGCCCACGTAGGCCGCGAGCACGCCACCGGCGATATGGGCCATGCCGCCGATCATCATGGTGATCAGCTCCGACTCGGTCATCTTCGGAATGTACGGGCGCACCGTCAGCGGCGCTTCGGTCTGCCCGATGAACACGCTGGCGCAGACGCTCGTGGTCTCGGCGCCGGACACCTTCATCACCTTGGTGATCGCCAAGGCCATGATCCGAACGATGAATTGCATCACGCCCAGGTGGTACAGCACGCCCATCAGGGCGGCGAAGAAGATGATGGTGGGCAACACCTGGAAGGCGAAGATGAAGCCGTAAGTCTCGACGTTCATCAGGCCGCCGAAGATGAAGTTCGAGCCGGCGTTAACGAAACTGAGGATCTTCACGAAGCCGTGGCCGAGCGCATCGAACACTTCGCGGCCGCCCGGCACCAGCAGCACGAGCGCGGCGAAAGCGATCTGCAGGGTGACGCCCGTGGCGACCAGTTTCCAGTCGATGGCCTTCCGGTTGTTGGAAAACAGCCAGACGATGCCGATGAGCACCGCCAGACCGAACAGGCCGAAGCCGATCCGCCCCAAGACTTCCAGCATGTATTCCCCCAGACCTTGCATGTTGTTCTGACCGGGCAGTCTAGCAGCCGCCGGGGCCGCCCCAGGCCGTTCAGCCTATGCCGCGGAAAGCCACCCACAGGGCCAGGGCGAGGAACACGGCCGATGCCAGCCCGCGGGCCAGCTTCAGCGGCAGTTTGTCGGCGAAGCGGTGGCCCAGCCAGACCACCGGCAGGTTCGCCAGCAGCATGCCGATCGTGGTGCCGGCGATCACCTGCCACAGCGGCACGTACTTGGTGGCCAGCAATACCGTTGCGACCTGGGTCTTGTCGCCGATCTCGGCCAGGAAGAAGGCCACCGTCGTCGCTAGGAAGGCGCCATGGGCCGGCAGGTTGTCGGCTTCGTCCTCCAGCGTGTCCGGCTTGAGCGTCCACAGGGCCACGGCCAGGAAGCTGCCCGCCACCACCCAGCGCAGCACCTCGGGCGACAGCCAGTCGGTCAGTTCGGCGCCCAGCCAGGCGGAAATCGCGTGATTGACCAGGGTCGCGGCCAGAATGCCCAGCGCGATCGGCCACGGCTTGCGGTAACGCGCGGCCAGCAACAGGGCCAGCAACTGGGTCTTGTCGCCGATTTCGGCCAAGGTGACGGTGCCGGTGGAGACCAGCAGGGCGTGCAGGGACAACATCAAGGACTCCGGGGCCAGGCGTTCGCGGATGGACGCGAAGGCAAACGACGCACTGCCCGGCCCGGGTTAGCGCGACGCCTGCCTTCGGTCTTGCCCGGCGAAGCGTTTCGCTTCGTCCCGCGCACCATGGTCGTCGACCAAGTGTGTTGACGCGCGGACCCCGTCGGGACGGGTGGGCTACTCCCCGGAGGAGGAAAGTGTGCACATTCTAAAGCGCGCTCGCCGGGGGCGGCGGAGCCATTCTCATTTGGCGCCGTGCCGGTGCCGGAGACGGGCGCTAGGATGGGGCGAACCGCCACGGGAGAACGCCATGCAGTACCGCCGCCTCGGCACGTCGGGACTCCAGGTCTCAGCCCTGTCCTTCGGCGCCTGGCTGACCTTCGGTCAGCAGGTCGGTGCTCGCGAGGCGGGCGAGCTGATCGCGCTGGCGTGGGACCACGGGGTCAACTTCTTCGACAACGCCGAGGTTTACGGCCATGGTGACGCCGAACGCGTGATGGGCGAGGCGCTGCGCGCGCTGGCGCTGCCGCGGGATAGTTTCTGCGTGTCCAGCAAGGTGTGCTTCGGGGCGGTCGAGAATCCCCGCCCCACCCAACGTGGCCTCTCCCGCAAACATGTCACCGAGGCCTGCCATGACGCGCTTCGTCGATTGCAGGTGGACTACCTGGATCTGTTCTTCTGCCACCGCCCGGATCCCGATACGCCGGTGGAGGAGACCGTCTGGGCGATGGACACGCTGATCCGGCAAGGCAAGGTGCTGTATTGGGGAACGTCGGAATGGCCGGCCGCGCGCATCCGCGAGGCCGCCGCGATCGCGCGCAAGCACCACCTGCACGGGCCGACGATGGAGCAGCCGCAGTACAACCTGCTGCACCGGCAGCGGGTGGAACTGGAGTACGCGCCGCTCTACGCCGAGTTGGGCCTGGGTACGACGACCTGGTCGCCCTTGGCGTCGGGTCTGCTGACGGGCAAGTACGGCGGCGACATCGCCGGCGATACGCGCCTGGGACGCACGGGGCACGAAGATCTACGCCGGATGATCCTGGGCGCCGCAGGCGCCAGGCGTCAGGAACGTGCCGCCCGCTACGCTGCCGTGGCGGCGGAACTTGGCGAGAAGCCGGCGCCGCTCGCCATCGCGTGGTGCCTGCAGAACCCGCATGTGTCGACCGTCATCCTGGGGGCGAGCCGGGCAGAACAGCTACGCGAGAACCTGACGGCGCTGGATCTGGCCACCCGCTACGACGAGGCCGTCTGGGCGCGCTTGACGGCTGCGGCGGACTGACGGACAGGCGACGCTACGAAAGTGTTGACTCGCAAATAAGAATCATTATCATCAAGTTCCGTTCCACCCGGAGCTTCCCGATGATCTCGAACGTCACTGCATTGCCCATGGCCGATTCGCTGGCGCTGCGCGAGCGCCTTTCCCTGTCCAACAGCGAGCCGCGCACCGAGGAGATCCTCGAAAGTGCCGCCCTGCTGAAGGGCCAGCGCGAAGTGTTGATCCGCCATGGCGACCGCGTGTACCGCTTGCGCCACACCAGCAACGACAAGCTGATCCTCACCAAGTAAACCGACGCATCGTCGCTATGTCGATGCGTCGCCGCAGTACAGCGCGGCGGAACACCCTCTCTCTCCACCGGGCGCCAGCCAAGGATTCTCCGGCCGCCAGCCTTCCGGGTCTGATCACCACCCACAGGAATGCTGTACGCCATGATGCGTCCCACGCTGCTCACCGCGGCCGTGTGCCTGGCCCTTGCCGGCCATGCCCATGCCGCTCCCGCCGCCGATGCGGCTTCGCCCTCTTCCTCCAGCGCCGATGCGAATGAACTGGCGCGCATCCAGGTTACCGCCACGCGCAGCGAGCGCGCCGTCGCGGATGTGCCGAATACGGTCAGCGTCATCGATCGCGAGGAACTGGACGACCGCCTGGTCCGCGACATTAAGGGGCTGGTGCGCTACGAGCCCGGAGTGACCGTCACCTCCAGCTTCGGCCGCTTCGGCCTGGGCGGATTCCGCATCCGCGGCCTGGAAGGCAATCGCGTACGCATCCAGACCGATGGCATTCCGGTGTCGGACGCTTTCTCGATCGGCAGCTTCTCCAACGCGAACCGCAACTTCGTCGACCTGGACACGCTGAAGCAGGTCGAGATCGTGCGCGGACCGTCCAGCTCGCTATACGGTTCCGATGCGCTCGGGGGCGTCGTATCGTTCATCACCAAGGATCCTTCGGACTATCTCGAAGACGGCAAGGACGCGTACTTCGGCTTCCGCCTCGGCTACGACAGCAGCTGGAACGGCTTGTTCGGCAACGCCACTGCGGCGTTCGGTGGCGACCGATTGAGCGGCCTGGTTAGCGTCGGCCACCGGCAAGGCGAGGAAACCGAAAACCAGGGCGATGTCGCCGGTATCGGCGCCAACCGCACATTGCCGAACCCGCAGGAACGGGATGGTCGCAGCCTGCTGACGAAGCTGGTCTTCGCGCCGAGCGAAGGGCAGCGGTTCCGCCTGACGGTGGAAGGCAACGAGGACAATGCCGATACCGATCTGTTGACCCAGCAGGGGTATCAATCGCTGACGCGCGCCACCAACGATCGCGTGATCGCGCGCGACCACCAGACGCGTGCGCGCGTCGCCTTCGCGCATGAGTGGGACAACCTTTCGGCGGCATTCGCCGACAGTCTGGACTGGCAGATCTACCGCCAGGACAGCGAAACCACCCAGTACACACGCGAGGAACGGACGCTGCCTGCGCCGACGCTGCGCGACATCCGCGAGCGCGAGTTCAATTTCGATCAGCGGACCTATGGTCTCCAGGCGAACTTCCGCAAGGCGTTCGGTACTTCTGTTCGCCACGACCTGATTTATGGCCTGGACCTCGCACGTACCGAGACGCGGCAGAAGCGCGACGGCCTGCGCACGTTCCCGCTGACCGGCGTGAGCACGCCGGTCATGTCGCCGGATACGTTCCCCGTGCGCGACTTCCCGGTAAGCAAGACCACCACCGCCGCGCTCTACGTGCAGGACGAGATCAGCTTCGCTGACGGCGCGTTCCGATTGGTGCCGGGTCTGCGCGTGGACCACTATCGCCTCGACCCGCAGCACGATGCAATCTTCGACGCCGACAATCCGGGCGTGGCGTTGGCGGATATCCGCGAGACCAGCGTGTCGCCCAAACTCGGCATGGTGTGGACGTTCGCACCGGCGTGGTCGCTGTTCGGCGGGTATGCGCACGGCTTCCGATCGCCGCCTTACAACGACGTCAACATCGGTTTCACCAACGTGCAGTTCGGCTACACCGCCATCGCGAACCCGGACCTGAAGCCGGAAACCAGCGACGGCGTCGAACTGGGCGTGCGTTATGCTAGCGAAGTGGCGTACGCCAGCTTCTCGGGCTACTACAACCGCTACGACGACTTCATCGAATCGATGCGGCCCATCGGCTACAACGACGACGGGCTGATGGTCTACCAGTCGCAGAACATTTCCGAGGCGCAGATCCATGGCCTGGAGCTTAAGGCGGGCCTGGACATCGGTGCGTTGTCCGATGCGTGGGCGGGCTGGTCGCTGCGCGGTGCGGCCGCGTGGTCGCGCGGCAAGGACCGCAGCACCGATACGCCGCTGGACAGCGTGGACCCGCTGACCGCGACGCTGGGCCTGGCCTACGACGCCTCGTCGTGGGGCGCGGAACTGGCAGGCCGTTTCGTCGACCGCAAGCGCCGCGTGTCGGACCCGGACTACTACCGCCAGGCGGGCTATGGCGTGCTCGACCTGTACGCGCACTGGAATTTCGCGCCTGGCGCGAAGTTCAACGTCGGCGTCTTCAACCTGGCCGATCGTCGCTACATCGATGCGGGCGACATGGCACTCGTTGCCACCGGCAGCGCCACGCTCGATCGCTACACCGCGCCGGGTCGCACGTTGTCGGCCAGCGTAGCGGTGAGCTGGTAACCGCTATGCCGATGCTGCGGGCACTCCCTGGTTCCGTCACGGGCGCATCCGCGGATGCGTTTCCGGGCGCCGCGCAACTCGCGGCGTTGGGACCGGTGTTGTGCCTCTATCGAACGCAGCACGGCAGCGAACTGGCCGGCTGGCAACAAGCGGTACGCGTGGAAGCCCACGCCGGCGTGGGCAGCGACGGCCTGGACGAACGATTGCTGTTCTTCGACGCGCAGGGACGGTGCTGCTGGCGTTTGTGCCTGTTGCCTGACAGCGATTTCGTGGCCTGGGATCGCCTGGTGGCGTCGTTGCCGCAGGGCACCGACGGTGAAGCCGCCGGGCTGGCCGACCGCTTGTGGCAACGGCTTGCGGGACGCTTGCTCGGCGGGCAATGGCGCGCCTGTGCGCTGCAACTCCATGCGGTGCCGCAACCCGCCACGTTGCCCGTGCTCGCGGCCAGCCTGTCGTTGATGTCGGTGCTGGGCGTCAACACGGCGCGTCGGATCGCGCATGCCGAAGGCGCGGAACTGGAAAGCGGGCTGCACGACTGCTGCTGCGCATCGTCGACCCGTTACAACGCGTCCCTACCGGACGCGGATCGGGAAACCCCAATGGAGGCGGGCGACAAGGTCGTACCGCTGATCAGACTCACATGAGAGAAGCCACCATGAAAACATCGGTCGCCACCCTGCTGTTCACCGCCTCGTTGCTGGCCGCAGGCCAGGCCTTCGCCGCCGACCCTGCCCGCGACCACCAGTCGATCCTGGCGATGCAGGGCGACTACACCGTCGACTTCGCTTTCGACGAAACCGTCCTACTGCAGCCGGGCTACGAGCGCCAGGCGGCCATGCGCAGCGGCGGCGATGAGACCGTCATCGTCGTCGAGGACTCGCCGACCCGGATCGTCCTCCAGCACATCCTGGTCGACGCCAAGAGCGGCCACGTGACCAAGCATTGGCGCCAGGACTGGACCTACGAGGCATCCACGCGCTTCGAGTTCAGCGCCGACCAGACCTGGAGCGTCCGCACGATCCCTGCCGATGCCACGCGCGGTGCGTGGACGCAGTGCGTGTACGAGGTCAGCGATGCGCCGCGCTACTGCGGTACCGGCCGCTGGGAGTACGCCAATGGCGTGACAACCTGGACCAGCGATCTGAGCTGGCGGCCGCTGCCGCGTCGCGAGTACACCAAGCGCAGCGACTACAACGCGCTGTCGGTGGTCAACCGCCACACGCTGACGCCGAATGGCTGGACCCACGAGCAGTTCAATACCAAGGTCCTGCGAAAACCCGACGGGACGCAGGTGGAACTGGCACGCGAGTTCGGCTTCAACGATTACATCAAGACCACCGAGGTCGACTTCAAGCCCGCGCGCGACTACTGGCAGGCGACGGCCGGCTACTGGGCCAAGGTGCGCGCGCATTGGGATCGATTCCTGTCCCGCGCGCCCGGTGTCCACCTGAAAACCAAGGTGGACGGCATGGCGATGATCATTCCGTTGTTCACCCAGGCCGGCGACGTGCAGGAAGGCAAGACCGTGGCGGATGCGAGCATCGCCAAGGTGTTCGCCGACTGGGTCGAGCCCGCACCTGCAGAACGTGCCGCGGCGGCCGGGCAATCGCGCTGAAGGTTCTCTCCGGCACAGGGACGTGCCGCCTTTGTAGAAAAAGACCCCCGCGGTTGCGGGGGCAGGGGATTCATCGGTTTCTCTTCTAGTAATGCGTGTCAGAGCAGCGTGCTGCCCTTGCCGGATGGCGGTACGGGCGCAGCAGGCGGCGGGGGCGGCAGCGGCATGTCGCCGCCGTCGTCTTCGAAGGTCTGCACCTTGCCGTCCTGGTCGACGATCATCACGCGCCGACGCTCCACGACGTTCGGCGCCTTGCCGGCGGTCTCGGCCGTACGCGGCTTCACGACCACACGCGATGTCGCGGGAAAACGGAACGCCGCGGCTTTCGGTACGGTCACGGTGCTGGTCCGGGTCTGGCGATCCCGCAGGTATTCGATCGCGACCTTGGCGTCTTCCGGCTTGTCGCGCAGCGCCTGGGTGACGTCGCGGGGCGAGGTGACCGTTGCGCCGTCGACCTTGCGGATCACGTCGCCTGACTGCAGGCCTTCGAGCTCTTCGCCGACGGACAGGACGAGCACGCCGGTGTCGGCGCCGAAGTAGCGACCCAGCGACGCATCCACGGTCGCCAGGTTGAGGTTGCTCCAGCGGAAGGCCTGGGCGAGCGCAGGCAACTGGCAGTCCTCACCCTTGCAGTCGCCGAGCTGACCGAGCTTGCGGAGCTCGAGCTGCACCTCGGGCGCGATGACGGTGCTGATCTCGCCCATCGGCAGAGGCACCCCCTCGATCCATGGCATGCCACCTTCGCGGCTGCTGAAGAAGACGGCGCCCGGACCTTGGCTGGCGAACGCACTGCGCGGCGATACCTGCGTAGGAGTGACGCTCGCCTCGTGGACTTTGCCGTCGCGCTGATAGGTGACCCGCACGGGCGTATCTGCCTTTAGGCTGGCCAACCGCGTGCGCGCGTCGGCCACGCGTGCGTCGGCGGTGGCGCCACCGATCGTCTCGCCCGCCACCCGCACCAAGCGATCGCCCGCCTTCAGGCCGGCCTTGGCCGCGCCGCTTTCCGGCGTCACGCCCGTGATGCGCACGCCTGCCGCGTCATCGCCCGAGAGCAGTACGCCGAGCCGCGGCCGACGCACGACGATGTGATCGATGTCGACGGGTGCGCGCACGGCGCCGGCGTCCCGCGAAAGTTCGGCGACGCGTTTCGCGGCGCGTTGCAGGTCCGCGCGGGCGGCGTCCAGTTCCTTCTGTTTGGCTGCATCGCCCTGTTGGGCCAGCGCGGGCAGTGGCGCGATCAGTGCAAGGGCCAGCAGCGACCGGGATAGGGGCTTGAGCATGGTGGGTCTCCTCGTTGCGTGTTCTGGATCAGTAGATGGCGCTATCGGCGGCGGTGTCGTTCAAGGCGACCTGCCAGCGTTGGGTGGCTTCCACGCCGGTAAGCTGGCGCAGCGTGTCGACGCGTTCTTCCCACAGCGCGGTGCGCGTGGTCTCGGACAGGGCGGGTTGCGAGAGCGCCAGGTCGATGTGGCTGACCTGGTCCTGCAGGTCGGCACTGACGGTGAGGGCCGCCACGTTGCCGGTACTGCTGTCGGGTAGTTGCGCCAGCACGGCTTCGAGGCGCGCGGATTCGGTGTAGAGCGCATCGAGACGGGCGGGTTGCGCCGGCGCACGAGGGCGCGCAACGGCTGGACGCGCCGACGGCGCGTCAGCGATCCGTTGCGTCGTGGAGACACCTACGGGTGTGGCGGAGGCGGGTTCGGCATCAGCGGATCGCGCCGGGATGTCCGGAAGCGCCGGTGCCGTGGTCGCGACCGCGGGCGCGCGTTGCAAAGGCGGTATCGAGGTCTCTGCACCCCGCCAGTGCATCAACGGGATCACGGCGGCGAAGAAGGCCGTGGCGGCCAGCGCGATGGCAGGACGGCGCCAGCGCACGGGACGTGCGGGCACGCGCGCTGGCGGCAGTGCAGCGGCGACACGCTGCCACGCACCGTGAGGCGGCGTCTCCAGCGGCAGGGCGCCGAAGGCATCGCCCCAATCGCGCGGCACGGGTTCGCGGGAACGGGAATCAGGCATGGACGGTGTCCTCGATGTTCAACAGCGCCCGCAGCCGGCGCGTGCCGCGGGAGACCTGCGATTTGGAGAAGCTCGGCGTGCGCTGCATGAGCCCGGCGATCTCCTCGTGGGTATAGCCCTCGGCGTGGTAGAGCCACAACACGCTGCGGGTCGCCGCGGGTAGCGCTTCCAGCGCGCGCTGCAGCAGCGCCGCGTCGGCCGCGGCCGCGGGGGGTAGTCCCTGGTCCTGCGGCAGGTCGTCTTCCTCCACCGAGATCTCGGCGACCAGCCGCTTCTGCCGACGCAGGCGCAGCAACGCCTCGTTGACGGCGATCTGCCGCAGCCAGCCCCAGAAGGGGCAGTCGCCGCGGTAGTCGGGAAGGTGGTGGAAGAGCTTCAGCATGGTGTCCTGCAGCACGTCGCCCGCTTCCTCCCGGTCGCCGCAGATCCGGAGCGCCAGCGTGAACACCGGGCGTTCGAAGCGCCGGTAGATCTGCTCGAACGCCTCCCGGCAACCCGAGCGCGCGCGGGCGACCAGGCTGTCGGGGACGTCGATGGCGAACTGCGATCGGCTCAAGCGGAGGATTTCGTGGGGCTGTCGGGAATAGGGATGCCGCAGCGGGCAATACCGTCGCAGCAACCGGAAAGTTCCTTCCGGTCGCCGGGTCCGGCCATGCCTATAATCGGATCTACATCACAGGAAGGGGGTCAGCATGGAGTTCGGTCTTTCGACATTGGTGGTCGCGGCGGTGGTGCTGTTCATCGTGGTCACCTTCTTTAAAGGTGTCCGCGTGGTGCCGCAGGGCTACGAGTTCACGGTGGAGCATTTCGGCAAGTACACCCACACGATGTCCCCCGGCCTGCACTTCCTGATCCCGTACATGCAGAGCATCGGCCGCAAGGTCAACATGATGGAGCAGGTGTTCGAAGTGCCCTCGCAGGACGTCATCACCAAGGACAACGCGGTGGTGAAGGTGGATGGCGTGGTGTTCTTCCAGGTGCTGGACGCGGCCAAGGCGGCTTATGAAGTATCCAGCCTGGATCAGGCGATGATCGCCCTGGTGCAGACCAACATCCGTACCGTGATCGGTTCGATGGACCTGGACGAGTCGCTCAGCCAGCGCGAGACGATCAACGCCAAGCTGCTCGGCGTGGTGGACCATGCGACCAGCCCGTGGGGCGTGAAGGTCAACCGCATCGAGATCAAGGACATCCAGCCGCCGCGCGATCTGGTAGACGCGATGGCCCGGCAGATGAAGGCCGAGCGCGACAAGCGCGCTTCGATCCTGGAGGCGGAAGGCGCGCGACAGTCGGAAATCCTGCGCGCCGAGGGCGATAAACAGAGCGCCATCCTGGAGGCCGAGGGCAAGCGTGAGGCCGCCTATCGCGAGGCCGAGGCCCGCGAGCGCCTGGCCGAGGCGGAAGCCAAGGCGACCGAGTTGGTCTCCAATGCCATCGCGCAGGGCGACGTGCAGGCGATCAACTACTTCATCGCGCAGAAGTACGTGGAGGCCTTCAAGGAGCTGGCGACGGCGCCGAACCAGAAGTTCGTGCTGATGCCGATGGAAGCTACGGGCATCATCGGCTCGATCGCTGGCATCGCCGAGCTTGCGAAGGGCGCACTGGACAAGCAGCAGGCCGCTGCACCGTCCCGTCCGCCGCGCGTCCCGGGAGGCTGACATGAGTTTCAAGTTCGCGTTCTGGGCGATCGGGGCGCTGGTGCTGTTCGCCGCGGAGGCGATGGCGCCAGGCGCCTTCATGCTGTGGTTCGGTTTCGCCGCGGTGGCCATGGCGGTCGTGGTGCTGATGGCGCCGGGGCTCGGCTGGCTGGCGCAAGCGGTGCTGTTCTCGATGTTGGCGTTGATCTCCGTGGCCGTCTACCGCAAGTGGTTCCGCGGCAAGGGACGGCAGAGCGACAAGCCGCTGTTGAACCGGCGCGCCGAGCAACTGGTCGGTAACGTTGCCGTGCTCGACCAGGCGATCGCGGCCGGCCGCGGCCGGGTCAAGATCGACGATGCGTTCTGGACGGTGGAAGGCCCCGACCTGCCGGTCGGCACCCGCGTGCGGGTGGTGGCCGTGGATGGGATGACGCTGAAGGTCCAGGAGGCCTGATCGCATGGGGCAAGGCGTGGCGCTGGCAGCGTGGATGAGCATGCTGCTGCCGGCCGCGCCGGTGGACGGCCAGCAGCTTGTCGGCCTGACGGTGCCACCCTATCCCGACGCGCTGGAGGACATGGGCGGCAGTTGCGTGTCCGATTCCAATGCGTACGAACACGTATGCGACTACTCGGTGTCGGTCCTGGCGGCGCCATCGGCCGATCCCGAAGCGGCGCCGGTGCCACGCTTCGTCGTGGCCGGCAAGATGGCGGGCCGCGACGGCAATCGCGCGCGCTGGCAGATCACCGACGCGCAGCCGTATCCGAAGGGGCGGCAGGACTACTACCTGCAATTCGGCAACTGCCGCATCGACCGCCAGCCGGATGCACGCGTGGCGGCCCTGGTGCGCCAGCACGACGATGATGGCGAATGGTTGCGCGACGTCGCCTGGGCCGGTCGCATCGAACTGCCTGCCGGACGCTTCACCCCGCTGAAAGCCGGCTCCGTGGACTGCATCAACACAGCCTACGAAGGCCTCTGACGGCGGCGCACCGCGCTGGTGCGTTCTGGGATAATGGCCCTCTTTGCCTGTCCCAGGACCCGCCATGACCCAGAAGACCATCCTCAACGACACCCATCGCGCGCTCGGCGCCAAGATGGTCGACTTCGGCGGCTGGGACATGCCGATCCACTATGGCTCGCAGATCGAGGAGCATCACCAGGTGCGCCGCGACGCCGGCATGTTCGACGTCAGCCACATGACCGTGGTGGACCTGCGCGGCGACCGCACGCGCGACTTCCTTCGCCACCTGGTGGCCAACTCCGTCGACAAGCTGCAGAAGCCGGGCAAGGCGCTCTACACCGCCATGCTCGACGAGGCGGGCGGCGTGATCGACGACCTCATCATCTATTACATGGCCGAAGACTTCTTCCGCCTGGTGGTCAACGCCGCCACCCGCGAGAAGGATCTCGCATGGATCGGCGCCCAGGCCGCTCCGTTCGCCGTTGCCGTCACCGAACGTCCCGAGTTCGCCATGGTCGCCGTGCAGGGCCCGACCGCGCGCGATCGCGTGCACGGCCTGCTGCGCGAGGAAGATCGCGCCAAGGTCGGCAAGCTGACGCGCTTCGCCGCCGCCGAGGCCAACAGCCTAGCCGGCACGCCGTTGTTCGTGGCGCGCACCGGCTACACGGGCGAGGACGGCTACGAGATCGTCCTGCCGCAGGAGCAGGCGGTGGCGTTCTGGAACGCGCTCCTCGACGCCGGCGTGAAGCCCGCCGGCCTGGGCGCGCGCGACACGCTGCGCCTGGAGGCCGGCATGAACCTGTACGGCCAGGACATGGACGAAACCGTCTCGCCCTACGAAGCCGCCCTGGCCTGGACGGTGGCGCTCGACGAAGGGCGCACCTTCAATGGTCGTGCCACGCTCGAAGCGCAGAAGGCCGCCGGTGCGCCGCGCCAGATGATCGGCCTGGTGATGGACGAGAAGGGCGTGCTGCGCCACGGCCAGAAGGTGCTGACGCCGTACGGCGACGGCGAGATCCTCTCGGGCACCTTCTCGCCGACGCTAGGCAAGGCGATCGCTTTCGCGCGCGTCCCCGCCGGCGACATCCCGCTGGGCGCCGCGGGCAACGTGCGCGTCGATATCCGTGGCCGCGAGGTGCCGGTGCGCGTGGTGAAGTTCCCGTTCGTGCGCGACGGCCAGCCGCAGCCGGGCGTGATCGAGTGATCCGCGCGCCGCTTCCTTCACCCGCGCATTCCTCCGCTAAACTATCGTCTCTTCCCCGACCCACCGCACTTTTCCGGAGTACCCCATGAGCGAAATTCCTGGCGATCTGAAGTTCCTCAAGTCCCACGAATGGGCCCGCCTGGAAGGTGGCGGCCGCGTCACCGTCGGCATTTCCGACCATGCGCAGGGCCTGCTGGGCGACCTCGTGTACGTCGAACTGCCCAACGTCGGCGACCGCATCGAAGCCGGCAACGCCAGCGCCGTGGTGGAGTCGGTCAAGGCGGCGTCCGACGTCTACAGCCCCGTGACCGGCACCGTGCTCGAGGTCAACGCCTCGCTCGCCGACAAGCCCGAGACCATCAACGAAGACGCCTATGGCGACGGCTGGATCTTCGTGATCCAGGCCGAAGAGCCGGAACAGCTCAACGAGCTGCTCTCGCCCGACGACTACGCCGAACTGATCGAAGACGAAGACCACTGAGTCAGCCCGACAGGCTGTCTCCCTGCGGGGAGCCGATGGCGACGGAGCGGATCCGTCGTCGCCGGCTCCCCGTTTCGTTTCCGCCGCCGCGATCGGGCGCGTGCTCGACGCGTGACCGATGGCACGGGGAGCAGAGCCCGAGAACGACACGTCGGAATCCCGACGCGGTCATCCGACCGTGACCGACGAACGGCAAAACGGAACGCGCGGTACACCTCGATCGCAATGGTCGTGGACGGTGGATCGGGATGTCGGTGCATGCCGGCGCGCGTGTTGTTCGCGCGTCCAAGGTGGCGAAGGCATCGCCAACAGGCGGGAAAATTTTTGCGCAAATCGGCGCATTCGGGCTTGTGCGACACGGAATCCGACGCCTCCCGAGGAAGTTTTTTTAGCCTGCGTTCAAGCCGTTCGGGCGTCGATCCGAGCGTTGAGCGGGAGCAACATGCAGGCATGCCGTCAGCGCCGATTCGCGAACCGCGCAAAAAAATATGCGCGTTTTCCCGATGTTTTTTTCACGCGTGCTTTTCCGAGGCGCGATGCGCGACGACATCGACGGCAGTCGGCAGGGTGCGTCGGCACCGGTCACCGCCGACGCATGCAGTGGGCGGGATGAAAAAAAGTTGCGGCCAGGTGTTGACACCTTGAAAAACCGTGATTAGGTTTCGCCCCAAGCAGAGCATGCTGCGGAAGCGAGTGAGTCGAATCAACACGACAGCGCGAGAGACAACACAGACCATCGTCACCCGGATCGGGGTGGACGCCGGCCTCGCTTCCCCCGGAAAAACGCAACGCACCCAATCCAAGACACCCGCGTCGCCGAGCGACGCGGGTGTTTTCGTATTTGTAGGGAGCCGGGTTTCGCACGCCCGGTCCCCTGGGGAATCCGCTTCGCCGCGCGTGTCGCGGCGGCGGCTGCCGACGGGTCCGACTCCCGCGGCGTTTCTTGCAGCTGGGCCTGCCTTCGGGCAGATGTGCTGTAACCAGACGTAAAAATCCATAGTTCACTGACGAGGAGCCATCACATGGCAACGAAGAAAGCTGCGAAGAAAAAGCCGGCCGCCAAAAAGGCCGCCAAGAAGGCCACCAAGAAGTCTGCTGCCAAGAAGACCGTGAAGAAGGCAGCCAAGAAGGTCGCCAAGAAGGTCGCCAAGGCCAAGAAGGCGGTGAAGAAGGTCGCCAAGAAGGCCGCTAAGAAGGTAGCCAAGAAGGTCGCCAAGAAGCCGGCGAAGAAGGCCGCCAAGAAGTCCGTGAAGAAGGCTGCCAAGAAGGTCGCCAAGAAGCCTGCTAAGAAGGCTGCCAAGAAGACCGCGAAGAAGGCCACGAAGAAGGCCGCCAAGAAAGTAGCCAAGAAGCCGGCCAAGAAGGCTGCGAAGAAGGCTGCCAAGAAGCCCGCCAAGAAGGCTGCCAAGAAGTCCAAGAAGAAAGCGGCCCCGGTCGCGCTGCCGGCAACCCCGGCTCCGCTGATCTAAGCCAACCCCGATTAGCCGTAACACCATGGACTCTCTCCCTGTGCCCAGCGGGGGGAGAGTTTTTTTATGGGCGGCCGGCTAGGCTGTCGTCTTCGCGATTCCCCAGGAGAGAGGCATGAAGTTCATCAAGTGGGTGCTGGCCGTCATCGTCGGCATCGGGTTGGTACTGACCGTCGGCGGCCTGCTGCTGCCGTCGGCGACGCATGTCGAGCGCAGCACCGTGATCGCACGCAGTCCCGAGCAGGTGTTCGCCACGCTGGATTCGTTCGAACGCTTCAATGCCTGGTCGCCGTGGGCCGAGTACGACCCGCAGGCGAAGTACACGTTCGAAGGGCCCGCCCGCGGCGTCGGGGCGAGGATGCGCTGGGTGGGCAACCGCTCCGTCGGCAGCGGCAGCCAGGAAATCACGGCCAGCGAGCCGCACCATCGCATCGTGGTAGCGCTGGACTTCGATGGCAGCCAGGCGAACGCGAGCTATCTGTTGGCGCCTGAGGGGCAGGGCACGCGGGTCACGTGGGCATTCGACAGCGAGCACGGCATGAACCCGTTCAAGCGTTGGCTCGGCCTGCTGTTCGACAAGATGATCGGTGCGGACTACGAGAAGGGCCTCGCCAAGCTCAAGGCGATGGAAGAGGGCGCGCAGCCCTGAGAGGCAGCAGGTGGCCTTAGCGGCCACCTGGGACGATCAGCGCGGCGACGCCGTGCCGCGCTGCGATGAGGTGCCGCCGTCCTTCGCCGCGTCGGTCGGCGATGCCCCCGGCGATTCCGCAAGCATAAGGTCGTAGTCGGCCGGCGTTTCGACCCATGGCTGGCCGGGCAGGCCCATCGCGCGATCGAGGATGGTCGGCAGCAGTCCCGAGGGCAGCGAGCTGTCGCTGTTCCAGACCAGCGCGATGCCGAGATCCTGGCCAGGCACCAGTGCGACCAGGCCGCGATAGCCTTGCACGGCGCCGGCATGGAACACGACTTCATGGCCCGCGTAATCGAACACGCGCCAGCCCAGTGCGTAACTGGCCGAATGGACGCGCTCGCGACGCCAACCGCCGCGCATTTCGCCCGGCGTGGTCACCACGGGCGCGTGCAGCGTCGCCAGCAGCGGCGCCGGCAGCACGTCGGGACGATGGCCGGTCTGCGCGATCAACCACTGCGCCAGATCGCTGGCGCTGGCATTGACGCCGGCCGCAGGCGGCAAACGGTAGTAGGTCGGCTTCGGCGTGGACGACACCCAGCCATTGCGGCTGCGCACGTGCGGACGTGCCCAGCGCGTGCTCGCCTGGATGCCGGCCAAGCCCATGCTGGCGTCGTTCATGCCCAGCGGCTTGAAGATGCGGCGATCCACGGCCTGGTCGTAGAAGGTGCCCGACGCGGCGAACACCACGTCGCCGATCAGGCTGAAGGCGACGTTCTGGTAGGCATAGCAGTCGCCGGGCGCGCACTTCAGCGGCGCGTAGGCGAGCTTGCGGGCGACGTCGTAGTACTCGCCATTGGCTTCGATGTCGCGATCGAACGCGTTGTGCGCCTGCAGGCCGACGCTGTGGCTCAGCACGTCCGCCACGGTCACGTGCGAGGTGGCATTCGCGTCGCTGAGCTGGAAACCGGGCACGTACTGGCTGACCTTGCTGTCCCAGCGCAGCGAGCCGTCCTGCACCATTAGGCCCGTCAGCGTGCTGGCGAATGCCTTCGACAGCGATGCCAGGCGGAACACGGTGTGCGCATCGACCGGCTGCGGTGCCGCCACGTCGGTGACGCCGTAGCCGCGCGCGCTCAGCACCCGGCCGTTATGCACGATCGCCATCGCCAGGCCGGGCACACGCTGGCCCACCGTCAGGTGCTCGGCCATGGTCTCGAACGCGGCGACATCGAAGCCGACCGCCAGCGGCTGAACCTTCTGGTCCGACAGCGAAGCGAGGTAAGGGCGCGGCTGCGTGGGCGAGCCGTAATGCGCGGTCGTCGGCACCGTGGTGGGCGCCGGTGCGTCGGCGCGCGCGGGTGACGTCCAGCGCAACGGGGTCTGCGCCGTCGACGACAGCGTCAGCGGCAGCAGCAGACCGACCAGACCGATCCGGAAGGTGGAGCGCAGCCGCCGACGGCTTGCCTTGTCTTTCATCGTGCGTGACGCCTGCGTAAGCTCTGTCGAGGGGATCATAACGCCGCTTTTTTCGATTGCACAAACAGGGAGAAGTTCCATGTCCATGTTGTTCATCCTGCTTCTGATTGTGGGTGTGGCGGTCGTCGCAGTTCTGTGGGGCGTGGGCATCTACAACGGGCTGGTGACCGCCCGGAATGCGTTCAGGAATGCATTCGCCCAGATCGACGTGCAACTTCTGCGCCGTTTCGACCTGATCCCCAACCTCGTGGAGACCGCCAAGGGCTACATGAGCCATGAACGGGAGACGCTGGAGGCTGTCGTGGCGGCGCGTTCAGCCGCACAAGCCGGTCTTTCGGCGGCGAAGGCCAACCCGGGCGATCCCGAGGCCATGGCGCAGCTGGCTGCCGCGCAGGGTCAGCTGAATGCGGGATTGGGGCGTCTGCTTGCCGTGGCGGAGGCCTACCCGGACCTGAAGGCCAACCAGAACATGATGCAGCTGACCGAAGAGTTGACCTCCACCGAGAACAAGGTGGCGTTCGCGCGGCAGGCCTACAACGACGCGGTGATGGCGTACAACAACAGGCGCGAGGTGTTTCCCTCCAGTCTGTTGGCTGGCGCGTTCAACTTCGCACCGGCGGCGCTATTGGATGTACCCGCGGAGAAAGCCGCACAGGTGCACGAAGCACCGAAAGTGCAGTTCTGAACAGGGTGCCGCGTGCTCGCGCATGCGGTTCGAGGGGACGGCGCGGCTGGGGGCCTGCGCCGCGATGATCGTGGCATGAAGGGGCGTGCATGAACTTCTTCGAACACCAGGCCGCGGCGCGGCGCGGCTCGTTCCGCATGGTGGTGTTGTTCGCGCTGGCCGTCGCCGGCATCGTGCTGGTCATCGATCTGATCGTGCTGCTGCTCGTGGGCCTGCAGAGCGAGGGTGCGAGCAGTGGCTCGCTGATCGGTTTGATGGCCGTGTCGACGCTGGCCACGCTGGCGGTGATTGGATTGGGCTCGCTGTATCGTCTGGCTAGCCTGCGCGCCGGTGGCGAGGCGGTCGCGCAGCAGATGGGCGGCAGCGAGGTGTCCGATGACACCCAGGAGCCGTCGCTGCGCCGGTTGCGCAACGTCGTCGAAGAAATCGCGATCGCCTCCGGCGTGCCCGTGCCGAGGGTCTTCGTGCTGGAGCATGAGGCAGGCATCAACGCGTTCGCCGCCGGCTACGCCCCCGCCGATGCGGTGGTGGCCGTCACCCGCGGCGCGCTGGACCGTCTCAATCGCGACGAGTTACAGGGCGTCATCGCGCATGAGTTCGGCCACATCCTCAATGGCGACATGCGCCTGAACATCCGGCTGATGGGCGTGCTGTTCGGCATCATGATGCTGGGCATCATCGGCCAGCGGATCCTCGTCTACGGACGCGGCAGCCGTGGGAAGGATGCCCTGCCGGTATTCGCGATCGCGGGAGCGGCGGCCCTCGCCGGGTTCGTGGGACTGTTCTTCGGCCGAATGATCAAGGCCGGGGTCAGCCGCCAGCGCGAGCTCCTCGCCGATGCGTCCGCGGTGCAGTTCACCCGTCAGTCCGCCGGGCTCGCCGGCGCACTGAAGAAGATCGCCGGGTTGAGCAGCGGCTCCGCGCTGGAGGACAAAGGCAAGGCGGAGGAAGTGAGCCACATGTTGTTCGGCGAAGGCCGCGCCTATTCGCGCCTGTTCGCCACCCATCCCCCGCTGCTCCAGCGCATCCGCCTGCTGGATCCGCTGTTCGGCCAGCACCAGTTGGATGAACTCGCGCGTCGCTGGGCCGTTGCGCCGCCCGATGGACTGCTGGAAGACCAGACCCTGCGCGTGGTGCCGGGCGGACCGCCGCCGTTGCCGGCGGCAACGGCCGTGCTCCCGCTGACGCCGCCGATGGTGGTCGCGCAGGTCGCCACGCCGACGCCCGACGACTACGGCCGCGCGCGCATCATCGCCGCGACGCTGCCCGAGCCGTTGCGGCTGCTGGCGAAGCAGCGCGACCATGTCATGCCGCTGCTGTTGGCACTGGTGATCGATGATGCGGCCAGCGTGGCGGCGCGGCAGCGCTTCGAGATCGAAGCACGCCTGGGCGAAGCCATGGCCGCGCGTGTGATCCAGCTGCGCGAGACGCACCTGCGCGACCTGCATCCTGCGCATCGTCTGCCGTTGGCGGCGCTGGCGTTTCCGGTGCTGCGGCGTTTTCCACGCCCGGAACTGGACGCCTTCATCGACACTGTCGATGCCGCGGTACACGCAGACGGGAAGGTCTCGCTCTTCGAATACTGCTTGGCGCGGTTGCTGCAGGTACAGGTGCGCGAAGCGCTGTCGCCTGCGCAGGCCCGGCCCTTCGGGCGCCGCAAGCCGCACGATGTGCGCGGGCCGCTCGCCACCCTGCTCGCCGTCGTTGCGCAGGCGGGCCACGACACGCCCATGAAGGCGCAACACGCGTATCTGGCCGGGTTGCAGCGCGTGCTGCCGCGCGATCACCTCCCCTATGCGCCGCCGACGCACGGCGTGTTGGCGCTGGATGACGTCTGGGAACCGCTCGATGCGCTGGATCCGCTGGCCAAGCAGTTGTTGGTGGAAGCCGTGACCGCGGCCGTCAGCCATGACAACCAGGTGCGCGTGGCCGAAGCGGAGCTGCTGCGCACGATCTGCGGCGTGCTGCATTGCCCGCTGCCGCCGATGCTCGAAAAGGGCTGACTGGCCGATTGTCCGGCGGGCTCCCGTTGGATTCGGAGCCCCGGGAACATGCTGCAAATGAGGCTGGCTGCAGGCGAGGCCGGGGCGCCTCACCGTCGTGTGCTGTTCCTTCGTTGTCCGTCCGGATGCCAGGAGCCCCGCCATGCGTCGTACGGTCCCGTCCTCGATCGTCCAGCGGCTGTTGATCGGTAGCCTCATCGTCCTGCTCGCGGCGCTGGCCGTCGTGCGCTCGTGGTACGGCACACGCCTGGACAGCTTCACCGTCGACGAGCCTTGGCACATCGTCGCCGGCACGGTTTACGTGCGCGGTGGCGACCGGCACCTCAATCCCGAACATCCACCGCTGGCCAAGCTTTGGGTCGGCCAGTGGATGCCGACGGATTTCCGTGTCGGTCCCGAGCCGGGCCTGCGCGAAAAGGCGCAGGAGCGCGAGTGGGTCGAACAGACGATGTTCGAAGAGAACGATCCCGAACGCACGCAGCAACGGGCCCGGATGGCGATGTGGAGCTTGAACGCCATGCTCCTCGTCGTGCTCGGCCTGCTGCTGTGGCGTGCCGCCGGTATCGCATGGGCCGTCGGTACGCTCGCGTTCCTCGCGCTGGAGCCCACCGTCGGCGCGCATCTGCCCGTCGTCATGACCGACGGACTCCTCGCCTTGACGCTCTCGCTCGTCATCGTGGCCGCGGGGGTGCTGGCGGCGACCTGGCAATGGCGATGGGTCGCCGTCTTCGGCATCACCGTCGGATTGGCGCTGGGCGCGAAGCACTCGGCGCTGGCCGGGCTGATGGGCGTCGGCGGCGTGCTCGTCGTGGCGGCGGGTATGGGCATCCGAACGAATGGCTGGCGCGAGGGCCTGCGACGGTGCGCGAAGCTCTTGGCGGCCATCCTGCTGGGTGTGGCCCTGCTGTGGGCGCAGTACGGCTTCCGTTTCCACGCGGATAGTAGTGGCGGCGATGCCTTCAACCTGTCGATGGACGCCAAGGTCGCGGAAGTCACCAAGCCCGCGCTGCGCGGCGTGATCGCCTTCTCTGACGAACTCCATCTGTTGCCGCGCGCCTATCTCTGGGGGCTGGCGGACACGGTGCGCACCGGCATCGAAGGTCGCGGCGGCGCCCTGCACCTTGTCTGGGGCAAGGTGTTCGAAGGACGCACGCCGTGGTTCACCTGGCCTGCCATCCTTGCTGCAAAGATCCCCCTTGCATTGACCGCGCTGGCGCTACTGGGTGTTGTGTTGGCGCTGCGCGCGCCCCTCGCGCCGGCCCCACGATGGATGCTGGCCGCGCTCGCGGCGGGCAGCGTGCTGCATTTCGCCGCGCTCGCCGTTTCGCCTCAGGCCTGGGGCGGCGTGCGTCACGCGACACCGCTGCTGGCGGCCGCAGCCGTGCTCGGTGGCGGTGCGGTGGCGGAAGCCTGGCGGCGGCGATCGCGCCTGTTGATGGGGGTGGTCGCCGCGCTCTTCGTGGCGGCCTTCGCCATGACGATCCGCGAACCGCGCCTGTGGGAGTACCACAACGAACTCGTCGGAGGGACGACGGGCGGCTACCGCGCCTTCCGCAACGAGGGCGTGGACCTGGGCCAGCGCTTCGGCGAGATCCGCGACTTCCACCGTCGCGTCATCGCAGCGACCGGCGAACCGGTGTATCCCGACTACTGGGTGATGGAGCGCCAATGGCGTGCCGCGCACCTCGAGTATCACCGTTTCGTCGAGGATCTCGACGACACCAACGCCGCGGGCGTCTGGGAGGGCTGGTTCGTGTACACCGTCGTGGATGAGCTGCCGTGGCCGCAGTTCGAGTGGGACCCGGCGAAGGTGTTCAAGGACATGGACAAGGTCGCGCAGCTGGGCTACGTCGGTATCTGGCGTGGTCGGCTGACGCGGCCCGAAACGCGCGCGTCGGGTATCGGCGTGAAGGTGATGGAGTACCTGTACGAAGAGAATGGGCAGGACTACGCCCTGGTGGCGCGACGCCTCGAGGAAGTCGCCGTCATACGTCCGCAGAACGTCGGCGTGGGTGTCGAACTGGGCAACGCCTACCTGCGGTTGGGCCGGGGCGACGATGCGTTGCGCGCCTACCGCCGCCTGCTGGAACAGACGCGGGTGAAGCTGGATCGCAAGGTCGAGCGCCAGCTGAGGGATCAGGTCGCCCGCATCCAAGCCGGCGAGGACCCGACGAAAATCCCCCCGATGCGCAATCCGTGGATGGAGTGACCATGCGCGGCGGGTCAGCGCTGGCGGATCATGTCCGCCGCTTTCTCCGCGATCATGATGGTGGGCGCGTTGGTGTTGCCGCCGATCAGCGTGGGCATCACCGAGGCATCGATGACGCGCAGGCCTTCCAGGCCACGGACGCGTAGCGTGGGGTCCACCACCGCGTCCTCGTCCGTGCCCATCCTGCAACTGCCGACCGGGTGGTAGACCGTCTCCGCCTTGGCGCGGATGAAGGCCACCAGTTCGGCGTCGGAGAGGTCGCTGCGGGAGGGATGGATCGGTGCACCGCGATAGGCATCGAAAGCAGGTTGCGCGAACAGTTCGCGGGAGAGCTTCGCGCACTCGATCATCATCTTCAGGTCGAACCCTTCCGGGTCGCCCAGGTAGTTCGCTTCGATGCGCGCATCCGCACGCGGGTCCGCGCTGGCCAGCAGAATGCGGCCGCGGCTGCGGGGGCGCAGGAAGCAGGCATGCGCGGTGTAGCCATCGCCCTCGAGCCGGTGGCGGCCATGGTCGTCCAGCATGGCCGGCACGAAATGCATCTGGATGTCGGGCCGGTTGTCCGGCGCCAGCGGCGAACGGACGAACGCGCCGGCCTCGGCGATGTTGCTGCTGCCCGGGCCGCGATGCCCGCGCAGGAAATAATCGAACGCGGTCTTCAGCTCGCTGGTGCGGTCATAGGTCACGCGTTGTGTACTGTGCTGCAGCGTGCAGATGTCCAAATGGTCCTGCAGGTTCCGGCCCACGCCGGGCAGGGAATGCCGTGCGGTGATGCCATGCGACGCCAGGTGGTCGGCGGGGCCGACGCCGGACAGCATCAGCAATTGCGGCGAGTTGATCGCTCCGCCGCTCAGCAGCACTTCGCCTTCGCAGCGCACGACGACCTCGTGCCCGCCGCGGGCATACGCGACGCCGATCGCGCGTCCCTTCTCCAGCAACACGCGGCGGACGAGCGCGCCGGTGACGATGTCGAGGTTCTGTCGGTCGCGCGCCGGGTCCAGGTAAGCCACGGCCGAGGAACACCGTGCGCCGTTCTTCTGGGTGACCTGGTAGAGGCCGAACCCTTCCTGGGCCGGACCGTTGAAGTCGGCATTGCGCGCGTAGCCGGCCTGAGCACCGGCCTCGATGAAGGCGGCCGACAGCGGATTGGTGTAGCGCAGGTCGGAGACGTACAGCGGGCCGTCGGCGCCATGCAGTGCGTCGCCGCCGCGTCCGTTCCTTTCCGAGCGGCGGAAGTACGGCAGCACGCTGGCCCAATCCCAACCCTGCGCGCCGGCGTCGGACCAGTCGTCGTAATCCTGCGGCACGCCGCGGATGTAGCACATGGCATTGATCGAACTGGAGCCGCCCAGCACCTTGCCGCGCGGCCACCACAGACGGCGATTGTCCAGGTGCGGTTCGGGCGCGGTGTCGTAGCTCCAGTTCACGCCCTTCTGACCGACCAGCTTGGCCAGGCCGGCGGGCATGTGGATGAAGGGGTGCCAGTCGCGCGGGCCGGCTTCGAGCAACAGCACGCGGCAGGCGGGGTCTTCGCTCAGGCGGTGGGCCAGCACGCAGCCGGCGGAACCGGCGCCCACGATGATGTAGTCGTACACGTGCAACCCAATGGCGAAGACCGGCCGAACCTAGCGGCGGGGGATAGAGCAAATGCTCTGTCGCGCTGACTTCGCGCGGGGCCTTCGGCCGGCGTGGGGCCTGGATGGCGCGTCATCGGCAAAAACGCTGGCGATGTTGCAGTGCATCGGATACCTTGCGCGCCACAGGCGGGCCTTGCCCGCGCCGTTGACGCGATCGCAGGCCGCCGACCATGGACCCGTCTTCCTCCGCGACCACCCGGTTCGGCCGGTTCCGCACGGCGATGTCCGAATCGCCGCCGTTGCTATGGGCTTTCGTCTACTTCTTCTGCCTGCTGTCGGGCTATTACGTGCTGCGGCCGGTGCGCGAGGCGATGGCGGCGTCGAGCGATATCGAGGCCGTCTTCCCGCCCGCCCTGATCGCCTTCTTCGCAGACCGGGGCGTCGCGCTCGGCGAGTTCACCCTGCAGTTCATTTTCAGCGCCGTGTTCCTGATCATGCTGGTGCTGCAGCCGGTGTACGGATGGTTGGTCAGCCGCTTCCCGCGGCGGGTCTTCCTGCCGGTCATCTACGGCTTCTTCATCGCCACGCTGCTGGTGTTCTACGCGATGTTCGACAGCGGCATCGCGGGTCGCGGATTGGCCTTCATCCTGTGGATCACGGTGTTCAACCTGTTCGCCGTCGCCATCTTCTGGAGTTTCATGGCCGACGTGTTCACCAACGCCGAGGCGCGCAAGTTCTACGGCTACATCGGTGCGGCCGGCACGATGGGGGCGTTCCTGGGCCCCGTGCTGACCAAGACCCTGGTGGTGCGGGTGGGCATCCCCAACATGATGCTGGTGTCGGCCTTCCTGTTCTCGGTCTGCGTGTTCTGCATCGTCAAGCTCCGGACGTGGGCCGTCGCCCGCGAGGCGATGCGCAAGCAGGTCAGCGGCGAGATCCCCATGGGCGGCGAAGTGCTGGCGGGCTTGAAGCTCATCGCGCGCGAGCCGCTGCTGCGCTGGCTGGCGGCGATGGTGGTCATGGGGGTCGGCGTGGGCACGCTGCTCTACAACGAGCAGAACGCCATCGCCCGCACCATGTTCAGTTCGGCCGAGCAGCGCGCCGACTACTTCGCAACGCTCGATCTCGCAGTGAATTCGCTGACCCTCGTGGTGCAGCTGCTGCTGACGCGCTTCCTGCTGTCGCGCTTCGGCATCGCGCCGGCGCTGCTGATCCCCGGCTGCGCGATCATCATCGGGTTCTCGATCCTGGCGGCCTCGCCGCTGCCCATGATGATCGCCATCGTCCAGGTGGTCACCCGCGCCAGCGAGTTCTCGCTGGCCAAGCCGGCGCGCGAAACCATCTACACGCGGGTCGGCCGCGAGTGGCGCTACAAGGCGGGGGCGGCGATCGACACCGTCATCTATCGCGGCGGCGACCTGAGCTTCGTCTGGCTGCACAAGTTCCTGTCCGCGTTCGGTTCGAACGTCGTGTTCGGCGCCGGCCTGCTGGTCGCCAGCGCGATGACGTTCAGTGCGTGGCGGTTGTTGCGCGAAGAGTCCAGGTTGCCCTCGGAACGTGCGACGAGCGACACATCGCAGGCCGCGAAGGCCTCCTGACGTTGCTGCACTATGCCGCTATGCTGCCCGGTACATGACGGGAGGCCTGGATGGACGTGATCGCTGCGGTGTTGGTGGTGCTGGTGGCGGTGTTGCACGCTTGGTTCCTGGTGCTGGAAATGTTCCTCTGGACCAAGCCCGCCGGTCTGAAGACCTTCCGCAACACGCCGGAGAAGGCCGAGACCACCCGCGTGCTGGCGGCCAACCAAGGGCTCTACAACGGCTTCCTCGCCGCCGGCCTGCTGTGGGGGCTGTTCACCGCGCAATGGAACGTGGTGGTCTTCTTCCTGCTGTGCGTGGTCGTCGCGGCGCTCTACGGCGCATGGAGCGTCAGCCGACGCATCTTCTATGTGCAGGGCCTGCCCGCGATCGCGGCATTGGCGGCGGTGTTGTTCCTCTAGTCAGGGGTCCGGCGTTGTCCCGCGCTACGCTGAGGTTGCGCGATCAGCGCATCGACCACGCCAGCAACAACCCACCTGACGCGAACAGCACCAGCCACGACAGGTGACGGCCGCGGGTGACGATCAACGGCAGCAAGCCGGAGATCAACAGCGTGACGGCGAGGATGAGGGCGATGCGGCGTCCGTCGGCATCAGGCAGGCTCCCTATCTGCAGCACCACGGCCGCCAGTCCCCACGCGATCACCGTGGTCAGGTGCCAGGCGAAGCGCAGCGTCTGCGTGGTGAACGCGGTGCCTCCGAACAGCTTGGGCAAGTCGGGACGACGGAACAGGCGGATGAGCAGGTAGCGCTCGCCCAGCACCGAATGCGCCAGGCCGAGCAGGATCATCAGTGTGGCCGCGGCGACCAGCATGTCAGCCGTCCTTCTGCGGACGCGGCGACACCCACATGCCGATCCGCGCACGGAACACCGGTTCGCCCTGCGGATTGCTGACCACCACGTCCATCGGCAGGTCGTAACCCTCGGCCGATTCCCGCGGTTCGAACGCCGGCGTGGCGACCGCATGCATCGTGCCCACCGCCTTCTTCAGGTATTCGACGGTCATGCCCTTGGGGATCCAGCGCATCGAACGCGGGATGCTGACGTCGGTGGTGAGGCCACCGACGAATTCGGCCAGGTTGCACAGCGCGATCGCATGCACGGTACCCAGGTGGTTGGTGACCGAACGGCGATGGCGGATGGTCGCTTCGCCGCGGCCGGGCTCCAGCCGCACCATGCGTGGGCCGATGCTGCCGAAGTAGGGCGCCTTGAAGCAGATCAGGCGCGAGAACAGCCAATGGCCGAGGGGTTTGCGGCTCAGGCTGCGGTAGATCTTCAGGACGTCGGCGCTCATCGTGGGCTCCTGTCGCGACGACGGCGGGACATGCCCGCCGTCGTCGTGTCTTTCGTGGTGGCGTCAGGCCGCTTCGCGCGGTTGCCGTTGGGTCTGCGGCAGGTCGTAGTAGCTGGCGGCGCGCAGCTCGTGCACGTCGAAGTCGTCCACGGTGATCGTGTCCAGCGTGATCGCACGCAGTTCTTCCAGCTGCTTGCGCTCTTCCACGGTGATCCAGCCCTCGCGCACGCCTTCGTCCAGCTGCGCGCTGTAGTCCAGGGCTTCGATGTCCTTGGTCTTCAGTGCCTTCAGGAACTTGCGCTCCACCGGCTCGGCGGCGACGGCCGCGGCCAGGTAACTGTCGATGCGGCCACCGGGGTTGTTCTCGCACGGGGTCAGGAACACGCCCTGGCCCAAGCGATCGCGCGCTTCGTTCGGTGCCATCAGCAGCATGGCGACGCGATGGCTCAGGCGGTCGCCCGGGGCCACGGCACGGCGGCCGAACGGGAACACCACCGGCCACAGCAGCCAGCCCAGCGGCTTGATCGGGAAATTGCGCAGCGCCTGCGACAGCGCCAGTTCGATCTCGTACGCACTGTTGTGGAAGGCCCAGGCCAGCAGCGGCTTGTCGGCTTCCGGCGTGCCTTCGTCATGGTGGCGCTTCAGCACCGCGCCCATCATGTACAGGTGGCTGAGCACGTCGCCGAGGCGGCCGGACAGCGATTCCTTGAACTTCAACTTGCCGCCCAGCGCGCCCAGCGAGATGTCGGTGAGCAGCGCCAGGTTGGCCGCATAGCGGTCGAGCTTGCGGAAGAATTTCTTCGTGTACGCATCGCCGGGCGCCGCGCCGATCTTCGAACCGGTGACGCCGAACCAGAACGAACGCACGGCGTTGGAGATCGCGCCGCCGATGTGCGGGTATAGCGCGGCGTCCAGCGCGTTGATGCCGGCCTTGGTGTCCGGGTCGGTCGCCGCGCGCATCTCCTTCATGATGTACGGGTGGCACAGGATCGAGCCCTGGCCGAAGATCAGCAGGCTGCGCGTCATGATGTTCGCGCCTTCCACCGTGATCGCGATCGGCGAGGCCTGCCATGCGCGGCCGGCGAAGTTGCGCGGGCCGAGGATGATGCCCTTGCCGCCGACGATGTCCATCACGTCCTTGGCGATGTCGCGGCCCATGTTCGTGCAGTGGTACTTGGCGATGGCCGACGGCACCGACGGCACGTCGCCGCGGTCCACGGCGGCGGCGGTGGCCTGCGACAGCGCGCTGATCGCGTACGCCTTGCCGCCGATGCGGGCGAGGGCTTCTTCCACGCCCTCGAAGCGGCCGACCGACAGGCCGAACTGCTTGCGAATGCGCGCATACGCACCGGTGACGCGCGCGCCGGCCTTCGCCCCGCCGCTCGCGGTGGAGGGCAGGGTGATCGAACGGCCCACGGCCAGGCATTCGTTGAGCATGTTCCAGCCCTTGCCGGCCATCTCCACGCCGCCAATCAGCTGGCTCAACGGAATGAACACGTCCTTGCCGTGGATGGGGCCGTTCTGGAACGGCGAGTTCAGCGGGAAGTGGCGACGGCCCACGTCGACGCCGGGGGTGTCGCGCGGCAGCAGCGCCAGGGTGATGCCGATGTCGCGCGTATCGCCGAGCAGGCCATCCGGGTCGTACATGCGGAACGCCAGGCCGATGATCGTGGCGACAGGCGCGAGGGTGATGTAGCGCTTGTCGAAGGTCAGGCGCAGGCCCAGTACGTTCGCGCCGTTCCACTCGCCCTTGCAGACGATGCCGTAGTCGGGGATCGAGGTCGCGTCGGAACCGGCGAACGGACCGGTCAGGCCGAAGCAGGGCACTTCCTGGCCGATCGCCAGGCGCGGCAGGTAGTAGTCCTTCTGTTCCTGCGTGCCGTAGTGGTTGAGCAGTTCACCCGGGCCGAGCGAGTTGGGCACGCCGACGGTGGAGCTGACCACGCTGCTGACCGAAGCGATCTTCTGGATCACCTTGTGGTGCGCCAACGCAGAGAAGCCCAGGCCGCCGTACTGCTTCGGGATGATCATGCCGAAGAACTTGTTCTTCTTGATGTAGTCCCACAGCTCCGGCGGCAGGTCGGCGTGGATGTGAGTGATTTCCCAGTCGTTGGTCATCTTGCACAGCTCTTCCACCGGGCCGTCCAGGAAGGCCTGTTCTTCGGCGGTGAGCTGCGGCTTCGGGTAGGCCAGCAACTTGTTCCAGTCCGGGTCCCCGGTGAACAGGTCGCCTTCGAAACCGACCGAGCCGGTTTCCAGCGCGATGCGCTCGGTCTGCGACAGCGGCGGCAGCGCGCGGCGCAGGAAGCCCAGCGCGGGCGCGGTGATCAGCGGCTTGCGGATCGCCGGGATCAGCAGCGGCACCGCGATCGCCAGCACCACCAGCGCGGCGACCAGGGTCGCGGTGGGATTGGCGCCCAGCAGCCAGCACGCCACCAGCAGGCTGGCGGTAATGGCGGCCCAGTAGGCGAGCCGCAGCCGGTGGTAGGCGGCGAACGCGCCCGCCAGCAGGAACGCGAGGAAGGGGATGGCGATGCTCATGGGGTTGCTCCGGACACGGATTCGGTTACATCGGATTCGGCACTACCCGGCGCGGCCGCCAGGCCTGCCAGGTATTCCAGCACGGTGGCGGTAAATGCGTCGTTGTCGTCGCCGGCCACCATGTGGGTGGCCTGCGGCAGGTGCACGTGGCGCGCGTGCGGCACCAGCGCCTTGAATTCTTCGACGGTCTTCTCCGAGACCAGGTCGCTGCGCCCACCGCTGATCAGCAGCACCGGGCACTGCACGCGGCGCGCGGCCTCGGCGATGGCGTCCTGGTGCTGGGCGCTGTCGCGCGCGAGTTCGTCGACCAGGCGCGGGTCCCAGTGCCAGCGCCAGCGGCCGTCGTTGCCTTCGCGCAGCAGCTCGCGCAGGTCGTCGGGCGATTTCCGCGTGCGCCGCTGCGGCTGGTACGCGGCGATGGCATCGGCGGCCTGCTCGAGCGAGTCGAAGCCGTCGGGGAACGCGGTCATGAAGGCGAGGATGCGCTGCAGGCCGGCGTGTTCCCAGCGCGGGGTGATGTCCACCAGCACCATGGCGCGGAACAGGCCGGGCCAGCGCGACTCGGCGATCAGCCCAAACAGCCCGCCCATCGACGCGCCGACCAGTACCGGTGGTTCCGGCTGCTCGCCGGCCACCACGATCAGGTCGTCGGCGAACTGGTCGCCGGTGTAGGGCAGGTCGGCCGCGTTTCGATCCGACTCGCCGTGGCCGCGCGCGTCATACGCGAGCCCGCCATATCCCTGCGCCGCCATCAGTTCGCCAGTGCGATTCCACGCGCCGCGGGTCTGGCCGAAGCCATGCGCATAGATAAGTGCGGGGTGCCCCTGCAGCGCGCGCGGCGATGGGAAGCGGCGGATCGCCAATGCGACATCCCCTTGTCCGTTCAGCACGCGATCCGATCCCGCGCCGGTGACGCTGGAAGAGGCTGTGAAGACAGGAGAGGTGTGTGTCACCATACGGGCTAGTATGGGCTCTCGCATTTAGAGCAGTCAATCGGTTCGGGCATTCGGGTTTCACATGCAACCGATTGATTTGGCTTTATTTGTTGTGCGTCGCAGCATACATACCGCTACACACCGCGCCGTATGGTTAAATGCGGAACATGAACACACCCAGCCCCGACAGCTCCTCCTCCACGCCCACCCGCAACGCGCGCCTCAGCGCCGATGACTGGGCGCAGGCCGCCCTCGACCTGATCGCGGAGCAAGGCGTCTCGGCGGTGGCGGTGGAACCGCTGGCGCGCCGGCTCGGTGTCACCAAGGGCAGCTTCTACTGGCACTTCCCGTCACGCGATGCGCTGTTGCAGGCCGCGCTGGAACGCTGGGAAGCCGTGGAACAGGAAAGCATCTTCGGCAGCCTGGAGCAGGTCGCGGATCCCCGCGAACGCCTGCGCGCGCTGTTCCAGCTGGTCGGCCACGAAGTGAAGCCGCACATCATCTACAGCGAGTTGTTGAAGGCGCTGGACCACCCGTCCGTGCAGCCGGTCATCGACCGCATCTCACAGCGGCGCCTGGAATATCTGGTCGCGATGTTCCGCCAGGCAGGCCTGCAGCGCGGCGACGCCATGCACCGCGCGCGCCTGACCTATGCGGCCTATGTCGGCTTCCTGCAGCTGTCGCTGCAGTTGCAGCAGCCGCGCATGACCTCGGAAGAATTCGAGACCTACCTCGAACACGTCATCTCGACGTTGATCCCGACCTGATGCGTCGTAGGGCGGGCCTTGGCCCGCCGCGCACCGCCTTGTGAATGACGGATCGCGTCACGCCCCGCGTCAGTGGCTTGGCTCGAGGTTCTCGATGGTCTGCATGTGCGAAGACAGCAGGCCTAGATCAGCACGTACTTCCAGATCGTCGAACTGCGTGGTCGACGTCACGCGTACGGTCGCGTGCATGCGCGGTTCGGTATCCAGGTAGCAATCCTTGCATCGCTGGATCGTCAGGATCTTCAGCGTGGATCCCGCTGGAAAGCGCGTCCTGGAGATCACCTCGGGGCCATCGAATCCCGGCGGCTGGACGATCTTGTAGATGCTGGGCGAAGAACCGTAGTTCCGGTCCATGCTTACCCGATACACCGTCATGTCCGATGTGGTGCGGTATTCGGTCCCGACATACATCGAGTACTTCGGATCATTGCTGACGTCTTCGTAGCTGACCATGTAGCAGCCTGCCAACAAGCACGTTGCCAGTAAGGCAATGAATCGAATTCTCATGGATACCCTGTAGTCGTAGCGTTCGGGACAGTGCGTCGCGCCGGCGACGCACGTCATGTCGATGGTGGGCCAAGGCCCACCCTACGAAGTGGCAGGCGCCGCGCGTTTCAGTTCCGACAGCCGCACGATCACATACGCCAGCAGCGCTACGGCGAAGAACGCCAGCAGCATCCAGGCGATGCCCTGCAGCGTTTCGATCACCGTGCGGTAGACCTCCAGCACCCAGCGTTCGGTCGTCAGCGCGATGATCCGCGCCTTGTCCTTGTCCATCCACTGCGGCGCGGTGATGTAGCGCTCCAGTTCGTGGATGCGCACGCCGGACGAGACGCCGACCACCAGCGTGGCGAACTGCATGTAGCGCAGCCACGCCTTGCTGATGTCGTCGGCGATGATGCGGGTGAGGATGCGCTCGATCGGTTTGGAGAACATCCACGTGACGCCCCAGGCGACCGCGGCGGACAGCAACAGGGTGACGGCGAGCAGGGTCAGGAACATGTCGGTCTTCTCGTGGAAGGGGTTACGCCGGCCCCATCGCCGCCTGCCGCACGCCGCTCCGCCATTCGCGTTGCTCGCGCACGTAGCCGCTGCGCTCCAGCCAGCGGAAGATCGAGCGCACGGTGACGACGGGATAGTCGCCAGACAGGCGCGTGCCGACGGAGTGATCGGTGAAGTCGGTGTTGGCGGAGAACAACCCGCCCAGTACGCGCTTGGAATAGGCGATATGCACCGTGTCCGGCACGAAGCCGTCGCCGCGGGCGAAGGCGTAGGCATTGCGGCGGTCGTAGATGCCGCGGTCGGCGAGCGCGGCGGCCATCACTTCCACGATCCATGCGGTGGAGTTCTGGTAGTCCTCGCTGCCGGGTCGCGCGATCAGGTTGTAGCGCGGGTGGTGCAGGCTGTGGCGTGGCATCTGCTGCAGCCGCGTGGCCAGGCGGTCGGCGACCTCGGGCGTGAACCAGACGATGCGCAGGTCCTGGTTCACCAGGTCGTCGGCGAAGAAGTTCACCAACCCCTGCGCATACAGGCCCGAGCGATCGCTGCCGCATTCGTTGAGCAGGTGCACCACCGTCCACCGGCCTTCGGCGTGGTCGCGCACCGCGAAACCGGCGTGGCTGTAGACCAGGCCCTGCTTCGACAGGTCGGTGCCGACGCGTGCGATCAGCGCGACCGGCGCATCCACCTCGTCGAGTTGCCGCGCCGCCAGCAACGCGGTGCGCGCGGCGTCCGCCACCTTGTGCGGCGGCATCTCCAGTTGCTTGCAGGCATCGCCCGCGCGTACCGTCCCTGGCAGCGCGAGGACGAAGGCGAAGAGGCATGTCGCAAACGCGCGCATCACGCGATCATCCGCCGTAGCGATGGCTGTGGATGTGCGGGCGCGCGGCGTCGTTGGCGATGAAGCACAGCGCCTCGCCGGCCGCGCTGAGAATCCATCCCGTGGCCACCACGGCGACGCTGATCGCCGTGCCCACCGCGATGCCCAAACGCCGGATCGCCTCCACACTCAGGTAGACCACGAACGACGCGCCGGCCACCACGCCCGCCGCCGCAACCGACACCGTCACCGCCACGCTGCCGGCCACCACCGCCACACCGGTGACCACCGCGGAGGCGCCGTGGCCGAGCGCGTGGATCACCGCCACCGGCACTTCGATCGAGGCCTCCAGGCTGGCTTGCGACATCCGGCTGGCGCCGTCGGATTGCGGGGCCGCGTGGGCGGGGAGGGTCATGCCACCGGACAGGGCGGTGGCCAGGGCGAGGGTCAGCGAGCGGGCGATCAGGCGGGGCATGCAGGGTCCTCCGGGGTGCCGCAGCCTTGCTCCCGGCCGGCGCACGGTTCAACCGGCATCGACGAGGTAAGCTCCCACGCATCACCCGGTATAGGAATGCGCTACCGATGGCCGTCTCGGTGGACCTAATTGATGCACTGAAGCGTTGCCTGCGCGCGCAGAACCTGACCTATCGGGAGCTGGCCGTCCGCATCCGGATGAGCGAAGCGGCGGTCAAGCGCATGTTCTCGCGGCGGGCGATGAGCCTGCAGCGGCTGGAGCAGATCTGCGAGGTGCTCGACGTCGGCCTGGCCGAGCTCAGCGCCGAAGCCTCGCGCGGGCGCAAAGCGATGGCCTTGCTGAGCGAAGCGCAGGAGCAGGCGCTGGTTGACGAGCCCACCCTGCTGCTCGCCCTGTTCCTCACCCTCAACCGCTGGCGCGAGGATGACGTGATGGGCCACTTCGGCTTCACCCCGGCGCAGTGGACCGGATTGCTGGTGAAGCTGGACCGGCTGGGCATCATCGAGCTGATGCCGGGCAACCGCGGCCGCGCGCTGACCGCGCGCAACTTCCGCTGGCGCGCGGACGGGCCGATGGAGCGCTACTTCCGCCACACCTTGCTGTCGGATTACTTCGCCGACGCCTTCGACGGCGAGCAGGACGCGCTGCTGCTGCTCAGCGGCAGCCTGAGCATCGACGGCGTGAAGCAACTGCGCCAGCGGCTGGAAGAAGTGGCGCGCGAGTTCGACGCCCTGCTGGCCCGCGACGCCACCCTGCCGGCCGAAGACCGGGTGGGTGTCAGCCTGGTGCTGGCGCAGAAACCCTGGCTGCTGCAGCTGTTCAACCCGTACCGCCGTTCGCGCGAGGCCTGAGCGGCGCGGCGGAGATCGGGCTCCGAGGGCCGACCGTCGGGCTCGGAATGCCATCGATGGCCCTCTGAGCTCCATTGATGGCTTCCGGAAAGCGATCGATGGCATTCCGAGCGCGATCGATGGCTTCCGGAAAGCGATCGATGGCTTTCTGAGCCCGATCGATGGCCCTCCGAAAGCGATCGATGGCATTCCGAGCCCGATCGATGGCCCGCCGAAAGCGATCGATGGCATTCCGAGCCCCATCGATGGGGCTCCGAGCCCCAGCTCCCGCAATTCTCTTTCCTGCGTGAGATCGGCGCGTCCATCATCGGGCTGTGGTGACTCGCCGACCCCGTCCCGGCCATCGGCTGACCGTCCGCCGACCTCGCCCGCGTTCTCCTCGTCAGCGGGACAAGACATTGGTATCATTTTGGTCTGACTTTTCGAGGGTGGCGCATGAACGCAGCGGTCGATGTTTTCAAACGCAACGAATTTCCGGGCAGTTCGCTGGCCGCGTTGAACGCCTGGGTCGCCGAGGTCGCCGCGCTCACCCACCCCGACCACATTCACTGGTGCGATGGCAGCGATGCCGAGAACGCGCTGCTGACGAAGCAGATGCTGGCCGACGGCACCCTGCTGCCGTTGAACCCCGAAACCCACCCGCACAGCTGGCTGCACCGTTCCAGCCCGAGCGACGTGGCACGCGTCGAACACCTGACTTTCGTCTGCACCGCGCAGCCCGACGATGCCGGCCCCAACAACCACTGGATGGCTCCGGCCGAGGCGCACGCGAAGATGGACGCGCTGTTCGCCGGCTGCATGCGCGGACGCACGCTGTACGTGATCCCGTACTGCATGGGCCCGATCGATTCGCCGCTCTCGCGCTGCGGTGTGGAGATCACCGATTCGCCGTACGTGGTGGCGAACATGCGCATCATGACCCGCATGGGCGCACCGGCGCTGGCGCGGATCGAGCGCGAAGGTGCGTTCGTGAAAGGCCTGCACTCCACCGGCGAACTCGACCCGGACCGCCGCTTCATCATGCATTTCCCCGACGAGCTGACCATCAAGAGCTTCGGCTCCGGCTATGGCGGCAACGCGCTGCTGGGCAAGAAGTGCCACGCCCTGCGCATCGCCTCGCACCAGGCGCGCCATGAAGGCTGGCTGGCCGAGCACATGCTGATCGTCGGCATCGAGAACCCGCAGGGCGAAACGCATTACATCGCCGCCGCGTTCCCGTCGGCGTGCGGCAAGACCAACCTGGCCATGCTGATTCCGCCGGAAGGCTATCGCCAGGCCGGCTGGAAGGTATGGACCGTCGGCGACGACATCTGCTGGATGCGCCCCGGTGCCGATGGCCGCCTGTATGCGATCAATCCGGAAGCCGGTTTCTTCGGCGTGGCGCCGGGCACCTCCGACAGTTCCAACCCGAACGCGCTGGCCACCATCAGCCACCACACCATCTTCACCAACGTCGCCGTCACCGACGAGCAGGAGCCGTGGTGGGAAGGCCTGGACACGCGCACGCCGGCGCTGGACTGGCAGGGCCGCAAGTTCGATCCGGCCAACGGCCCGGCCGCGCACCCCAACTCGCGCTTCACCGTGTCCGCACGCCAGTGCCCGAGCTACTCGACCAAGGCCGAGGATCCGCAGGGCGTGCCGATCAGCGCCATCGTCTTCGGCGGCCGCCGCGCCTCGCTGGTGCCGCTGGTGTTCGAAGCGCGCGACTGGACGCACGGCGTGCTGGTCGGCGCGGCGATGGGCTCGGAAACCACGGCCGCCGCGACCGGCGCGGTCGGCGTGATGCGCCGCGACCCGATGGCGATGAAGCCGTTCTGCGGCTACAACTTCGCCGACTACTTCGCCCACTGGCTGTCGTTCGACCAGGCCGGCGCGAAGCTGCCCAAGATTTTCCACGTGAACTGGTTCCGCAAGGGCGGCGACGGCAAGTTCCTGTGGCCCGGCTTCGGCGAAAACCTGCGCGTGCTGGAGTGGATGATCCAGCGCGTCGAGGGCAAGGCCGACGCGGTGGAAACCCCGATCGGCCACCTGCCGCGCGCCGAGGACCTGAACCTGGAAGGCGTGGCGCTGAGCGATGAAGCGCACGACCTGCTGTTCGGCTTCGACCGCGCCGGCTGGCAGGCGGAGTTCGCCGGCATCGGCGACTACCTCGAGGAATTCGGCGCCCGCACCCCGCAGGCGCTGAAGGACGAGCAGCAGCGCATCGCCGCCCGCCTGGCCCACTGATTCCCCGCCTCGCGCATCCTGTTGCCTGCGCAGCCCCGCGCGCGTCTCGGACGCCGCGGGGCTTTTTTATGCGCGCCCGCCCGGTGCGCGGGGTCTGGGATAATGGGCGGGTTCGCTCCCACCGAAGGCCGACATGACCCAGACCCTCCGCATCGCGATGGCGCAGTTCGATTTCCCGGTCGGCGCGGTCGCGCAGAACAGCGAGAGCATCCGCCGCATGATCGCCGAGGCGCGCGACGAGTACGGGGCCGACGTGGTGCTGTTCCCCGAGTTGGCGGTCAGTGGCTATCCGCCGGAAGACCTGCTGCTGCGGCCGCGCTTCCTGGCCGACTGCGAAACGGCGTTGCGGGAGATCGCCGCGACCACGCACGGCATCGTCGCCGTGGTGGGCTGGCCGCAGAGCGCGGGCAGCGTGGTGTACAACGCGGCCAGCGTGCTACGCGACGGCGCGGTCGAGGCCACCTACCGCAAGCGCGAACTGCCCAACTACGCGGTGTTCGACGAGCGCCGCTACTTCGACGTGGACCCGGATGGCGGCGCCTGTACCTTCGAGGTGAACGGCGTGTCGCTGGGCCTGGTGATCTGCGAAGACCTCTGGTTCCCCGAGCCGCTGGCCGACACCGCCGAGGCGGGCGCCGTGCTGACGCTGGTGCCCAATGCGTCGCCGTTCGACCGCGACAAGCATGCGCAGCGCGATGCGCTGATCGCCGAGCGCACGCGCGAGACCGGCATGGCGCTGGCGTACCTCAACGTGGTCGGCGGGCAGGATGCGGTGGTGTTCGACGGTGCCTCCGTGGTCGCCAACGGCGACGGCACCGTGCATCCGGCCGCGGCGGCCTTCACCGACCAGTGGCTGGTCGTCGACTTCGACGTGGCCACGCGTGCGTTCAGTCCGGTGGTGTGGATGGACGACGGCGACGAGAGCCGCGATGCGCTGGCGTGGCGCGCGATCGTGCGCGGCATCCGCGACTACTGCGGCAAGAACGGGTTCTCGAAGGTGTGGCTGGGCCTGTCCGGCGGCATCGATTCGGCCATCGTGCTGGCGCTGGCGGTGGACGCGCTGGGCGCGGAGAACGTCACCGCGGTGCGGTTGCCGTCGCGCTACACGGCCGGCCTGTCCAACGACCTGGCCGCTGAGCAATGCGCGGCGATGGGCGTGAGGCTGGAAGCGATCTCGATCGAAGCGCCGTTCAAGGGCTTCCTCGACGCGCTGGGCCCGATCTTCGGCGACAAGCCTGCCGACACCACCGAGGAGAACCTGCAGTCGCGCAGCAGGGGCGTGATCCTAATGGCGCTGAGCAACAAGTTCGGCGGCCTGCTGCTGACCACCGGCAACAAGAGCGAATACGCGGTGGGCTACGCGACGATCTACGGCGACATGTGCGGCGGCTATGCGCCGATCAAGGACCTGTACAAGACCGAGGTGTTCGCGCTGGCGCGCTGGCGCAACACGGTGGGCGGCGCACCGGTGATCCCGCCGGCCGTCATCGACCGTCCGCCGTCCGCGGAGCTGCGTGAAAACCAGAAGGACCAGGACTCGCTGCCGCCGTACGACGTGCTGGACGCGATCCTGTTCCGCTACGTGGACCTGGAGCAGTCGCGCGACGAGATCGTCGCCGCCGGCTTCGATGCCGCCACCGTGGACCGCATGCTGCGGCTGGTGCGCATCAACGAGTGGAAGCGCCACCAGGCCGCGCCCGGACCGAAGGTCTCGCGCCGCGCATTCGGCCGCGAGCGCCGCTATCCGATCACGAACAAGTACGCGCTGTAGCCGGACGCCGGTTCCGCAGGAAAAGAAAAAGGGCCTTGCGGCCCTTTTTCGTGCCCAACCGCGAGGCGGTCAGTCCTTGTTGCGCTTGTCGACGGTGTTGCTGGATTTCTCGCCGGCGAACGGATTCAGGCGGCGGACCATCCACGGGTACTTCGGGAAATCGCCGGTCAGCCACGGGTGCTGCGGGTCGTTGAGTTGCAGCACGCGCTTGGCGTCGGCGGCCAGCGCCTCATTGCCCAGTTGGGTATACGCCTCGGCCAGCACGGCGACGGCGTCGTTCTGGTAGGCGCTCTGCGGGTAGGTTTCCAGCAGGTACTTGGCACGGCTGGCGGCGGAGACCCAGGCGTCGCGGCGCAGGTAGTAGATGGCCGTGTCCAGCTCATGCAGGGCGAACTGATTGCGCAGCTCGACCATGCGGTTGCGCGCATCGGCAGCGTAGCGGCTGTTCGGGTAACGCTCGGCGACGGTATTGAAGTCGCTGTAACCCTGCATCGGCGTGGCCAGGTCGCGGCGGCTGGCGTCCAGGCGCCAGACCCTCTGCAGGAACACCGTGTCGCGGTTGGAGTTGGCCAGCCCGCGCAGGTAGTACATGTAGGGAATGTTGCGATGCGTGGGATAGGTGCGGATGAAGCGGTCGATCGTGGTGACCGTGTCGTCGAGCTTGCCGGACTTGTACTCGGCGTAGGCGGTTTCCATCAGCGCCTGCTCGGTGTATGGGCCATACGGGTATTGCGCGATCAACTGGCGGAAACGGACGACGCCGCGGTCCCAGTTGTTCACCTTCATGGCCTGGTGGGCTTCCTGGTACATCACCTCGACCGGCTGGTTCTCAGGTGCTTCCTTCTTCTTAAAGATCTTGCCGCAGCCGGTCCCGGTGAAGGCGATCACCAGCGCCAGCAGGGCGAGGCGGGCAGGTGCGGAGAGGCGGGCGGAGCGGGGAAGGGCACGCTGGGTCATGGGCTGGCGGCAGGCCGCGGCAGGGAAACAGGCCGTCGATGATAGCCTAGGCGCCGCCCTCGCCATGAACATTCGGCCAATAGGACCGAAGCCGAGGCTTCCCTGGACGCTCCCCCGCATGACCGACACCGACTCTCCCGACACCCCCGACTCCCCCCGCACGGCCATCGTGCCCGCCAGCGCCGCCGGCCGCCGCTTCGATGCTGCCCTGGCGGAACTGTTCCCCGAGTTTTCCCGTTCGCGCCTGACCGAGTGGATCAAGTCCGGCAATGCGCTGCTGGACGGCCAGGTCGTGCGCCCGCGCGACCCCGTGCGTGGCGGTGAAACCGCCAGCCTGGACGTGGTGCTGGATACCCAGACCCACGCCGAGCCGGAAGACATCCCGCTGGACATCCTGTACGAGGACGAGCACGTCTTCGTATTGGACAAGCCCGCCGGTCTGGTGGTGCACCCCGGTGCCGGCAATCCGAACGGCACGCTGGTCAACGCGCTGCTGTTCCGCGACCCCTCGCTGTCGGCGCTGCCGCGGGCGGGCATCGTGCACCGGCTCGACAAGGACACCTCCGGCGTCATGGTGGTGGCGCGCACCTTGCCGGCGCACACCTCGCTGGTGGCCCAGCTCGCCTCGCGCGACGTGCACCGCCAGTACCTCGCCATCGTGGTCGGCGCGATGGTCTCCGGCGGCACGGCCGATGCGCCGATCGACCGCCACCCGCGGGACCGCCTGAAGATGGCCGTGCGCGACGATGGCCGTGATGCCGTCACCCACTACCGCCTGCGCGAACGCTTCCGTGCGCACACCGCGCTGGAGTGCCGCCTGGAGACGGGCCGCACCCACCAGATCCGCGTGCACATGGCCCATATCAAGTACCCGATCGTCGGCGATCCGCTGTACGGCGGGCCGCTGCGCCTGCCGAAGGGTGCCAGCGAGGACCTGGTGGCGGTGCTGCGCGGCTTCCGCCGGCAGGCCCTGCACGCCGAGACGCTGGAGTTCGCCCATCCGATCAGCGGCGAACCGGTGCGCGTCACCGCGTCGGTGCCGGCCGACATGGTGGCCCTGCTGGCGGCGCTGCGCGCGGACACCCAGGCGCAACGCAAGTGAATCGCGCACCCGCCGTCGCGGCCGACTGGCCCGCACCGGCGGGGGTGCACGCCTTCACCACGCAGCGCCATGGCGCGGGCATGTCGCAGGCGCCGTTCGACCACTTCAACCTGGGCAACAAGTACGCGGCCGATGGCGATGACCCGGCGGTGGTGGCCCGCAACCGCGCGCAACTGGCCGAGCTGGCCGGGCTGCCTTCCGCGCCGCACTGGTTGAAGCAGGTGCATGGCACGGATGTCGTGCGCGTGGACGCGCCTGCCGACCCCGCCGCACCGGAGCCCGTCGCCGATGCGCTGGTGACCTCGGTGCCCGGCGTGGTGCTCGCCATCCTGACGGCCGATTGCCTGCCCGTGGTGTTCGCGGCGAAGGACGGCCGCGAGATCGCCGCCGCGCATGCAGGCTGGCCGGGCCTGTCCAAGGGCATGCTCGAAGCGACGCTCGCCGCGATGCGCACCCCGCCCGCGGACGTGATCGCATGGATTGGCCCGGCGGCCGGACCGCAGCGCTACGAAGTCGGCGAGAATGTCTTCGACGCCTTCGTCACCCAGGATGCCGACGCCGCGGCGGCATTCGCGCCCACGCGCCCCGGTCACTGGCTGGCCGATCTGCCCGCGCTCGCGCGCCGCCGCCTGGTCGCGCGCGGCCTGTCGGCCGATGACATCCACGGCGGTGATCTCTGCACGATCAGCGAACCGGACCGCTTCTTCTCCCACCGCCGCGACGGCCGCAGTGGCCGTATCGCCACCCTGGCGTGGATGCAGCCGTAAGCCCGCTGTTCGCGGCATTGCTGGGGCCGGCGTTCGCTGCGCTGCCGGCGTCCGTGCGCGCACTGCACGCGGCACAGGGCCTGCAGCGCCTCGCAGGCGAGGTGCGGGTCGAACGCGGATCCGGCGTGCTGTCCCGACTCATTGCCGCTGCCACGCACCTGCCACCCGCGGGCGCTGGCCCGTTGTGCGTCGAGATCGACGCGTCGCCCGGCCACGAACGCTGGACCCGCTTCATCGGCGGGCGCGCCATGCCGTCGCGGCTGTGGCGCGACGGTGACGTGCTGTGCGAGCGGTTGGGCCTGGCGACGTTCGGCTTCGCGCTCGAGGCCGTGGACGGTGCCATCGCGTGGCGGATCGTGCGGGTCCGCGTGTTGGGCGTGTCGTTGCCGGCGCGCTGGTTTGACGGTGTGGGCGCGCGCGAATCGGCCGAGGACGCGCGCTACCGGTTCGACGTCTGGGCGTCGTTGCCGCTTGCCGGTTTGCTGGTGCACTACCGCGGGTGGCTCGATGTCGGGTGAGCGCCGCACCGATGATGGCCCGGTCATCGTCTTCGATGGCGTCTGCGTGCTGTGCAACGGCTGGGTGCGCTTCCTGCTGAAGCACGATCGCGTCGGGCGTTACCGGTTCGCCGCGATGCAGACCGACGCGGGTCGCGCGCTGCTGGCGATGCATGGTCTCGATCCCGACGATCCGGCATCGTTCCTGCTGGTGGACGGCGCGCAGGCATGGACCGACAGCGACGCGATCCGTCGCGTGCTGATGGGATTGGGCGGCGCGTGGCGGCTGGCGGGCGCGATGGCGGTGGTGCCGCGCGTCGTGCGCGATCCGCTGTACCGCTGGGTGGCGCGGAACCGGTATGGCTGGTTCGGAAGGACGACGTGCCATGTGCCGACCGACGAGGAGCGTGCACGCTTCCTGTAGGAGCGACGTGAGTCGCGACCGTTGTATGGGATGGCCCGTTGCGTCACGCGAGGGTCTTCATGCTTCGCTGCAAAGCGGTGTCCACGCAGTTCACCATCCGGGCGCGTGGCGACGCGTTCCTGTTCGGCGGCGCTGTGATACAGCGAGGCGCGGTCTGACCGTCCGGGCGCCGGCGCGCAGCTGGCCAGCCAGCCGCTCCGCGCGACGGTTGCCCGCCCGTTCCCGTGCCGCGGCGCCCGTCCGATCAGTAGGTGGCCGCCCCCTGCGGAGGCGGCGATGCATGTGGATGTCAGAAGGTGTAGCGCACCCGGGTGTAGTAGTACGCGCCGTTGCTGCCGATGGGCGACAGCACGTCGTAGGGCAGGTTGCCGAAGTAGTAGATGTCTTCGTTCGACAGGTCCGGATACTCATCGGTCAGGTTGAGGCCGCCGAGCGCCACGCTCCACTTCGAGGAGACCTTGTATTCGACTTCCGCGTCGAGCTGCCACTCGGCGCCGTAGGTCTGTTCGGGCTCGAAGCCTCCGCCGAAGTTGAACACGCGCTTGGCGCTGCCGTGACGACTCACGCGGCCCAGCAGGTTCCAGCGCTCGCTGTCCCAGTTCGCGGTGAACTGCGCGCGGGTGCGCGGGGCGGCATCGGTCAGCGTGTTGCTTTCTTCGACGCCGAACAACACGTAATCCGGGTCCAGCGCCAGCAACTGTGCGGGCGTGGCGACGAGGTTCTTCAGCTCGGTCTTCGCGTAGCTGTAGGTACCGGTCAGCAGCAGGTTGCCGCCGGCCAGGGCCTGTCGCCAGTTCGTCACCAGTTCCACGCCCTGGGTGCGGGTATCGGCGGCGTTGGTGAAGTAGCTGACGCTCTGCACGCCGGGCACGCCGAATTCCGCATCGATGAAGTCGGTCAGCGCGTCGCCGGTGATGCTCTCCGACAGCGCGACGCGGTCGTCGATCTCGATATGGAACACGTCCAGCGACAGATCGAAGTGCTCGCCGATCCGGCTGGTGAAGCCGAGGCTGGCGTTGATCGACTTTTCCGGATCCAGGTCCTGCGCGCCGAGGGCGCGCGCGATCGGATTGTTGACCGACAGCAGGCGGCCCTGGGTCAGCTGCCCGGCCGCGTTGTAGCCGGTGGAGGTGGACTCGTAGCCGATCTGGGCGAGCGAGGGCGCGCGGAAGTTGTTCGACAGCGCGCCGCGCAATGCGAATGCCGGCGCGAATTCGTAGCGGGCCGCCAGCTTGCCGGTCAGTTCGCCGCCGAAATCGCTGTAGTGCTCGTAGCGCACCGCGACATCGGTGGTCAGTTTCTCGCCGAAGCGGCTGGACAGGGCGGCATAGACGCTGGCGACATCGCGGTCGAGGTCGGCCACGTCCTGCGGCGTCAGGCCACCGCCGGCCTGCGAACCCGTCGGCCGGTCGGTGTACGGGCCGGCCGCATAGCTGGCGGGATCGCCGGCGCCGGTTTCGTATTCCTCGAGGCGGAATTCCGCACCGAACGCGAGGTCGTGGCTGGCGGTGCCGCGATCGAAGCCGCGGCTCAGGTCGAGGTTCGCCAGCGTCTGCGTGGACTCGTAGTCGCCGGTCTTGAAGCGGGTGGGGCTGGTCGGGCCGAGCGACGCATTGAGCGAATCGCGCAGGCGGTAGGTGAAGCTGTTGCTGCCACGGTTGAGGCTGGCGTCGTAAGTCCAGTCGCCCCATTGCCCGCGTACGCCGCCGACCGCAGCCACGTCCTGGTTCTCGCCCAGCGACACGGGGCGGTAGCCGTTCGGATAGACCTCCGGCCAGTTCGACACGCCGTCCGGATAGCGGAAGTAGTTCGCGCCGACGGTGTCGCGCTTGTTGTAGGTGCCGAACAGGTAGAACTCCGCCGCCTCGCCCAGCGGAATGCCGGTGTTGATCCAGGCGTTGAGGTCCTTCGAAGCGCCGTCGCCCAGGTGGTAGTTGCGCTGGCCCTGCACGGCGAGGTTCGCCGGCGTCTGGTCCCACGGCGGCACCTGGTCGAAACCGGCGCGGTTGGTGGCCTCGCGGTTCTTCAGTTCGAAACCCACGCGGAAGAAGCCGCCGTCGCCGACGGCGGTGCCGACCTTGCCCGAGAGGAAGCTGGTCTGGCCATCGGTGAGCGTCTGGCCGATCGGCTCCACGTCGGTGTGGTGCAGGCCGAAGCTCGCTTCCCAGGCGCCGCCTTCGGGGGCGTCGTCGAGGATGATGTTGACCACGCCGGCCACCGCGTCCGAGCCATATTGCGCACCCGCGCCGTCGCGCAGCACTTCGATGCGCTTGATCGCGCTCACCGGGATCGCGTTGAAGTCGACCGGCGTGGTGCCGCGGCCGATCTTCGAGCCTGTCGTCACCAGCGCGGTGGTGTGGCGGCGCTTGCCGTTGACCAGCACCAGCACCTGGTCCGGTGCGAGGCCGCGCAGCTGCGCGGCGCGCACATGGTCGGCGCCGCCGGAGTTGGACTGGCGCGGGAAGTTGAACGAAGGCAGCAGTGCCTGCAGCGCGCTGCCGAGTTCGCCGTTGAGCACGCCGGCCTTGCGGATGTCCTCGGCGGTGAGCACGTCGATCGGCGAGGTGGATTCCAGCGCCGTGCGGTCGCTGGCGCGAGTGCCGGTGACGATCACCGCATCGAGGTCGGTGGTGCCATCGGCGGGCGCCTGTTGGGCAAAGGCGGGAAGGGCGAGCGCGAACGCGATGGCGGCGCCGAGCGGCGCCACGGTCAGGCGGGGCATGGAAACTCCTGGGGGGCTGGCTTGCGGAAAAGAGGCGAAGACGACGGATGCGGTCAGCGGCAACGACAGCCGCAGCCGCCGGTCCCGCGGGGGGAGAGACCAGGAGGGACGCGGGCGGCTGCGGGTCGTGCGATCGGCATCGGGACAAGAGGTGTCGTGGGGGTCGTCGTTCCCGGTCTGTGGACGGCGCCGGGGTGACCGCACCATACCGCGCCGGTTCTCGTTCATGACCGTCGTCGACCATGGCGTGATCCCATGTCGTCATTCCCAGCGGTTATTTCGATGCGCGATGATGTCCGCCGACAGTACGCGTCCCCACAGGAGTTCCCCATGCTGTTGAGAAGTATCTTGCTGGCCACCGCGTTGCTCGCCGTGTCCGGCTGCGCCAGCGTGCGCAGTGCCGATGCACCGTCGGCGACCACATCGTCGTTGCAGGGCGATGCCCTGCGTCCCGCGCAGGCCGCGGGCTGGGTACGCAGCGAGCTGTACTTCGGCGTGGGCAAGGAGGAAGGTCCCGCCGATCGCCCGCAGGCGGAGGCGATCACCGAGGAGACCTGGCGCGCCTTCCTGGACAAGGAAGTGACGACGCGCTTCCCGGATGGCCTGACCGTCTTCGACGCGTACGGCCAGTGGCTGTTCCGCGGTGCGGGCGAACCGAACCGCCTGAAGACCAAGGTGCTGGTGATACTGCACGAGGACACGCCGCAGCGCCGCGCCGACATCGAGGCGATCCGTCTGGCGTGGAAGCAAGCGACCGGTCACCAGTCGGTGCTGTGGTCGCGCCACGCGGTGGACGTATCGTTCTGAACCCGGTGCGCCCGCCGGTCGCGCGGGCGCTTATGCTGGCGGTCTCCCGCCCTCCCCACTGATTCCCGACTCCATGACCGCATCGGCTTCTTCCGTGCGCCGCTGGTTCGTACCCGGCGACCTCAATGGCTTCTTCGGCCTGGTGGTGGACAACCTGTCCATCCTCGGTTTCATCGCCGCCGCGCTGATCGGCATCTTCCAGTTCCCGGCCGAGGTGGTGTTCACCCGCATGTTCCCGGGCACCGCGCTGGGCGTGCTGGTCGGCAACCTGATCTACACGTGGATGGCGCATCGCCTGGCGACGAAGACCGGCCGCGACGACGTCACCGCGATGCCGCTGGGCCTGGATGCGCCGACCAGCATCGGCATGGCGCTGCTGGTGCTGGGCCCGGCCTTCATCGGCTTCAAGCAGGCGGGCATGGACGAGCAGGCCGCGGCCACCGCCACCTGGCAACTCGGCATGGCCGCGCTGGTGGTGATGGGCGTGTTGAAGCTGGTGCTCTCGTTCTTCGGCGATGCGGTCACGCGCGCGGTGCCGCGTGCAGGCCTGCTGGGGTCGATCGGGGGCGCGGCGCTGACGCTGCTCGGCTTCCTGCCGCTGATCGAAACGCTGCGCCAGCCCATCGTCGGTTTCGTCACCTTCGGGCTGCTGCTGTATGTGCTGGTGGCGAAGGGCAAGCTGCCGGTGAAGCTGCCCGGCGTGCTGCTGGCCTTCATCGTCGGCACCGCGCTGTACTACGGCCTGGGTCTCGCCGGCCTGGGCGCGCCCGGCTTCAAGGTGCCCGATGCGGTGCCGCTCGCGCTGACGCTGCCGCTGCCCACGCTGGGCTGGCTCGATGGGTTGGCCTACACCGTGCCGTATCTCCCGCTGCTATTGCCGTTCGGCCTGTTAATGGTCGTCGGCGGCATCAACGTCAGCGAGAGCGCGCGCGCCGCGGGCGACGACTACCGCACGCGCGACGTGCTGCTGGCCGAAGCGGTCTCCACGCTGGTCGCCGGCGTCTGCGGCGGCGTCGCGCAGACCACGCCGTACATCGGTCAGCCCGCGTACAAGCACATGGGCGCGCGCAAGGGCTACACGCTGCTGACGGGAATCTTCATCGGCCTCGGCGGTGTGCTCGGCTACGTGTCGGGCCTAGTGCAGTGGCTGCCGGTGGCGGTGCTGGCGCCGATCATCGTCTACGTGGGCCTGGACATCACCGTGCAGGCGTTCACGGAAACCCCGCGCAAGCACGCCATCGCCGTGGCGCTGGGCTTCCTGCCGTCGGTGGCGTATCTGCTGACGATCAAGTTCGGCAACCCGGCGTGGATCGCGCCCGACCACTTCGCCGGCCTGTACGAAGGCGTCGACGGGCACGGGCTGCCGGACCTGGCCACCATCGTCACCCTGGGCAACGGCTTCATCATCACCGCGATGATCTGGACCACCGCGCTGGTGGCGATGATCGACGGCCGCAACGGCCGTGCGGTCGTCGCGCTGCTGGTCGGCGCGGTGCTGACGTTGTTCGGCATCATCCACTCGGTCGATCCGCGCGGCGGCATCTACCTGCCGTGGGACGTCGAAGGCCTGCGCGCGACCATCCTGTGGCAGTTCGCGGGCGCGTATGCCGCGCTGGCGGTGTTGCTGGGTCTGCTGTCCCTGCAGAAGAAGCCGTAGGGCGGGCCTTGGCCCGCCGGTTCGAAAGGCGCGCAGACGGTGGGCCAAGGCCCACCCTACGTGAATCCGGGTCTCAGCAGGTCTTGAAACACCGGCGCTTAACCGCATCTGGGTAGCATCGGCTGGCGTTCGCCGGCCCCCACTTCCCCTGAGGTTCTTCCGATGCGGATGGACAAACTTACCTCGCGTTTCCAGCAGGCGCTGGCCGACGCGCAGTCGCTGGCCGTGGGCCGCGACCACACCATGATCGAACCGGTGCACGTGCTCACCGCGCTGCTCGAGCAGCAGGGCGGCAGCACGCGCCCGCTGCTGTCGCAGGCCGGCGTCAACGTGCCCGTGCTGCGCGAGCGGCTGGGCGAAGCGCTCGACAAGCTGCCCAAGGTGACCGGCCAGGCCGGCAACTTGTCCATCGGCAACGACCTGGCGCGCTTGCTCAACGTGACCGACAAGCTGGCGCAGGACAGCGGCGATACCTACATCGCCAGCGAATGGTTCCTGCTGGCCGCGCTGGACGACAGCGGTGCCGCGGGCCAGGAGCTGAAGGCCAGCGGCGCCGACAAGCAGAAACTGCGCGCCGCCATCGAGCGCCTGCGGGGCGGCGAGAAGGTGCAGTCCGAGAACGCCGAGGACCAGCGTCAGGCGCTGGAGAAGTACACCATCGACCTGACGGAGCGCGCCGAGATCGGCAAGCTGGACCCGGTGATCGGCCGCGACGAGGAAATCCGCCGCACCATCCAGGTCCTGCAGCGCCGCACCAAGAACAACCCGGTGCTGATCGGCGAGCCCGGCGTCGGCAAGACCGCCATCGTCGAAGGCCTGGCCCAGCGCATCGTCAACGGCGAGGTGCCGGAAGGCCTGCGCGGCAAGCGCGTGCTGTCGCTCGACATGGGCGCACTGATCGCCGGTGCCAAGTTCCGCGGCGAGTTCGAGGAACGCCTGAAGGGCGTGCTGAACGACCTGGCCAAGAACGAAGGCCAGATCATCCTCTTCATCGACGAGCTGCATACGATGGTCGGCGCGGGCAAGGCCGAGGGCTCGATGGATGCCGGCAACATGCTGAAGCCCGCGCTGGCGCGCGGCGAACTGCACTGCATCGGCGCGACCACGCTGGACGAGTACCGCAAGTACGTGGAGAAGGACGCCGCGCTGGAGCGCCGCTTCCAGAAGGTGTTCGTCGGCGAGCCGAGCGTGGAGGACACGATCGCCATCCTGCGCGGCCTCAAGGAAAAGTACGCCGTGCACCACGGTGTCGAGATCACCGACCCGGCCATCGTCGCCGCCGCGCAGCTGAGCCACCGCTACATCGCCGACCGCCAGCTGCCGGACAAGGCCATCGACCTGATGGACGAGGCCGCCAGCCGCATCCGCATGGAGATCGACTCCAAGCCGGAGGAGATGGACCGGATGGAGCGGCGGCTGATCCAGCTCAAGATCCAGCGCGAGGCGCTGAAGAAGGAGAAGGACGCGCAGTCGAAGCAGCGCCTGGCCGATCTGGAAACCGAGATCGAATCGCTGCAGCGCGAGTTCAACGATCTCGAGGAAATCTGGAAGGCCGAGAAGGCCACGCTGACCGGTGCGACGAAGATCAAGGAGCAGATCGAGCGCGCGAAGCTGGAGCTCGAGGCCGCACAGCGCAAGCAGGACTATGCGCGCATGAGCGAGCTGCAGTACGGCCAGCTGCCGGAGTTGGAGAAGCAGCTGTCGGCCGCGCAGGAGGCCGAGCAGAAGGGCTTCCGCCTGCTGCAGGACAAGGTCACCGACGAGGAGATCGCGGAGGTCGTCAGCCGCTGGACCGGCATCCCGGTCAGCAAGATGCTGGAGGGCGAGCGCGAGAAGCTGCTGCAGATGGAGCAGTCGCTGCGCGGCCGCGTGATCGGCCAGGAAGAGGCGATCAAGGTCGTATCCGACGCGGTGCGCCGTTCGCGCGCCGGCATTTCCGATCCCGACCGTCCGAGCGGCTCGTTCCTGTTCCTCGGCCCGACCGGCGTGGGCAAGACCGAACTGTGCAAAGCGCTGGCCGAGTTCCTGTTCGACAGCAGCGACGCGATGGTCCGCATCGACATGAGCGAGTTCATGGAGAAGCATGCGGTGAGCCGCCTGGTCGGTGCACCCCCGGGCTACGTAGGCTACGAGGAGGGTGGCTACCTGACGGAAGCCGTGCGTCGTCGTCCCTACAGCGTGATCCTGCTGGATGAGGTCGAGAAGGCGCACCCGGACGTGTTCAACATCCTGCTGCAGGTGCTGGACGACGGTCGCCTGACCGACGGGCAGGGGCGCACGGTGGACTTCCGCAACACGGTCATCGTGATGACGTCCAACCTGGGTTCCAGCCTGATCCAGGAGCTGTCGGACGACACGCCCGAGAGCTACACGCAGATGAAGGCGGCGGTGATGGGCGTGGTGCAGGCGCACTTCCGGCCCGAGTTCATCAACCGGCTGGACGACATCGTCGTGTTCCATCCGCTCGACAAGGCGCAGATCCGCGAGATCGCGCGTATCCAGACGCGTTACCTCGCCAAGCGCCTGGCCGAACGCCAGATCGTGCTGGAGCTGGACGACTCGGCGCTGATGCTGCTGGGCAACGTGGGCTTCGACCCGGTGTATGGCGCGCGCCCGTTGAAGCGCGCGATCCAGGCGCAGCTGGAGAACCCGCTGGCGCAGAAGATCCTGTCGGGCGAGTTCGGCCCGGGCGACAGCGTGCGTGTGCATGCCGCGGGCGGACATCTGCAGTTCGATCGCGCAGCACGCTGAAGCGGTGATCACCGGTGGGCCGACGAACGGTCCGCCGGCCTGCTTGGGTAATGCGTGAAGTGGCTGCGGCGCGCTGCAGCACTCCCCGCTCTTGCGTTTCCGTGTCAGGATGCACGGCGCCGGGGGGAGGCAACACACAGGATCCGCATGCATGGGTGACCACGCCGACAGCCAGGCGCGTGGCCTGGGCGTCAGCACGAGAGTGCTGTTGCTCGGCGGACTGTGCCTGTTGCTGCAGCAGGTGCCGGTCAGCTACCGCATCGACTTTTTCGGACAGCAGTCCGACGCATCGCTGATCCACCTTCATGCCGGCCTGCTGCTCGCGATTGCCATGCTCGAGCGCGATCGCCGCGTGGTCGCCGGATGCTTCCTGCTGACGTTCGCGGGCTGGACGGTGCGCCAGCTCCATTTCGATGCCTGGCAGCCGAGTCTGATATTGGCCTGGGGTGCCGCCAGCTACCTCTTCACATTCGGCTGGAGCCTGCTCTGCGCCCACTGGACCGGGTGGCCGCGCGAGCCGGGCCAGCGCGTGCAACGGCGCGACCTGATTCGCTTCGCCGCGATCGGCCTGCTGCTGTATCCGCTGGCGCTCGCGTTGGTGGGTTTCAGCATCGCCACGGTCTCCACCTCCACTGCGGCGGTGAGCACCGTCTTCCAGATGTTCTTCGCCAAGCAGTTCGGCGTGGCCGTGGTGACGCTGCCGCTGGTGGTGGCGTGGCGTGAACGCGGGCATCCCGCGCCGCGCATGGATGCGGCCTCGCACTGGTTATGGCCCATCGCATTGGGGGCGGGCCTTGCGGCCAGTGTGTGGGCGGCGGTGCTGGTGCGCCGCGCCTTCAACACCGGCGTGGCGGCACCCGAGCTGGTGCTGATGGACTACCGCTTCGCCCTGTTGCTGGTCCTCGGCTGGGGCATGCTGCGGCTGTCGTCGCGCTGGGCGATGGCAGCGCTGTCGTTGACCCTGTTGCTGTTGGTGGGGATGGTGGCGGGTACGGCGGAGTACGCCAACAGCGCGGTGGGCTTCTTCAACCTGCTGCACATCACGCTGGAAGTGAACATCCTGCTGCTGGCGATGATGTACCTGTGGCTGACCCATCGCGACCGCTACGAGTTGGCCGAGCGCCTGTCGGCCGAAACCTTGCGCGACCAGATCACCGGCCTGCCCAACCTCAAGGCGCTGCGTGAGCGCGTGGCGAAGCCGTTGTCGCGCACCGAGCTCGGCTACCTGCTGCTCGACCAGACCGATACGCTGGTGGCGGGCTTCGGCCTGGATACGCAGGCGCAAGCGATGAACGCCGTGGCTCGCCGGCTGGAGGACCAGGTCGAAACCTATTACGTGGGCACCGGCCAGTTCGCGCTTCTGCCCAAGCCCGGCGGCGATCCCGATCTGTGGGAACGCGTGATGGCGCGCGTCGAACACGCCGAAATCGATGTGGGCGGCCAGCCCATCCGGTTGCTGCCGTATCTGGGCGTGGCCGCCTTCAACGGCACCCAGGCGAGCGTGGTGGACAATGCCGTGGTCACCGCGTCGCACCTCGCCTTCGAGGCGCGCCACCATGGCGAACTGCGCCCGCGCTATAGCGATGTCGGCGACACCCAGATGCGGCGTTCGCATCGCCGCCAGTTGCACGATGCCACCGAAGCGCTAGCCAGCCTGCGCAACGAACGCGTGGTGCTGTACTTCCAGCCGATCCGCGACCTGGCGTCGGGCGGCGACGCCGATCCGCGCGCGCTGAGCGGCGAGGTGCTGTGCCGGTTGCTGGACGAACGCGGCGAGATCATGTCGCCGGCCCGCTTCATGGCGCCGCTCGAGGCGGCGGGTCGTGGCGCCGAGCTCGACCTGGCGGTGGTGCGCGCGCTGTTCCGCTTGCTGCGCAAGTCGCCGTCGGCGCTGCCGCACTGCCGGGAGATCGCGATCAATCTCACCGGACAGAGCCTGGCCTCGATGAGCTTCCAGGTGGAACTGCGCACGTTGCTGGCGGGCTCGCCGTTGCCGATGAATGCGCTGTGCTTCGAGGTCACCGAGACCGCGGCCATTTCCAACACCGCGGCGGCCAGCCACCTGCTGGCTGACCTGCGTGCGCTGGGTTGCCGGATCGCCATCGACGACTTCGGTACCGGCATGCAGAGCTTCGCGCGGCTGCGCGAACTGCCGGTGGACGTCATCAAGATCGACGGCTCGTTCGTACGCAACGTGGCGCAGCTGGGTAAGGACTATGCGGTGGTGCAGGCATCGGTGGCCGTCGCGAGGGCATTCGGTGCGGAGACCGTGGCCGAGTTCGTCGAAGACGAAGACACCGAATACTGCCTGCGCAAGATCGGCGTGCAGCGCGTGCAGGGCTATCTGTACGGCGCGCCGCGACCGTTGTCCGAAGTGCTCGCCGAAACCACGGCCGAGGCGGCCGCGTCCGGGGAGTAGCCCGCGGGATCAGCCCGCGGGGCGCTGCGGGCGGTAAGGCGGGGTGGACATGACCATTTCCGCCAGCGAGAACGCCAGTTCGCGTTCGGCGAGCACCGCGCCGTCGGCACCGTGTTCCAGCAAGTGCTTCACTTCGCCCTCGCTGTGGGCGCGCGCCAGCAGCGTCAGTGAGGGATTGATCGCGCGCAGCTTCGCCAGTGCTTCGCCGGCTTCCAGCGGCTGCGGGATCGCCAGCACGGCGATCTTCGCGCGCTCCGGATGCGCTTCGGCCAGCACGCGGTCGGCGGCGGCGCTGCCACGGATCGCGGGAATGCCGGCATCGTGCGCACGCGCGACATGGTCGCCGTTGTCGTCGATGACGATCAACGGCACGCCACGGTCGCGCAGGACGCGCGCCAGTTCGCTGCCCACGCGGCCGTAGCCGATGATGATGGCGTGGTCGTTGACGTCCAGCGACGGGCCGGGCGGCGCTTCGGGTTCGGCGGGCAGCGGCGCCAGGGCTTCCTGTTTCTTCTGCCAGCGGTCCAGCCACGAGAACAGGAACGGGTTGGCGATGATCGACAGCAGCGAGCCGGCGAGGATCAGGTCACGGCCATCCGGCGGCAGGATCTTCAGCGACACGCCCAATGCGGCGAGAATGAACGAGAACTCGCCGATCTGCGCCAGGCTAACCGAGATCGTCAACGCCGTGCCGGTCGGATGTTTGAACGCGCGCACGATGAAGAACGCCGCCAGCGACTTGCCGATGACGATGATCCCGAACGTGGCCAGCACCTGCCACGGATGCGCCAGCAGGATCGCGGGGTTGAAGAGCATGCCCACCGAGACGAAGAACAGCACCGCGAACGCGTCGCGCAGCGGCAGCGAGTCGTTGGCGGCCTTGTGGCTGAGCTCCGATTCGTTGAGCAGCATGCCGGCGAAGAAGGCACCCAGCGCGAACGACACGCCGAACAGCGTGGCCGAGCCGAACGCCACGCCCAGCGCGATCGCCAGCACGGACAGGGTGAATAGCTCGCGCGAACCGGTGGCGGCGATCTTCTCCAGCGTCCACGGGATCACCCGCCGCCCCACCAGCAGCATGAAGGCGACGAACGCGCCGAGCTTGATGAGCGTCCACGCGATCGCGACGATGAAGCCACCGAAGGTCGCTTTCTCGCCACCGTTCTCCGGGCCGAACGTGGAGGCCAGCACCGGTAGCATGACCAGCGCCAGCACCATCACCAGGTCTTCGACGATCAGCCAGCCCACCGCGATCCGGCCGCGCTTCGTTTCGAGCAAGCGACGCTCCTCCATCGCGCGCAACAGCACCACGGTGCTCGCCACCGACAGGGCCAGGCCGAACACGAACCCGTTGAGGGGTGTCCAGCCCATGCCCCACGCCAGTGCCCAGCCCAGCCCGGTCGCGACCACGATCTGCGCGATGGCGCCGGGAATGGCGATCGCCTTGACCTCCAGCAGGTCCTCCAGCGAGAAGTGCAGGCCCACGCCGAACATCAGCAGCATCACGCCCAGTTCCGACAACTGGTTGGCCAATTCCTGGTCGGCGACGAAGCCCGGCGTGAACGGCCCGACGAAGATGCCTGCGATGAGATAACCGACCAGCGGCGAGAAGCGCAGTTTGTGCGCAAGCGCGCCCAGCACGAAGGCCAGGGCGAGGCCTACCGCGATGATGTTGATCAGGTCGGTGTCATGGTGCATCGAATGGCGCGGTTCCTCGGCGTGATCCGTCGAGTGTCGCCGATGCGGCGGCCATGCCGCAAACCGGAGCGGATGCGTCGTCGCGACGGTGGAGGCCCGCCATAACGAAAACGCCCCGCACGTGGCGGGGCGTTTCGTGTCGGACAGCGCAGTCGGTTACCAGGTGTACGCGATCCTGCCGTACACGTAGGCCCCGTTGAAGCCGAACGGCGCGCTGGTGGGGTAGGGTAGGTAGATATGGGCGGCTTTGCTGGCCGCGAACGAATCCGGCTACTCGTCGGTGACCCAGAGCGCTGCCCGCGATACTGGCCATTGGTGTCAGGACAAGCGGAACAGGCGCGCCAAGCGTTTGTGTGAGAGCAGTCGCAAAGTCATCGAAGCCTCACGATTACTTGCCAAGGGTTTTCCGATATTCCACGACGGGAAGGCCACCAACTCCCCAATCCTCCATATCGACTTCATTGATGACGACGAAGGTGGTCGCCGGGCTTTTGTCCAGCACGCTCACCAGAAGGTCGGTCACTCCCCTAATAAGTTCGGCCTTCTGTTCTGGCGTCACGCCTTCGCGCGTGATCTTGATGCTCACATACGGCATGTCTTTCGCTCCCTATGGCTGGCGTTCGATGATCTGAAAGACCTTGGCGATAATCCGCCACTGGCCTTCTGTGCGTACCAAGGTGAGGAAATCGACGAAGTCGCGGTTGCCTATCGAACAGCGCACACGGGCGATAGCGGTGTTCTCGCCCGCAAGATCAATGGCGTCGATATGATCGCCCCGCACCTCGTTGCGCGAAGCCGGCGACTGGCGGGCCGCGACGACCGGCACATATTCTTCCATGGTGCGATAAAGCAGCGGCGTCTCGTCGGCGGTGGCATAGATCGCCTTGGGGTGAAAGACGCTCTTAAGCTTGTCGACATCGCAGAAATAGAGTGTGTCGAAGTAGTTCTGAAGGACGTCGCAGATGTCGTTAAAGGCTTGGGTCATGCCGCGACCTCATCCGTAACAAGTCCTTCCTGGCGCATGGCATCACGAACGGACGGACGGATCCCAATGCGAGCCACATACGCCGCGACATGCGGCCAGTGAGCTAGATCGAACCCAACGAAGCCCGACCAGTTCAGGACGACGAACAAATAAGCGTCCGCCACCGTGAAGCTGTCGCCCACGATGAACTGTCTGCCATCAGCAAGGCCGCGCTCCACATCGCCTACGCGCCGGGAAAGGCGAAGCTCGGCTTCTTCCCTTTCCGGCCTTTCGCGCGGGCGCCCCCGAAAATAAGGTCCGAACGCCTTGTGCAGTTCGGATGAGGTGAAGTTGAGCCATTCCTGTAGACGCGCGCGCTCCAGAGTGCCGTAGGCAGGTGCGAGACGCGATTCGGGATGGGTGTCGGCGAGAAATTGAAGGATTGCCGGATTCTCGGAAAGGACGACACCATCGTCGAGTTCGAGAGCCGGCACATAACCCTTGGGATTGACGGCACGGTAGTCGGCGCCGCTCTCGGTCAAGCCGGCCTCGGTATCAACCCTGCTGGCGTCGTAGGTCAGCCCGATCTCGGTGAGTACTATCCGCGATGACAGCGAGCAGGCGCCGGGTTTGAAATAGAGCCGCATGGCAGCTTCCTTGGTGATGAGAGTGGCCAGACTCTATTGAGCGGAGTAACCCATGTAAACCAGATTTCGATAGGTTACTTAATATTTAGGTTTCCCCGTAGTAACCTAGTGCACTCATGAGCCTTAAAGTCCGCAAGAACCGAAGCGCGCCGCCACCGCAGACCTGCGCGCTGACCGAGTGCATGGCGATCATTGCGGGAGCTTGGGCACCGAACGTGATCTGGCATCTGCGCGCTGGTCCACGGCGCTTCAACGAATTGCGCGTCGATATCCCTCCGATTTCAGCCAAGGTGTTGTCGCAACGGCTCCGTGAACTTGAAAGCCGTCGTGTCATCACACGCACCATCCAGCCCACGAATCCGCCTTCGGTGGAATATGCCCTTACGCCGCTCGGCCAAGAACTAGTGCCGGCCTTGGACGCCATCGTCGAGGTCGGCCACAAGCTCAAGGCTATGGCGCCGCAAGGTTTGAGCGGCGGCTAAAAACGTATCTGACACTGCCAGTGTCGCAGTCAATTGCGGGAGCAGATCGCTGCGAAAGAGGGTTCGGTGCTGGAGTCGTGATGAAATGAAAAACCCCGGCGGATGCCGGGGTTCTTGCGCAGCGGAACGATGGCTGGGATTCACCACGTGTAGGCGACGCGTCCGTACACGTAGGCCCCGTTGAAGCCGAACGGCGACTGGCTGCTGTACGGGAACTGGCCGCTGTTGGCGTTCGGGAAGATCGTGCGGTCGGGGTACTCGTCCAACAGGTTGTCCGCGCCCAGCGTGAAGGCCCAGTTCTCGGTCGGGCGGAAGCGCGCCGAGGCATCGAACACCCACTTCGCGCCGTAGGTCTGGTCGTTGGCGAAGTTGCCGGTTTCGCTGATCCGGCTGGTGAACTCGCCATAGCGCGTGGCGCCCACGTTGAAGTCCCAGCGCGCCAGGTTCCAGGCTGCGGTCAGCGTGGTCTTGTTGCGCGGATAGCCTTCCTCGATGCGGCCCTGTTCGTCGCGGCCGATGCGCCAGAGGTTCGCGCCGAGGGCGGTGAGTTCCGGCGGATTCGGCGCGATGCGCTCAATCTCGGTCTTGTTGTAGTTGTGGCCGGCGGTGAGGTTCAGGCTGCTGTTGGCCAGCGGGATGGTGTACTGCGCGATCACGTCGATGCCGCGCGTGCGGGTGTCGGCCGCATTGGTGAAGTAGCGCGCGCTGGTGACGCCGTTGACGCCCAGGCTCGCGAGCAGCGCCTGTGCGGCGGCATTGCTGCCGAGGATCAGGTTCGAGGACAGCACGATGCGGTCGTCGACATCGATCTGGTAGGCGTCGATGGTGACGTACAGGCGGTCCACCGGCTGCAGCACCAGGCCCAGGCCGTACGACAGCGAGGTTTCGGCGGTCAGCGGGTCCGCGCCCAATGCCTGGGCGACGGCGCTGGTGGCGGGGAAGGTGCCCGACTCGAAGAAGCGGTCCAGGCTCGCGTTGTACTGCGAGGTCACCACTTGGTAGTACTGCTGCGCCAATGCCGGTGCGCGGAAGCCGCTGGCCACGGTGGCGCGCAACGCAACCGCGTCGCTGAAGGCGTAGCGCGCCGACAGCTTGCCCGACACTTCGCTGCCGAAGTCCGAGTAGTCCTCGTAGCGGCCGGCGATGCCGGCGGAGAACTTCTCGGTCAGATCAGCTTCCAGGCCGACGTAGGCGGCGTAGCTGTCGCGGTCGGAATGCACCGCGTTCGACGGGGTGAAGCCGCCGAAGCCCTGCGCGCCGCCGTTGGTGTAGGAGTTCGCTTCACCCGGGGACTGGTTCCACTTCTCGCGGCGGTATTCCGCACCGAAGGACAGCGTGGCGGGGTAGGCGAGGCCGATCTCAAGCGGCTTGCTGATGTCGGCGTTGAGCACGTTCTGGGTGTACTCCAGCGCGCCATCGTAGAAGCGGTGCGGACTGGTCGCGCCCAGACTGTAGTTGATGCTGTTCTGGGTGTAGAACTTGAGGTGGTTGTAGCCGTAGTTGTAGCTGACGTCCCACTTCCAGCCGCTCTCGGTGTCGCCCTTGACGCCAGCCACCAGCGAGCGGTCCTGCGAAAGCTGGTTGATCTCCGGCACGTAGCCGTTGGGGTAGACCTGTGCCAGCAGCGCGCCCTGGCTGCTGTGATTGGGCGAGCGGTAGAACGCGAACGAGGTGATGTCGCGGTTGCTGGCAATCGCCGTGGCGTAGGCGCTCACGTTGTCGCTGAATTCGAAGCCGGCATTGGCCGACACCGCGCCGGCATCGACCTTGGGGTCGCCGTAGACGTAGGCCACTTCGCCGATGTCAGGGTTGTTGCCGGTGTTCGGCGCAGTGCCCTGGTACGGGCCTGCGCGGTTGGTTTCGTCCTGGGTCGTCAGCTGGCCGGCCACATGCACGAACCCACGACCTTCGCCGAAGGACACGCCGGTATCGCCGGAGAGCTGATACTGGCGTCCGTCGCCCGCGGAATACCCGCCCACGTCCGCCACCAGCGAACCGCCCTTGCCGGCGCCCTTGAGCACCACGTTGACCACGCCGGCGATGGCGTCGGAACCGTACTGTGCCGAGGCGCCGTCGCGCAGCACTTCGACGCGCTCGATCGCCGAGACCGGGATCGCGTTGAGGTCCACGGCCGAGGAGCCGCGCCCGATCGTGCCGTTGACGTTGACCAGCGCCGAGATATGGCGGCGCTTGCCATTGACCAGGATCAGCACCTGGTCCGGCGACAGGCCGCGCAGCTGCGCCGGGCGCACGCCGCTGGTGCCATCGGTGACGGCGGGCCGAGGGAAGTTGAGTGAGGGCAGGGCGCGTGCGAGCGCGGTGGCCAACTCGGTGGTGCCGGTGGCCTGCAGGGCCTCGGGCGTGATGATGTCGATGGGCGACTGCGATTCGGCGACCGTGCGATCGGACACGCGAGTACCGGTGACGATCAAGGTATCGAGGGTGCGGGCGTCGGTGGGGGCCGATTCCTGCGCCAGGACGGCGGGGGCCACCAGGGCCAGGCTGATGGCGAGAGCAAGGGGCGACAGCGAGCGGGTCATGGGGGAGCTCCGGGGAAGGACTGCGAAGTGAGGCTGCAAATGGATCAGGGCTTGCAAAGTTTCCTTTGAAACCATGGACTTAGGCGTAACACACTCTGGTTATCAGGCCGCCGACATGCATGTCAATGGTTTATTAACAACTGTGAGTCGGGACGCTATCGATAAACTACGCGGCCGCTCTCCCCCAAATCCCCGTAGGTTGTTTCTTGATTGCCCTTCGTAATTTCGCGCTCCGCCGTGGTGAGCGCCTGCTGCTGTCCAACGTCGACCTGACCCTGCACGCGGGCTACCGCGTGGGCGTGGTGGGGCGTAATGGTGCGGGCAAGTCCAGCCTGTTCGCCGCCGTGCAGGGCGAGCTGGAAGCCGACAAGGGCGACCTCGATCTGCCCGGCAAGGTACGCATCGCCAGCGTGGCGCAGGAGACCCCGTCGCTGCCCGACCCTGCGCTGTCGTTCGTGCTGGGCGGCGATACCGAAGTCGCGGCGGTGCTGCAGGCCGAGGCCGATGCGACCGCGCGCGAGGACTGGGAGGCGGTCGCCAACGCGCACCAGAAGATGGCCGAACTCGGCGCGTACGACGCCGAGGCGCGTGCCGGCAAGCTGCTGCATGGCCTGGGCTTCCCGGCCGATACGCACCATCGCCCGGTGTCGTCGTTCTCCGGCGGCTGGCGCGTGCGCCTGAACCTGGCGCGCGCGCTGATGATGCCCAGCGACCTGCTGCTGCTCGACGAACCCACCAACCACCTCGACATGGACGCAGTGCTCTGGTTGGAGCAGTGGCTGCTGAAGTATCCCGGCACGCTGCTGCTGATCTCGCACGACCGCGAGTTCCTCGACAACGTCGCGACCCACACGCTCCACCTGCATGGCGGCGGAGCGAAGCTGTACACCGGCGGCTACACCGACTTCGAACGCCAGCGCGCGGAACAGCTGCGCCAGCAGCAGATCGCGCACGAGAAGGAACAGGCCGAGCGCGCGCACCTGCAGAGCTTCATCGACCGCTTCAAGGCCAAGGCCTCGAAGGCCGCACAGGCGCAGAGCCGCATGAAGCGGCTGGCCAAGCTGGCCGGCACCGAGGCGGTGCGCGCGGAGCGCGAGTTCCGCATCGAGTTCGCCGAACCGGCCAAGCTGCCGTTCTCGCTGATCCGCCTCAACCATGTCGAAGCCGGTTACGGCGGCGACGCCGTCATCCTCCATGATGTCGGCTTCGGCCTCGAAGCGGGCCAGCGCATCGGCCTGCTCGGTCCCAATGGCGCGGGCAAGACCACGCTGGTGAAGACCCTGGTCGGTGAGCTGCCGACGATGGCGGGCGACCGCATGGCGCACCCGGATCTGCGCATCGGCTACTTCGCGCAGCACACGGTGGAGTCGCTGCATGAAGGCCAGTCACCGATGGACCATTTCCGCGACATCTCGCCCGATGGCAGCAACCAGTCGTTCCGTGATTTCCTCGGTAAGTGGAATTTCCCCGGCGATCGCGCGTTCGAGCCGGTGGACGGATTCTCGGGCGGCGAGCGCGCGCGCCTGGCGTTGGCGCTGATCGCCTGGCAGCAGCCGAACGTGCTGCTGCTCGACGAACCCACCAACCACCTCGACCTGGAAATGCGCGAGGCACTGGCCGAAGCGCTGAGCGATTTCGACGGTGCCATCGTGATGGTGTCGCACGACCGCCATCTGATCGGCCTGGTGTGCGATACGTTCTGGCGTGTGGCCGATGGCGTGGTCGAGCCCTTCGATGGCGACCTGGACGAATACGCCGCCTGGTTGCGCACGCGCGCCTCGGCGCAGGGCAGCAAGCCGCTGCGCAGCGAACCCGCGCCTGCGCCCAAGCCGGCCCCTGCGCCCGCACGCAAGGTCAATCCGGTGAAACTGGCCGCCGCCGAAGCGAAGGTCGCCGAGCTGGAAGCCAAGCTGGCCGAGGTGGACGCCCAACTCGCGGATCCGAAGAGCTATGCGGACGCGGAGCTCGCCGCACGCCTGGGCCGTGATCGCGAAGCGTTGCAGCAGCAGCTGGCCAAGGCCGAGGAAGCCTGGTCCGCGCTGTACGACGACGCTTGATCCGGTCCGCCCTCACCCCCACACCACCTCTCGTCACGACGCCTTTTAACCGCCATGCCCATCTACGCCTTCGAATGCACCGAGTGCGGCCATAGTTTCGACCGCCTGCAGAAGCTGTCCGATCCCGATCCCGATACCTGTCCTTCCTGCGGCGCACCGTCGGTGAAACGGCAGCTGACAGCGCCGTCGTTCCGTCTGGCGGGCAGCGGCTGGTACGAGACCGACTTCAAGAAGGACGGTGACAAGAAGCGCAACCTCGCCGATGGCGGCGAAGGCGCGAAGCCGTCCAGCGAGTCCAAGCCCGCTGAGTCGGCGCCGGCGAAGACCGAGAGTGCACCTGCGAAGACCGAATCCAAACCGGCAGGATCGACCTCGGCATCCTCGTCCTGACGACGGCGGTGTAAGGTGCATCCCTTCGTGCCATGAGGGGATGCAATGACGAACGCCGGGTTTCTCGTACTGGCTGCGCTCTGCGCTACTGGCTGCCAGGCTGAAGCGCCTGAGTACGGCGCCTCGGAGGACTTCGGCAGGCCGCCACCACCGCTCCACTACATTGCAGAGCCCCACGCCCAGTTTCTCGCCAACCTGCGGCCTTTGTGCGGCAAGGCCTACGCCGGCCGCATCACGGCCAACCAACCTGCGTCGACCACTCCGGATCCTTTCGAGGGCAAGACGCTGGTCATGCACGTGCGTGGTTGCGACGACCCGACGCGCGAGATCCGCATTCCCTTCCATGTCGGCGACGATCGCTCGCGTACCTGGGTGCTGACGCGCACCGGTACCGGCGTGAGGCTGAAGCACGATCACCGCCACGAAGACGGCAGTCCGGATGCGGTGACGATGTATGGCGGCGACACGGCCGAGCCGGGTAGCACGCAGCGGCAGGCGTTCCCGGTGGACGTGGATTCGATCGCGATGTTCCAGCGCGAAGGCCTGGCAGCCTCGGTGACGAATACCTGGGCGATGGAGCTGGTGCCCGGCAAGACCTTCGTCTACGAATTGAGTCGGCCGAACGGCCGGTTGTTCCGGGTGGAATTCGACCTCACCACGCCGGTCGAACTGCCGCCGGCACCCTGGGGCGCCGGCGGTTGAGTCGGTAACGGCGGCTCAGCGCGGTCCGAAGCGGCCGCGGCAGCCGCGGTCCACCCACACCTGCGTACCGGTGTAACCCCAGCTGTACCCTTCACGGCAGCTGGTGTTCGAGATCTGCTGCAACAGAATCGGCCGGCCCTGGCGCGGGTCGTAGGCGCAGGTTTTGCGGCGGTTGTCTTCGCTGCTGCAGGTCACGGAGTAGTTGCTGGAACCGCCACCGCTGCCCACCCGCGGCGCGAACTCGGCGCGGCAGCCATTGCCGACGTACACCTGGCCCTGCTGTGACTGCCAGCTACGACCTTCGACGCAGGCGGCGCTCGACAACTGCCGGGTCAGGCGCGAATGGCCGCTCCACGGCGTGCGGCAGGTGCGGCCGCGGCCGTCGGTGCTTTCGCAGCGGATCGTTCCACCCGCGGCCACGCCTTGGGCGAACTCGCCGCGGCAGCCCTTCCACACGGTGATCAGGCCATCCTGGGAGCTCCAGGTCGCGCCTTCTTCGCAGCGGCTGTTGGAGAGCTGCCGCACCAGGCGCGACTGTCCACGCCACGGCGGCGTGCAGCGCTTGGCATCGCCGCTCTTGCTCTCGCACAGGATGGTGTTGCCGTTGGAAGGCGGATTCGGGTTCCACCCGCCGCTGTTGCCGCCGAGCGACTGCGCGATGTCCTGCTTGATCCGGCTGAAGGTCCAGTTGGATCGGTTGACCTGGTCGAGGTAGAAGCGGAGCTGGTCGTCCGGGATGCGGCGACCGCGGGATTGTTCCGAGTACTCCAGGCTGATCACGCGCGTCTGGTCCTGAACGGACAGTTGGCGCAGGTTCTCGGGCGCATAGGCCCGCGTACCGACCTGGGCGACGGCGCTGCCGGCCACCAGGGCCAGCAACAGTACGAGCACGGACTGCAACAACGGCTTCTTCATGGTGGCACCCTCCTAGGGAGGCGCCAGCATACGCCGGGGTCGTTAAGCCCGTGCAGGGGTGGGGCCGGCGGGCGGGGGACCGGGTAAACTACGCGGCTTGACCGGCCTGTCCCGGCCGCGGAATGTCCCGGCCCCGGTCCGAACCCAGTGGAGCCCCCATGCGTACCCATTTCTGCGGCCTCGTCGACGAGGCCATGATCGGCCAGACCGTGACCCTGTGCGGCTGGACCGACGTCGCCCGCAATCTCGGCGGTGTCTGCTTCATCGACCTGCGCGACCACGAAGGCATCGTGCAGGTGACGGTGGACCCCTCCAATGCAGAGGTGTTCAAGGTGGCCGCGTCGCTGGGCTACGAGGACGTGCTGCAGGTCGAAGGCATCGTGCGTGCGCGCGAGGCCGTCAATACCAAGATCCGCACCGGCAAGGTGGAAGTGATCGCCACCCGGATCACCGTCCTCAACAAGGCCGATCCGCTGCCGTTCCACCACCACGAGAACCCGGGCGAGGAGACGCGCCTGAAGTATCGCTACCTGGACCTGCGCAGCGCCGACATGCAGCGCAAGCAGCGCACCCGTATCAGGCTGGTGCAGGCGTTGCGCCGCTGGCTGGATGCGCGCGGCTTCCAGGACATCGAAACGCCCATCCTGACCAAGGCCACGCCGGAAGGCGCGCGCGACTTCCTGGTGCCGGCGCGCATGCACCCGGGCGAGTTCTATGCGCTGCCGCAGTCGCCGCAGCTGTTCAAGCAGATCCTGATGGTGGCCGGCTTCGACCGCTACTACCAGATCGCGCGCTGCTTCCGCGATGAAGCGCTGCGCGCCGACCGCCAGCTGGAGTTCACCCAGCTCGACATGGAATTCGCCTTCGTGCGCGAGCGCGACGTGCAGGACGCGGTGGAAGGCATGATCCGCGACATCTTCGCCGAGGTGATGGACGTGCAGCTGGACACCCAGTTCCCGCGCATGACCTGGGCCGAGGCGATGCGTCGCTACGGCTCGGACAAGCCGGACCTGCGCATCGCACTGGAACTGGTCGACGTGGCCGAGCTGGTGAAGTCCAGCGAGTTCGCGGTGTTCACCGCCGCCGCCAACGATCCGGACGGCCGCGTGGCCGCGCTGCGCATCCCGGGCGGCGCGTCGCTCAGCCGCAAGCAGATCGACGAGTACGCCGCGCATGCCGCCAAGTACGGCGCCAAGGGCCTGGCCTACATCAAGATCGATGAGGCTGGCGCGGTCAGCTCGCCGATCCAGAAGTTCTTCGCGGAAGACGCCTTCGCGGCGCTGGTGAAGCATGTCGGCGCCGGCAACGGCGACATCGTGTTCTTCGGCGCGGGCGGCTACAACAAGGTCAGCGACTTCATGGGCGCGCTGCGCCTGAAGGCCGGCAAGGACTTCGGCCTGATCCAGGACGGCTGGAAGCCCCTGTGGGTCACCGACTTCCCGATGTTCGAATGGGACGAGGAAGCGCAGCGCTACGTCGCGCTCCACCATCCCTTCACCGCGCCCGCGGTTGACGACATCGACGACCTGCGTGCGAACGCGAAGACGGCGGTATCGCGCGGTTACGACATGGTGCTGAACGGCAACGAGATCGGTGGTGGTTCGATCCGTATCCACCGCCCCGACATGCAGAGCGCGGTGTTCGAGCTGCTCGGCATCGGTGCGGAAGAGGCGGAAGCCAAGTTCGGCTTCCTGCTGGACGCGTTGCGCTTCGGCGCGCCGCCGCATGGCGGCATCGCGTTCGGCATCGACCGTATCGCGGCGCTGATGGCGGGCACGGAGTCGATCCGCGACGTCATCCCGTTCCCCAAGACCACCAGTGCGCAGTGCCTGATGACCGGCGCGCCGTCGCCGATCCCGGACGAGCAGCTGGCCGAAGTGCACATCCAAGTTCGTCCGAAGAAAGACTGAGAGAGAAACACGCAATGACGGAATACGCTTTTTCGCTGGAGTGGGAACGCCTGGGCAATGAAGGCGCCGATGCGGGCCTGGTGACGGAACGCGCGCGCGTGTTCGGCGGCTGGCTGGTGCGCGTCGGCACGTCGCCGGCGGCGATGGCGGTGACCTTCCTGCCGGACGGCCAAGGCCGCTGGGACGGCGAGGACTTCGGCGAAGACGATTACGAAGAAGAAGACGAAGACGAAGAAGAGTACGAAGAGGAAGAAGACGAGGACGCCGACGAGGAAGACGAGGCGGACGAAGAGGAAGAGGAAGAAGAGGACGCGTAAGCGTGCAGATCCGTCGCGCCACCGTCGATGACGCCACGGTCCTCTCGGACCTGGCGTCGCGTACGTTCACGGAAACTTTCGGGCATCTGTATCCGGCGGAAGATCTTTCGGCGTTCCTCGCCGACGCCTACGACGTCGACAAGCAACGGATCATCCTGTCGCACCCGGATTACGCGGTGTGGTTGCTCGAAGCCGATGGCGTGGCCGTGGGCCATGCAGCCGCCGGGCCATGCGGGTTGCCGCATGCGGACGTGATGAAGGGCGATGGCGAGCTGAAGCGGTTGTACGTGCTGGCGTCGCACCAGAACGGTGGGTGGGGCGGGAAGCTGTTCGCCGAGGTGGAGCGGTGGTTGTTGAAGGACGGGCCGCGGACGCTGTGGATCGGGGTGTGGTCGGAGAACTTCGGTGCGCAGCGGTTCTATGAGCGGCAGGGGTTCGTGCGGGTGGGGGGATACAAGTTCGCGGTGGGGAAGACGTTGGATGATGAGTTCATCCTGCGGCGGGCTGCTTCCGTCTAGTTCAATGCGTGTTCCGCTCGCCCTTCGGGCCAGCGGGTAACTTTTCTTTGTAAGCGCAAAGAAAAGTCACCAAAAGAAAGCGCTTTTCCCGACGAAGCAATCCCATCGTTTCGACGCTATCGGGATTTTCCGACTCGCCTTCCTGGCGAGGCGGAAAACGGCGGACATCCTTGTCCGCCGCCCTTCGGGTCTGGTGGGCTCGCTGGCGCGTCGCTAGGGAGGCGCAAGAAAAGCAAACGGCCGCGTAGCGGCCGTTGCTGTTTTCGGTGTTTCGCTTACTTCTGAAGGAAGGTCAGCAGGTCCTGGTTGACGCGATCCTTGTGCGTGTCCGTCAGGCCGTGCGGTGCGCCGGGGTAGACGATCAGTTGGGCGCCCTTGATCAGCTTGGCCGAGGCCTTGCCGGAGGCGTCGAGGGGGACGATCTGGTCGTCGTCGCCGTGGATCACCAGGGTGGGGATGTCGAACTTCTTCAGATCTTCGCGGAAGTCGGTGGCCGAGAACGCGGCGATCGAGTCGTAGGTGTTCTTGTGGCCGGCCTGCATGCCCTGCGCCCACCAGCTGTCGATCAGGCCCTGCGAGGGTTTCGCGCCGGGGCGGTTGAAGCCGTAGAACGGGCCCGAGGCGATGTCCTTGTAGAGCTGCGCGCGGTTGTCCAGCGAGCCTTTGCGCAGACCATCGAAGACCTCGATCGGCAGGCCCCCCGGGTTGTCTGCGGTCTTCAACATCAGCGGCGGCACGGCGCTGATCAGCACGGCCTTTTTGACGCGGCTGGTGCCGTGGCGGCCGATGTAGCGCGCCACTTCGCCGCCGCCGGTGGAGAAGCCGACCAGGGTCACGTCCTTCAGGTCCAGCGTGTTGATCACCGTGGCCAGGTCGTCGGCGTAGTGGTCCATGTCGTTGCCGTCCCACGGCTGGCTCGAACGACCGTGGCCGCGGCGGTCGTGGGCGACCACGCGGTAGCCCTTCGACGCCAGGAAGATCATCTGCGATTCCCAGCTGTCCGAGGACAGCGGCCAGCCGTGGCTGAAGGTGACGACCGGGCCGTCCTTCGGGCCCCAGTCCTTGTAGTACAGCTGCACGCCGTCGGCGGTGGTGAGGGTACTGGCGGTGCGTTCGACGGCGACCGGGGCGGTGGTGGGCGCGGGTTGCGCGGCGAAGCTGGCCTGGGTGGCGACGGCCAGCAGCGTGGCGGCGATCGTGCGGGTGAAGACGTTCATGGGTGCGGTTCCTGCGAAGGGTGGTGGGTCAGGAAGGAGGATCAGTCGGCCAGCACCAGCGTCACGTCGATGTTGCCGCGCGTGGCGTTGGAGTACGGGCAGACGATGTGGGCGGCATCGACCAGGGCCTGCAGCTGTTCGCGTTCGATGCCCGGGGCGGCGATGGTCAGTTCGGCCTGGATGCCGAAACCGGTGGGGATCTGGCCGATGCCGACCTTGCCGGTGACCGTGGTGGAGGCGGGCAGAGCGACCTTCTGCTTGCCGGCGACGAACTTCAGCGCGCCCAGGAAGCAGGCCGACCAGCCCGCCGCGAACAACTGCTCCGGGTTGGTGCCGTCGCCGCCGGCGCCGCCCAGCTCGCGCGGGGTGGACAACTTGACGGCCAGCACGCCGTCGGACGAGGTGGCCTGGCCTTCGCGGCCGCCGGTGGCGGTGGCGGTGGCGGTATAGAGGATCTTTTCGATGGACATGGCGGTACTCCTGGGAAGGTGGGTGGTCCGGGGCGGGTGGCCGTCCGGTGAGGTGTACTTTGCGCCCCCGGCCGGGACTGATGGTGATGTAGAATCCTGAAAACTTGATCGGGAGTACTTCCATGGTCGACCGGCTTGCGGTCCTGCTGGAGCGGTTCTCGGTGTCGGCGGAGGTCTTCCACGCCGGTGCGCTGTGCGGCATCAACACGCTGGAGGCGGAGCCCGGCGTCGGCCAGCTGCACCTCATCCAGCGCGGGCCGCTGGAGGTGTTCCATGGCGCTACCTCGCTGCGCATCGATGCGCCCAGCCTGCTGCTCTATCCACGCGCGATGACGCACCGCTTCGTCAGCGATGCGACGCGCGGGGCCGAGATGGCCTGCGCCAACGTGCGGTTCGAAGGCGGCGCGCAAAATCCGATCAGCGCCGCGCTGCCCGACGTGGTCTGTCTGCCGCTGGAAAACCTGCATGGGGCGCAGGACGTGCTGCCGCTGCTGTTCGAAGAGGCCTTCACCCAGCGCTGCGGACGCACGGCGCTGGTCAACCGGCTGTTCGAAGTCGTGATGATCCAGGTGCTGCGCCAGCTGATGGAGACCGGCGAAGTGAAGGGCGGCATGCTGGCCGGTCTTTCGCACCCACGCCTGCGCAACGCGATCGTGGCGATGCACGAGGCGCCGGCGAAGGAGTGGACCCTGGACGAGCTGGCACGCGTGGCCGGGATGTCGCGCAGCGTATTCGCCACCCAGTTCCGCGAAGCGCTCGGCACGACGCCGGGCCAGTACCTGCAGGGCTGGCGCGTGGGCCTGGCGCAGCAGGCGCTGCGCCACGGCAAGCCGTTGAAGGTGGTGGCCGCCGATGTGGGCTATGGCAGCGAAGCGGCGCTGTCGCGCGCCTTCAAGGCGCACAGCGGGTTGTCGCCGCGCGCCTGGAAGCAACAGGCCGCCGCGCATTGAGCCGCGCTGGCATGCCGCCATCCCTTCGACGACACTCCTGCGCATGACGGACAGACAAGATTCGGCACCGCGCGTGGTGCTGGTGCACGGCATCTGGAATGCGAAGTCCTGGCTGACGCCGCTCGCGCGGCGCTTGCGGCATGAAGGCTTCGAGGTGGAGGTATTCGGTTACCCGAGCATTCTCGGCGGGCCGGAACCCGCCATTGCAGCATTGATCCGGCGTCTGCAAGGCGGCCCACCGACCCACCTGGTCGGCCACAGCCTCGGCGGATTGATCGGGCTGGAGGCGTTGCGACGCGCGCCCGACCTGCCGGTGCAGCGCATGGTCTGCCTCGGCTCGCCCCTGCTTGGCAGCGACACCGCGCGCAGCCTCGGCCGCCACGCGTGGACGGCACCGATCCTGGGTCGCAGCAGCACCCTGCTGCAGGCCGGCTGCCCGCCCTGGCAGGGCGCGGTCCCGGTGGGCATGGTGGCGGGCGACATCGCGCGTGGCATCGGCCGGCTGCTCACCCGCTTCGACGGAGCATCCGATGGCACCGTGGGCCTGGACGAAACCCGGCTACCGGGATTGGCGGCGCACTGCGTGGTGCCGGCCAGCCATACCGGGCTGGTGTTCTCGGCCGATGCGGCCCGCCAGGCAGCGCATTTCCTGCGCGAAGGGCGCTTCACGGACGCATGACCGGGGCCCGCATGGGGACGCGTATAATCCGCGCCCTTGTCTGAGCACTCCGGAAGTCACCATGGGCAGAGGCCCGTCCATCGAAGCCCGCAAGAACGCCACCGACGCCAAGCGCGGCAAGATCTTCACCAAGATCATCCGCGAGATCGGCGTGGCGGCCCGTGCCGGCGGTGGCGACCCCGCCAACAACCCGCGCCTGCGGGTGGCGGTGGACAAGGGGTTGGCGGCAAACATGTCCAAGGACGTGATCGAGCGCGCCATCAAGAAGGCGACCGGCGAACTCGAAGGCGTGGTCTACGAAGAGATCCGCTACGAAGGCTACGCCCCCGGCGGCGTTGCGGTGATCGTCGACTGCCTGACCGACAACCGCGTGCGCACCGTGGCCGAAGTGCGCCATGCCTTCGGCAAGCACGGCGGCAACATGGGCACCGAAGGCTCGGTGGCCTTCATGTTCAAGCGTCTCGGGGTGTTGAGCTATGCGCCGGGGGCCGATGAAGAGAAGATCACCGAGGCGGCCATCGAGGCGGGCGCCGACGACATCGTGGTCTATCCCGACGACGGTTCGATCGACGTGGTCACCACGCCGGAAGCCTTCCAGGCAGTGAAGGATGCGATGACGGCCGCCGGCCTGGCGCCCGGCCACGCCGAGATCACCTTCCGTGCCGACAACGACATCAGCGTGGAAGGCGAGACGGCCCTGCAGGTCAAGAAGCTGCTGGACATGCTGGAAGACCTGGACGACGTGCAGGACGTCTATTCCAACGCCGACTTGGGCGCAGACGCGTACGCGTAAGCCGACCCCGTGACCCGCATCCTCGGCATCGACCCCGGTTCCCAGCGCACCGGCATCGGCATCATCGATGTCGATGCGACGGGCAAGGTGAGCCATGTCCACCATGCGCCGCTGGTGCTGCTGGGCGCGGAGGATTTCCCGCAGCGCCTGCGCGTGCTGCTGGACGGCCTGACCGCCATCATCACCACCTGGCAGCCGGACGAAGTCGCCATCGAGAAGGTGTTCATGGCGCGCAATCCCGATTCGGCCCTCAAGCTGGGACAGGCCCGCGGCGCTGCCATCAGCGCGGTGGTGCTGCGCGACCTGCCCGTGCACGAATACGCGGCCAAGGAAGTGAAGCTGGCCGTCGTCGGCCGCGGCAGTGCTGAAAAGGACCAGATCCAGCACATGGTCGGCATCATGCTCAACCTACACGGCAAGCTGCAGGCCGATGCCGCCGACGCGCTGGCCGTCGCCATTACCCATGCACACGTGCGCGCCACTGCCAAGCGGCTGGGCGTGAGTTCGAAACTGGCTTGGAGCAGGAAATGATCGGACGTCTTCGCGGCATCCTGGCGTACAAGTCGCCCCCGTGGCTGGTGATCGACGTGGGCGGCGTGGGCTACGAGCTGGAAGCGCCGATGAGCACGCACTACGACCTGCCCGATGTAGGTCGCGAAGTGCTGTTGTTCACCCACTACGCGCAGAAGGAAGACAGCGTGTCGCTGTACGGCTTCCTGCGCGAGGGCGAGCGCCGGCTGTTCCGCGACGTGCAGAAGGTCAGTGGCATCGGCGCGAAGATCGCACTGGCCGTGTTGTCCGGTGCCAGCGTCGACGAGTTCGCGCGCATGGTGCAGGCCGGCGACATCACCGCGCTGACGCGCATCCCGGGCATCGGCAAGAAGACTGCCGAACGCATGGTGGTGGAGTTGCGTGATCGTGCCGCGGACCTGATGGGCACCGGCGTGGGCGGCATCAGCGCCTTGCCGGCCGATCCGCAGTCCGAGGCGACCATCGCCCTGCAGCAGTTGGGTTACAAGCCGGCCGAGGCGACCCGCATGGCGCGCGATGCGACCGCGCCCGGCGACGATGCCGCCACGATCATCCGCAAGGCGTTGCAGTCGGCCCTGCGCTGACCGCGGCTCTAGAGCACCCCTTCACTTTCGCAGCGCTACCCTTCCGGCCGCCATGTCCACCCCCACATCTCCGCACGACGCCGGGCATCACGGCCATTCGAAGGCCGGCAAGGTCGCCCTGGTGGCCGGCGCCGTCGGTGTCGTCTTCGGCGACATCGGCACCAGCCCGCTGTACACCATCAAGGAGATGTTCCACCCGCACTTCGGCCTGACGCCGGATCCGGACACGGTGCGGGGCCTGCTGTCGCTGGGTTTCTGGTCGCTGCTGCTGGTGGTCACGCTGAAGTACGTCATCGTGATCATGCGCGCCGATAACGACGGCGAGGGCGGTATCATGGCGTTGACCGCGCTGGCGCAGCGCAGCCTGGCCAAGGGCTCGCGGCTGAGCTACACCGTGGGCATCCTCGGCATCTTCGGCGCGGCGCTGTTCTTCGGCGACGGCATGATCACGCCGCCCATCACCGTATTGGGCGCGGTCGAAGGTCTTGAAGTGGTCTCGCCCGTGTTCAAGCAGTGGGTGGTGCCGATCAGCCTTGTGATCCTGACCGGCCTGTTCGCCGCGCAACGCTTCGGCACGGCGAAGGTGGGCAAGGCGTTCGGACCGGTGATGATCACCTGGTTCATCGTGCTGGCTGCGTTCGGCGTCTACAACATCGCCCAGAATCCCTCGGTACTGGCTGCGTTGAATCCGTACTGGGCCTGGAACTTCTTCGTCACCCACGACTGGCATGCCGTGCTGATCCTCGGCGCGGTGGTGCTGACGGTGACCGGTGGCGAAGCGCTGTACGCGGACATGGGCCACTTCGGCAAACAGCCGATCCGCTGGGGCTGGTTCGGCTTCGTGCTGCCGGCGCTGGTGCTGAACTATTACGGCCAGGGCGCGGTGCTGCTACGCCACCCCGAGGCGGTGGCGAATCCGTTCTACATGTCGATCCCGGACTGGGCGCAGATCCCGATGCTGGTGCTGGCGACCACCGCGGCGGCCGTCGCCTCGCAGGCCGTCATCACCGGTGCGTTCTCGGTCACCCGCCAGGCGATCCAGTTGGGTTACCTGCCACGGCTGGCCATCAAGTACACCTCGAAGGACACGATCGGCCAGATCTACGTGCCCTCGATCAACATGATGCTGTACCTGGCGGTGATCGTGCTGGTGCTGAGCTTCCAGAGCTCGGGCGCGCTGGCGACGGCCTATGGCCTGTCGGTCACCGGCACCATGCTGATCGACACCCTGCTGCTGGCGATCGTGGCGTACACGCGCTGGCCGGATTCGCGTCGCTGGGTGCTGCCGTTGTGCGGCGTCTTCCTGGTGATCGACCTGGCGTTCCTGTTCGCCAACGGCGCCAAGCTGGTCACCGGCATCGGTGCCTGGGTGCCGCTGTTCATCGGCATCACCGCCTTCACCATGATGCGCACCTGGCGCCGCGGCCGCGAGCTGCTGCATGGCGAAGTGCAGAAGGAAGGCATTCGCCTCGACACCTTCCTGCCGGGCCTGATGCTGGCACCGCCGGTACGCGTGCCGGGCACGGCGATCTTCCTCACCGCCGACAAGGGCGTGGTGCCGCACGCGCTGCTGCACAATCTGAAGCACAACAAGGTGCTGCACGAGCGCAACGTGTTCCTGACGGTGGAAACGCTGACCGTGCCGTACGCACCGAAGAAGAAGCGCCTGAAGATCGAGCCGATCGGGGACGATTTCTATCGCGTGGTGATCAGCTATGGCTTCGCCGAGACGCCGGACGTGCCGCAGGCGCTGATGGGTTCCTGCGACCAGGGCGGCGTCTACTTCGACCCCATGGAAACCACGTACTTCGCTAGCCGCGAAACCGTGGTGGCGAGCCGCCAGGGCGGCATGCCGATCTGGCGCGACAAGCTGTTCGCGGCCATGCACCGCAATGCGGCGCCGGCGACCGGTTTCTTCCGCATCCCGGGCAACCGCCTGGTCGAGTTGGGCGCGCAAGTCGAAATCTGACGGGACGAATGGGCGGCGGTTTCGTCCATAATCCCGTCATGACCGCCGACCGCATCATCGATTCCTCCGCCACTCGCGAAGACGACGCCATCGAGGCCAGCATCCGGCCCAAGCGGCTGGACGAGTACCTCGGCCAGAAGCCGGTGCGCGAACAGCTGGACATCTACATCCAGGCGGCGAAAGGACGCGGCGAGGCGCTGGACCACGTGCTGATCTTCGGGCCGCCCGGCCTCGGCAAGACCACGCTGAGCCACGTGATCGCCAACGAGCTGGGCGTGAACCTGCGCGTGACCTCGGGTCCGGTGATCGAGAAGGCCGGCGACCTGGCGGCGCTGCTGACCAACCTGCAGCCGCACGATGTGCTGTTCGTCGACGAGATCCATCGCCTCTCGCCCGTCGTCGAGGAAGTGCTGTATCCGGCGATGGAGGATTTCCAGATCGACATCATGATCGGCGAGGGGCCTGCGGCCCGGTCGATCAAACTCGACCTGCCGCCGTTCACCCTGATCGGCGCCACCACCCGTGCTGGTCTTCTGACCGCGCCGCTGCGGGACCGCTTCGGCATCGTGCAGCGACTGGAGTTCTACACGCCGGAAGAACTCACCCGCATCGTGCAGCGTTCCGCGCGCATCCTCGGCATGGACTGCGAGCCCGACGGTGCGGCCGAAATCGCACGCCGTGCACGCGGCACCCCGCGCATCGCCAACCGCCTGCTGCGCCGCGTGCGCGACTATGCGCAGGTCAAGGCCAACGGCCACATCGACGTGGACGTCGCCCGTGCCGCGATGCAGATGCTGAAGGTCGATCCGGAAGGCTTCGACGAGCTCGACCGTCGCATGCTCCGCACCATCATCGACAGTTTCGATGGCGGACCGGTGGGCGTGGAATCGCTCGCTGCCGCGCTCAGCGAAGAGCGTGGCACGCTGGAGGACGTCATCGAGCCCTATCTGATCCAGCAGGGCTTCCTGATCCGCACGGCACGCGGTCGCATGGCCACGCGCAAGGCCTACCTGCACCTGGGGCTGACGCCGAAGGGCCGAGTGCCGGAGTCCGGCGAGTCCAGCGGCGAACTCTTCTGATCCACTGGTCGTAGGTTGGTATGCACGATTCCGTGCGGGAGCGCATGTTTTGATGACGGATTCAACGATGATCGCCGCGGATGCGGCCCCGTTCATCTTTCCGACACGCGTCTATTGGGAAGATACCGACGCCGGTGGCGTGGTCTACCACGCGCAGTACGTCGCCTTCCTGGAGCGCACCCGCACCGAATGGTTGCGGGCCCGCGGACATCATCAGGAGCAACTGCGCCAGACCCACGACCTGGTGTTCGCTGTCCGCGCGATGCGCCTGGATTTCCTGCGCCCCGCGCGGCTGGACGACCTGCTGCAGGTGACCGCGCGCATCCACCAGTGCAAGCGGGCCAGCGTGGTGTTCGCCCAGACGATCGAGCGCGACGGCGAGCGGCTGCTCACCGCCGAGGTCAAGGTCGCGGCGCTGAGCGCATCCGGGTTCAGACCCGTTGCGCTCCCCGATACGTTGTACGAAGAGTTCCGCCGGCTCGAGACACCGGGCCTACCGCTTTAAACCGACACGCAAGACAACACGAGAATCGAGGAACGACGGATGATCGCAACGCTGCTGGCCTTCCAGGACACCGTGGTGGAGGCGCTGCCGCCGGAGACCGCCGCCGCGGCCGCCCAGGCGACCGCCGAGACCGTGCACAGCGGGATCAACTACATCGACCTGATGCTCAAGGCCAGCCTGCCGGTCAAGCTGATCGTGCTGTTGCTGCTGGCCGGTTCGCTGATCAGCTGGATCATCATTTTCCGCAAGGCGCGGGTGTTCAAGACCGCCAACCGCGACGCCGACGAATTCGAAGGCCGGTTCTGGTCCGGTGCCGAACTGCACAAGCTTTATGCGGGCGCCGCCGACCGCAATCGCGTCGTCACCGGGCTCGAGGCGATCTTCGAAGCCGGCTTCCGCGAGTTCACCCGCCTACGCGACAAGCGCGGTCTGGATGGGCGTGCGCAGCTGGAAGGCGCGCAGCGGGCGATGCGCGTGACCTATACGCGCGAGGTCGACCAGCTGGAACGCAACCTGGAACTGCTCGCCAACATCGGCTCCACCGCGCCCTACGTGGGCCTGGTGGGTACCGTGTTCGGCATCATGGTCACCATGCACGACATGCTCAACAGTGGTGAGCAGGCCGGCATCGCGGCGGTGGCGCCGGGCATTTCGGAAGCACTGTTCGCGACCGCGATCGGCCTGTTCGTGGCGATTCCCGCGGTGTGGGCCTACAACCGCTTCACCACGCGCGTCGAGCGCCTGTCGGTGCGTTACGAAAGCTTCGCCGAGGAATTCAGCTCGATCCTGCAGCGCCAGAGCTCGGGCGAGTAAGCGGAGCGCCCCATGGCCGGAAGCATCTTCCATCGCAAGCGCCGCAAGCTGAAGTCCGAGATCAACGTCGTCCCGTACATCGACGTGATGCTCGTACTGCTGATCATCTTCATGGTCACCGCGCCGCTGCTGACGCTCAGCGTCGACGTCAAGCTGCCGTCTTCGAACGCCAAGGCGGTCGAGACGCGCAACGAACCGATCATCGTCATCGCCTATCCCGACGGCCGCTTCGGCCTGAAGCTGCCGGAAGCCAAGCAGCCGGAAGTGCTGGACGCGGCCGGGCTCGAGGCCAAGGTCGCCGCGATCCGGGGCGAGCAGGGCAACGAGCTGCGCATCATGGTGGCTGCCGAAGGATCTGCGCCGTACCAGAAGGTGCTGGATGCGATGGACGTGCTCCGCCGCGCCAAGGTCAGCAACGTCAGCCTGATGACCAACGCGGGTGGCAATGCACGCTGACGTTGCCCCGCGCCATCCGGCCCAACGCGACGAAGGGCTGGGCAGGGCGGTCGCCTGGGCGGTCGGCCTGCATCTATTGCTGGCCGTGCTGCTGATCGTGTCGCCGTTGCTGACGTGGGACCGGGACCGCCTCAACGCGGCCGGTGCACCGACGATGGAAGCCACGCTGGATGCTTCCGCCGCCGACCAGCGCGCGGTCGAACGTGCGTTGGACTTCACGCCTGCGCCGATGCCCGAGCCCGTGGAAGAGCCGGCACCGGAAGACACCGTGCCGCCGCCGCAGCCGATTCCCGAGCCCGCCCCGCAGGATGCGCCGGTCGAACGCCAGGCCGAGGCACAGGAACGTGTGCCCGTTCCCGATACGACCGAGCAGGATGAGGCGCGGCTGGACGCGATCTCGCAGGAAAAGGCGCGCCAGGAGCAGGAAGCCAAGCGCCGCCAGGAACAGATCGACCTGACCGAACGCAAGCGCCAGGAGCAGGCCGAGCAGCAACGCCGCCTCGCTGCGCAGCAGGAAGAGGACCGGCAGAAGCGCATTGCCGCCGAGGCGCAGCAGAAGGCGGAGGCCGACAAGAAGCGGCTGGAGGAAATCCGCCGCCAGCGCGCCCAGGCGTCGCGCGAAGCCCAACTGGCCGAGCAGAAGCTGCGTCAGTTGGCCGATGCGCGTGCGCGGCAGGCGGCAAGCGCCAACCAGTCCCAGTACAGCCAGCCCGCCGCGCCGGCCGGGAATGGCGGTACGGACGAGGATCTTCGCGGTCGCTACGCCGCCGCGATCCAGGAGGCGGTGCTCCGGCAATGGACCCGGCCCGAATCCGTGCCCGTCGGGACCCGTTGCAAAGTGGTGATCCGCCAGTTGCCTGGCGGAGAAGTCGTCAGTGCCGAGGTCCAGCCGGGCTGCGCGATGGATGCGGCGGGCCAGGATTCGGTCGAGCGCGCGGTGCTGAAAGCCCAGCCGCTGCCCTATCGTGGCTACGAATCCGTGTTCGCCCGCACCCTGACCTTGAACTTCGAGGCCCGGGACCGCTGACTTCACGCGGCGTTTCGGCGCCCCTCGTTCACAATTGTTAAAACGTTCACGCGGAGACTGGTATCCCTTTCCAGCCCCGCCCAACCGCAGAGTTGCCGTGCCCATGATGAAGTCGCTGCGCTGGTTCGCCCTCGTTCTCTTCACGCTCGCCCCGGCCCTGGCCGCTGCCCAACAGCAGGGTCTGGAGATCGACATCATCGGCGGCAACGCCTCGGCGCTCCCGATCACGGTCGTGCCGATGCCCTATCAGGGCTCCGCCGCTGCGCCGCCGACGGACGTCGCCGATGTGGTCCGCTCCGACCTTGAGCGTTCCGGCGCCTTCCGCACCTTGCCGGAAGCGAGCGTCACCGAACGTCCGACCCGTGGCGGAGAAATCCAGTATCCGACGTGGCGCGCACTGCGCCAGGACTACATCGTGGTCGGCCGTGTGGCGGATGCCGGCGATGGCAGCTACCGCGTGGAGTACGAGCTGTTCGACGTGGCCAAGCAGGAACGCATGCTGGGCCTGGCGATGACCGCCCGCGCCAACGCCATGCGCGACGTCGCCCACCAGATGGCCGATGCCATCTACGAGAAGATCCTCGGCGTGCGCGGCGCGTTCTGGACCCGTATCGCCTACGTGACCGCCGCGGGCACCGGCAAGGCGACGCGCTATGCCCTGATGGTGGCCGATTCGGACGGCTACAACCCGCAGACCGTGGTGCGCTCGGCCGAGCCGCTGCTGTCGCCGTCGTGGAGCCCGGATGGCCGCCGGCTGGCTTACGTCAGCTTCGAAGGCGGCAACTCGGCGATCTACATCCAGGACATCTCCACCGGTGCGCGCGAAAAGGTAGCCAGCTTCCGCGGCATTAACGGCGCGCCGTCGTTCTCGCCGGATGGCCGCCAGTTGGCGCTCACCCTGTCGCGCAGCGGCAACCCCGAAATCTACGTGATGGACCTGGGCAGCCGCTCGCTGCGCCAGTTGACCAACACCTCCGCCATCGACACCGAGCCGGTGTGGAGCGCGGACGGCGGCACGATCTACTTCACTTCCGACCGTGGTGGCCGCCCGCAGATCTACCGCGTCGCTGCCGCCGGCGGCAGCGCCAGCCGCGTGACCTTCGAAGGCACCTACAACGCGACCGCGAGCGTCTCCTACGACGGCAAGAAGATCGCCGTGGTGCAAGGCTCGGGCAACAACTACCGCATCTCCCTGATGGACAGCAGCCTGGGCGGCGCCCGTTGGTCGTCGTTGTCGCCGGGCTCGCTGGACGAATCGCCGAGCTTCGCCCCGAACGCCAGCATGGTGCTCTATGCGGCGCGCGAAGGCGGGCGTGGTGTGCTGTACGCCGTCTCGGCCGATGCGCGCGTACGCCAGCGTCTGGTCGTGGCCAACGCCGATGTCCGCGAGCCGGCGTGGTCGCCCTATCGCACTGCGCGTTAAGTTTGTGTCTACAATATCGAACCCCTGATCCCCCTGTTCCAACGACGCAAGGAATGACCATGAACAACACCACCCGTGTTCTGATGCTGTCCCTGATGTCGGTCGCTGTGCTGGCCGGCTGTAAGAAGGACGTCAAGCCGACTCCGCCGGCCGATACCACCACCACGACGCCGACCACCCCGACCACCCCGACCACCTCGGGCGTGTACGGCCCCGGCGACCTCGACACCGACGCCTGCCTGCGCCAGCGCGTGGTGTACTTCGACCTCGACCAGGACGCCCTGAAGCCGGAATTCCAGGCCATCATGGGTTGCCACGCCAAGTACCTGCGCGACCGTCCGTCCTCGCGCATTTCGCTGGAAGGCCACGCCGATGAGCGCGGCAGCCGCGAGTACAACCTGGGCCTGGGCGAGCGCCGCGGCAACGCCGTGAACTCGGCCCTGCAGGCGGCCGGCGGTTCGGCCAGCCAGCTGACCGTGGTCAGCTACGGCGAAGAGCGTCCGGTCTGCACCGACTCCAGCGAGTCCTGCTGGTCGCAGAACCGTCGCGTCGAGATCGTGTACACGGCGAAGTAAGCCGTCGTCACCACGATGATCGCGAAGAAGTACATGCTGGTCCTCGCGGCGGCCCTCGTGGCCGCCGCACCCGCCCACGCGCAGCGCGTGAGCCTGGCCGACCGCGTCGCGGCGCTGGAAGCGAAGGCCAACAACCCGCAGCAGAACCTCGATCTGCTCAACAAGGTCACGCAGCAGGAATCCGAGCTGCGCGAACTGCGGGCGCAGCTGGAGCAGCTGCAGAACGAGAACGAGCAGCTCAAGCAGCGCAACCGCGACCAGTACCTGGATCTCGACGGCCGTTTGAACCGCTTGGAGGGCGGTGCTGCACCCGCAGCCCCCGCGCCTGCCACGACGACTCCGTCGCTAAGTACCGCCCCGAAGCCGGCCACCGCGCCGGCGCCTACCGCCGCCATGTCCGAACGTCCGCCGAGCGTGCATGGCGACATGGGCGCGATGTCCGCGACCGGCGACGAGCGCACCGCGTACAACGTCGCGTTCGACAAGCTGAAGGCCGGCGACTACGCCGACGCCGCGCAGCTGTTCACTAGCTTCCTGCAGCTCTATCCGTCCGGTGTCTATGCGCCCAACGCGCTGTATTGGCTGGGCGAGAGCTACTACGTCACCCAGAATTACGCGCTGGCCGCGGACCAGTTCCGCGCGCTGCTGGCGCAGTACCCGACCCACGACAAGGCCCCCGGCGCACTGCTGAAGCTGGGCCTGTGCGACTACGGGCTGGGCAAGCTGCCCGAAGCCGAGCGCACGCTGGGCGAGGTCATGGCCAAGTACCCGGGCACCGACGTCGCCCGCACGGCCGACGATCGCCTGCGCGCCATCCAGCTCGGCCGCCTGCGCTGACCCGCTGTGTCCGGCGCCCGTAGGGGCGACCGGGTCGACAGGGCGTATCATGCGCACCCCATGAACGACGCCGCCCGCCCCAGCGAGATCGTCCAGTCGCCGCTGGAACGTCTCAAGATCACCGAAATCTTCCTCTCGCTCCAGGGCGAGGCGAATGCGGTCGGCTGGCCGACGGTGTTCGTGCGCCTGACGGGCTGCCCGCTGCGCTGCCAGTACTGCGACACCGCCTACGCCTTCCACGGCGGGCAATGGTGGGAGATCGACGATATCGTCGCCGAGGTCGCGCGCCAGGGCGTGCGGCACGTCTGTGTGACCGGCGGCGAGCCGCTGTCGCAGAAGCGCTGCTTGCTGCTGCTGCAGAAACTCTGCGATGCCGGCTACGACGTTTCGCTGGAAACGTCCGGCGCGATCGACATCGCCGGCGTGGACCCGCGGGTGTCGCGCGTGGTCGATCTGAAGACGCCGGGCTCGAAGGAAATGGTGCGCAACCGGCTGGAGAACCTGCCGTTGCTGACCGCGCGCGACCAGGTGAAGTTCGTGCTGTGCGGACGCCAGGACTACGAGTGGGCGCGCGACATGCTGGCGGAGCATCGCTTGGCCGAACGCTGCGACGTGCTGTTCTCGCCCAGCAAGAGCGAGCTCGATCCGCGCGACCTGGCCGACTGGATCGTTGCCGATCGCCTGCCCGTGCGCTTCCAGATGCAGCTGCACAAGCTGTTGTGGAACGACGAACCGGGGCGCTGACGCAGCGCCTGCGGTAGCCTACCCATTACCCCACGAAGCACCACTCCATGAAGAATGCCGTCGTCCTGTTGTCCGGAGGGATGGACTCCGCCGCCGTCGTCGCGATCGCTCGCGAACAAGGCTTCGCCGTGCACGCGCTCAGCGTGCGCTACGGCCAGCGGCACACCTCCGAGCTCGACGCGGCCGCGCGCGTGGCGCAGTCGCTCGGCGCGGTCGCGCACAAGACCGTGCATGTGGACCTGCGCAGCATCGGCGGTTCGGCACTGACCGACGATATCGACGTGCCCGAGGCTGGCGGCCCCGGCATTCCCGTCACCTATGTGCCGGCACGCAACACGATCATGCTGTCCGTCGCGCTGGGCTGGGCCGAAGTGCTGGGCGCCAGCGACATCTTCTGCGGCGTCAACGCCGTGGACTATTCCGGCTACCCGGATTGTCGCCCCGAGTTCATCGACGCCTTCGAGAAGCTCGCCAACCTCGCCACCAAGGCAGGCGTGGAAGGCGCCGGCCTGCGGATCCACGCACCGCTGCTGCGCCTGAGCAAGGCCGACATCGTGCGCGAGGGTCTGCGCCTCGGCGTGGATTTCTCCCAGACCGTGTCGTGCTATCAGGCCGACGCGGAAGGCCGCGCCTGCGGGCACTGCGATGCCTGTCGCCTGCGTGCCGCGGGCTTCGCCGACGCGGGCGTACCGGATCCCACGCATTACGTGTGAATCGGGCGGATTTCGTCCCTCGCGGGCGATGCGCTAGAATGCGCGTCCCGGTGCAAGGCCGGGATGCGTTTCAGGGCCGTTAGCTCAGTCGGTAGAGCAGAAGACTTTTAATCTTTTGGTCGAAGGTTCGAATCCTTCACGGCCCACCAAACATTCGCTGCCTGCGAACCGTGTCCTTCGGCGATCAGTCTTGATCGCGTTCGTGGGGCAGGTACATGCACCACAGCGTCGCGGCTCCCATCGTCCCACGACCGGCTTCGACGAAGCGCGCGCGCTCATAGAACCTGACGTTCGACGGCTCTGCCGTCTCGAGGTACACGCCATGGGAAAGTCCATCGGCGGCGGACAGATCGCGGAACGACGACAGCAGGCGCATGCCGATGCCATGGCCATGCAGGGCCGGATCGACGCCGATGACGCCCAGGTAGTAGTGCGGCACGGCGGGGGCGTGCGCCGAGGCAATGCCTTCGTAGATCGCCATCCGATCGGTCAGTCCGGGGACGGACCTCTCGAAGTCCTGCCAGTCCTCTGCGAGGCCGGCAGGCCAGGCGGGAGGGGCCGTGGTGTAGCCCATCACCATGCCGTGGATGTCGGCGCTGTCGCGTGCGACGAGGACCGGCATGTCGAGCGCGATGCGCGCGCGCATCAACAGCGAGAAAAAACGCGTGAGGCGTTCCCGGTACGCGGTTCCTGTCTGCAGCAGGAAGCCCGTGATCGGATCGTTGGCGAAGGCATGGGTCAGCCGATCCACGGTCTGGACCAGATCGGCAGGCGTCGCGCGCGTGATCTCCATGACGTCGGATGGCCTGGCGGCAGGATGCCGGGAGTGGCTTGTATGCCACATCGAGCGAGCGATGGGTCGACCGCCCGGCTGGGCGCCGGCCGCCCCTGAGGCACTACCGCCCGGTAAAATGCGGCGCCAACCTTTGCGGGTGCTTCCGGCGCCCCCATATCGACGTCAAGGGTGGGCTGGCCGAAGCCGCGACGTTCTCCGTCCCCCACGCCCTCACACGATCGACTTTCCCCAGGTGTTTCCATGACCAATCCGTTGCTCGACTTCTCCGGCCTGCCGCGTTTCGACGAGATCCGCGCCGAGCACATCGCGCCCGCCATCGACCAGTGGCTGGCCGAGGCGGAAGCCGCGGTCGCCACGGCCGAAGCCGTCGCACCGGTGACGTGGGAGACCTTCGTCGTGCCGCTCGACGATGCGACCGAGCGCCTCGCGCGTGCCTGGAACCAGGTGACCCATCTGGAGGCGGTGGTGAACACGCCGGCGCTGCGCAGTGCGTACAACGCGCTGCTGCCCAAGGTGACGCGTTTCTGGAGCGCGCTGGGGCAGAACCTGGCGCTGTACCGCCAGTACCGCGCCCTGGGCGATGCGCCCGAGGCCGCGCAGCACGACGATGCGCGGCGTAAGGTGCTGGAGAACGCGCTGCGCGATTTCCGCCTGGGTGGCGCGGAGTTGCCCGAGGCGCAGAAGGCGCGCTTCGGCGAGGTGAAGGAAGAACTCGCCGGTCTGTCGGCCAAGTTCTCGCAGAACGTGCTCGACGCCACCGACGAGTACGAGTTCTGGATCAAGGACAAGCAGCACCTCGGCGGCCTGCCATCCGACGTGGTCTCCGCGGCGCGCGCTGCCGCCAAGGCCGACGACGAGCCCGGCTGGAAATTCACCCTGCAGATGCCGTGCTACCTGCCGGTGCAGACATACGCCGACGACCGCGCGCTGCGCGAGACGCTGTACCACGCCAACGCGGTGCGCGCCTCGGAACTGGCCGACAACGAAGCGCTCGACAACTCCGCGCTGATCGACCGCATCCTGGCGCTGCGCGCCGAACTGGCATCGCTGCTGGGCTTCCCCAGCTACGCGGCGTATTCGCTGGCCACCAAGATGGCCGACACGCCGGACGAGGTGCTGCATTTCTTGCGCGACCTGGCCGCTCGCGCGAAGCCGCATGCGCAGCGCGACCGCGCCGAGCTGGAAGCCTTCGCAGGCGAACACCTCGGACTGGAAACCGTCGAAGCCTGGGACCTGGCGTACGCCAGCGAAAAACTCAAGCAGGCCCGCTACAGCTTCTCCGCGCAGGAAGTGAAGCAGTACTTCACCGAACCGGCCGTACTGAAGGGCCTGTTCGGCGTGATCGGCGACCTCTACGACCTGCGGGTGGAACAGGACACGGCGCCGACCTGGCACCCCGACGTGCGCTTCTACCGCTTGGTGGACGGCGCGGGCGCGCTGGTGGGACAGTTCTACCTGGATCTGTACGCGCGCGAGGGCAAGCGCGGCGGTGCGTGGATGGACGATTGCCGCAACCGTCGTACGACGGTGCGCGGCGAGCAGACGCCCCTGGTCTATCTGGTCTGCAATTTCGGCAAGGGCGTGGACGGCAAGCCGGCGACCTTCAGCCACAACGACGTGACCACCCTGTTCCACGAAATGGGGCATGGGCTGCACCAACTGCTCACCCAGGTCGGCGAGCTCGGCGTGGCCGGCATCAACGGCGTGGAGTGGGATGCCGTGGAGCTGCCCAGCCAGTTCATGGAGAACTTCTGCTGGGAGTGGGCGCGCGTGCAGGCGATGACCGCGCACGTGGACAGCGGTGAGCCCTTGCCGCGTGCGTTGTTCGACAAGATGGTCGCGGCGAAGAACTACCAGAGCGGCATGGCCACGGTCCGGCAGTTGGAGTTCGGCCTGTTCGACATGCAGCTGCATAGCGGCTTCGACGCCGCCGGCGATACGGTATTGGCGCTGCTCGATCGCGTACGTGCCGAGGTCGCCGTGAACCTGCCGCCGGAATGGAACCGCTTCCCCCACCAGTTCAGCCACATCTTCGCGGGCGGCTACGGGGCGGGCTACTACAGCTATAAGTGGGCCGAAGTGCTGAGTGCGGACGCCTACGAGGCGTTCGAGGAGGCACCCGACAAGGTGGCCGAGACGGGTGCGCGCTTCCGCCATGAAATCCTGGCCCGCGGTGGCAGCCGCGGTGCCGCGGAGAATTTCAAGGCGTTCCGGGGCCGCGCGCCGCGGATCGACGCCCTCCTGCGCCACGCCGGCATGGCGGGTTGAGCCCCTTGCGGCGGGTCCGGGACGGCCAATCCGGGCTCCCGAAGCGGGTTTGACCGTGACTGTAAACGTTTTCATAATGACTCCCCCGTAACACCCGCGTTCCCGGGAGGACCGCTTACATGCCGCATCAGCGCAGGATCGAAGGACTGATCGCCGAGATGACGCTGGACGAGAAGATCGGCCAGCTGGGCGCGTTCGCCGATGCGCTGCGGCCGTTCGCCTTCGAGGTCAACCCGGAGACGTTCGCGCGCGATGCCGAGCATGTCCGCCAGCAGATCCGTGCCGGTCGCGTCGGCGCCCTGTTCAACGGCGTGGGTGCGGCGGAAGGCCGCGAGGCGCAACGCATCGCGGTGGAAGAAAGCCGACTCGGCATCCCATTGTTGTTCGGTGCCGACGTCATCCATGGCATGCGCACGGTGTTTCCGATTCCGTTGGGCGAAGCGGCCAGCTTCGAACCCGACCTGGCCGAGCGCACGGCGCGCGCCACCGCGAAGGAAGCCACCGCGACCGGCATCCACTGGACGTTTGCGCCGATGGTGGACATCGCGCGCGACCAGCGTTGGGGCCGGGTGGCGGAAACCTCGGGCGAGGATGTGCACCTGTCGTGCGAATTCGCTGCGGCCCGTGTGCGCGGTTTCCAGGGCGAGGACCTGACCGCGCCCGATTCGCTGCTCACCACGCCGAAGCATTTCGCCGCCTACGGCGCGATCTCCGCCGGCCTGGACTACAACTTCGTCGACATGGCGCCGCAGACGCTGCGCGATGTGCACCTGCCGCCGTTCAAGGCCGCCCTCGATGCCGGCGCGCTGACGTTGATGAGTTCGTTCAACGACATCAACGGCGTACCAGCATCGGCCAACCGCGAACTGCTGACCGACATCCTGCGCGGCGAGTGGAAATTCGAAGGGTTCGTCGTGTCCGACTACACCTCGGACCTGGAACTAATCGCGCACGGCTATGCGGCCGACGAGGCCGATGCCGCGCAGAAGGCGCTGTCGGCCGGGTTGGACATGAGCCTGCAGAGCGGCGTCTACGCCAACCACGTGGCTGCGCTGGTCGAGCAGGGCAGGCTTTCGCTGGCCGAGGTCGATGAAGCCGTGCGCCGCGTGCTGCACGTCAAGGCCGCTGCTGGCCTGTTCGACGATCCTTATCGCTGCCTGGATGCCGCGCGCGAAGCGGACCAGTCGCATATCCCGGCGCACGATGACCTCGCGCGTGAGTGCGCGCGTCGTTCGATCGTCCTGCTGAAGAACGAAGGCGACGTGCTCCCCTTGAAGAAGGCCGGCCAGCGCATCGCATTGATCGGTCCGTTCGCGCAGGACACCGCCAACCTCGGCGGCTGCTGGAACATCTTCGGCGATGCCTCGCGCATGGTCGATCTGGAAACCGGCCTGCGTGCGGCGCTGGATGACCCATCCGCGCTCGTCGTCGTGCCGGGCAGCGGCATCGAAGACGCGCTCGAAGGCGGCATCGACGCCGCCGTCGCGGCCGCGCGCCACGCCGATGTCGTGTTGCTGGCCCTGGGCGAGCCGCACGAATTCTCCGGCGAAGCGCAATCGCGCACGCAGATCGTCATTCCCGCCGTGCAGCAGGCGTTGGCCGAGGCAGTTGCGGCGACTGGCACGCCCATCGTCGTCGTGCTGCGCAATGGTCGTGCGTTGGCGCTGGAAGGCGCCGTGCGCGATGCGCAGGCGGTGCTGGTCGGCTGGTTCCTCGGTACGCAGACCGGCCCGGCGGTGGCCGATGTGGTGTTCGGCGACTACAACCCATCGGCGCGACTGCCGGTGAGCTTTCCGCAGGATGCCGGCCAACAGCCGTATTTCTACAACCATCCCGCCACCGGCCGTCCCAACGTGCCGGGCACCCCGCGTTTCTTCCAGACTCGCTGGCGCGAAGTCAGCCATGCCGCGTTGTATCCGTTCGGCCATGGCCTGTCGTACACGCGTTTCGACTATGGCGTGCCGCAGCTCGACACCGCGCAACTCGGCTGGGACGACACGTTGACGATCCGTGCGCGCATCGCCAACAGCGGCGCGCGTGAGGGCGAGGAAGTCGTGCAGCTTTACCTGCGGGACCGCACCGCCAGCCGCGTGCGGCCGGTGCGCGAGCTGAAGCGGTTCCAGAAGATCGCGCTGGGTGCCGGGCAGTCGCAGGATGTCGTGTTCACCCTGACCCGAGCGGATTTCGCTTTCCACGGCGTCGACAACCAGCTCGTGGCCGAGCCCGGCCTGTTCGACGTGTGGGTCTCGCCGTCCGCAACCGCGGGCGATGCGGTGCAGTTCGAACTGCTCGCTCCCTGATCCGGCATGTCGATCCCCGATGACGCCGCCGCCGATGGCGGCATGACCGCGGACGCGCCCGGCGTGCGCGAGCGCATCGCCACGCGCATCGCGTTCTTCATCGGTGGCTTCGCGGTATCGGCGTGGGCGCCGCTGATTCCCTTCGCCAAGCGGCGCCTCGCACTCGACGATGCCCAACTCGGCCTGATGCTGCTCTGCCTCGGCGTCGGCTCCGTGATGATGATGCCGCTCGCCGGTAGCCTGGCGGCACGCTTCGGCTGCCGGCGCGCGATCCTCGCGGCTGGCGCAATGATCTGCCTATGCATGCCGGCGCTGATGCTGGCGCCCTCGATTCCGGTGCTCGCGGTGACGCTGGCCGTGTTCGGCGCCAGCGTGGGCGTGCTGGACGTGGTGATGAACGTGCAGGCGGTGATCGTCGAACGCGCGAGTGGGCGGGCGATGATGTCCGGCTTCCATGGCATGTACAGCGTCGGCGGCATCGCCGGTGCCGGCGGCGTGGCGGCTGCCTTGGCATTGGGCGCGACGCCGCTCGTCGCCATCGCGTGCACCGCCGTGCTGGCCGCACTACTGCTGGCGATGGCGCGCAGTGGCCTGCTGGCGCAAGGCGGCGAAGGCGATCAACCGGCGTTCGTGTTGCCGCGCGGCCGCGTACTGCTGGTGGGCGCGGTCTGCTTCGCGATGTTCCTGTCCGAAGGCGCGGTGCTGGACTGGAGCGCGGTCTTCCTCAGCACGGTGCGCCAGGCGGATCCGGCCACCGCTGGCTTCGGCTATGTCGCCTTCGCGGTGACGATGACGCTCGGCCGCCTGACCGGCGACCGCATCGTGCAGGCGTTGGGCGCGTTCCGCGTGGTGGTCTGCGGCGCGCTGGTCGCCGCGGCGGGATTCACCCTGGCCATCCTGTCCACGTCGCCGATGGCGGGCCTGGCGGGATTCGCGCTGGTCGGCGCCGGCGCGGCGAACGTGGTGCCGGTGATGTTCTCGGCCGCCGGACGCCAGCGGGACATGCCTACCCACCTGGCGGTGGCTGCGGTGACGACGATGGGCTATGCGGGCGTGTTGCTGGGGCCGGCGGCGCTGGGCTTTGTCGCCAAGGCGACCTCGCTGCCGATGGCGTTCGGCCTGCTGGTCGGGTTGCTGCTTTGCGTGGCCGGCGCCGGGCGCCAGGCGACGCGCGACTGAGGGCGGATCAGGGGCGCGGCGCGCCCCGCATCATCGGTCCCGGACCATAACCGGGGCCGTAGTAGTAGCCGGGTCCATCGGAGCGGCTGACGTTGATGTCGAGGTTGAAAGTGCGCGGCTTGCCTTCGTCGTTGTACGTGGTCTTGCACAGGTTGAGGTTGGCCGCGTTGTAGGTGCTGCGGCCATGGCCCTTGCTGTAGCCGATGCCGGTGGTGACGCTGCCGGAGACGCCATCGCCGTCGTCATCGCCGTACCAGGCGCAAGGATCGACCGGTGCCTCGGCTTGCTGTCCCTTCGGCTTGGCGACCTGGCGATCGCCGTACCAGGTGCCCGGCGCGTCGTTCGCATAGGCGCTGGCGTTGGGCAGGGCGAGATCCAGTGCCTCGGCGCTCTGCTGCGCCCACGCCGGCGCGGTCATCAGGGCCAGCAAGGCGAACGGCAAGGTCTTCATGGAAGCTCCTGGTGAGGGCGTGTCGGTGGGGGCACCTGCACCGCACGCTAGCAGCCGCGGATTGAACGCCGGCTGATGCGTGGCCGGTGGCCGCAGGAACTTCAGCCCGCGGCGCCCAGGGCTTCCAGCACGCGCTCGCCGTAACGCGCCAGCTTGGCGCCGCCGATGCCACCGACCCGCGCCAGATCGTCGAGCGTGGCCGGCTGCTGTTCGGCGATGTTGCGCAGCGTGCTGTCGTGGAAGATGACGTAGGCCGGTACGTTCTGTTCGCGTGCCAGCTGAGCACGCAAATCCCGCAGGGCCTGGAAGCGGGGCAGGTCGACGGCCTCCACGGCCACGCCGCTGCGAGGGCTGCGGTCGCGTTCGCGCCGTTCGCGCTGCTCCTTGCGCAGCTGCAGGCGGCGCTCGCCCCGCAGCACCGCACGGCTGCCCTCGGTCAGGCGCAGGCTGCCGAACTCGGCCTCCACCTCCAGCAAGCCGCAGGCGACGAGCTGGCGGAATACGCTGCGCCAGGCGGTGGCATCCAGGTCCTTGCCGATCCCGTAGGTGGTCAGGTGGTCGTGCCCGCACTGGCGGATGCGCTCGCTCTCGCTGCCGCGCAGCACGTCGATCACGTGATTCACGCCGAAGCGCTGGCCGCTGCGGTACACGCAGCTCAGCGCCTTCTGCGCAGACTCCGTGGCGTCCCAGGTTTCGGCCGGGCTCAGGCAGTTGTCGCAGTTGCCGCAGTCGTGCGGATACACCTCGCCGAACCCGGCCAGCAGCACCTGTCGACGGCATTGCGTGGATTCGCAGTAGCCCAGCAGCTGATCCAGCTTGCGTCGCTCCAGGCGCTTGCGCTCCTCGCCGGCTTCGCCCTGCTCGATCATCTGCTTCAGCAGCACCACGTCGCCCAACCCATAGCAGAGCCAGGCTTCGGCGGCCTCGCCGTCGCGGCCGGCGCGGCCGGTTTCCTGGTAGTAGCCTTCCATCGACTTGGGCAGATCCATGTGGGCCACGAAGCGCACGTCGGGCTTGTCGATGCCCATGCCGAAGGCGATCGTCGCCACCATGACGATGCCGTCCTCGCGCAGGAAGCGCCGCTGGTTGTGCGCGCGGATCTCCGCATCCAGGCCAGCGTGGTAGGGCAGGGCATTGAAGCCCTGTTCGGTCAGGTAGTCGGCGAACTGCTCGACCCGCTTGCGCGACAGGCAATAGACGATGCCGGCTTCGCCACGGTGCTTGCGAAGGAAGTCCCTCAGCTGGTGGCGGGCGTTGTCCTTCTGCACCACGGTGTAGCGGATATTGGGGCGGTCGAACGAGCTGACGAATTTCTCGGCCTCGACCAAGTTCAGCCGCTCGGCGATCTCGCGTTGGGTGGGCGGGTCCGCGGTGGCGGTGAGCGCGATGCGCGGCACATCGGGCCAGCGCTCGTGCAGCAGGGTCAGTTCCAAATACTCGCGGCGGAAGTCGTGGCCCCAGGCCGACACGCAGTGGGCTTCGTCGATGGCGAACAGCGCGATCCGGCTGCGGTCCAGCAGCGACAGGAAGCGCCCTGTCAGCAGCCGTTCCGGCGCCACGTACAGCAGGTCCAGCTCGCTGCGCAGCAGGGCCTGCTCGACCTGGGCGGCTTCGTCGGCGGCCAGTGAGGAGTTCAGGAACGCCGCGCGCACGCCCAACTGGCGGAGCGCGTCCACCTGGTCCTGCATCAGGGCGATCAGCGGCGAGACGACGATGCCGGTGCCGTCGCGCAACAGCGCGGGTACCTGGTAGCACAACGACTTGCCGGCGCCCGTGGGCATCAGCACCAGGGCATCGTGGCCGGCGGCGAGGTGTTCGACGATGGCCTGCTGGTGGCCACGGAAGGCGCTGTAGCCGAAGACGCGCTGCAGCGTTTCAAGTGCGGGGGACGACATGGGTACAGGATACCGCGACGGGCCCCGGCGGCCCTGCGTGATGGACGCGCCGCGGGGTCGGAATTCTCCGGCCATGAACGCAGACGCCCGGCCGAAGCCGGGCGTCCAGGCCACCACAGGGCGGAATTACTGGAGCAGCGAACGCAGCATCCAGGCGTACTTCTCGTGGGTCTGCAGGCGCTGGGTCAGCAGGTCCACCGACGGGTCGTCGCCGGCGTCGTCGGCCACCTTCAGCACCTTGCGGGCCGTGCGGCAGACCGCTTCGTTGCCAACGGTCAGCTGGCGGACCATTTCGCGCCAGTCGGCGCTGTCGGTCAGGCCGGGCTCTTCGGGGATCGAGGTCAGGCTGACGAACTCGCGGTACGAGCCGGGCGCGTTGTAGCCCAGGGCGCGGATGCGCTCGGCCACCTCGTCCAGCGCCGTCCACTGCTCGGTGTACTGGGTCTCGAACATGTTGTGCAGCGAGTTGAACATCGCGCCGGTGACGTTCCAATGGAAGTTGTGGGTCTTCAGGTACAGCGTGTACGCATCGGCCAGGTAGCGCGACAGGCCGTCGGCGATCTTCTTGCGGTCGCCCGTGCTGATCCCGATATCGATGTTGGGCGCGGTCGGTGCCGACGGGATGGGCGCGGTGACAGCCGGGGCCTTGGCCGGCTTGGACTTCGTCTTGGCCATGCGGATTCTCCTGAGGGTGGGTTGAGGCGGCACAATAGACACACTAGAACATGTGGCGTGAGCAAAAAGTTTCAACCGCTTGCTGAAGAATGAATACCTCTCGTGACCCATCCCCCGCCTCCCCCGACCGCACTGCCCTCGAGCAGGGCCGGCGCGCGCTCGACCGCGCGCTGAGCCGCGACCGCGGCCGCCTGCACGGCCTGTGGTCGCGCTGGCAGGGCAAGCCGGCGGATGCGAGCGCGCGACAAGCTTTCGAGCAGGCATTGACTGCGTCGATCGCCACCCGCGAGCGCCGTCAATCGACCGTGCCGGCGGTGACGCTGGATGCGTCCCTGCCGATCGCACGCGAAGGCGAGCGCATCGTCGAACTGATCCGCCACCACCAGGTGGTGGTGATCGCCGGCGAGACGGGCTCGGGCAAGACCACCCAGTTGCCCAAGCTTTGCCTGGCGGCCGGGCGCGGCGTGGCCGGGATGATCGGCTGCACGCAGCCGCGCCGGATCGCCGCGCGCGCGGTGGCGCGACGCGTGGCCGAGGAGTTGAAGACGGAGCTCGGCCGGGGCGTCGGCTTCCAGGTGCGCTTCAACGACCAGGTGTGCGACGACACCCACATCAAGTTCATGACCGACGGCATCCTGCTGGCGGAGATCGCCAGCGACCGCTGGTTGTCGGCCTACGACACGATCATCGTCGACGAGGCGCACGAACGCAGCCTCAACATCGACTTCCTGCTCGGCTACCTGAAGCAGCTGCTGCGCAAGCGCCGCGACCTCAAAGTCATCGTCACTTCGGCCACCATCGACACCGAGCGCTTCGCGAAACACTTCGACGATGCGCCGGTGATCAGCGTGGAGGGCCGGACGTATCCGGTCGGCGTGCGTTACCGGCCTTTGGAGGGCGAGGGTGGCGGCGACGAGGAAGGCCGCGCTGGCGACCGCTCCGTCAACGACGCCATCGTCGGCGCCATCGACGAGATCACCCGGCAGGATCCACGCGGCGACGTGCTGGTGTTCCTGCCGGGCGAGCGCGAGATCCGCGATGCGCACCAGGCGCTGGAGCGCCGCAAGTATCGCCAGACCGAGGTGCTGCCGCTGTACGCGCGCCTGTCGAACCAGGACCAGGACCGCGTGTTCAACCCCGGTCCGAACCGGCGCATCGTGCTGGCGACCAACGTGGCCGAGACATCGCTGACGGTGCCGCGCATCCGCTACGTAGTCGATCCCGGCTTCGCGCGCGTCAAGCGCTACAGCCCGCGCAACAAGCTGGATCGCCTGCACATCGAGCCGATCTCGCAAGCCAGCGCCAACCAGCGCAAGGGCCGCTGCGGTCGTATCGCCGAGGGCATCTGCTATCGCCTGTATGCGGAATCGGATTTCCAGGCGCGCGCAGAGTTCACCGATCCCGAAATCCGGCGCTCGAGCCTGGCCGGTGTGATCCTGCGCATGCTGCAGCTGGGATTGGGCCGGATCGAGGATTTTCCGTTTCTGGAAGCGCCCGACGAACGCGCCGTCGCCGACGGCTGGCAGCAGCTGGCCGAACTGGGCGCAATCGACGGTGATCGCCGCCTGAGCGCCATCGGCAGGCAGATGGCGCGGTTGCCGGTGGACGTGAAACTGGCGCGCATGCTGGTCGCCGCGCAGGCCGCCGGTTGCTTGCGCCCGATGCTGGTGATCGCCTCGTTCCTGGGTATCCAGGATCCGCGCGAGCGTCCGGCGGATGCGCGTGGCGCGGCGGACGCGGCGCACGCCCAGTTTGCCGATGGGCGCTCCGAGTTCGTCGGCGTCCTGCGCCTGTGGGACGCGTACCGGCAGGCCCATGAAGACCTGACCCAATCCAAGCTGCGCGACTGGTGCGGCCGCCATTTCCTCGGCTTCCTGCGCATGCGCGAGTGGCGCGAACTGCATCGGCAGCTGCGCCTGCTGTGCGAGGAGCTGGGCTGGAAGGAAGAAGACACTGACGCCTCCCTGTCGCCGCTGCTGGCGGGCAGCCGCGCACCGGTTGCCGTGCGCGACGACGCTGAAGCGGTGAAAGCGACCCGCGGCCAGTTGCATCGCGCGGCACGATTGGCCCGCGAAGGAAAAACCGAAGCCGCACCGGCGCCGGTGGCTGCGCGCGCCCAGAACGAGCAGGCGCTGAACAGCGGCTACAGCGAGCGGCAGCGCGCCAACGCTTACCAGGCCCTGCATCGCGCGCTGGTCGCCGGACTGCCGACGCAGATCGGCCATCGCACCGAGAAGGGCGACTACCAGGCGCCGCGCCAACGCCGTTTCCTGCCGTTTCCCGGCTCGGCGCTGTCCAAGCGCCCGCCGCCCTGGCTGTTGGTGGCCAATCTGCTGGACACCCAGAAGGTGTGGGGCATGACGCTGGCCGCGATCGAACCGGACTGGGTGATCGCCGAACTGCCGCACCTGCTGCTGCGCAAGCATTTCGATCCGCATTGGTCGCGCGCGCAGGGGCAGGTGCTGGCGTCCGAGCAGATCAGCCTGTTCGGGCTGGTGCTCGCGCCGAAGAAACCCGTGCACTACGGCCGCATCGCACCGGCCGAGGCGCACGACATCTTCGTCCGGCAGGGCCTGGTGACCGGCGAGATCAACACGCGCGCCGGCTTCGTCGCCGACAACCTGAAGGCGCTCGAACAGGCGCGCGAAGAAGAAGCCAAGCTGCGCCGCGCCGGCCTGGTCGCCGACGACGACTGGCAGGCGCGCTGGTATCTGGATCGCGTGCCGCCGGAGATCCATTCGGCGGCCGCACTGGATGCATGGTGGAAGACGCTGCCGGCCGACAAGCGCCGCGCGCTGCACTGGTCGCTGGTGGACCTGCTGCCGGGCGAGGGCAGTGAGGAAGACAGGTATCCGAAGTACTTCGCCCTCGGCGATGCGCGGCTGCCGCTGCACTACAGGTTCGAGCCGGGTGCGACCGACGACGGTGTGACGCTCGACGTGCCGCTGCACCTGCTCAACGCCCTCGATCCCGCGCGCCTGTCATGGTTGGCGCCCGGCTTCGTCGCGGACAAGGCCTCGGGCCTGATCCGCAGCCTGCCCAAGGCGGTGCGACGCAATTACGTGCCGGCACCGGATTTCGGTCGCGCATTCTTCGAAGCCTTCCCGAAGCCGAGTGCCGACGACATCCGTGGTGAACTGGCGCGCTTCCTGTCCCGGGCGACCGGGGTGACGGTAGCCGCGCTCGATTTCGATGAGGCCGCACTGGAGCCGCACCTGCGCATGAACCTGCGCTTGCGTGAGGACCCGCGTGGCGGCGGCGAGGGGAGGGTGCTGGCGGAATCGCGCGACCTGGATGCGCTGCGCGCGCGCTTCGGCGCGAAGGCGGGACAGGCCTTCGCGGCACGGGCTGGTCGCGAGATGGCGGCCACCGGCCTGCGCGACTTCCCAGCGCAGGCCATCCCGCGCGAGGTTCCCGGCGAAGCCGGCGTACCTGCCTATCCGGCGCTGCGGGATGACGGCGATACGGTCGCTTTGCAGGTGTTCGCTGATCGCGCCGAGGCGAATACGGCGCATCCCGGTGGCGTGCGCCGCCTGCTGGAGATCGCGCTGACCGACAAGGTGAAGCAAGCGCGTAAGCAGCTGCCGGTGTCGCCCAAGACCGGCCTGCTGTATGCAGCCATCGAATCGCAGGAACGCCTGCGTGGCGACATCGTCGATGCGGCGATGAATGCCGTGCTTGCCGAGGGGCTGGAGGCGATCCGGGACCGTGCCGCGTTCGAGCAGCGCCGCGACGACGCCGGCAAACGGTTGTTCGGCGAAGCGATGGAGCGGTTGAAGCTGGCCGAGGCCATCCTGTCCGCGGTGGCCGAACTCAAGCCGCAGTTGGAAGCGCCATTGATGGGCTGGGCGCGCGGAAACCTCGACGACCTGCGCGCGCAACTTGCAGCCCTGGTGCATCCGGGCTTCCTGCGCGAAACACCTGCCGACGCCCTTGCGCAATTGCCGCGCTACGTTAAGGCGATGCGCCTGCGCGCCGAACGCGCGGTGCGCGACCCGACCCGCGACCAGGTCCGCATGCTGGAGATCAAGCCGTTCGCCGACGCGCTGGCGCAGGCGGTGGAGGAGGGCGTCGCCGGATCGGCGGACTGGCAGGCCCTGCGTTGGGACCTGGAGGAACTGCGCGTGTCGATGTTCGCCCAGGAACTGGGAGCACGCGCCGGCATTTCGCCGAAGAAACTCGCGCAGCGCCTGCAGGCGCTGCGCGGTTGAACGGACTTACTTGACGCGGCGGACCTTCGCAGGCGTGTTGTAGCCTTTGATGCGCAGGAACCAGGTGTTGAAGATGCCCGGCTTGATGGTCACTTCGGGGTTGGTTTTCCGCACGCCATTGAGACTGGCCGGTTCGACCTGTTCCCACACCTGGCCGTTGGCCAGCGTGTAACGGTTGCCCTTGGCGAAGCCCTTGAACTCACCGGCCAGCGTGCTGGTGATCGCTTCATCGGAGCCGAAATCGAAGAAACCACGGTTCTCCTGTTCGAGCTGCTTGCGCGTATCGGCCTGCGCCTGCGCGACGGCGGTCTGGGTTTCCTGCCGCACTTCCTGTCGTGCCTGCTCGACGGCGCGGGCAGTCTCGGTGCCGACCTTCCGGGTCAGCCATGCGCTCAGTGCCGTCAGCTCGGCGTCGCTGAGCTTGTCCAGGCCGGCGGCCTTGAACTCTTCCGCCGTCATCGACCCACGCAGGTCGGCGAACCGCGCATCAGAGGCGGCGTCCTGCGCGAAAGCGAACATCGGGGTGGCCAGCAACGCGATGGATAGAAACAAGCGGCTCATCTTCATGGTTGTTCCTTCGGGCGAGTGCCCGGTAGTGTAGTCATTCCGGCGGCGCCTGACCGCCTCGCTCCCTTGCCATGGTGTCCCCCGTTCACGACATCGCCACGTTGCTGCGAAGGCCGGCGCTGCAGGTGCTGCCGGCCACGCTGCGGGACGCGCTCGCCGAAGCGGCGACGCACGAAGGCGCGGACGCCGGCATGCCCGATGCGCCGAGCGTGGCGGCCGACACGCTGGATACGCTTGCCGCGTTGTCCGCGGACGGTGATGTCCTGCTGGCAGCGCTCCTGTATGCGGTTCCTGCGCTGCAGAAGGCGGTCCCGGCCGGCAAGCCTATCCCGGGCCTGGCCGATCTCCTGGAAGGGCAGGCGGCTGCGGCTCAAGTCTGGGCGCTGCACGCGGAACAGGCGCGCGGCGCGAACACCGAAGGGCTGCGACGGCTCCTGCTGGCGATCGTGCGCGATCTCCGCGTGGTGCCGATCCTGCTGGCGCGCCAACTGGCCCGGATGCGGGCGGCGGGCAGCCTGCCCGAAGAACAGCGTCAGGCCCTGGCGCGACTGACACGCGATATCCATGCGCCGCTGGCCAACCGCCTGGGCATCTGGCAGCTCAAGTGGGAACTCGAAGACCTCGCGTTCCGTTATCTGCAGCCGCAGACCTACAAGCAGATCGCCTCCCAGCTCGACGAGAAGCGCACCGGCCGCGAGCGCTACATCGCGGTGGTGATCGGCAGCCTGCAGGCGGCGTTGGCCGAGCACGGCATCCATGCCGAGATCAGCGGCAGGCCGAAGCACATCTACAGCATCTGGCGGAAGATGCAGCGCAAGCAGGTTTCGTTCGACGAGCTTTATGACCTGCGCGCGGTGCGCATCGCGGTCGGCGACGTGGCCTCGTGCTATGCCGCGCTGGGTATCGTGCACGCGCTATGGGCGCCGATCCCCAGCGAGTTCGACGACTACATCGCGCGCCCGAAGGCCAACGATTACCGGTCGCTGCATACCGCTGTGGTCGGCCCGGAGGGACGCACGCTGGAAGTGCAGATCCGTACGCACGAGATGCACGCGCAGGCCGAACTGGGTGTGGCCGCGCACTGGAAGTACAAGGAAGGGAAGGCAGGCGGCGATGCCTTCGACCGCAAGATCGCATGGATGCGCAGGCTGCTCGACAGCGCCGGCGACGCACAGGGCGAGAGTTCTCTGGCTGGCGACCTAGATGCGGAACTGGTCGAGGACCGCGTCTACGCACTCACGCCGAAGGGCGAGGTAGTGGACCTGCCACAGGGCGGCACCGTGCTCGATTTCGCGTACCACGTGCACACGATGGTGGGCCATCGCACACGCGGTGCGAAGGTCAACGGCCGCATCGTCCCGTTGAACCATGTGCTGGTCAGCGGGGACCGGGTCGAGATCATGACCTCGAAGGAACCCGAACCGCGCCGCGACTGGTTGCTGCCGGCCAATGGATTCCTCGCCAGTGGACGTTCCCGCGACAAGGTGCGCGCGTGGTTCCACAAGCTGGATCGCGCGCGCAACCTGCACGCCGGTCGAGAGTTGCTGGATAAAGAACTCAAACGGCTGGGCCTACACCAGGCCGACCTTGCGGGCGTAGCGAAGAAATTCCATGCCGAGAGCATCGACGATCTGTACCTCCAGGTCGCGCTGGGGGACGTGGGACCGCACCAGGTGGGTCGAGCGTTGCACGAAGAGCAGCGCGCCGCCGCCGAGCCCGATGTCGCCGCGTTGCCGGTCCGCAGGCCGCCGCGCAAGGTGGCCGCGCCGGGCAAGTCGAAATTCACGGTCGAAGGCGTCGGCAACCTGTTGGTACAGCTGGCCCGTTGCTGTCAGCCTGTTCCTGGCGAGGCGATCGCCGGCTACCTCACCCGCGGGCGCGGCGTCACCGTGCATCGCACGGATTGCCCATCGTTCGTGCGGCTTGCGGCCACCAGCCCTCAGCGCGTGCTGCCTGTGGAGTGGGGCCAGGCGGGGGGCGGTTACGAAGTCGATGTGCAGGTCACGGCGATCGACCGCAAGTGGCTGCTCAAGGACATCACCACCCTGATCGCGCAGGAAGAGGCCAACGTGCTGGAGATCAATAGCCAGGGCAACCGTGCCAGCGGTCGCGTCCATCTGCGCCTGCGCTTGAAGGTGGCCGATTTCGGCCAGCTCTCCACACTGTTGGGCAAGCTCGATGCGCTGCCGGGTGTGGAAGACGCACGGCGTTCAGGCTGAGCCGCTATCCTGCGGGGGTGACCCGCGAAGACCGCCCCGACGACGGCCGCGATCGCCGCATCGAACCGCGCATCGACTGGGCGCGCGCGATCGCGGCGGCCCGTACGCAGCACGAAGATCACGCGCCCGCCTTGCGTGATCGACGGCATTGGCGTTGGGGCGCCGCGATCGCGCTGCTGCTCGCCGCGCTGCTCATGGCTTTCAGGGGGCCATTGGCGGACATGCTGTGGCCCGAAACACGCGTGCAGGCATTGCTAGACCAAGCCGGTCGCGCGCTGGCCGACGGGCGTCTTGATGCCGATGATGGCACCGGCGCACGGCAGCTGTACGAAGCCGCGCAAGCGCTCGACACCGACCGCAACGAGGCGGCCGTCGGCCTGCGGCGTGTGGCATCGGCGGCCTTGCAACAGGCATCGACGGCACTTGAACAGAACCGCTTCGAGGAGGCCCGGGCGCGTCTGGACCTTGCGCGGGAGCTGCAGGTGCCGCGCGCGCAGGCGGATGCGTTCGCGGCGCGAGTGCGCGCCCGTGAGGCTGAACACGCCGGCCTCGATGGCGTCCTGCAGGCGGCAACGCAAGCGCACGCGGCCGGCCATCTGGTCGGCGGCGAAGATGCCGCACTTCCGCTCTACCAGCGGATCCTGACGCTGCAGCCGACGCGTTTGGAGGCACTGGAAGGCCGTGAAGATGCACTGTCGGATTTGTTGCAGGAGGCAGGGCGGCGCTTGGCGCGCCATGAGCTGGGAGAAGCTTCCGCGCTGATCAGTCAGGCGCAGGTGTTCGATCCAGGGCACGTCGACCTGCCCCAGGCGCAGGCCGCGCTCGCGACGGCACTCGAGTCGCGTCGTCGAGCGGCCGCGCGCGATGTCGCCAAGGGGAGACTGGTTCCCGCGCGCGCAGGTTATGAGGCGGTCCTGGCCGCGATGCCGGACGATGCGGCGGCACGCCAGGGCCTTGAGCAGGTGGGCGTGGCCCATGCCGCGCTCGCAGAGCGGCAGGCTGCGGATTTCCATTTTGAGCAAGCTAGGCGCGAACTGTCGGAAGCACGCGCGCTCGCGCCGCAATCTCCGCGCGTGGCCCAGGCGGAGCAAGCCGTTACCCGCGCGGAACAGGTGCGTGGTCGGTTGGGTAGCGCTCTACCTACACGGGAGCGCGACCGCCGTGTAGAGGCACTGCTGACCGCGATGGCAGATGCCGAGGCCAAGGGCCAATGGCTCACGCCACCCGGCGAAAGCGCCTACGACAAGCTACGCGCCGCACAAGCGCTCGCGCCGGATGCGCCGGTAGTGCGGCAAGCATCGGCTCGGCTGTTGCCCGCCGTGCGCAGCTGCTATGAAGACGAGTTGCGCGCCAATCGCATCCGTCGCGCGCAAGCCTGCCAGCAGGCGTGGCAAACGCTCCAGCCGCGCGATGCGGGTTTGCCCGACGCAAAGCGGCGATTGGCGGAGAAATGGATCGCCGTGGGGAGCGAGCGACTGGGTGCCGGCGATGTCGCGTTCGCGGTGCAGGCCCTGAGCGAGGCGCAGCGTCTCGATACGCAGGCATCGGGATTGGATGCGTTCGCAGAACGCGTCAAAACCGCAAAGGTTGGGCAGACGCCGTAACGCGCAACACGGGGCGCCGTGACGGACATGTTGTGAATACTCGACAAGTGTGACTGCAAAAGCACACATCTGCGTCGATGAATGACCTAGCATCGCCATACGCCCTCGGCATGGAGCCCTTATGCGCGTATCGCTGCTCGTGGCTGTTGTTCCTCTTTCGCTTTTGCTTACGGCATGTGAGCCAAGAAGCGAAATGGATGCCTCTGCTTCGCGCGCGTCGACCGGGCCGCTACGCCGGCTCAATCCTGCGCCGAAGCAGGGATACCGCATCAGGTTGACGATTCAGGATGCGCCTGGGCCACTGGTGCTAGTGGGCGCCACTGCACAGTACGACGTCGTCAATGAGATCCAGTGCGGTGAGGCTTCGCCTTACGGCGGTGTTTATCGCATGACGAGTGGTGAACCATTCGTGATCACTCAGGTGGATGGTGCGAATTACGAAGGTGTTGTGTATTTCGATCAAATTCTTGATGGAGACTACTACGGAAACGGTGCTTGTGTATGGGAACTCACGGCAGTTACGGCGACGTTTACCGGAGTGGATTCGGGTAGTGATGGAGTTCGATTTTCACCTAGCATTTTTTCTGATCGGATAAGGGCCGATGGTTCGGAAGTTGTTTACTTTTGGAAGGGTACGTATGCCAATCCTGAGTTTGGAAGCTATACGAGCTCCGGGCAAACAGATCCGACGAGAATCAATCGTGGTCGTGACGAGCTATTCGTCATTACGTTTGACGCGAAGGAACTTAGACAATGACGATTCCGTCACGCGTGTATGCAGGGCTCTCTCAAGATTCATACAGTCACCGCCGTCCTGGCATTCGATCGCAAGGAAAGGAACACATCTTCGTTGATGGCCTAAGATTCGAAATTAAGGAGCACTACGACAACCCTAAGACCGGCTATCAGGGAACGATCTATCAGCGTACAGACACCGGAGAGTTTGTCGTCGCTCACCGCGGTACCGAATTTGATCGCGAAGCCAAGCAGGATGGCTTGATAGCGGATGGTGGCATGGTGTTGGGTCGCGTCAATGCGCAAGCCAGTGAGGCCATCGCGCTGACTCAGCGGGCTCAAAACTATGCAAATAGATATGGCGAGGAGAATCGAGCCCCGCCGCCCGAAGTCACCGTCACCGGCCACTCCCTCGGTGGCACGCTGGCGCAGATCACCGCGCATCGCTTCCACCTGCGCGGTGAGGCCTTCAACCCTTATGGCGCCGTCAGCCTGAAATACGGGGTGCCCGAGGGCGGGGACCGTTTCATCAATCATGTGATGGCCGGCGATACCGTGAGTGCGGCCAGCCCGCAGTACGGACAGATCCGCATGTACGCCAAGCTGGGCGAAGTGGCCGCCGTGACGGCGGCGGGGTATGGCCGCTTCAATCCGATTCCCGACAGCCCTCTGACCGCCACCGCCCTGACCATGGGGGCGACCGGATCGCACAACATGGACAACTTCCTCGATATCGACAGCAAGCAGAAGCCGGATCGGTCCGTATTGAGCGATCCCGCCAGCCGGCAGCTCGCCCAGGACCACGTCGCGACATTCAGCGCTTACCGCAATGACGTACGCCTGATGCGAGGCGGCATGAGCACGGTGGGCGACGCTTCAATGGAGATGGCGCGGCGTACGGTGCCGGTCCCGGAAAGCGAAGCGGCTGCTCGCGCGGAGAGCCTCAGGGAGCAGTGGGCCGATCTGCCCAGGCAGATGAAAGCGGGCAACAGCGCCGACCAGTCGATAGGCGTCCTGCGCGCGCCACCCGCCGATGCCAAGCCCGGCGAGTTGTTCCAGTACCTGCACGCGAGTCTCAGGAGCGGCGACCCGATCACCATCGATCGGGGGCTTTCCAGCATTGCAGCGACGGACCTCGGTCGTGAGTTCCGTGCCGACATCAATGCACGTGTCGATCGGCAGGAGCAACATGCTGCCCAGCAATGCGCAGAGCAACAACAGGAGCAACAGCGCGCTAACCAGGTTGCGCCCCGCAGTCATTGAAGGAAGGACGAACCGGTATATGGATATGGAAAAGCTTCAAACCTTGCTGCTGCAAACGGCCGAAGTGCTAGAGCAGTTTCGTCGGCAGAGCGAGCAGGCCAGCCAGCGGCATCATCAGAGTACACAGCAGTTGGAACAGCTGACGGATACCGTGCCTACTATTCTCCGCAATGCGGCCGACGGCAGCTTCTCCACACTGGTCGCGCAGATTCGGCAGGAGGTCGGGAGAGGGTTAGACCAGACGGTCGATGGTGTACAGCACGCAATGCGAGAAGCAGGCCAACAGTTATCGCGCAGTAGTGATCAATTCCGTCACGCCACCGGGCAGCTGGACCGTGTCAGCCGTGCCCTGTGGCTATCGACCGCATGTTCCATCGTGCTGATGGTGATGGCGGCCGGTGCTGGCGCATGGTTGTCGAGCCACTACTACGATGAGATTCGACGTAACCAGATTTCCGCGGACCTGCTGCGCGCCTACGACGCGGCAGACGTCACGCTGTGCGATGGCGCGTTGTGCGCCAATGTCGATGTGTCGGCGAGGGGCGTGGGGAGCGAACAGCAATACAGGCCGGTCCGCCCCCGCGAGCCCTGACATGGGCAAAGGCGCAGGGCGCCCGGGAAATGCACTCAGTCCAAGAAAACGCGCCGCACCACCTCGCGCGCTGCGTCAAGCGAAAAGTGTCGGCGTATGTTCTCGCGCCCGTTCACCGATAGGCGCTCCCACAGCGGAGCGTCTTCGTAGAGGCGAACCACCGCGCCGACGAAGGCATCGGCGGACTCTGCGACGAGTACGTCATGTCCGTCCACGAGATGCATGCCTTCGACCGCGCAGGGCGTCGCCACCACGGGTTGGCCATGCGCCATGCTCAGGTTCACTTTTCCCTTCACCCCGGCGCCGAAGCGCAGCGGCGCGACGGCGACGCGGGCGCCCTCCATGTAGGGCGCGATATCCGGCACGTGCCCGTGCACGACGATGCCGGGCTGTTCCTGCAGCGCGAGGACCTCCGCCGGAGGCTCGGCGCCGATGCAGTGGAAGCGGACGCCGGGCAGCCCGGTGCGGATATCGGGGAAGATGTCGCGGCCGAACCACAACACGGCGTCGACATTCGGTGGATGGCGGAAACCGCCGACGAACACGATGTCGTGGCGCTGCGCGAAGGGTGCGCCATCGTCCGCGAGTTCGTGCAGGTTCGACAGCACGTCGACCTGCGCCGTGGGCAGCAGCGCGGACAACATGTCGCGCTCCGCAGGACTGACGACCAGCGTCGTATCCGCCTGGCGCATCAGCGCGAGTTCGCGTTCGCGCGTCTTCTGCGCACTGCGGCGAAGCGTCTCATCGCCGGCCACATCCGCACCGCGGGTTTCGCGAAGGAAGTGCAGGTCCACCGTGTCGAACACGATCCGTGCCTGCGGTGCGAACCGGCGCACGAGCGGCAGGAACTCGGCGGCGACGTAGTGGCGGGACAGCATCACCACGTCGAAGCGTGGACCGTGCTCGCGCAGCCAGGACGCCACGCTACCGACGAACGGTGCGTGCCAGGTTTCGACGCCGTGCTGGCGGAGTGCTGCGGTATCGGTGCCGGCATGGCGCAGATCCGCCGGCAGGAAGACCACATGCGCGCCTTCGCCAACCAGCATGCGCATGAGGTTGGCCATGCGCAGCGATGCGGAATCATGCCGGGGGCGGGGCGTTTCGGAATCCACGATGAGCACTTGCCTTCGCCCGCGAGCCAGCACGGCCGGCGAGGGCAGCGTGCCCGCCGCCGCTTGCCGGGTGAGCGCGTCGGCCCACTTCTGCGCGAATACGCCGCGGTTGCGGACCTGATAGGCCTTCGCGCCGCTGCCAGTGTCCGTACCGGCGGTGATGCCTTCCAGGTGCACCACGCGCGAGGCTGGCTGGTAGAGCACGCGATAGCCGCGAGCGCGCACGGCGAACGCGAGATCCGTGTCTTCGTAGTAGGCCGGCGCATAGCGTGTGTCGAAGCCGCCGATCTCGCGGAACAGCGCGGTGGGCAGCATGATGGCTGCGCCGGAGCAGTAATCCGCATCGCGCACACTGGTGTAGCACGGGTCGTCGGGCGACTCGAAGCGCCCGTAGTTCCATGCCGATCCGTCGTCGAAGACCACGCCGCCCGCTTCCTGCAAGCGACCATCCGGGTAGACCAGCTGCGCACCGACAAGGCCTGCTTCGGGCCAGGCGCCGAACGTGTCGAGCAGCGCATCCAGCCAGCCCGGTTGCGGGAAGGTGTCGTTGTTGAGGAAGACGAGGTAGGTGCCCTGCGCCAGCGCGGCCCCGTCGTTGCACGCCGCGATGAAGCCGCCGTTGGTGGCGCGCAGATGGTAGCGTAGCCCGCCGATCGCTTGCATCCACGCACGGGTTTCGTCCTGCGACCCATCGTCGACGACGATGACCTCGCAGGCGGCCGCCGGCGGATGCTCGGCCAATGCGCGCAGGCAGCCCAGCGTATGCAGGGCCTGGTTGTAGACCGGGATCACGATACTGACGCGTGGTGCGTCGCTGGACGGAACCGTGAACGGTGCGAACGCCGCCTCGGCGGGGCGGTAGAGCGCGCCGGGCGGAAGCCTCGGGTGCTGCGCGAACTGGCGTCTTACCCGTGCCCAGGTCGCCGACAGGCCCCGCGTGCGCAGGCTGGCCAGCCCGCGCCGGAACAAGCCGCGGGTGCGTTCCAGCATGAAGCGCAGGTCCGCCCACGACATCGACATTCCGTTGCAACTCCAGCTGAGTGAGGGGGCCTGTGGGCCGGGCGCGCCCTTGGCGGCTGCGCTAGACTCGCCCGAATTCCCATTGTCGCATCCCCTGTGGCCCGCAACGACTACGACGACGAAGCGCTGGACGAAGACGACATCGACGACGGTGACGGCATCCCGCCGGTCTGGCGGCAGCGCCTGCTGAGCTGGGGACTGGCGGCGGCGGGGTTGGGTCTCGGTTTCCTGATCCCTTATACGCTCTACCTGAACCATCAGGTCACCCAGCGTTTCGGCGAACTGCAATGGCAGATCCCGACACGTGTTTACGCACGTCCGCTGCAGTTGGCGCCTGGGCTGGCGATGGATGCGCAGACGCTGAAGACCGAACTGGATGCCGCGTCTTATCGCGACGATGGCGCCGGACAGAGTCCGGGCACGTACATGCGCGAAGGTGGGCGATTCACGATTTCCAGCCGCGGTTACGTCGATGTCGATGGTCGCGTGGCACCGCGTCGCCTCCAGGTGAGCTTGTCGGGTGGTCGCGTGGCCGCCGTGCGCGACATCACGCGCAAGCAGTCGTTGAAGGCGGCACGATTGGATCCCGCCCGCATCGCGACGCTGTACGGACAGAAGCAGGAAGAGCGACGCCTGGTACGGCTGGAGGAAGTGCCGGACCTGCTGGTGACCGGCCTGCAGGCGGTCGAGGATCGGGACTTCAAGGACCACCACGGTATCGACCTGTCGGGCATGGTGCGCGCGGCATGGTTGCTGGTGAAGTCGGGCGGCGACACCCGCCAGGGCGCCAGCACGCTGACCCAGCAGTTGGCACGCAGCGGCCTGCTGGGCATCGGCAAGGAACAGACGCCGACCCGCAAGTTCAACGAGATCCTCTATGCGTTGATCCTGGAAGCGCGCTACGACAAGCGCACGATCCTGGAGGCGTACTTCAACCAGGTGTACCTGGGGCAGCGCGGCAGCCAGGCCATCCATGGCGTCGCGGCGGGTGCGGAGTTCTGGTTCGGTCGCGACCTCGACAGCCTGACCACCGAGCAGGTGGCGTTGCTGATCGGCATGGTGAAGGGGCCGTCGTACTACGACCCGCGCCGCAATCCGGAGCGTGCGAAGGAGCGTCGTGATTACGCGCTGCTGAAGCTGCACGAGACCGGACTGATCGACGATGCCGAATACAAGCGCGCGCTGGCCGCACCGCTGGGCGTGACGAAGACGCCGGGGATGGCAGCGGCAAACCGCTTCCCTGCCTATGTGGATCTGGTACGACGGCAGCTGGCGCGCGACTATCCCGAGAGCGCGCTGCAGGGCGCGGGCCTGAGCGTGCTGACCGGCATGTCCCCGTCCGCGCAGGCCTATGCCGAAGCGTCGGTGACGCGCACGGTGAAAGCGCTGGAGAACAAGCGCCGTCCGCCGTTGCAGGCCGGCATGGTGGTCACCGACGTGCACGACGGCGATGTCCTTGCCGTGGTCGGCAGCCGCAATGTGTCCGAACAGGGCTTCAACCGCGCGGTGGAAGCGCAGCGTCCGGTGGGCTCGTTGCTGAAGCCGTTCGTCTACCTGCTCGCACTCGCGCAGCCCGACGAATACTCGCTCGCCAGTTGGGTCGACGATTCACCCGTGACCGTGCAGCTCGGCAAGAACAAGCGCTGGACGCCGGCCAATTCGGACCGGCGCAGCCACGGCACCGTGCGCCTGGTCGATGCGCTGGCGCAGTCGTACAACCAGGCCACCGTCCGCGTGGGCATGAAGGTCGAACCGGACCGCTTGGCGCAGTTGATCCGCGTGCTGGCGGGCATCCAGGCCGAGCCGAATCCGGCGCTGATCCTCGGGTCCACCGACCAGAGCCCGTATGCGATGGCGCAGCTGTACCAGTTCCTGGCGTCCGGCGGCGAGATCCAGCCGCTGCACGCGGTGCGTGGCGTGCTCGATCCGAACGGCAAGCTGCTCAAGCGCTACGACAAGACGCCCGCGCCGGCGCAGGAAGGCGATTCCATTGCCGCGAACCTGATTACCGTCGCGCTGCAGCAGGTGGTGTCCAACGGGACCGGCCGGCAGTTGCTCGGCGACGGCCTTGGCCGCCTGCAGTCAGCGGGCAAGACCGGCACCAGCAACGATGGTCGCGACAGCTGGTACGCCGGCTACACCGGCGATCACCTGGCCGTGGTGTGGATGGGCAACGACAAGAACGAGCAGACAGGTCTGTACGGCGCGACCGGCGCGATGCGCGTGTGGTCGGGCCTGTTCGCACGCCTGCCGAGCGCACCGCTCAAGGCCTCGGGCAAGGGCCTGGACTGGCAGTGGGTGGTGTCATCGAACAGCACCGACCCGGGTTGCCCGGGTGCGCGCCAGCTGCCGTTCGTGTCCGGCTTCGCGCCGGCCTACGCGGCCTGCGTGGTCGAACAGCCGCCGCTCGAAGGCGAAGAGGCCGACAGCGGTGGCGGCTGGCGCAGCTGGTTCGGCCTGGACCGCAAAGAAGAAGCCCCACCGCCCCAGGATCCTCCCCCGCAACAGCCATGATGATGAAGTACGCCGTTCCCCTGTTCCTGCTCGTCCTCGCCGGTTGCGCCTCCGCACCAGCACCCGAACCCCCCGCCGCGAACGATCCGGTCACGCCCGAGCAACGCGTGGCCGCCGTCCGTGCCGCTGCCGGCGCCGACGACCGCGAGCTGGCCGTGCAGCCGCTGCGCGATCCGGAAGTCGACGACCTCCGCGAAGACGCGCAGCGCGCGATCGCCGCGCGCGACCTGGCCGCCGCGGCGACTGCGCTCGACCGCGCGGTCGCGATCGTGCCGGAAGATCCTGCCATCCTGCAGGAGCGTGCCGAGCTGGCCCTGCTGCAAGGCGACTACGCCCGCGCCGACACGTTGGCGCAGCATGCCTTCGAACTGGGGTCGCGGGTCGGTCCGCTATGTCGCCAGCACTGGGAGACCGTGCGTCAGGTACGCCAGCACCAGCGAGCGGTGCTACCCCCGCTCCCGGTCCGGCATACACCGGAGGATGCGGCGCAATACGCGGCGCGCGCCGCTACCCAGGATGCGTCCGTTGGTGACGCCGAGCGCCAGCGCGATGCCTGCACGGTGCCGGTGATCGAGCGCATGTAAGGCACGGGTCGGTCGCGACGCGGTACCCTTGCCGTCGCAACCGCCCGATGTTTCCCCGATGTCCCAGCTCGCCCAGGCCAGCCGCGACGCCCTCAGCGAGGGTGGCGCACTGGCGGACCGCCTTGACGCCTTCGTACCCCGCGACGCCCAGCAGCGCCTGACGGCGGCGATCGCCGACGCCTTCGATGCGCGCGATGTGCTGCTGGCCGAGGCCGGTACCGGGACGGGCAAGACCTTCGCGTACCTCGTGCCTGCGCTGCTGTCGGGGTTGAAGACGATCATCTCCACCGGCACGCGTGCCCTGCAGGACCAGCTGTACCACCGCGACCTGCCGCGCGTGCGCGATGCATTGGGCGTGTCGGGGCTGAAGTCGGCGCTGCTGAAGGGGCGCAGCAACTATCTGTGCCGCTATCGCCTGAACCAGGCCAAGGGCGATCCGCAGACCCTGCGCACCACCTTCACCAGCCGTGAGCAGGTGGACCAGTTCCAGCGCATCGTCGCGTGGGGCGGCCGCACGCAGTTCGGCGACATGGCCGAACTCGCCGCATTGCCGGACGATTCGCCGTTGCTGCCGTTGGTCACATCGACCATCGACAACTGCCTGGGCAGCGAGTGTCCGTTCTGGGACGACTGCTTCGTCGTGCAGGCGCGCCAGCGCGCGCAGGCGGCGGACATCGTGGTGGTGAACCACCATCTGCTGCTGGCCGATCTGGCGCTCAAGCAGGAGGGCTTCGGTGAAATTCTGCCGGGTGCGCAGGCCTTCGTGATCGACGAAGCGCACCAGCTGCCCGAACTGGCGGCGAACTTCTTCGGCGAGGGCTTTAGCATGCGTCCGCTGCAGGAGCTGGCGCGCGACTGTCTGGCCGAGTGCAAGGACGTCGCCGGTGCGTTGTCCGCCCTGCAACCGCCCGTGCGTGCCTTGGAACAGGCATTGCGCGAGGCACGCGTGGCGATGGAGGGCATGCCCGCGCGCGGTACGCGCGAGCGTTTGCTGGCCAAGCCGGAGGTGGCGGCCGGATTCGACGCCATCGAGCACGCGCTCGCCGAGCTGTCCGCTGCGCTGGCGCCGCTGGCCCCGGCATCCTTGGGGCTCGAAGCCTGCGCTGCGCGCGCGACCGAGTTCGCCAAGCGGCTGTCGCGCTGGCATGCCGCGCCGACCGGTACCGGGGCGTTCGACGACACGGAGGCTGCATCGCACGCCGACGACGGCGACGTGCTCTGGTACGAACTCACTCCGCGCGCGTTTCGCTGCCAGCGCACGCCGCTGGATGTGTCCGGCCCGCTGCGCCAGCATCGCGAGCAGTCGCGGGCGGCCTGGGTGTTCACCTCGGCGACGCTCGCCGTCGGTGGTCGCTTCGATCACCTGGCATTGCGCCTCGGGCTGGAAGATCCGCCGACGCTGTTGCAACCCAGCCCGTTCGACTGGCCGCACCAGGCGTTGTGCTACCTCCCGACGGGCTTGCCCGACCCGAATGCGCCCGCATTCGGCAAGGCGTTGATCGCGACGTTGCGGCCGGTGCTGGAAGCATCGCAAGGACGTGCCTTCCTGCTGTTCGCCTCGCACCGCGCGCTGCGTGAGGCCGCCGACGCGTTGCGCGGTGGGCCTTGGCCGCTGTTCGTGCAGGGTGAAGCGCCGCGCGGCACGCTGCTGCAGCGGTTCCGGGAGTCCGGCAACGGCGTGCTGCTGGGTGCGGCGAGCTTCCGCGAGGGCGTCGACGTGGTCGGCGATACGTTGAGCGTCGTCGTCGTGGACAAGCTGCCGTTCGCCGCGCCGGACGATCCGGTGTTCGAAGCCCGCCTGGAAGCAGTGCGTCGCGCCGGTGGCAATCCGTTCCGCGACGAACAACTGCCGCAGGCCGTCATCGCGCTCAAGCAGGCGGTCGGCCGCCTGATCCGCAGCGAGACCGACCGCGGCGTGCTGGTGCTGTGCGATCCGCGCCTGACCGGCAAGCCCTATGGCCGCATCTTCCTGGATTCGCTGCCGCCGTTCGCACGCACGCAGCGGGTGCAGGACGTGCAGGGATTCTTCGGCGCCACGATCAGCGAGGACGAGGTGGCCACGGCGGCGCCGGCGGCCGACGACTGGTTCGCCGACGCCCGGTTCTGAGCCGCGCGGGTATCCTTGTCCCATGAACACCGGCCGCCCCGCATGAAACTGCTCGCTTTCGAAACCGCTACCGAAGCCTGCTCCGTCGCCGTCTACGTCGATGGCGAGGTGCGCGAGCGCTTCGAGATCGCGCCGCGCCGCCACGCGGAACTTGCGTTGCCGTGGGCCGAGCAGTTGTTGGCCGAGGCCGGCCTCGCGCGTTCGCAACTCGATGGGGTCGCGCTCAGTCGCGGTCCTGGCGCTTTCACCGGCGTGCGCTTGGCGATCGCGATCGCGCAAGGCATCGCGTTGGCACTCGATCGGCCGCTGCTGCCGGTTTCCACGCTTGCCGTGCTGGCGGCGCAGGTACCGCCGCCCGCGGTGCTGGCGGGCGAGGGCGGTTGCGACGTGGGCGCGCCTCACGCCATCCTCGCGGCCATCGATGCGCGCATGGGCGAGATTTACACCGGCACCTTCGTCCGGCAGGGCGATGGCCTGCAGGCGACGACCGATGAAACCGTCATCGCGCCGGCCGAGTACCGCTTGCCCGGCGACGCCGTGGGCTGGATCGGTGTGGGCACCGGCTTCGCCGCGGGCGAAGGCGTGCTGGCGACATCACTGCAGGCGCGCTTCGCCCGTATCGATGCGCACGCACTGCCGCACGCCGCCGACCTGGCGCACCTGGCCGTGGACGCCTGGCATCGCGGGGAAGCCATCGCGCCCGAGCGCGTCGAACCGGCGTACCTGCGTAACAACGTCGCCCTGACCCTGGAAGAACAGAAAGCCCTGCGCGCCCGCAGCTGAGGCGGCGTCCCGGAGGGGTGTCGTCGGTCAGGGTTGACGGCTTCTGTTCCAACTGTACTATGTGTGTTAGTACAGCTGCCTGGAGACTGCCATGGCCCGCACCACCCCGCTGATGTTGCAGATCGCCACCGGCGATCCGCGGCCCATCGTTCGCCAGATCGTCGATGGCGTGCGCATGCAGATCGCCACCGGCGGGTTGCGGGCGGGCGACCAGTTGCCCAGCGTGCGCGGGCTGGCCCAGCAGTTGGCCATCAATCCCAACACGGTGGCCAAGGCCTATGCCGAGCTCACCACGGAAGGGTGGTTGGAATCGCGCCAGGGCATGGGCCTGTATGTGGCCGCGCCGCGCCAGCGGCTGTCCGATGCCGAGCGCGAGCGCCGGCTCGACGACGCCGTCGGCCGCTTCGTCAACGACGTGATCCCGCTCGACTTCGCCGCCGACGAGGTGGAGTCGCGCGTATCGCACGCCCTGCGCCGTCTGGCGCCGCGCCGCATCGCCTGAGCCGGGAGCCCGACATGTCCGATGACTATGTGATCGAAACCCGGGCTCTGACCCGACGCTATGGCGCGAAGCTGGCGCTGGACCACCTGGACCTGGCGATTCCGCGCGGGCGCATCCACGCGATCGTGGGCGCGAACGGCGCAGGCAAGTCGACGCTGTTCCGCATCCTGCTGGGATTCCTGCCGCCGACGTCCGGCACGGCAAACATCCTGGGCCGCGACAGCCAGCGACTATTGCCCGCCGATCGCGCGCGCGTCGGCTTCGTCAACGAAGAACACACGCTGCCGGGTTGGATGCGCGTGGAGCAGGTGCGTGCGATGCAGCAGCACCAGTACCCGCGTTGGAACGCGCGCGCCTACGAGGACGTGATCGGCCACTACCACGTGCTGCCGCAGCAGAAGGTTTCGCAGCTATCACGCGGCGAGCGTGCCGGACTCAATCTCGCGCTGGCGCTCGCACAGACGCCGGAGCTGCTGGTGCTCGATGAACCGACGCTCGGGCTGGATGTGGTCGCCAAGCGCGCCTTCCTCGAATCGCTGATGTACAGCAACGCGGCGGAGCAGTGCACGGTCGTCTACTGCTCGCACCAGATGGAAGAGATCGAGCGCGTCGCGGATAACCTCATCATCCTCGAGCGTGGGCAGCTGAAGAACATGTCCGCGCCGGAAGACTTCACCTCGCGCGTGGCGTTGTGGGTGGCCGACATCCCCTTCAAGGGACCCGATCCGCAGAGCGTGCCCGGTCTGCTGGAAGTGCAGCGCCTGGACGGACTGCACCACTACCTGGTGCTCGACCAGGACGAAAGCTTTGCCGACTACCTGCGCGCGCAGGGTGCGCGCTCCATCCGCAGCATGCCGGTGAGCCTGGACCGCGCGGTCAACGGCTTCCTGGCCAAGAACCACGCCGCGCCGGCCGCCGCCTGAGGAACGACCCCATGTACGACTTCTTCAAGAGCGAACTGATCCGCTTCCGCGGCTGGGCCTTGCTGGCGGCCATCGTGCACCTGCTCGCACTGGCCTTCATGGCACGGGTGGTGGACCTGGCCCAGCAACCGCTGGTGGTGCACCGGGTGATCGGCGGCGTGTATGCGCTGTGCGGGCTGCTGCTCGGGCTGTACCAGATGGGCAGCTATCGCAAGCCCAGTCAGTGGTTGAGCCTGCTGCACCGGCCGATGGCACCGGCGCGCGTGGCGTTCGCCCTCGCCGCGGCCGCGGCGGTACTGCTCACCGTCGCCGTGGCGCTGCCGCTGCTGCTGGTCGCGCTCTGGCAACACGCGCTGACGCCGCGCGTGGTCGACTTGCGCCATTGGCTGCTGCCGGTGTCGGGTGCGCTAATCGCGACGTCCGCGTATCTCGCGGGTGCGTTCTGCAGCTTGCGCGGATGGCGGTGGGCCGGCGCAGCGCTGGTGCTGCTGGTCTGGTTGCTGGTCAGCCGTGCCTACGGTTTCGGGATGATCGCGATCGAGCTGATCGTGATGGCCTGGCTGGCGGTGCTGCTGCGCGTGGCGTTCGTCGCCGACCTGGACTCGCCGCCGCGCGGACTGTTCGCCACGGCTGCCGTCGCCCTGCCGCTGCAGGTGGCGGTCCACGTGATGGCGCTCGTGCTGCTGTTCGGCCTGGAGATGCTGTGGATCGCGCAGGGCAGCCATCCGAACAACACCCCGGTGCCGCCCGTGGGGGGGCACAACGAAGTGGAGAAGATGGATCCGCGCGAACGTATGATCGCCGGCCTGCGCGATAGCCGGCATCCGGATGCGCCGTTGTTGCGCGAGCAGATCCGCCTGTCCGAACCTGACGGACTCGGCGTGCAGGTGCCGAAGCTGCCGCAGTACCAGGAGTTGGGCAATTTCCGGCCGATGGAGTTCGACGATGGCGAACGTCGCGAGCGCTGGGTGTTCAGCCACGACGACATGCGCTTGCATGGTTACCGGCTGGCCGACAACCGCGCGGTGGGTGCCCTCGGTATCGGGGCGGAACAGGCTGCGTTCCCCGCGGTGGTGTTGCCGGGCGACGCGCTTCCGGGCATGGAGCCGGGCGATGCGGTGCTGGTCGGTGGCGACACCCTCTATCAGTACATGAGCGCCGAGCATCGCGTGCTGCCGCGCGTGCGCGTCGCCGCGGGCGAAACCCTGATGGGGGGCGGTCCCCTGGGCCAGGGCATCGGCATGCTCAGCGATCGCGCCCTGTATTTCTACGATGCCCGACCGCTGGTGGAAGGCCAGGCACTGCTGGTGCCGCGCTTGCGCGTACCGCTGCCCGGCGAGATGGGCGACCTGCGCAACCTGGACCTGGTGGAACTGGTCGATGGCTACCTGATCTCGATCGCATTCTCGGCGCGCTCGCACGCCAGCGATGGCGCTGCGCCGACACAGGTCACGCTGCGCACGCACGACGACGGCCGCATCGAAACCGTGCACCGTCGCGCGATGGCCTTCGACTATCCGCCGGTGTACCGCTACCGCAGCGTATGGCCGTCGCCGGCGTTGCACGCCATCACGGAAGCCGCGCGCAACCTGTTCGCGCCGCCGTTGCCGCTCGACGTCACCCGGCCTGCTGCGATTCCCGCTTCGATGCTGTGGCTTGCAGCGGCGTTGTCGCTGCTGTCGCTGGCCGGCGCGGTGTGGCTGACGGCGCGTGCGCAACTGTCGACGACGGGCCGCTGGGCCTGGGTCGCCGCGTGTGCGGTGATCGGCCTGCCCGCCTTGGCGAGCTTGTGGTTGCTGGTGCCGCGCCGCGAGGACGTCCGCATGCCATTACCACAACCCGCCGCGGCCTGACCGCGCGAATAGCGCCGAGGAGAGGATCATGAATCTGTTCCCGCTGCGTGCCGGCGCGCGCATGGCCGTGGCCGCATGCGCCCTGTTGTCCGCCATTCCGTGCGCGGTGGCCGCCCCCGACTTGCAGGACTACGTCGCCGCCGAGCGCGCACGGCCGGTCGCGCCTGTGCTGCCGCGCAGCGCCTTCCTGCAGCGTGGGGCGGTCGTCGCGATCCGGCTGTCGCCCGACGGCAAACACGTAGCGTGGCTGCGCGATCGCGGCGATCGGCGCGAAGTGTGGCTGCGTGCGACGGCCGGCGGCGCGCCGTGGCGCATCCTGGGCGATACCCGGGCGGACGCGCTGGACTGGACCCGCGATGGCGCGTGGCTGCTGCTGCGTTCGTCGCGCGATCTGCAGGCACTGGCCGTGAACGGACAGGCTGGATCCGGAAGGGTCGCGACGCTGGGCGGCACGGCGTCGCCCGCCATGCTGGACATCGACCCCAGCCAACCGTCCGCCGTGCTGCTGGTGGAGCGCGAGGGACCCGCCGCGGCGCCCCGCAGTTGGCGATTGCTGCGCGTGGACATGCGTGGTCGGCGCACGACGCTGTGGCAGGACCGCCAGCGCATCGTCGATGCCGTGATCGATGCGCAAGGCCGGTTGGCTTGGCTGCAGCGCGTGGAAGGCGGCGAACTGGTGATCCATCGGATGGTGCGCGGCGCGCCGCAGCCCGTCCTGCGCTGCGATCCCAGCCGGCGCTGCGCACTGCGTGGGCTCGCGCCCGGCGGTGGCGCCTGGCTGCGCACCGACGTGCAGGGCGACCTGTCGCGGTTGGTGCGGCTGCAGGTGGACGGACGCATCGTCGAGGTGCACACGGATCCGCAGCGCACGGCGGACGTGGACGAGATCATCGAGGATCCCGTCGAACGCCAGCCGCGCTTCGTCGCTTACCGCAGTACGACCTCTCAGCTGTACGCACTTACCCCCCACGATGACGCGCATCTGGCGGCGCTGCGCGCGGCGCTGCCGGGCCGCGACCTCGATCTGCAGCCGGGCGTCGGCATCGGCGCGCGCTGGCTGGTGGAAGCCGCATCGCCGCAGGCTCCGCTGCGCCGCTGGCACCTGTACGACCCCGCGACGCGCGCGGTTTCGCCCCTGCTGGACGACGTGCCGCTGGACCGGCGTTCGGGCGAGCAGGGCACCGCGTTGGACGCCACCGCGTTGGCGCGACCGACCGCGGTGACATGGAGCGCGTCCGATGGTCGCCGCGTGCACGGATTCCTCTGGCTGCCGCCGGGCCGCGATGCCGCGCGCGTGCCGCTGCTGGTGGTGCCGCACGGCGGGCCTTGGAATCACTGGAAGCCCGAGTACCGCGCGCTCAGCCAGTTGTTCGCCAATCGTGGCTACGCCGTGTTCGAGCCGAACTTCCGTGGCTCCACGGGACATGGTCGCGACTACGTGCTGGCGGCTCGCGGCGACTTCGGCTACGGCCGCGTCCAGGCCGACATCGTCGAAGGCACGCGCTGGCTGCTGGACCAGGGCGTCGGCGATCGCGAACGCGTAGGCATCGTCGGCGCTTCGTTCGGCGGTTACTCCGCGCTGCTGGGTGCGACCTTCGATCCCGACCTGTTCAAGGTGGCCGTGGCCACCGTGCCACCGCCGGACTTCGGCTGGGTGTTGCGCTGGGTGCTGCGCAATCCGGAGGCGCTGGAGATCGGTCGTGTGGTGCCGATGGAGACCTGGTTGCTCGGCCAAGGCATCGACGTCGCCGACAAGGCGACCATGGCGCGCTTGCACGCGCAGTCGCCGCTGGCCAACGTTGCACGTCTGCGCCGGCCGGTCCTGCTGGTGGCCGGCGGCGAAGACCGGCGCGTGGGCCTGGCGGGTGTCATTGAGTACGCGGCGCGGTTGAAGCTGGCGGACAAGGACGTGGCCTTGCTGGTCGACGAGCAGGCCGGCCACGACGGCGGCTCGCCGCTGGCGCGCGAAGCGCGCGCTTACCTGATCGAAACGATGCTGCACCGCTCGCTGGGTGGCGCGGCACCGGTAGCCCCGTCTGCCGACGTGCGCACCTATCTGCGGCGGAACCTGCGATTGCCGGGCGGACTGGCGCCGCCCTGACCCGCTCAGTCGTCGCGGACCTCGCCACCCGGCAGGAAGCGCCAAGTGCGGGTGACGTGCAGGATGTCCACGTTCTCACTGGTCTCGGGCAACGGCGGGAAGGGCGCAGCGAGCTGCACGATCCGCTTCGCCGTGGAATCCAGCAGCGGGACGCCACTGGACTGGATGATGCGCGTCTGCTCCACGCTGCCGTCGCGACGTACCGCCACGCTGATCACCAGCGTGCCGGCCAGGCGCTTGCGGCGCGCCTCGTCGGGATAGTTGAGGTTGCCGACGCGCTCCGCGCGGTCCACCCACGCGCGCAGGTAGTTCGCGTAGACGTATTCCCTGGTGCTCGCCGAGACGAACTTGCGCTTCGGTCGCTTGGCGTACAACTCCGAGCGCAGGTGGTACTCGGCCGCCAGGCGCGCCATCTCCGCGTCGCGCTGCACCTTCTGCTCGCCCTGCGGCAGGTCCGGCTGGTCCGGTTGCGGGCGGGCTTCCGGGGTGGGCGTGCGCGCCTCGGCCTCGCGCGTGGTGATCACGCGGCTTTCGGGTGGCGGCACCGGTGCCGTGGTCTGCGCGCGCAGCGGTTGCGGTGCCAGGCCGGTATCGGGTTGCGGGATCCAGCCCGCCTGGCTGTCGCGCGGCCGCTTGGCCTGCTCGCTCTCTCCGCCGCCCTCCTGGTTGGCGGCGGCGAGGAAGTCCGCCTCCTTCGGCGTCAGCGGGGTGCTGGTCTGGCTGAGGATCACGTCCAGCGTGGGCATCACCGGCGCTGCGTCGTCGAGCGCGAAGCCGACGCCCAGCACCAGCAGGCCGTGCACGATCAGCGACAGCGCCAGGGTGGCGCCGAGACGTTCGTTCGCGCCGATCTTCGGCGGGGTCACCGGAACGGCCGACATCTCAGGCCAGCTTCTTCTCGATGACGTCGAACAGCAGGCCGGCGATGTTCAGGCCGAACTGCGCGTCCAGTTCGCGCACGCAGGTCGGGCTGGTGACGTTGACCTCGGTCAGGTAGTCGCCGATCACGTCCAGGCCGACGAACAGCATGCCGCGGCGCTTCATCTCCGGGCCCACCTGCGCGGCGATCCAGCGGTCGCGGTCGCTCAGTGGGCGGCCTTCGCCGCGTCCGCCGGCGGCCAGGTTGCCACGGAACTCGTCGCCCTGCGGAATGCGCGCCAGGGCGTAGTCCACGGGTTCGCCATCGATGAGCAGCACGCGCTTGTCGCCGTCCTTGATGCCGGGGATGAAGCGCTGCGCGAGGGTCAGGTGGCCGGGGCCGACCAGGGTTTCCAGGATGACATTGGTATTGGGGTCGCCGGCCTTCACCCGGAAGATCGAGCGTCCGCCCATGCCGTCCAAGGGCTTCAACACCGCTTCGCCGTGTTCGGCGACGAACGCCTTCAATGCGGCGGGGTCGCGGCTGACCAAGGTCGGTGGGCAGCATTGCGGGAAGAGCAGGGCGGCCAGCTTCTCGTTGTAGTCGCGCAGGCCCTGGGGGTCGTTGACGATCAGCGCACCGGCCTGCTGGGCGATGCCGAGCACGTGGGTGTCGTAAAGGTACTGGTCGTCGACCGGCGGGTCCTTGCGCATCAGCACGACCTGGCCGGGGCCGAGGGCGAGCTCGTGCGGCTCGCCCAGGGTGAACCAGCCGGCCTTGTCGTCCTTCACGGTCAGCGGAGCGACGTCAGCGAAGGCACGGCCGTCGCGCAGGGCCAGCCGGCCGGGGGTGACGTAATGCAGCCGGTGCCCGCGCCGTTGGGCCTCCAGCAGCATGGCGAAGGTGGTGTCCTTGGCGATCTTGATGGACCCGATCGGGTCCATGACGACGACGATGTCCAGCGGCATGGGGGCGGTTCTGCGGATGACCGCGTGATGGTATCAGGCGGCACCGTGCGGCCCTCCCGGCGCCCGCGGAACGAGGCATTCCGTGGATGGCCGGAAATTGAGACGCAGTTCGCATCGTGTCGTTCAGCCGAATGGCCCGCAGAGACGCGGCTTGACAGTCCGCGCCGGGATAGGGGATATAAGCAGGCAACGCAGCGCGGCCAGTTCGTCAATGAAGCCGCGCGCGCATGGGGAAATCAGGTAATGACGCAGAATGAAGGCCAGGCCGGCGGACTCAACGGCCTACGGGTCATGGTGATCGATGACTCGAAAACCATCCGCCGCACCGCGGAAACCCTGCTGAAACGCGAGGGTTGCGAGGTGGTGACGGCGACGGACGGGTTCGAGGCGCTTGCCAAGATCGCCGACCAGCAGCCGCAGATCATCTTTGTGGACATCATGATGCCGCGGCTGGACGGCTATCAGACCTGCGCGCTCATCAAGAACAACCAGGTCTTCAAGTCCACGCCGGTCATCATGCTCTCGTCCAAGGACAGCCTGTTCGACAAGGCGCGCGGACGCATCGTCGGCTCGGAGCAATACCTGACCAAGCCGTTCACGCGCGAGGAACTCCTCGACGCCATCCGCGCCCACGTCAGCACCTGAGGGGCTGACGCCATGGGGACCCATCGTACTGAGTGCACAGGGGGCGGGCGATGATCCGCACACCGTTCGATACGCTTGCCGAATACGAGCGCCGCAGTCTGGCGCATGCCGTGGTGCAGCCTGCGCGCGAGATTGCGCAAGACCAGTACCGCGGGGTCGGTTACCGGGTGGGCAAGCGCCGGCTCATTTCCAACTTCGGGGAAGTGGTGGAAATCGTGCCGATGCCGCCGGTGACGCCGGTGCCGGGGGCGCAGCCGTGGTTGTTGGGGATCGGCAACCTGCGCGGCAACCTGTTCCCCGTCGTGGACCTGAAGCAGTTCCTCGAAGGCGAGCGCACCGTGCTGCACGAGGGTCAGCGCGTGCTGGTCATGCGGCAGTCCGGCGGCGACGTCGCGCTGACCATCGACGAGCTGTACGGCCAGCGCAGCTTCCACGAATCGCAGCAGGTCGAGCCGGGGGATCTGGCGGACGGCCGCTACGCGCATTTCATCGAGCGGGCTTTCGCCAGCGACGATCAGCAATGGGGTGTATTCGCGCTGGGATTGCTCGCGCGTACGCCCGAGTTCCGCCAAGCCGCGCTCTGAGCGCGGACGACACGCTATTTTCCAGGGGTTGAAAAATGAGCACTGCGTCGGATTCTCCTAGCGCCAGCAAGATCGGCAGCTTCAGCAACAGCTTCTGGCTGGCGTTGCTGGCGATCTCGGTGATCGTGTTCGGTGCAAACACCGGCGTGGCCACCTACCAGGGCAGTCGCCTGTCGGGCGCCAGCACGGGCGCATCGGACATGCGCGTGCTCTCGCAACAGCTGACCAACCAAGGCCGGGAGGCGGTCGCCGGCAACGCGGCCGCGTTCAAGGCCTTCAAGGAAACCAAGCAGTCGGTCGAGTCCACGGTCTCCGACCTGCAGGCACGCTTCAGCAACGAAGGCGCCGTGGCAGACCCGCTGGAGAAGCTGGCCGCCACGTGGGCACCGCTGGGCAAGAACGCCGACCAGATCATCGCGTCCGAAGCGGCCGTGCTGGCGCTGGCCGGCAACGCCGACCGCTTCGCCGCCCAGGTGCCTAGCCTGCAGGCGCAGCTCAACGAAGTGGTGCGCGCGATGTCGGCAGGCGGTGCGCCGTCCTCGCAGATCTATAGCGCCCTGCAGCAGGTCGTGTTGGCGGGCACCATGGCCCGCCGCGTGACGGAAATCCGCGCCGGTGGCGCCGGTGCCTCCACCGCCGGTGACGCGCTGGGCCGCGACGCCGTGCTGTTCGGCCAGGTGCTGGAAGGCCTGCGCAACGGCAACAACGAACTCGGCATCGCTGCCGTCCGCAACGGCGCGGCGCTGGCCGCGCTGCAGAACTCGCAGACGTTGTGGGCGACGATGAAGAAGGATCTGGACGCGATCCTCGCCAGCTCCCGCAACCTGTTCGCCGCGCAGGGCGCGGCGGCTGCGCTGACCAACGGCTCCGGCCAGATGCTTCAGGACAGCACCAACCTGTTCCAGGCATTCTCGGCCTTCGGTTCGGTGCGCGACACGCGCCTGTTTCCGAATTTCTGGCTGGGCATCGCCTCCGGTGCCGCGGCGCTGATCTCCATCATCGGCCTGTTGTATTCGCTGTACCGCACCCGCCAGCGCGAGCAGGAAGTCCGGTACCAGACGCAGGTGGAATACAACAGCCGCAATCAGCAGGCGATCATGCGACTGCTGGACGAAATCAGCTCGCTGGGTGAGGGCGACCTGACGGTGAAAGCCTCCGTGACCGAGGACATGACCGGCGCCATCGCGGACGCCATCAACTACGCCGTGGACGAACTGCGCAACCTGGTGACGACGATCAACGACACCTCGGTGCAGGTGGCGGCGTCGACGCAGGAAACGCAGGCCACGGCGTTGCAGTTGGCCGAGGCCGCCGGTCACCAGGCCGACCAGATCACCACCGCGTCCGACCGCATCAGCGAGATCGCGACCAGCATCGACCAGGTGTCGAAGAACTCCACCGAGTCCGCCGAAGTGGCGCAGCGCTCGGTGCAGATCGCCACCGAAGGTGCCGGCGTAGTGCGCGAGACGATCCGCGGCATGGACCAGATCCGCGACCAGATCCAGGAAACCTCAAAGCGCATCAAGCGCCTGGGCGAGTCCTCGCAGGAAATCGGCTCGGTCGTGGAACTGATCAACGACATTTCCGAGCAAACCAACATCCTGGCGTTGAACGCCGCTGTGCAGGCGGCTTCGGCCGGTGAAGCGGGCCGCGGTTTCGCGGTCGTGGCCGACGAAGTGCAGCGCCTCGCCGAACGCACCTCGGGCGCGACGCGCCGCATCGAATCGCTGGTACAGACCATTCAGGCCGATACCAACGAAGCGGTCAGCTCGATGGAGCAGACCACCGCCGAAGTGGTCTCCGGTGCGCGCCTGGCCGAAGACGCGGGTACCGCCCTGGGCGAGATCGAGCGCGTGTCGAACGACCTCAACAACCTCATCAAGAACATCTCCTCCGCTGCGCAGCAGCAGTCCACGGCGGCACTGGACATCACCCAGACCATGGGTGTGATCCGGCAGATCACCTCGCAGACCTCGCTGGGTGCGGGCCAGACCGCCGAATCGATCGGCCACCTGGCGCAACTCGCGTCGGACCTGCGCCGCTCGGTCGCCGACTTCAAGCTGCCGGGCTGAGGACGGGACGTACCGCATGAACTTCCTACGCCATCCCGCCCGCCTGCAGCGCGAGGCTGACGGTTCCGCCGTTGCCGCGGGGATCCGCCGATGAGTGCGCTGCGCGAGGCCATGAGCCATGCCGTACTCGGCTGGGTGAAGCCCGAGCTGGACGAAACCCTGCGCCTGGTGCGGCAGGAGATCGAATCCTTCGTCGAGGCGCCCGCCGATACCAGTCGCATGCGATTCTGCGCCGGCTACCTGCACCAGGTGCAGGGCACGCTGCGCATGGTGGAACTGTATGCGCCCGCGATGGTGGCCGAGGAGCTCGAGCTGCTCGCAAAGGCACTGCAGGAAGGTGGCGTGGGCGATCGCGACGACGCCTGTGCCACGCTGATGCGCGGCGCCGTACTGCTGCCCGACTATTTGGAGCGGTTGCAGGAAGGCCATCGCGACATTCCGATCGTGCTGTTGCCGCTGCTCAACGAGATCCGTGCCGCGCGTGGCGCGTCGGGCCTCAACGAAAGCATGCTGTTCCCGGGCGGTGCCAGCGAGGAGGCGACGCCCAGTGAAGCCGAGATTGATCACGCGCGCAGCAGCCTGAGCGGTCGCAACCGCGAGTTGCTCGATACCGTCGGCAATGCAGTGAAGGAAGAGCTGCTGCGGGTGAAGGATGCGCTCGACCTGCATCTGCGTACCGGCAATGCGGCCGACGAACTCGAGCCGCAGGTCGCCGAACTCGGTAACGTCGCCGATACGCTCGGCATGATGGGCCTGGGCGTGGCACGCGACGTGGTCATGCAGCAGCGCGACACCCTGCGCGAAGTCGTCTCGGGCAGCCGCCCCGCGGACGAGGGGACGTTGCTCGACGTCGCGGGAGCGTTGCTGTACGTGGATGCTTCGCTGGACGACCAGGTCGCCCGGCTGGGCAGCGCCGGCGATGCCGGCCCCGACCCCAGCGCCGCGGAGTCGCAGCGGACCGTCGAAGTGCTGGCCCAGGAGGCCATCATCAACTTCGCCGGTGCACGCGAACGCTTCGTCGCGTTCATTGAAACCAACTGGGATCACGCCGAACTGTCCGACGTGCCGCGCCTCCTCGACGAGGTGGCAGGTGCCTTGCGCATGCTCGAACTGGGCCAGGCCGGCGACTACGTGGTCGGTGTGCGCCGTTACGTCAGCGGCGAACTGATCGGCAAGAAGCGCGTGCCCGGTGGCCAGCAGCTGGACACCCTGGCCGATGCGATGGCCAGCCTCGAGTACTACCTGGAAGCGCTGCGCGAGCGCCGGCCCAACCGCGAAGACATCCTAGAGATCACGCGCGGCAGCCTCGAGGCGTTGCGCTACTGGCCGCTGCCGCCCGAAGCGCCGGCGGCTGTCGAGCCCGCGATCGCGGCCGTTGCGGCCGTACCGAGCGTGGTCGAACCGGAGCCTGCGCAGGCTGTCGCAGAACCGGCGCCTGTCGAAACGGTGGCCGCAGATGCGGGTGCTCCCGCATTCGGCGCGCTGACGCTGGAACCCATCGACGCCGCGCCGGTGTTGGCCGATGCGAGCGCCTTTGATCCGGTCGGCTTCGAAGAGGCCGGCACGGGCGTCGAGGCCACGGACTTTGTCGTCGAACTCGAGGACCAAGAAGCTGCTCCGGCATCGATCGATGCGCCGGCAGAGATCGAGGTGACAGGCGAGGACGTCGCGCCCTTCACTCCGATCGAACCCGAAGAGGAAGCGCTGCCCGACCTGCGGCACGAGATCGCCGCGGCGGCCGCCGCGCTGCCGGCTGCGACGGTGATCGGTGGCTTCGACAGCGACGCCACCGACATCGACGATGAGATCCGTGAGGTATTCCTCGAGGAGTTCGACGAAGAGATCGTCAACCTGCGCCAGTTGCTGCCCGCATGGCGCAGCAACCCCGAAGACCTGGAGCGCCTGCGGCCGATCCGTCGCGTGTTCCACACGCTGAAGGGCAGCGGTCGCCTGGTCGGCGCCAAGACGCTGGGCGAGTTCAGCTGGAAAATCGAAAACATGCTCAATCGCGTGCTGGATCGCACGCGTGAGCCGAGCCATGCCGTCGAGGCCCTGCTTGAACTGGCGTGCGATGTCCTCCCGCAGCTCAACGCCGCACTGCGCGGCCAGGGCGGCGTCACGGCCGACCTGACGGGCATTCAGGATGTTGCGGATCGCCTGGCCGCCGGCGAAGAGGCGTACTACAGCGCCCAGCCGACCGTGATGGACGAAGACGAAGGCGCCGGGTTTGTGGAGCCCGCGCCCGCCGCGATCGCCACGCCGGCGATCGAGGACGTGCCTGCGGTGTTCGAACCGGAAACCGAAGGCACGCCGGCGTCCGTCGACGCGGTGCTGCGCGAGATCCTGGAAGCGGAGGTCGACAACCACCTCGACACCGTCGACACCTGGCTCCTAAAAGCACAGGTCAATGCGGTACCGGTGAACGAAGAACTGCTGCGCGCCGTGCATACGATGAACGGTGCGCTGGCGATGGCCGACGTGCCGGAAATCACCGAAGTCACCTCGGCGGCCGAACAGTACGTCAAGCGCTTGCTGGCGGCGGGCGAGACGCCGACGCCGGAAGGCGTATCCGCCATCGCGGACACCGCGCAGGCGATCCGCCGCAGCGTGGCCGCGTTGCAGGCGCCTTCGCCGCGCATCCCCGTGTTTGCCTCGCTCGCCGGCCAACTGGTTGCGCTGCGCGACAGCCTGCCGGAACAGCGCCAAGGTGCACAGATCGTCGACGACGCGCGCCAGGGCACCTACACCGAGCAGATGCCGACGATCGCGCCGCCGGTCGCGCCCAGCGATATCGAACTCGCCGCGCTGGACCTGTCGGCTTACCTGGACGACACGGCGCACGGTGCCGGCGGCGACCTGATGCCAGACGTCGCCTCCGCCGAAAGCACCGAACAGAGCGTGGCTGCAGGCACCGAAACGCTGACCCCGCAGTCGCCGGAAGTGACGTTCTACGACATCGACTACCGCATCCTGCCGCGCACCCATGTGGAAGCGACGGGCACCGCGACCGACACGGTCGATGGTGAACGCGTGCAGGCCGATGCAGGCGAAACATCTGTCGAAGGGGCGTCCGAAGGGGCCGCCATCGACGACGCGCTTGTGGTCGATGGCGACCTCCCCGCCTTCCTGTCCGATACGATCGAGCCGGCCAACGATGTGGCCGCACCTACCGAAGACGTCGCTGTCGAAGCCACGCCGGCGGAAGACGTCGTCGTGGAGGAACGCGTGGCCGAAGGGGCCAACGATTCGATCGCGGTCGAAGAGATGGCGATCGAGGCCGCCACCGACGAGGCCGTCATCGAGCCTGCGGTGGCTGAAGAGATCGCGATCGAGGAGATCGTGCTTGAGGACGCCACCGACGTCGCCGAGCCTGTCGAGGAGGTGGTCGCGGACGCGACCCCTGCCGAAGACGATGCCGTCGAGGACGTCGTTGCCGAAACGACGCCAGTGGAAGAAGCCTTCGTCGAGGAGGCCGCGGTCGAAGCGGTGCCTGTCGAAGACGAAGCTGCCGTCGAGGAAGCCGTCGTCGACGACATTGCCGCGTCCGAAGCGCCAGCCGATGTGCTGGAAACCAGCGAACCCGCCGAGCTTGAAGTCGTCGCCTCCGCCGAAGCCGAGGAGTCTGCCGTGACCAGTGCGCCCGCCGACATGCCGGAGCCGGAAGAGGCCCTCGACCTGACCGGTCTGGACCTGGACCTGGTGGAGATCTTCATCGAGGAAGGCAACGACCTGCTCGATCACTCCGACGACCTGCTGGCCAAGCTGCGCGAAACGCCCGAAGACCGCACGCTGCTCATCAGCCTGCAGCGCGACCTTCACACGCTGAAGGGCGGCGCGCGCATGGCCGGCATCCATGCCGTCGGCGACCTGGGCCACGCGATCGAATCGATGCTGGAGTCCATCGTCGGGCAGCGTACCGAACTGGACCGTCGTGCGATCCAGCTGCTGGAGCGCGGCTTCGATACGCTGCACGGCCAGTTGGCGCGCGTCACGGCGCGCCGCGCCGTGACCATCCCTGATGGGATGATCGCCGAGTTCAACGCGCGCGCCCGCGGCATCGAATTGCCGGATGCGCCGGTGGCAAGCGAGGCGCCGGCCGCGCCGGTGGAATTGGCGCCGTTGTCGGCGCCGATCGAGACGGACCTGACGGCGCATGCGGAGGAAGAGTTCTTCCCGATGGGCCAGCAGGAGCAGGTGCGCGTCCGCGCGGACCTGTTGGACAGGTTGGTCAACCACGCCGGCGAAGTCGCCATCTACCGTGCACGTCTGGAACAGCAGCTTGGCGCGTTCCGCGGCGCGATGGCCGAACTCGACCGCACCAACATCCGCCTGCACGACCAGTTGCGTCGCCTCGACCTCGAAACGGAAGCGCAGATCGTCGCCCGCTACCAGCGCGAGCACGAGAAGCAGGACCCGACGTTCGATCCGCTCGAGCTGGACCGCTTCTCCACGCTGCAGCAGCTCAGCCGCGCGCTGGCCGAATCGGCCGCCGACATCAGCGGCTTGCAGGGCGTACTGGACGACTTGTCGCGCCAGTACGACAGCCTGCTGCAACAGCAGTCGCGCGTCAGCTCGGAGCTGCAGGACGGCCTGATGCGCGCGCGCATGGTGCCGTTCGAAGGCATCGTGCCGCGCCTCCGCCGCGTGCTGCGCCAGGCCGGTACCGATACTCACAAGCAGGTCAACCTGCAGCTGTCGGGTACGCACGGCGAAATGGACCGCAACGTGCTGGAGCGCATGACTGCGCCGCTGGAGCACTTGCTGCGCAACTCCGTGGCCCACGGCCTGGAATCGCCGAAGGACCGCCGCAAGGCCGGCAAGCCGGAAGAAGGCACCGTGCAGGTTGCGCTGCGGCGGGAAGGTTCGGAAATGGTGCTGGTCGTCTCCGACGACGGTGCTGGCCTCAACCGCGATGCGATTCGTCGTCGCGCCGAGCAGCGCGGCCTGATCCAGCCAGGCGCTACGCTGGCAGACGCCGACCTCGACCGTCTGATCCTGGAGTCCGGCTTCAGCACGTACGACAAGGTCAGCCAGCTGGCAGGCCGTGGCGTGGGCATGGACGTGGTCCACAACGAGGTCCGCCAGCTCGGCGGTTCGCTGGATATCGCGTCCACGCCGGGCAAGGGTGCGATCTTCACCCTGCGTCTGCCGCAAACGCTGGCGGTCACGCAGGCGGTGTTCGTGCAGATCGGCGAGGCACAGTTCGCCGTGCCGGTCGCGGCGGTCAGCGGCATCGGCCGCATCAGTCACGCGCGCTTCAACGCCGGTGCCGGCAGCTACCACTACGCGGGCGAAGACTACCCGCTGTACAACCTCGGCCATCTCGTGGGCCACAGTCCCGCGAAGGCAGAGGGCCAGGCGCAGGTGCCGCTGTTGCTGGTGCGCGCGGGCGACCTGCGTGCCGCCGTCGCCGTGGACCAAGTGCTGGGCAACCGCGAAATCGTCGTCAAGCCGGTGGGCCCGCAGATCGCCTCTATCCAGGGCATCTACGGCGCGACCATCACCGGCGACGGCAGCGTCGTGGTGATCCTGGACGCCGCGCCGCTGGTGCGTCGCCATCTGGCACAGCCGGCACAGCCGGCGCAGCCGGCCACGGCCGTCGAACAGCGGCGCGTGCCGCTGGTGATGGTGGTGGACGACTCGCTGACCATGCGCAAGGTGACCAGCCGCGTGCTGGAACGCCACAACTTCGAAGTCGCCGCCGCACGCGATGGCGTCGAAGCGCTGGAGAAGCTGGAGGAGCGCGTTCCCGACCTGATGCTGCTGGACATCGAGATGCCGCGCATGGACGGCTACGAGCTGGCCACCGCGATGAAGGCCGACCCGCGCTTCAAGGACGTGCCGATCGTGATGATCACCTCGCGTACCGGCGACAAGCATCGCCAGCGCGCGTTCGACATCGGCGTGCAGCGCTACCTCGGCAAGCCGTACCAGGAACTCGACCTGCTGCGTAACGTCTACGATCTGCTGGGAATCGCCCGTGTCCGTGAGTGAAGCCAAGCGCGTTGCCCTGTTGGCCCGCCCGGGTGAGGCGCGCGAGCGCCTGCGGGTGGCCCTGCACGAAGCCGGCGCGGAGATCGTGCTGGAAGACGATCCGAACACACTCGATGCCGATGCGCTGGGCAACAGCGCGCCGCAGGTGGTGCTGGTCGCACTCGAGCCGGCGATCGAGGACAGCCTCGAACGCTTCGATGGCGTGCTGCACGACCCTGCGGTTTCGGTGATCTTCGATGAAGCAGAGCTTGCCGCGCGTCGCCAAGGCTGGGAAGCCCAGCGATGGGCGCGCCACCTGGCGGCCAAGCTGCACGGGCACCAGGACGTGCTGCCGCCCGGCCGCGAGGAAGAAGTCAGCCTGCAGCTGGAGCCGGGCTTGCCGGTGACGCCAGCGCAGCTGCACCAGGATGCGGAGATCTCACTGCATCTGGAAGAAGCGGCCGACATCGCCCAGGAATTGCCGCGCGACGATTTCGCCTATACCGGCGGGCTGGCGCGACAAGGCGGCGACAATGTGATCGATGCGGATGACTGGTTGCGCAACACCGCGCAGACGTCGAACCCCGCAGTCGAGACGCCTCCAGCGCTTCCACCGCCGCTGCCCGAGCCGTCAGCGGCGACGCCGCCTCCGCTGCCGAGCCCCAAGTTCGACCTGTCCTCGCTCTCGCTGGAGCCGCTGGACGCTGCGGGCGGCAAGACCGCCGAGCGCGTGCAAGGTGCCGTGCTGGTGTTCGCCGGCATCGGCGGCCCCGACGCCGTGCGCAAGTTGCTGGCAGAACTGCCCGACGGCTTTCCCAAGCCGGTGCTCGTGCATCTGCGCCTCGATGGCGGTCGCTACGACAATCTCGTGCGGCAGATGGAGCGCGTGGCGCACATGCCGGTGGCGCTGGCGGAAGCAGGCACCGCCGCGGAGCCTGGTCACATCTACGTGATGCCCGGCGATGTGGTGCCGCTGGTCGACGGAGGCGTGGTCGGTTTCCGTCCCGGCGCCGTCATCCACACCATGATTCCGCAACTCCCGCCCACCGACAGCGCTGTGCTGCTGCTCAGTGGCAGCGACACCGCGCTGGTTGAACCGGTCGCCGCGCTCGGCGTGCAGGGCGCGCTGGTGCTGGGTCAATCACAGGATGGCTGCTACGACCCGGCTGCGCCGCGCGCGCTGGCCGCCCATGGCGCCGAACTGGGCTCGCCCGCGCAACTCGCGCAGCGCCTGACCGACCGCTGGTTCTGAGGAACACACGATGGCCCATTCCAACGACGAAATCCGCGGCGTCCTGATCCAGGCGGGCGAGTACCGCTTGCTGTTGCCCAACGCGACCGTCGCCGAAGTGCTGACGCGCGCGCCGGTCGAACCGATCGAGGGCATGCCGGACTGGTTGCCTGGCAGGATCGACTGGCACGGTTGGTCCGTGCCGCTGGTGGCCTTCGGCCGCCTGAGTGGCAATCCGAACGACCCGGTCGCACTCAACAGCAAGATCGTGGTGCTGAAGGCGTTGAGCGGCGACAAGGATCGCCCCTATTTCGCCCTGCTGACACCGTCGTTCCCGCGCTTGGTGTCCGTGCCGCGCGATGGCCTGCTGGCCGACGCGACGGAAGAAGATCTGCCGGTCGGCGTCAAGGTCCGTGTGCTACTCGGTGACGAAGCCGCCGTGCTGCCGGATCTGGAAATCGTGGAAACGATGATCGGCGACGCACTGGCAAACGCGGCCTGACGCACTGCCCATTACAGGTCGCCGAAACGGGATTGCAATGCCGCGATAGCCGCCAGTCCGGCGGTTTCGGTGCGCAGGATGCGGGGCCCCAATCGCAATCCGATGAAGCCGGCCGCCGACAGGATCTCGCGGTCGCGAGGCGACCAGCCACCCTCCGGACCGATCGCCACCACCACCGCGCCCGTTGCGATCTGCACCGTCGCCAGCGACACCTCGCCCGTGGGGTCCAGTGTCAAGCGCACCGCGTCGCCTTCGAGGCCGCGTGCCGCGTCGTTGAGTGCCGTCGGTGCTGCCAACGCAGGTAGCCGTGCGCGTCCGCTTTGTTCGCACGCGGACGCGATGACGCTGCGCCAGTGGGCCACGCGCTTCTCGGCGCGTTCGGCATCCAGCTTCACTTCGGTGCGTTCGGCGACGACGGGGATGACCGCGGCGACGCCTAGCTCGGTCGCCTTCTGCAGGATCAGGTCCATCTTCTCGCCGCGCGCGATGCCCTGCAGCAGCGTGACGTGCAGAGGGGATTCGGTGTCCACCGCGCGCGATCCCTGGAGTTCGACGACGACCTCGCGCTTGCTGATCGCTTCGATGCGGGCGTCGTAGTCGTTGCCGTCGCCATTGAACAGTACGCAGGCATCGCCTTCGCGCAGGCGCAGCACGCGGGCGAGGTGATTGGCATTCGCCTCCGGCAGGGCGATGCGCTCACCGGGGTGCAGCGGAAGGTCGACGTAACAGCGGGTCAGGCGCATGCGGTGGCCTCGTCGATGGCATGG